>NZ_JBVHNK010000005.1:0-366510 GCF_055556615.1 Pseudomonas sp. PME37.24/025
AATACAAAACGCCCGATGCGGTGCATCGGGCGTTTTGAGACTGAAACAGGTGTAAACCTATTTCAGGACTAGACACCGTGCTCATCCAGGAAACCAACCACACATTGATTACTTCATACACTCAGGTACGTTCACACCTTTGCTTTAATCGCATACAGCCCACCGATAATCACCAACGTGGCTCCGACAACCACCCAGGTATCAGGGCGCTCGGAAAAAACGATCACACCAATCAACGTGGCGAACACCAGAAGCGCATAGTTGAAAGGCTGCAAGGTAGATGCGGTCGCATATTTCAGAGCTTGAATAAGCAGTATCTGAGCGACTACTCCCGTCAATGACAGGATCCCCATCAAGAGGCCCTGGACCGGAGTCGGAGAAACCCATGCGGGCAGCCCCACAAATGTGATCGTCAGGGCACCCACACTTGCCATAAAAAGCATGTTCGTCGCAAAGGAATCGTGCTGGCTAATCCGGCGCGTCAGTACATTGAACGCTGCGAACCCCAAAGCAGACAGCAGGGGAATCAGCGCCGCGAGTTCAAAGACGCCCGCGCCTGGTCGGAGGATGATCAGTGTGCCGGCAAACCCTATGGCAGCCGCTACCCAACGTCGTAGCCCGACAAACTCTCCTAGCAGCCATCCCGCCAATGCCAAGGTCATCAAAGGGAACACCGCATAGAGAGCGTGCATTTCAGCCAGGCCTAAATAACGCAGCCCGACTCCGAACAGTACTATTTCACCCACGGCTAACAACGCTCGAATGATTTGGAGCCAAGGGTGCTTGCTCCGGAACTGTTCCTTGACACTACCTTGGTAGGCGGCATATCCGAGGGCAAAAATGACAAACACCCAATAGCGCACCATGACCAGTTGGGCAACCGGGAAGTCTTTGACAAGTACCTTGGTTATTCCGTCCTGGCTCGCAAAGATAAGCATTGAGAGCAGGCACAGGAAAATCCCGAGTTGGGGCCTTGCGACCCCAGGACCAGCGGCAACGGTGGGCGTAGTTAAGTACGCCGTGTTTTTTGTTTGATCGTTCTTCAATCGCACTTCGGTCATGCCCTCCTCCTTAGCGTGTGAACAGGCGTTCTTTACTTCACCAGCCGCGTTTCTCTCGAAGGCCGGTAACCAAAATACGAGCTGTAGCATTTGCTGAAATGGCTCGGTGAAACAAAGCCGCATGCGACCAGCACATCAACCTGAGACAGCTCTGTGTGCTGAAGCAATCGCCGTGCTTCGGTAATGCGTAATTCCAGGTAATACCGTTGCGGTGTGCTACCCAGTTGTTCTTTGAACAAACGCTCTATTTGTCGACGGGAACGTCCGGCATAGGCCGCCAGTTGTTCCATTTGCAGCGGCTCTTCAAGGTTGGCGTCCATCAGCTTGACCACCTCTTTAAGGGGGGCGCTCAACGAGATGTTCTGCGTCGGTTTGATGCGCCGATACCGCGACTCTTCGAAAGAAAGAATATCCTCGATGCCCTCGACGAGTGCCTTGCCGTGCAGCCCCTTGATCCACTCCAGGGCCATGTGAAAAGCACCCGCTGGACTTGAAGCCGTGAGCCGGTCTCGATCCACGACAAATGCTTCGCTGGTGACATGCGTGACTTTTGAAATTTCTGCGAGCGCGGGTCGGTGCTCGGGATGAATCGCACAACGATACCCTTCCAGCAAACCTGACACGCCCAAAAACCACGCCCCATTCCACAGCCCGGCCAGTGTGATACCAAGCTCTGATGCTGTTTTGAGGAGGCTGATCAGCTCGTGATTAACTTTGAGTTCCGTGCGGTAGCCGCCGCATATGACCAACAAATTGAGGTCTTTAAGTGCTGCGACCTCCAGACGCGCATCAGGCCGAATGACCAGGCCAAGGTCGCTGGTGACCTCACCGTCTTGCAACCCGAAGGTTCGTGAAGAAAACGATGTGGGATGCAAAAGGTTGGCTGTGACAATCGTATCGAGCGCTTGCGTAAATGCAGGCAGCGAGAAGTGCTCGAGCAGTAAAAAACCGGCCCGCGCATGAGACGTCGGCGCTACCCGAATCTCCCCCAGATAACGGAGGTTTTTACCCTTCATGCACCCGCTGAAATCTCGTCGCTCGATCACTTTACGCCTCGCTTCTTTACTCTAACGAACGCAGACCTTATACAAATCACGGTTGAGTCCTCGCCGCCGAAGAATCAACCGCCGACGCCATGACCAAGCTGTTTATGCGAGCTGGAATCCGTGAGCCAGAGGGTCTTTGTCATCTACGAAAATGGTGTTATGGCCTATCACCTCAGCCCAGCCGCTGACACTTGGCTTCATGCCGTCGAAGCTTCCGACTTTCACCGACGCCTCAACCTTTCCTTCGTAGATCGTACCGATCAGACTTTCAAGTCGATAAATATCGCCGACGTTCAGTCGTCCCTTTCCAAAGAGCTGAGCCATCCGGGCCGAGGTACCGGTACCACCGGGAGAACGATCAATCGCTTTATCACCGTAGAACACTGCACAGCGGCCATGCACGGTTCTGCTTTGTGGTTTGTCACACCAGATAATGTGGTGAACACCACGGATTCTGCTGTTCTCCGGATGCACAGGGTCACAAATGTCCGAGAGCGCTGCGCGCAGTTTCTGGCTCAATCCCACGATGTCGGCCGTCGTCTGCCCTTCTAGTCCAGTCCAACATTCCTGTGGTTCGACCACCGCGTAGAAATTCCCGCCGTAGGCGATGTCCACCGTAAATGTTCCGACACCAGGAACTTCCACCACCACATCAGCGCTGTGCAGGTAGCTGGCGACATTGAACAAGCGAATCGACTCAACAAATTCGCCGCCCAGGGTGTATTCGACATCGACACGTCCTGCCGGTGTTTCAATGCCGAGTTTTCCCGCCTCGCGAGGTGTCACCAAGCCCTCTTCAATGACCACGGTCGATAACCCGATCGTGCCTGCTCCACACATCGGCAGGCAGCCGCTGACTTCAATAAACAACGCACCGAAGTCGCAGTCATCACGTACCGATGGATAGATAATGACGCCGGACATGATGTCGTGCCCCCGAGGCTCGAACATCAGTGCGGTGCGTACCCAGTCGTGGTCACGCACAAAAATATCGCGTCGCTCTGCCATCGATACGGAGGGCATCAGCGGTGCTCCGCCCGCTACAACCCGAACCGGGTTGCCACACGCGTGCGAATCAATGCAAAAAAAGCTGCGTCTCATGCTGATGCCCTTTCAAAGGAGTTTGCTGGGGGAGTGACGCTGCAACGCGCCCCGTGACAGTCGATCCAACAGCAGCGCAATAGCGACAATGGCCAGGCCCGCTCGAAGCCCCAAGCCCATCTCCATCCTGGAGAGGCCACGGGTCACTTCAGCCCCCAGACCGCCCGCCCCCACCAGACCTGCCAACACCACCATTGCCAACGACATGAGGATGCATTGGTTCAGGCCTACCAACAGCGTGGGTGCGGCAGTCGGCAGTTCAATTTTGAACAGAATGTCTTTAGGTGAAGCACCGGATGCCTGGCCCAGTTCAAGGAGATCCTTGGGAAGCTGTTTGAAGGCCAGGGTCGTCAATCTGAGCATCGGCGGGATGCCGTAAACAATCGTTGCGATGATCGCGGGCACCCGTCCCAAACTGAACAACATCACGGCGGGGATCAGGTAAACCCAGGGTGGCACCGTTTGCATGATGTTCAGAATCGGCAGCAACGCTTCATCGACACGCTTCACCCGGGCAGCCAGAACCCCCAGCGGGAAAGCGATGGACACCGAGATCAGGACGGCCACACTGACGAGCGCGATCGTCTGGATGGACGCAACCCAAAGGCCCGCGAACAAACAGAAAGCCAACATCACCGCGGCGAAAACAGCGACCCGCTTATTGGCAAAAAAGAACGCCGCAACGACGACAATACCGATGAATAAATACGGATGGGGAGCAAGCAGCGCTCCCTCCACTGCACCGAGTACCGCCTCAACGACCTGACTGATCCCTTTGAACAAGCCATGTAAATTCGTGTTCAGCCAATCAACGGCAGGCGCCAGGTAATCGCCTGGAGAAAATTGAATGTGCGTTGTCATTGAGAGGCTCCCACCCGCGTCTGTGCAGCGCTCTGCGCCAGACGATCCAGAATCATGGTCAGAATGACGATAGCGATGGCTGCGTTGATCGACTTGGCGATATCCAATGTACGAACGGACCCGTAAATCGCCTCGCCCAAACCGCCCGAACCTACAATGCCGGCAATGACGACCATGCCAAATGCCATCATCAGGCTTTGGTTAACACCGGCCATGATGCTGGGCATGGCGAACGGTAAGCGGATCTTGAAAAACATCTGCATTCCAGTCACGCCGCTGGCGTCTCCCAACTCGATGAACTCCTTGGGCGTCATGCGAATACCCAGGGATGTCAGTCGTAGAGCAGGGGGAAGCGCGACGATAAAAGTCGCCAACAGCGCCGTGGCGGGGCCATAGCCGAGCAGCGCAATGGCCGGTAGCAGGTAGATGTAGGGCGGCATCGTCTGGATCAAATCCAGACAAGGATCAACTACACGATCAAAGGCCGGCGCCAGACCCGCGACGACTCCCAGCGGAATGGCGACAGCCAGTGCCAACACGGTAGCGGTGAGCACCAATGCAAGCGTACTGACTGTTTCTGGCCACAAACCGATGATGTCGCAAAGCAACAATGCCAGACCTGAGAGAATCGCGAAGCGGACGCCAACAACTCGCCAGCCAATCAACGCCATGACAATCGCTACGACGTAATGCGGTGGATAAGCGATACACCACAGGACGCCTTGGTAAATGCCGTTCAGCACCGCATTGAAGGCATCGAACACGAACTCGCCATTATCCGAAAGCCATTCCAGCCCTGTATCAATGGATGCATCAAACTGACTGGAGAAGTCCGGCGTGCTCATGCGAACGCCTCCATCGCATTGGCAGCTGTTACGGGCGCCAATTCATTGGGAATACCTTGCACGCCCCGCAGTAGATCACGGGGGGTAATAACCCCCACCACTGTTCCTTTATCGACGACCGCAAGTGCGTCGCGCTCGGACTTCATCGTCAATCCGATAAGTTCATTGATGTCGGCGTCAAGCGAGGTTTTGCTGAGCCTGGAGATTTCGCACGTCGGGTGTGCTGCCTTGTAGGCCTGGACCGACGTCATGACCGAGTGAGCCTTCACCAGATGCAGTCGGGAAATGCCGGCGACAAATTCCGCCACGTAATCGTCAGCCGGATTGAGCACGATCTCCTCGGCGGTGCCGACCTGAATGATGGCGCCATCCTTCATGATCGCAATGCGGTCACCGATGCGGATGGCCTCGTCCAGGTCGTGTGTAATAAACACCGCGGACTTGCCCAACTCCTTGGTCAGCTGGCGGAACTCATCTTGCAACTGTCGGCGAATCAGCGGATCAAGTGCGCTGAAAGGCTCATCCATCAAAATGACTTCTGGATCGGCTGTCAGTGCACGTGCCAGTCCGACCCGTTGCTGCATGCCCCCGGACAGCTCGCTCGGATAGCGCGAAGTCCACTCGCTCAATCCGACCTTCGCCAGCGCCTGCTCGGCCACTTTGTAACGCTCAGCCTTGCCCACGCCTTGCACTTCCAGGCCAAACGCGGTGTTCTCAAGAACCGTACGGTTAGGCAGCAAGGCAACGCTTTGAAAGACCATACCGATGTGACGCGCCCTCACCTCCCGCAGTTGTGCCGGCGACAAGGATGAAACATCCTTGCCTTTGACCAGCACTTTCCCCGAGCTAGGGGTGATCAGCTTGTTCAGCAGCCTTATAAGGGTGGATTTGCCACTGCCGGACAAACCCATGATACAAAAGATTTCCCCCCGGCGAACCTGGAGACTGACATCGGAAACCCCGACCACGCAGCCGTAGTTTTGCAGGATCTGGGTCTTTGAAAGCCCCTGCTGGACAACCGCATCCATGGCTGCCGGTGCACTTTTACCGAAGATTTTCCAAACCGACTGGCAATCCACCAGCACTTCGTCAGTATTAATTGTGGCCATTGTCATTTCGCAATCCATCGAACCAGTTGTTTGCTGGTTTTTTAATTAATCAAAGGGCGGCAGTGGCAAACAAACAAAACTTAATAGTTCTTGATATTTCCCCAACGGTTTACAAGATCTGTATGGCTATCAATCCAGCCCTTGATAGCCTCGTCCATGGTCTTGCCATCCTTGACTTCAGCATTCATCGCGGTGATGTCCGTGATGGGTACATAAACACTGGCCATCAATTCACGCGCACGCGGATTGGCTTCAGCGAAGCCTTTGTGTCCGATCCAGTAATAACCCTGCAATGGCGGGAAGACCCCTTTTGGATCTTTCAGGAATTTGAGATCAAACTTCTTGGTCATCCACGAAGGATCCCAAACGGTTACCGCCACCCATTCCTTGCGGTCGACTGCCGACTTTAAAGCCGCGGTCATTGCGGAGGTACTGCCTTCCACCAGCTTGAGCTTGATGTCGTACGCTTTGACCACGTTGTTCGCGTCACTCATCAAACCCGAACCAGGCTCGATGCCGATGATTCTGTCACCCAACTTGTCCGCGTTTGCGTTCAGCTGTTCAATGGAGTCGATGTCCACGTAACTGGGTACTGCCATGCCCTGATACAGACCAAAGGAGACCGGTGACAGCTTCTCGATTTTGTTCTTGTTCTTTTTCCAATAATCGGCGGCGGCGTAATCAATCTGGGAGGCCAATACCTGAATATCCCCTTTGCTGAGTGCAGCATAGGCGATACCCCACTCGGAAAACTCCACCACTTTTACGGTATACCCAGCGTTCTCAAGTACCTTCTTGGTTATACCGGTAATGGGCACCAAATCCTCCCAAGACATGGTCCCCATTACGATGTTTTTTTCTTCTGCCTGTGCCTGCAAACTCATCATGCCTACAAGCGCGAGCGCGCAGAATGCCTTCCAAATATTCTTCATGGATTGTTCCGTTCTTATTAGTAACTTATTAAACGGCCTTAATAGGAAAAGCCGACAACTTAAACTTGTTAACCTTCTCGCCCGGCCCAAAATTCATGCCAACGAATGACCGAACTGACGCCCAGCTTCGTTATTATCTTGGGGGGTAGCCTGCTGGGTCCTGGTGCGTGACTGAGACTATCCAGAAAATCAGAACGTATACCCGAAGCCAATTCCGCCGCCATTACACCTGCCAAGGTGCTCTTGACTGTCCCCAACCCATTTTCGCAGCAAGCCGAATACAGGTTTTCTTCGATCTCGCCAAATGCAGCGGCGCTGTTACGACTCAAACACAGACGGCCGGCCCAGCTGAACTCCAACGCAGTGGATTTCAATTCGGGAAAGCGTGCATCCAGGGAATGTCGCTGTTCTTTGGCAACCGCAGCTACACGCTCCGGGGTGACCTGAATACTCGGGTCATAGGTGAACTTTGTCCGGATGACGATACGTGAGAGACCGTCTGAAGAAATCTTGCGAACAGTCGCTCCCATTGGATCCGCCGGCAACAATGCCCACCTGGCTTTGCCCGGTACATCCTTCCTGAATTCATCTTCTCTGTACGCAGCCGTCATGGAGGCGTAGGTAAACACGTGCAGCAGGCGTCCTTGATAATGACCGAAGTCTTCAATGTGGCCGTTGACCGCCAGAATGACCTTGGGTGCGCGCACCACCCCGTTATGAGACCGAGCAGTCCAACTGCTACCCTGCCTGGACAACTCGATAATGGGAGAGCGCTCATAGAGAGTGATTTCCCCTTCCAGCCCCGCTGCCAGGTCTCTGATGTATTGCGCAGGTTGAATCAACACTGCGCCGGGGGTATAGATCCCACCGTGGTAATAGGTGGACCCGGTGATTTCGCGCATTTGCGCTGCACCCAACATCTCGAACTTTTCGCCAATGCGCTCAAGGGATTTGGCGTAATTGACGTTCAGCTTCAATCCCCGCTCAGTGGCGGCAGCGTTGATCTTCCCTGAAGGATCGAAGGTGTCTGCGGACATGCCGTACTCGCGTGCCGCTTGTGCAGCGAAATCGATCGCAAAACGATTTTGCGTGATTTCCAGCGCCGTTGCAGACTCACTCGCCACGGAATACTCCCCGGACGACAGACTGTGCGGCACATCGATCATGAAGCCAGAGTTTCTGCCTGCCGGCCCCTTGGCGACTTCATGAGCATCGACCACGACAATGCTGTCACCAGGGTGTAACTGTGAAAGTCTGCGAGCGGCGGAAAGGCCGGCAAAACCGGCACCGATAATCAGCCAATCCGCCGTCACGTTTCCATCAAGCATGCGGACAGGCGCAGTGCGTGTGGAAATCGCCTCCCAACCTGAAACCCCGGTGTCTACCGGCAGACGCTTGATGGTATGGGTACTCATTTTTCGGTCTCTTCATCCGACCGATCAGACACATCGATCCAGATGGTTTTGATTTCGGTGTACTGGTCGTGAGCAAAAATGGATTTGTCCCGACCGCCGAACCCTGATTCCTTGTAGCCGCCGAAAGGCGTCGACGCATCGCCCTCGCCAAAGCAGTTCACGGTGACGATGCCGGCGCGGATTTCTCGCGACAATTTGATCGCCCGACGCAGGCTGCCGGTATAAACAGAGGCCGCCAGGCCGTACACCGTGTCATTGGCCAGCGCAATGGCTTCGGAGATCGTATTGAAGGTGGTCACCGAAAGAATCGGGCCGAAGATCTCTTCCTGGAACAGCCGGTTGTCTCGCCCGACACCGTCAATCACGGTAGGTTCTACGAAGGCACCGTCTTTGGTCGCGCCACCGTAAACCACTTCAAGCTTCCCGGCGGTGGCGTGCTCAAGGTACGACTTCACTTTTGCGAAATGCTCAGGGCTGACCAGCGACCCTACGCGGTTTTCCGGATCAAGTGGGTCGCCCATCTTCCATTCGCGGATGTAGGCACCCATGCGCTCCAGCAGCTCGTCTTTGACCGACGCATGGACGATCAGACGTGAAGTCGCGGAGCAGTTTTCGCCCATATTCCAGAACGCGCCATTGACGACATGCTGAGCGACGAGATCCAAATCCTGGGCATCGTCCATCACCACCGCAGGATTTTTCCCGCCGCACTCAAGGACGATGCGTTTCAGGTTCGAATCGGCTGCGTAATGCAGGAAGCGGCGGCCGGTCGCGGTGGAACCGGTGAAGCTCACCATGTCGACGTCATTGTGCAAGCCAATCGGCTCACCGACCTCTTTGCCCGTGCCGGTCACAATGTTCAGTACACCAGCGGGTATACCGGCTTCAAACGCCAGCTGAGCAACGCGCAACGTGGTCAGCGACGTTTGTTCAGCAGGTTTGACGATGACCGAGCATCCTGCGGCGAGCGCCGGGCCGATTTTCCAGGCCAGCATCAGCAGCGGGAAGTTCCAGGGCAATACGCAGCCCACCACGCCGATCGGCTCCCGAACTACCATCGTCAGCGCGTCGCTGCCCACTGGGGCGGTGTTGTCATAAATCTTGTCGATCAGTTCCGCGTGCCAGCGCAAGGTGTGGATCGTGTCCGGCACATCGACCAGCTGACACTCACTCACAGGCTTGCCGCTGTCGAGGCTTTCGAGGACGGCCAGTTCGTATTGATGACTTTCAAGCAGGTTCGCAAACTTCTGCAGAACAGCTTTGCGCTCCCTGGGAGAAATCGATCTCCAGCGTCCATCCTCGAAAGCCTCCTTGGCGTTACTCACCGCAAAGTCGACATCCTCGGATGAACAGGCAGCAACGTTAGTCAAAAACTCACCCGTCGACGGATTGTTCGTGGCGAACGTTTTGCCAGAGATCGCGGGCTTGAACGCGCCATTGATGAACGCCTTGGATGGCAACGAAATATCTTTGGCCAGAGCGGCATACTCGGCCTTGCTCAGAAGATCACCCATGGCTGGCTCCCGAAGTAATGTTGGCTACGTTGCGTTTCAGTTCGGCGATGACCGATTCAAGGCTTTGCTTTTCTTCTGCTTCAAGTGGCTGAAGCGGCAAGCGCACATCCCCTACTTTCAGTCCGGCAACTTCGCAACCGTACTTGATCGACTGCACGAACTTGCCGCCATCCAGGGCATTCATCAGCGGCATCATCGCCGACATGATTTGACGGCCTTTGTCGAAGTTCTTTTCGATCACGCAAGCTTCATAGAGCGCTACGTGTTCCTTGGGCAGGAAGTTGGACCCTGCACACACCCAGCTTCTGGCGCCCCAGGCAAAGAATTCGAGGGCCTGGTCGTCCCATCCGCAGGACAAGGCGATGTTGGGAAACTGCCGGGCCAGCATATGCACCTGGCCCATGTCGCCGGAACTTTCCTTGATGGCGATGACGTTTTTCGATTGGCTGACACGCGTGAAATATTCTTCATCCATCGAAACGCACATGCGCCCCGGATAGTTGTAAAGCATGATCGGCAAGTCCGCTGCGCGATCGATAGTGAGCGCGTGAATCGCGTTTTCCTGCGAGGTTGGCAACGCGTAAGGTGGGGACGTGACGAGAATGGCGTCCGCTTTGATCGATTTGGCATCCTTGGCGTACTGAACCGCATCTTCGGTGCGAATCGCCCCGGTGCTGACGATCAGTTGCACCCGAGTGCCGATCACATCTTTGGCGTAGGCCGCCAACTCGGTGCGTTCTTCCGAAGTCTGCGCATAATACTCACCGGTCGACCCACCGATAATAATGCCGTGCACCTTCGCCTCAATCAGCGACTCCAAAACTTCCGAGTACACATTCCAGTCAATCTCCCCATCAGAGTTATAAGGAGTTACTGCTGGCGTATAAATACCTTCAAATTTCAAGATAAATGCTCCGAATGCGAGTTAGGTGGAAGGTCAACTAGCGCGTCAGCTTTAATGCCTTGAGGCACGATAAAAATCTCCATGTTTTCACGGAACAGTTCCCAATGCTCAAACACCAGATCAACTACGGCACTTTCATCACGCCGTTCAATGGCTTCAATAAAAGCGTCATGAATTGAATCCAGACTGGCATGGGGCAATAGAGTGGTCAATAGCGTGTATTCCTCACACCTACATCTTTAAAGCGATATAGCGCGCAGGAGTGAAAATAATTTTCCATTTAGATTCAATTAGTTACGAACACTCGCTTAACGCCGAGTCATCAATCGATAACATTTGTTTATGCATTGATAAGCGTAAAAGTTTCTTGTTGAGGTGCGATTGCAGACGTAGTCTTTACAACAGCGATATTTTACCGGCGAAATGGCGTTACCCAATATCGAGATTGATGCAAACAATGGTCTTTTGTCGTCCCTTTGGTATTTTGGAGTGTGTTGACCGTGAGCACTAAATCGGCAGTTTCAAATCTTGTTGCGCAGCGCAAGCCTGACCATGCGCTGCCAGGTGCCCTCTACAGCGACCCAGATGTTTACAGGCAGGATCTGGAACAGATCTGGCACAAAAGCTGGATCTTCGCAGGGCACACATTTGAGCTGGAGAAGTCGGGTCAGTACCTGTCGCTGCAAGTCGGCGACTACCCCGTCGCGATCGTCCGCGGCGCAGATAAACAGATTCGGGCATTCCACAACTCCTGCCGCCATCGCGGCTCCAAGGTATGCCCGGAAGCAAGCGGCAAGGTCGCCAAGCTGGTGTGCCCTTACCACAAATGGACATTTGAGCTGGATGGCAAGCTGCTTTTCGCAGGGAACATGGGGGACGATTTCGACAAGTCTCAGCATGGTTTGAAACCCGTGCATTGTGAGGTCGTCGAAACCTACATCTATGTGTGTGTCGCTGACGTCGCCCCTGACTTTTCTTCATTCAGAAATTCCGTCACCCCTTTCGTTGCGCCTCATAACCTGGATGACTGCAAAGTCGCCTTTGAGTCGAACATCATCGAGAAAGGCAACTGGAAACTGGTTTTCGAGAACAACCGCGAGTGCTACCACTGCGACTGCACTCACCCGGAGTTGATGCACTCATTTGTGGACAACCCATCAGTGGGCGGCGCGGGCGGTGATGAGGATCTCGAACTCAAAGAGCATTGGGACCGCTGCGAAGCGGCAGGCTTGCCTAGCCGATTGGTCATGGACGAGGATGGTCGCTTCCGAATGACGCGCATCCCACTGTTTTCAGGGGCCGTCAGCTACACAATGGATGGCAAGCCTGCGGTATCAGGCCGGTTGGACACAACCGGTGAAGCGAACATCGGTGCTCTGCTTTATTTCAACTACCCATCGACCTGGAACCACTTTCTGGGCGATCACGCGTTGAGCTTCCGCGTACTGCCTATCGGCCCGAATGAGACACTGGTCACGACGAAGTGGATCGTTAATAAAGCAGCACAGGAAGGTGTCGATTACGATATCGAGCGTCTGACGAAGGTTTGGCTTGCAACCAATGACCAAGACCGCACCTTGGTGGAAGGTGCGCAGGTAGGGGTTAACTCTCCCGCTTACGAGCCAGGCCCGTTATCGGTGGCCAGCGAAATTGGCGTGTGCCAGTTTGATGATTGGTACTGCAAAACGATGCTTGAGCAGCTCAATGACACGATCCCGTTAAGGTCTGTCGGCTGAGTGCAAAACTGCCGGTGGTGAGAACCACGAATGATCACCACCGGCACACCCAAACCTCTCCCCTCCTCGCAGCCCGAGTCACTGCTCAGTCAGTACTCCTATCTTCTAAACAGCTCAGGAAAACTGGGCGAGAATCCAGTCGCGTAGCCGGCAACAGGCGTCGTCATTGATCCGGTCTTCTCGAAATGTCAGATAGTGCTGACTTTCATGGAGAACCACTTCCTCTTCGATCGGCCGAATCAACGTGCCGTTTTCGATCAGGTTTGCAACCAAGTGATTCCATCCCAGCGCTACGCCTTGGTGGGTTAACACCATGCTAATCACCAGGTTGTAGTCGTTCGCGTTGAAAACGTGAGGGCTGTCGTGGGGGCGTTTCTCGATATCAACATCGTGATAAGCCAGCCAAACGCCCCAGTCAACGTGCTCCGCTACCTGGGATCTGCCATAGGGACTGAGGTTTAGCAAAACCCCGTCGCGTATGCCTTCCAGGCTGGACAGTTCAGGGTGCTCCTCTTTGTAACGAGGCGTGCACACCGGGTAGATGACGTCATGAAACAACGGATAACTGCGGTAGCCATCCTGAACCCTGGCCATTTTGGTGATGAAGATGTCCGGTGTTACCCCAGGTTCCATCGACAAGAAATTTTGAGTGGTTACCAGATTAAGGTCGATGTCTGCGTTCTTGGTAAAAAAACCCGGCAGCTTCGCTGCGAGCCAGAGGGCTGAAAACGCGGGAGAACAGCAAAGTGTCAACGTGCGCTTGCCTGCATTGTTGGTGCGAATGCGCTCTGCCGCCTGGGAAATGTTGACGAAAGAAATCTGTGCAGCATCAAAAAAGATGGATCCGGCTTCCGTCAACTCGACTGCTCGTCCTACCCTCTTGAAGAGATCCACCCCAAGGTACGCCTCAAGTTCCCGAATCTGACGGCTAATTGCCGCTTGAGTAACGCACAGCGCTTCAGCCGCACGCGTAAAGCTCTGATATTTGGCGGCGGCTACGAATGACTTTACTGCTTTCAGAGACGGCATTTTCAGCAGCGTCATGTCTGGATCGATGTGCTTAACCATAACCTAGAGTATTGAATATCCGGTTCGGGGCCCTTTGGAGGGCCGTTAGGGACGAGATCGGCAAGAGGGTTTCCACCTAGAGCCTAGGCTGGAGCGTAGCTGAAACAGAGGGTCTAAGACAGGGCCAGCGGCAGTTGCCTTCGCAACCAGCACTGTCGCAGTCGTAAATTGATACGACTAATTAATTGATAACATGACGTTATTGATTGGCCGGAAGAAATGTTGTTAGACGCTGACTCTATAAGGTAATAACTTGGGTCTCAAGGAACTGATTAATTCAGCGCCGAAAAAAACAAGAATAATAAACATCACATAATAAAGAGGATGGTCACAATGACTAACTCCCAACCTTTCTCCCAGCTTGACTGCCCCCATAAGCACCGTCTTAACTGATTAAGATACGTATATCTAAACTCTTGATCTTACGTCGTATTTGCAGCAGGAGGGGTTATGAGTCTTGGTGACGAGATACTCTCGGTAAAAAACATTTACAAAGTCTTTGGTACTCAGCCAAAGCTCGCGATGGAGATGCTGGCTCGCGGTGCTGATAAAAGTGAAATTTTCAGCAAAACCGGTCAAGTCGTTGGCGTTTTTGATGCCAGTTTCTCCGTAAAACGTGGAGAGATTTTCGTCATCATGGGGCTTTCCGGTTCAGGGAAGTCGACGATGGTCCGGTTGTTCAATCGACTGATCGAGCCAACCTCCGGAACGATCCATCTGAACGGACAAGAAAT
Source organism: Pseudomonas sp. PME37.24/025 (assembly GCF_055556615.1). Taxonomy (NCBI): domain Bacteria; kingdom Pseudomonadati; phylum Pseudomonadota; class Gammaproteobacteria; order Pseudomonadales; family Pseudomonadaceae; genus Pseudomonas; species Pseudomonas sp. PME37.24/025. The sequence goes on from NZ_JBVHNK010000005.1 coordinate 14,327, forward strand.
CACTGGTCTGTCGGACGCCGATCTTCTCAGCGTTCGTCGCAAAGACATGAGCATGGTGTTTCAGTCGTTTGCCCTGATGCCCCACATGAGTGTTATCGACAACGTTGCTTTCGGCCTGGAAATCTCGGGTGTCGAGGAAAGTGAACGGCATAAACGTGCACTCGAGGCACTTAAACAGGTGGGGCTCGATGGCCACGCCTACAGCTATCCGCACCAACTGTCCGGCGGTATGCAGCAGCGGGTAGGCCTGGCCCGAGCGCTGGCCAACGACCCCGCCATCCTGCTGATGGACGAAGCCTTCTCGGCACTTGACCCGTTGATCCGCCACGAAATGCAGGGCGAGCTGATCCGCCTGCAGGCAGAACAGCATCGCACCATCATCTTCATCTCCCATGACATTGACGAGGCGATTCGCATCGGCCATCGCATTGCGATCATGGAAGGTGGCCGGGTAGTACAGATCGGTACCCCGCAAGAGCTGCTTTGCAACCCCGCGAACGATTACGTCAAAGCGTTCTTCAAAGGTTTTGATGCCTCGAAGATCCTCAAGGCTGGTGATGTTGCCAAAATCTGCGCAGAGCACCCGTACGCCATGGATCAATCCACGCCTACGCTGCGCGACGATGTACTCCTTCAGGACGTCTTTCACATCGTTGCGGATGCAGTTAATCCGGTTGCCGTGCTGGATCGCCAGGGTGTGTTCAAAGGCACGATATCCAAGAGCCTACTGCTCCAGACAATGAGCCGTCACTAATAGGCTCTACTCGCTGGCTTGCCAGGCTCGGACATTCAGGTGATTAGCATGAACGAATTCAGTTTTTTAGACCCGTTTCAATCCATCAACGTCCCTTTGGGGCAATGGGTAGAAGTTGCCCTGAATTATATGGTCCATAATTTCCGCGAGATATTTCGCTCGATAAGATGGCCTATCGACCAGGTACTTAATGGTATTCAGTACGGATTGCTGGCTATTCCTCCGTCAATATTCATTATCATCGCGACGCTCTTTGGCTGGCAGGTAGGAGGGAGAAAAATAGGTATCCTTTGCTTCGTTACTCTCACTTTATTAGGCGTGATCGGTGTGTGGAATGACGCCATGATTACCCTCGCCCTGGTGCTCACTTCACTGTTTTTCTGCGCAGTTATTGGCATACCGCTGGGTGTCCTGTGTGCCCGTAGTGACCGACTGGAGATGCTCCTGCGTCCGGTACTCGACGCCATGCAAACACTGCCTGCATTTGTTTATCTGGTACCCGTCGTGATGCTGTTCGGTATCGGCAACGTACCGGGTGTACTGGTCACGATCATCTTTTCGGTAGCCCCACTCGTCAGACTCACTAATTTGGGAATTCGCCAAGTGCCGGAAGATAAGGTTGAGGCCGCCCGGGCTTTCGGATGTACCCCACGCCAGATGCTGAGGCGAGTTCAACTTCCTTTAGCTGCACCGACAATCATGGCGGGTCTGAATCAGGCGTTAATGTTGTCGCTTTCCATGGTGGTGATCGCGTCAATGATTTCGGTTGGCGGGTTGGGGATGATGGTACTTCGCGGGATTGGCCGCCTTGATATGGGCTTGGCAACCGTCGGTGGTTTGGGCCTGGTATTGCTGGCGATTTTCCTCGACCGGTTGACTCAGGCAATGGGCGAACGCAGTAACAGGGCAACCAAAGGTGAGCATTGGTATCAGACCGGCCCGGCGGGTGTCATTTATCGCCTGAAGAGAAAAAACACAGTTACAAAAATAGAAGTTAGTCCCAAAGAAAGTTAACCCGCCTAGCGGCGTGTCGGGAATCAAAAGAACTGCCAACATCTTAACCAAGCCAAGGTAAACGATAATGAACTTCACAACATTCGGAATAAAACAGAAATTCATTCATTCTGTGGCGCTTTTAGTTTTAGCGGTATCACCTGTGTTCGCATCGGCTGCAACGACGCAGGAGCCCGGAAAAGGGGTATCAATCACCCCGATCTTTCCGTCAATCGCCGAAGAGCGATTCCGCGGAGAGATTGCAATGGCGGGTCTCAAGGAATTGGGCTACGACGTTGAGACACCCAAGGAAACCGAGTACTCCACCATGATGGTAGCGATTTCCAATGGTGACGCTGATTTCTCGGTACATCTGTGGGAGGAGCTGCACAAATCTTTCTACGAGAAGGCCGGCGGCGATGAGACGATGGTGAAAACCGGCGCTATCATGCCGGGCGTGTTGCAGGGCTACATGATTGACAAAAAAACGGCCGATGAACACCACATCACCAATATCGATGATTTGAAAAAGCCAGAAATTGCCAAGCTGTTCGATAGTAATGGCGACGGTAAAGCCGACCTGACAGGTTGCAACCCCGGTTGGGGCTGTGAGCTGATCATTGCCCACCATATGAAAGCCTATGGCCTGGAAAAAACCGTCACAAATAACCAGGGCTCCTACTTTGCATTGATGGCGGACACCATCGCTCGTTATAAACAAGGTAAGCCGATTCTCTATTACACCTGGGTACCTCAGTGGATCTCCGGTGTTCTGGTCGAAGGTAAAGATGTTGTGTGGTTGACCGTGCCGCGTACGGATCTTCCAGGTGGCAAAAACGATACCAACACGACTTTCAATGGTAAAAACCTTGGCTTCGCGGTAGACAGTGTCAGAGCGGTTATCAATAAAGAGTTCGCCGAGAAAAATCCGGCTGCGGTGAAGTTCCTGTCTGAAATGCAGATCACTACCGACGATGAAAGCGCGCAAAATCTCAAGATGCACAATGGTGAAAAAAGTGCAGCTGACATTACTCGTCACGCCAAAGAATGGATTGCGGCCCATCGTGCGAAATACGACAGCTGGCTGGCAGACGCACGAGCCGCGGCTAATACAGCCACCGCAAAAAAATAGTCCCTTCATTTAAATCTGCATAAAAGGTTGCCCTGCCCCGGGCAACTTTTTATCCGTTTCGGCGTTCATTATTCAGGAATCATGAAATGCAGTTGTATTCATTCGTCCAGAATTTCAGTTACAAGGACGCGCCCCTGCATACACGCGAGTTGGTTAAAACTTGCCTGCTCGACATCATTGGCGTGGCCGCCGGAGCCCGCAACAATCAAACCAGCGTTATGCTCAAAACTTACGCTGACGCCCACTACTCTGCCAATAAACTGTCCAGCCGCCTTTGGTTCGACGGCAGAGCCGTACATCCATTGGGCGCCGCGTATGCAGGCGGTTTCAGCGTAGATAGTCTGGATGCACATGAAGGTCACTTCACATCCAAAGGGCATGCGGGTGCAACCGTTGTCCCGGCCATTGTTGCATTGGTAGACGCGTATCGCAGTCAAGGCAAAGACATCAGCGGCGAGGAGTTCCTCAGCGCACTGTGCATTGGTTATGAGACGGCATTGCGTGCAGGCCAGGCATTAATGGCCACTGCCCCGGAATATCATGCCTCAGGTGCATTTTCCGGAATCGGGGTCGTTTGTGCGGGAGCCCGTCTGCTGAAACTGGACGAAACGACGTTTCGTCACGCGCTGGGTATCGCGGAATATTTTGGCCCGAGGTGCCCGATGATGCGCCTGGTGAGCTTTCCTACGATGTTGCGTGATGCCCATGGCGCCGGAGCGTATGCCGGACTGAACGCACTACTGATGGCACAGACAGGTGTCACTGGCGCTCCAGCCGCCACTGTTGAACCTTTGGAGATTTCAACTTTCTGGCAGGACATCGGAACCCGCTGGGAGATCGATGAGCAATATTTCAAACCGTGGCCGGTATGTCGCTGGGCGCAACCGGCACTCACAGCCATGACCGATTTGATGCGAGCGCATCCAGTCATCACTGCTGAGTTGATCGAAGCCATAGATGTCGAGACATTCCACGAGTCTGTGTGCTTGCAGGGGCATTTCCCGAAGAATGCGGACGAGGCCCAGTATGCGCTAGCGTTCCCACTCGCTGCTTTGATCGTTCGCGCAAAGCTGGGTCCTGACGAAGTCACCGGGGATTCCATTCATTCGCCAGACATTTTAAGCATCAGCGAAAAAATAACCCTTCATGAGGCGCCTGACCTGTCCGCCAGATTCCCGGAGGAAATTCTCTCTCGCGTGACCGTTACCCTGAAAGACGGCACACGCCTTACCAGTCCAACTGCGACAGCCAAGGGCGACCCCGGTAATCCCATGTCGAGTGACGAACTCACCGCTAAATACCATTTACTGGCTGATGACAGCTTGGGCATTACGCTCAGCAATGCCATCAAGAACAATATTGAAGCACTGCCTCTCTGTGACGATTGCCAATCATTCTTTGATTTGCTGCTGTCCGCTCCAAAAAGCGCTGTCTAGATTGCGCAGCGGTTTTTTAGCTATTCGTTCAGGTGTCAAAGAGGATTTATGCCATTCGTATTCGAGAGCGTGCTTAAAGACAAGAATATGGGGTACTCCTATACGGCCGAGAAACCACTGAAGCCACAAGCGGTGACTCGTGTAGCTTTCGTGCTTTTAAACAATTTCTCGATGATGTCATTCACCGGCGCTATCGATGCGCTGGTGACCGCAAACCTGATTAGCGAGACACCAGCGTTTGAGGTGTTGACTGCCGGCATCAAGAGCCGCCTGGTAATGAGCGATCTGGGAATTGCGATTTCAGCAGACCTGGAGCTATCACAACTTCCGGATCGTATCGACGTTCTCATCGTCGCCGGTGGTTTACGGGTCAAACTTATCAGCGACCCGCTATTACGGCGCAAGCTACGTAACGTCGCCTCTCTCGGCGCGACCATGGGGGGATTGTGGAACGGTGCATTTTTCCTGGCGGAAGCTCAGCTAATGGACGGTGTCGAGTGCGCCTTCCACCCAGATGGGCGAGCAATGATGGAGGATGTTTTCCCCAAAGTCCTGGTCTCTTGTCGAACTCACGTAATAGACAAAAACCGTATCACGTGCGCCGGCGCCAGCAGCTCGCTACGAATGATGCTGGAGCTCATCACCGCTAAACAAGGGGTGTCACTTACCCATGCTGTCGAGGAAATACTCAGTTGCGATCAGAGCTCTGAAGTTTCTGGGATATCGACTGTCATCGTTGACTCTGACCCCACCTTGCCACAAACCCTAAAGCTCGCTTTAGAGCTGATGCAAAAGAACATCGAAGAGCCGTTATCGATCGATGAACTGGCTGAGTGTGTGAACATTTCCCGACGACAATTGGAGCGTCGCTTCTGTCGTTTCGTGGGCGCCACGCCCACACGTTATTACCTTGAGCTGCGCTTGACTCGAGCGCGACAGCTTATTTTGCAGAGCAATCGACCGATCACCGATATCGCGATTGCGACCGGCTTCTGTAGTTTCGCCAACTTCCATATGCGCTTTCGTGACTTCTTCGGCGTAGCGCCGAGTAGTTATAGAGCGACGTATGAGCGCAGGCGTTAGTTTTCCGAAACGCAAGCACGCAAAAAACCAAAGAAATCCGCCAGGTCTAAGCCGGACAACATCATCGATAAGGATTACCGAGAATTATGAATGCTCCATCGTCAGTGTTAATACCGACGGCTAACTACAGCGAACGGATGTCTACACGCATTGCCTTCCTCATCGCGGGCTTACTCATGTCCGCTTGGGCACCTCTGGTGCCATTGGTAAAGGCACGTGTCGGTTTGGACGATGGTGGCTTGGGGTTGCTGCTTCTCGGCCTTGGCGGTGGATCTATTGTAGCCATGCCCTTTGCTGGATATCTCACTGCGCACTATGGGTGCCGACCGGTCGTCATCTGGGCAACTATTGCACTGTGTGCCGTTCTTGTGCTTTTGAGCACCGTGGTGTGGCTGCCTGGCCTGGTGATTGCTGTCATTATCTTCGGCGCCAGCATGGGCATGCTTGATTGCGCCATGAACATACAGTCCGTCATCGTCGAGAAGAACAGCGGGCAGGCACTTCAGTCTGGCTTCCATGGCCTTTACAGCGTCGGAGGTATATTGGGCGCCGGGGCGATGACCGCTTTACTGACCTTCGGCCTGGATCCACTGATGGCTGTGCTCTGCATCGTTGCCACGGTTTTGGGATCACTTTACAAGGCTGCACCTGCTTTGCTGACTTATGGCACTGAACGGGGTGGGCCATTGTTCGCGGTGCCCAGGGGTATCGTGCTGTTTTTAGGGACGCTCTGTTTCATCGTATTCCTCACTGAAGGTGCAATGCTTGACTGGAGCGCGGTCTTCCTTGTCTCGAACCGAGGGTTAGAGCCGAGCATCGCCGGATTGGGCTATGCATCCTTCGCCGCTGCAATGACAGTGGGCCGTCTGACAGGGGACGCCATCGTCAGCAAACTAGGCGGCGTGCGCGTAGTTGCACTAGGCGGGCTCTGCGCAGCCGCAGGCATGTTCGTTTCACTTGGAATCGATGGCTGGCCCGCGTCCCTGATCGGCTACGCCCTGGTCGGGGCTGGCTGCTCGAACATTGTCCCAGTGATCTTTACCGCTGTAGGCCGGCAGCAACGTATGCCACAGGCGGTAGCCATCCCCGCTGTCATCTCAATGGGCTACGCAGGAATTCTGATAGGTCCCGTATTTATTGGGGCGGTTGCCCATCTAAGCACCTTGTCATTCGCACTGGGCTGCCTGATTGTTCTGCTGGTTTTTGTCAGTGCAACAGCTCGATTACTTCGCAATTAACCGAATCTTTTCAGGCGCGATATCGCTCCACTTCATCCTGGAGAGACCCAATAAGAATTGCTTCAGCGTCACTCTGGATCTTGTTACGCGACGCGCCAGGGCAACTGGTAGAACTCGAAGCGTCTTTAATGCCCGCGGATATAGCTTTCCAATTGCTGTATCAGGTCGGCTTGTTCTGCAATAGCAGCCTTTACCAGATCACCAATTGATAGCAAACCAAGCAATTCTTCGTTTTCCACGACTGGCAAATGACGAAGATGACTATCGGTCATAATGCCCATGCAATCCTCAATGCTCTGCCGAGAATCTACCGTTATGACGGGAAAACTCATGATATCCCTCACGGCAGTACCCGCCGAAGAGCGGCCCTGCAGTACCATCTTCCGTGCATAGTCTCGCTCACTGACAATACCGATAACACGCCCACTCTCTACGACAGGAAGAGCACCGACGTTTCGCTCGGCCATAACTCTGATCGCTTCCAACACCATTTGATCGGGTGCAACGGTGTGAACTTTTTGATTATGCACGGGCTTTAAACACAGTAACTGGGCAACTGTTTTCATGATAATTCTCTCTTATTTTATTTGAATACAAGCGCCTGCTAACCAGCCCAAGATCTTTAACCCTGCACTTCAATAAAAGCTTAGCGCCAAGTTTCTACCAAACCTCAATGACTGCGACTTTGTTCAACCGTCTTCGATGGAACTTCCAAGAACATTTTTTTGTAATCGGAAGAGAAACGTCCCAGATGATTAAACCCCCACCGCATCGCTACCGCCGTGATGTTTTCATTACAACCACCCTCCAGCAGCGCCTGTCTGACCGCTTCCAGCCGGAATCGCTTCAAATATAAAGCGGGGGAAATACCGAAGTACTTCTTGAAGTCCTCAGCCAGTTTGAAACGCGATACGCCGGCCGCCCGACTGATATCATTCAGATTCAGTTCCTCGCTGGCATTTTCATGCATGAACTGCTTGGCCTTCAACAAATACGTAGGGCAGCGTGTTTGCGCACCACCCTCCAATTCACTTGAGTAATTATTGGACTGCGACAAAATCAAACCTTTTATCAAGGCCCGCTCAATATCACGAACAATGGAAACATGACCAAAAAAGTTTCGCGCCTGATCCAACTCCATTAGCAGATATTTTACCAGCCGCCACCATGCGGCGGAGGCTCCCTGATTGGTACTTATCCGTGTTTCGAAGACAATCGGTTGTTCGGCGGACCGCTGTAGTAACTCCTCCAATACCTGACGCATTGCTACACACTTGATCGCCACCTGTATCTTCCGGCAGTTACCGGCAATGGTGAGTTCTTGCTGATCGTAAGGCGACACAATAAGTCCGTTACTGCTATCGGACATCAAACAACCATTTGGCTTTCGCAGTTCCTGTTGCCCGCTGACGGGAAGACTGATGCTGTAACTGCTGAGTACCGACGCATCAATATCGATCGTGACATCGGTACCGTATTCGATATACCCAATCACCGTAGACATCGACTTCAGGACGTTTGCGTCATGTTGAAAATGAAGACGTTGAGGAGAAGAGGTCTTTAGTTCGTGGGGACCGCAAATGTTCTCCATCCAGGCCTGCGCACTCTGCAGGTCATGACGTACCGCATGGATGTCTTGAAATTCAGCATCAGCCCGAGCATGAGTTTGCAGATTCATCACAGCACCACAAGGGTTACAGATTAGTTGTAACCATACTTTTTGCCCCCACACGCCCGCTATCCACATAGTGCAAAAACAATCAAAAAAACGCGAAAAGAAGCTTGCCTGCGCAGCGCTCAACCAAATCGATCCCCTCCCCCAAGAAACGGACAGATATCGCCTCGAATCCGGATAGCTGCACTGCACAGAAAGGCTTTCAATCGGGTTGTGCCAAAAACTACAAAAAGGGTGTACCTGATGAACAGCACTAGAAGCATTGCACAGTGGCAAGAATACATTCAGGGCTGCCTGGATTTCCGGCCGGCTGAAGGCATCTATCGTATCGCCCGTGACATGTTCACAGAGCCGGAACTGTTCGACCTGGAGATGGAGCTGATCTTCGAAAAGAACTGGATCTACGCCTGCCACGAGAGTGAAATCGCCAACCCCAATGACTTCCTGACGATGCGCGCAGGTCGTCAGCCGATGATCATCACCCGGGATGGAAACAATCAGCTCCACGCGCTGATCAACGCTTGCCAGCACCGGGGCGCGACGCTGACTCGCGTCAGCAAAGGTAACCAGTCAACCTTCACCTGTCCGTTCCACGCCTGGTGTTACAAAAGTGACGGCCGCCTGGTCAAGGTCAAGGCACCGGGGGAATACCCGGAAGGTTTCGACAAGGCAACCCGCGGCCTGAAGAAAGCTCGGATCGAAAGCTACAAGGGCTTCGTCTTCATTAGTATGGACGTCAACGGCAGCGACTCGCTGGAAGACTACCTCGGTGATGCCAAAGTGTTCTTCGACATGATGGTCGCGCAGTCTCCCACTGGCGAGCTGGAGATACTGCCCGGCAAGTCGACCTATAGCTACGACGGCAACTGGAAACTGCAGCACGAAAATGGTCTGGACGGTTATCACGTCAGCACCGTGCACTACAACTATGTCTCCACGGTACAGCATCGCCAGCAAGTCAATGCCGCTAATGGCGGCGGCTCCGACACACTGGACTACAGCAAACTGGGCGCCGGCGATGCCGAAACCGACGACGGCTGGTTCTCGTTCAAGAATGGTCACAGCCTCTTGTTCAGCGACATGCCCAACCCGGCTGTACGCGCCGGTTATGCCACCGTCATGCCGCGTCTGGTAGAAGAATACGGCCAGCAGCAAGCCGAGTGGATGATGCACCGTTTGCGCAACCTCAACATCTACCCCAGCCTGTTCTTCATGGATCAAATCAGCTCACAGCTGCGTATCGTGCGCCCGGTGGCCTGGAACAAGACAGAGATCACCAGCCAATGCATCGGCGTCAAAGGTGAGTCCGACGCGGACCGCGAAAACCGGATTCGCCAGTTCGAAGACTTCTTCAACGTTTCAGGAATGGGAACCCCCGACGACCTGGTGGAGTTTCGTGAAGCCCAGCGCGGATTCCAGGCACGCCTGGAGCGCTGGAACGAAGTGTCCCGCGGCAGTGAAAAATGGGTCGAAGGCCCCACTCCCAACAGCGAGGTTCTGGGCATCAACCCGGTACTGACCGGCACCGAGTTCACCCATGAGGGGCTCTACATTAATCAGCACGGTTCCTGGCAGCGCTTCCTTCTGCAAGGCCTGGAACAAAAAGCCCTGAAGTTGAAGGAGGTGTGAAATGAGCGCACTACAACATTCCGTCGAGCAGTTCCTTTACCGTAAATCCGAGCTGTGTGATCAGCAGGACTGGGACGCCTACATCGCTCTCTTCGATGAGCAGAGTGAATTCCATCTGCCGCAATGGGAGTCGGAGCATGTGTACACCACCGATCCCAAGCGCAGCATGTCGCTGATTTACTACTCGAACCGGTCTGGCCTTGAAGACCGGGTGTTTCGCCTGCGCACCGGTAAGTCGGCGGCCTCAAATCCGATGCCGCGCACCCTGCATCAAATCAGCAATGTACGAATCAAGGAGCTCGATCATGGCTTGCTTGAAGTCAAGGCAGCCTGGGTCACGCTTTACACCCGTCAAGGATTGTCCGAGCAGTTTTACGGCCATGTGACCTACCACCTTAAAGCGGTCGCAGACAGCTGGAAGATCACTCGCAAGCACATCGTGTTGCTCAATGACACGATCAATTCTGTGCTTGATTTCTATCACCTGTGAGCTGCGGGGCACCTTGTCATGAACCATAAAGTCGCTTTCAGCTTCGCAGACGGCAAGACCTCGTTCTTCGAGGTCAAACCAAACGAACTGCTGCTCGACGCCGCGCTGCGCAATGGCGTGAACATTCCGCTGGATTGTCGCGAAGGCGTCTGTGGCACCTGCCAGGGCCGCTGCGAATCAGGTCAATTCACTCAAGATTATGTCGATGACGAGGCTTTGTCCGAACACGATCTGGCGCAACGCAAGATGCTCTCCTGCCAGACCCGAGTGCAATCGGATGCCTCGTTCTATTTCGACTTCGATTCGAGCTTGTGCAACGCTGGGGCAACCCAATTATTGCAAGCGGTGATTACCCGTGTGGAGCAGGTTTCAGCCACTACCGCGATACTTCATATCGACGCTGGCGCCAGCCCGCAGCAACTGGATTTTCTTCCAGGGCAATACGCACGACTGCATGTACCGGGAACCAGCGAGTGGCGCTCCTACTCATTCGCCAACCGGCCCAATCCCACTAACCAGCTACAATTTCTCATCCGGCTGCTGCCTGACGGAGTGATGAGTAACTTCATCCGTGAGCATTGCCAACCCGGTCAACTCATCGAGTTCGAGGCCCCTCTGGGTAGTTTCTATCTACGCCAAGTGACCAAGCCTCTGGTATTGGTGGCAGGTGGAACCGGTCTATCGGCTTTTCTCGGGATGCTGGATAACATCGCGGAAAAGGGTGGCTGCGGACACCCGATCCAGCTGTTCTATGGTGTCACGCAGGACAATGACCTCTGCGAAACCCAACGGTTGGCGGGCTATCGCGAACGCATCGCTGATTTCGACTACCACCTTATCGTGTCGAAGCCATCAGAGCAGTGGAAAGGGAAAACCGGATGGATTCCTGATCACTTTGATCGGAATGCGTTTGAGGCTGATCCATTCGACATTTATCTGTGCGGCCCTCCTCCAATGGTCGAAGCGGTCAAGACCTGGTTTAACGTGCAGCAAATCGAAAAATTCCAGATGTTTTACGAGAAGTTCATCGAGAGCAATTCAAAACATTAAGAACCCTGGGGAGTATCTGGAATTAACCAGATACTCCCCTGCTGTTTTATCACCCCCGCTCAATTCCCCTTCCCTAAAAACTCAACGATCAAAACGCTCCGCCAGATTTCGCAGCGCCTCGGCCTGAGTTTTCAAGTCCTCACCAATTCTTTGACCATCCAATGCCTTGTCGACACTTTGCGTCGACAGCTCAGCCACTTGCAAAACCTGCTGTGACAAGCTCTCTACTACTTGAGACTGCTGCTCCATGGCAGAGGCGATCTGCATGCTCATGCCCGATATCTGGGTCAGTGAAAAATTCACACCAGCCAGGTTGCCCTGGACAGACTCCACTTCACGAGTGCTGTGTCGCGCGAACTCTCGGCCCTCATCGGTCAGTTGAACGGTGCGTTCAGTGGCATTACGCAGTTGCAGCAAGAGCGGTTGTATTTGCTGGGTTGCTTCCTGAGTGCGTGTTGCCAGTTGCCGTACCTCGTCGGCAACAACACTGAACCCCCTGCCCGCTTCGCCGGCGCGAGCAGCCTCAATGGCAGCGTTCAACGCCAGCAAGTTAGTTTGTCCAGCAATCGAACTGATAATGTTGGTGATTGCGCCGATGGACTCGGTGGAACTGGCCAACTGTTGAACCGCCACTGCAATATCCCCGACGGATGTGCTGAGTTGCTGCATCGCATCAAGACTCTTGCCGGACAATTGCTCGCCATGATTGGCGAGCCTGACAGCTTCTTGGGTGGCCAGATTTGTTGCCTGAACATTACTGGCGACCTCTTGGATAGTGGCTGCCAATTCGCTGAGGGCGGTTACTGATAAATCGGTTTCATCACGCTGACGTTCAAGACGCTGAGTCTCGGCCTGGATCAACTGCGCAAGCTCGACCACCCGCTGCTCAACGACGCCTCCGGTCGTCCCGATTCGCGACAACGCGCTTTGCAAGCGGCTTTCTTCCGCAATCAGGGCCATTTCCATTAACGCTGCAGCACCAGGCGCATTACTGTAAATATTGGCGGTTAACGCGTCGGCAAAGGCTTTGGGATGGGCAACAAAAATCTGCTTGACGGCACGGGACTGTCGCCAGTCCTGGATACCCGCCATCACGGCCAATCCCGCCACCACAACAGCACTCTGGGCCCAAAAAGAATCCAGCTGCCAAAGACCTGCCGACAACAATAATCCAAGAGGCAGGCTCGGTAATGCAGACCCCAGCAGTCGATTGAGACGAGAGCCCCAGTGAAGAATTACCCCACCAGAAACTAACCGCGAATAGAGCTTCTCTGCACGCTTGGTTTGCGCTTGCGATGGTGAGCTATAGACAGCCCCATAGGCCTCAATCCCATCGACGCCGAACACCGGTTTTATGTAGACATTCAACCAATAGGTTGAGCCATCCTTGCGCCGATTCTTCAACAGCCCCATCCAGGGCTTTCGTTGTTGCAGCGCACTCCACAGGCTACTGAAAATGGGTGCGGGCATATCTGGATGTTTAAGAAGACTGCTTGATTGTTGCAGCAGTTCCTGACTCGTATACCCGCTAAGTTTGATAAAAGCTTCGCTACCGTGGGTGATGCGCCCCTGTAGGTCGGTTCGACATATCAAGACAGCATTGCCAGAGGAAGTACGAGGTACGGACATGACTAAAAGGTTCCAAAAAGGAAAAAAAAAGCCTGCCCCATAAGGGCAGGCAGAAGACCAAAGTAGAAGGAAGCTACGGAGCACGATGACTGCGGCGGTCTTAAAAGTGATGGACGTAGCGCATTTGCACGCGACTACCCTCTGGACGGTTCTCGACGTCCTGTTCGAAGTAGGCGTTCAAAAAAACATGATCGTCCTTGGAGAAGCTGTACATCGCCCCCGGTCCTATGGCCCATACCTTTTCACGACGGCCGGAAACCTCATGACCATCGACTTTGGTATCGGTGATTTGTTTTAGCCAATAGCCGTTGATCCCCAGCCGCAGCTTCGGTGTCACTGCATACTCGGTCGCAAAGTTTGCATGCAGGGCCTGGCCAGCTTGAACATCATCGGCGCCACCAAACGCCGGGCCCGGATCATCATTCTTGCCGTTATAAAGATAGTGAGCTCGAACCGACGCCGTCCACTTTGGGGTAAACCAATAAGTGGCCGCCCAATAAGGGTCAAACGACCAAGCGTTAGCGCCCGGGTTGATGTCATGCTTATTGTCGTATTTGCCGGTCGGCACATTGACCTGTAACTCGATGCGGTGAGCGAAACGCGGCCCATCCGGCCCCATGATCGGATCAAACTGGATCATCGGGCCTAACAGAAGATCACCCAGACCGCTTTGAGCCTTTATCGCCGCATTATTCAGCCCGTCATCAACATCCATGCTGGTCACAAAAGGCAGCACAGCGTTCATGCCCAGAGTTGCATTACCCAAGCGAAGATCGGAAAAATAGCTGACTTGAGTCACTGCGACCTGATAATCCAGTTCTTGTTTGGGCAAACCCAGTGCCTTGCCATTTTGATCTCGAAAACGATTAGCGCTGTAGTTCTGGAAGTATTCCTGAAAGTACCAACCCGGTCCGGCTGGCGGGGCGCCGTCGAGGAAACTGGTCAACCCCAGATTGACCACCGGCAAGTCATACGCCTGCGCCGGTTCAACTCCCAAGAGGCCAGGGCCCAGCACGCACACCGATAGCAGTTTTATTTTTGTTTTCATAACGCTCTCCACTTGCAGCAAGGCTAAAGGCAAGACTCCTGACTTATCGACTCAACCCGGGATGCTCTGCGGCCACTCGATACTGCCCGCAGTGAAACACCAGCGGTTCCCCTGCACCGTGGCGGTAGTGTTCGATTTGCCCAAGGAAAATCAGATGGTCACCGCCCTCGTACTGAGTGACATTGCGGCAGACCAGCGTGGCGATTACACCCTCGAGAAGCGGTACCCCGGCCTCTCCGGCCGTGAAGGCCACACCGGAGAACTTGTCGGGTGCAGGTCGTGCAAAACGTCCGGAAATATCGTGCTGATCAGCCCCCAAAACATTGATCGCAAAATGGCTGCACGACAGGTAATCGACCAGACTCGGAGCGTTGCGAGAAATGCTCCAAAGTATCAGGGGAGGATCGAGCGAGACCGACGAAAACGAATTAGCAGTCATGCCAACATTGCGCCCATCGGTGGTGCGCGTAGTGATTACGGTAACACCCGTGGCAAATTGCCCGAGGAGATTACGCAGTTCACGTGGATCGCAATCCTGCGCGTTGACCAGATCATGCTCGATGGATTCTGCGGTAAGTGCATTCATGATGAACTCCTGGCTCGATGGCGGCTCAAGCGGCCTGACGAGTCTTTTTCTGAATAAAGGCCTGGCAAGACTGGGCGTCGAACCACCAAGGTGCAAAAGTGCGCGGGTCATCGAAACCATTGGCGATGGCCGATGCCAGAGGTTGTGACTGGCTCGCGGCACCCAGCAGTTCCAGCAGATGCTGAGGCGGTGGCGTCAGCATGGTGTTGGTCCACTTGACCACATGCTGGGCATAGCTCCAGTACTGCTCGAACGTGTCGTGCATCCAGTCAGGACCAAAGTCTTGCGCGCCACGCGCGACAATCGCGTCCAGGTAAACCTTGCTGCACTTGGCGGCATTGTTCGAACCCTGGCCGGTAATCGGGTCGTTGACGACCAGGGCATCGGCCATGCCAAAGACCTTGCGGCCAGACGGCAGCGTCAATACCGGTTTGCGCACCATCGGCGTGAATCTGCCGGACAAGAAGCCCTTGTCATCGGTCATTTCCACGGAGCGGCAGCGTTCGGCTTCCCAAGGGACGTAGCGATTGACCAGCTCCAGGCTTTTCTCGAGATGTTGCTCGGCAGATGTAATCCCCTGCCAGCAGTCCATCGGCCCGCCCGGAATCCCTTCGAAGACCATGATTTCGCAAGGTCCGGTGGTTGTCAGGCACGGAAACACAAAGTACTCACCTACACCGGGAATCAGGTTGAAGCTGACCCGGGAAAACGGCGACATCGGTGTCATGCCCTTCACATAGGTCAATGACAGCGCCCTTTGCGGTTGCTGAAACTGAGTCCGCTCGGCATCTTTTTCAAACAGATTGACGATTTCGCCCTTACCCGCCGCCAGCAGTACCAGGTCATGGCTGGTCGACAGAAGCTCCAACTCGGCCACACCGACATCCTGGATAATGACCTCGCCGCCACGCTTCACGACCTCGTCCATCCACACTGGCATTTTCAGACGCTGATCAACTGATTGGGCGTAGCGATCCAGCCGGGTACTCCAGCTGAACAGTGGTTCATTCGGCTTTTCTGGGTCAGGCACTGCCAGACCAATACCTTCTACGGCCGGGCACTGGTCTTCCCAAAAGTTGAGGCCCAAATCACGCTCACTTTGCAGAGCAGCGTTGAACATGCACTGACTGGACATCACTTTACCGTTGCGAATGTCCTCGCCATTACGATTAGTGGCCAGGGTCACATGGTAGCCCTTGGCGAGCAGGCCTAGAGCGAGTTGCAGGCCGGCTTGACCGGCTCCGACGATGGCGATTCGACGCATTGTTATTCTCCTGGTTATCGACGGTTACAGGTGCAGCATTCGGCAGTCGCCGAACAGGGTTTCTTGTTAGTGTTCTGTGTTATTCAGCAAGCCTTGGTATCGCCGGCAGGTTCTGTTCCGGCCCCATGACCGAGTAGCCTCCATCGACGGCATAATCCGCACCCGTCACAAAGCTGGCGGCTGGCGAACATAGAAACGCCACCACATTGGCCACTTCGCCGGGTTCTCCCAGGCGGCCCAACAGGTGATAGGAAGCGGCGACCGCATCAGCCTTTACGCGGTTACCGCCACTGGCTTGGTCGATCACCCGCGACCAGGTCCAGCCAGGCGACACCGAATTAACGCGGATACCGTCGGCGGCCAGGTCCATAGCCATGCAGCGAGTCAGCTGCACCATGGCGGCCTTCGAAACGGGGTAGAGCCAACGACCGGTCTGGGCACACTTGGCCGAGATGGAAGTGAAATTGACAATCGCCCCACGTCGGGCTTTAAGGTCCTGATGCACCGCTTGAGTCAATGCCACGGCCGAAACCAGGTTCACATCAAGCGCCTGCAACCAATCCTGGCGACTGGAAGCAAAGCCTTGGTCGCTGTAAGTGCAGGCCAGATTAATCAACAGGTCGACCCCACCAAAACGTGCCCGAACTTCTTCGACGGCATGCGCAATGAGTTCGTCATCCGTTACATCGAGATGAAAAAATGCGGCTCGCTCACCGAGCTCGGAAGCGGCCCTGAGACCTGCTTCTCGATCGATATCGAACAGCGCGACGCTAGCGCCGGCATCCATCAGCGCTCGAGCGACGGCGGAACCAATCAGGGTTGCGCCACCGCTGATCACGGCGACCTTATTCTGTAGATGAGACATGTCGTTCCCCTTACACCGGTTTGTCGGCGCTGGAAGCCCAACTTGGCATCAGCGTGTTGGAGGGCAGTGACTCATCAAGTAACTTTTGCGCAGTCACCACACCCGCCACGGGTAGCCCGGTCGGATCCAGCAGACCGATCTGAACCAGCACGCTGGCCTGATCCCAGTAGATGTGTTCGTGATAGAGCTTCGGCCCGCGGAACTTGACTACGCCAAGCATCGGGATCTCGACGTAGCGCCCGGTGGGTGCCACCCCGGGAAGCATCCAGTCGATCTCGGAGTCATGGGTGAAGCTCATGATGAATTCATCGACGATCTGTGACGCACCGACCGTGCGAGACAGTGGCGTCAACGCCATATCCTTGGGATTTCCATGGACGAAGTGATGCTGGTAGAAGCGGCTCAACTCTTTAGCACCCACGCCGCCGGTCATGGTCGGGATGTGGTTGACGTAAGGTTCAGCGACCATGGTAGCCATGGTGGCGGGTACGTCCCGGGTATCGAACTCGTGACGTACGTGCTCGTCCCACAGGTCAGAGAGGTTGTAGTCTGGCCCTAGCTCCCGGCGTAATGCAGCAACAGTCCGCTCGTGGGCCAGAAGCGCTGATGGCTTGTGGTAGTGATGACCGCTGGGGCGAGCAAACGCGTGATCAACGCCCGGATAAACGTAGAGTTCAACACCCTTTTTATCGCAAAGGGCCTGCTTGATCGCGAAGCGGGCCTCTGCTGGACAGAACTGATCCTGTTCGGCCATATGAAGCACCAGACGCCCTTGAAGTCCTTCAATTTCCGAGAGCGCGGTTTCAATCCCTACGCCGTAGTAGCCAACGGCACAGGCCACCTCAGGCAATCGACAGGCCGCCAGGTAAGCCAGTTTGCCGCCCAGGCAATAGCCGACAACGCCCAGGTCCCCCGGCTTGCATTGGGGCAATGACTCCAAAGCCTTCAGAGTGGCACGGATATCATCAATGCCCAGTGCCTCGTCGAAACCCTGGTAGAGCGCATAGGCACGACCAAACTCCGCTTCGGTGTAACCTAAATCGACACCGGGCTCTTGGCGCCAGTACAGGTCCGGAACCAGCACCGTATAACCTTCCTCGGCCAACAGGTCGGCAACTTCACGCATTGCCTGGTTAACGCCGAAGATTTCCTGACAAAGCACCACACCCGGACCGCGACCATCGATAGAGGTCGCAAGGTAAGCCTGGAACTGACCGCCGGACGGAACCGGCACGCTTATATATTGGCCTTTCATCTCGAATCTCCAAGGGCTCAGGAACGTTGGATGTGATATTGGGCACCTTCTGCTGCACCGACTATCCGCTGAGTGCAACGCTTGTCCGAGGCCTGCAGGAAGTTATCCGGCAGGCTTTGCAGCACCAACCGCAGCAGTGCCAATGGATGGGTCATGAAGCCGCGAACCTGTTCGCTGCTGCTTTTGCCGTACAGGCACCAGTTACAGAAGTGCTCGCAATTATTAGTCAGCAACCGGTAGCGATTTTCCCCCAGGCGCGAGAGTGCCCGGCGTATCACCTCCCCACCGTCAAACTGAGACAAAGGGGCATCGTCGACCCACACCTGTTGCCCACAAGCAAAACGGTCCAATGCCAACACTTCGACCGGACCGACCTGAAAACCTTTATGAAAGCCTGCGTAGTGCACGACTCGATGCCCGCCCAGATAAATTCCATGGTGGTAGTAACGACGTCTTGAAGTGATGAGATGACTGCCGGGTTGAACGTCGGCGTTTTCCAAGTCATCCCAGTTGCGCCATTGATGATTGCCCGGGGTTGGCGGTGTATGGGTAATGTTCATGGCGTTCACCTCCCGTCTGGCGGCTTCAACGAATCAACAAGCGTTGAAGTCATGGTGCGACCCTGCCCTTGTCGGCACTATCCATCTGATGCTGTCGTTGTCCGGAGGCTGCGAAAATGTATCAGCGCCTTTGCCACACTCACCGGACAGACATGCCTCAGCCCTCCTCAAAAAAGTTGGACGCCCAGTGTTTACGGGAGGATTCTAAGAATTACCGACTACGCCACGCTCCGTCAGAGTGCCTCTGTCGTCGCTTGGCACACCAATTGCTCGCTTAGGCAGACAGCCCAATAAGGGCACAAAAAGAAACGGACATGCACACGGGTTATCCGGATAACGCAGCGATCATCCAGATCCTGCAAAACTGCGGTAACACCACCGTGCGACATGCCTTGAATCGTGCATGCAACTGAGGTGACCATGAGTCAGAATCTCATCGCACAGCGCTGCGCCAGCCTTTTCGACAGTGCGTCGCTGTTCACCCCGGAAAACCAATTATTTCTGCTCAATGATCTGGAAGGCATCCGCGAAGGCGTCAGCGGCGTCTTCAAAAACCACGAACTGCGCTGCATCGACAGCACCGAGCGGGTCAGCGCACGGATGCACCATATCAACCGTGGACGACTGTCCCTGAACCGATTGGAATACGGCGTCAACGTCTTTATCGATCCAGGTCGCCTCGAGGATTTTTTCCTGATCCAGGTACCCATCAAGGGACAAGCACGCATTCAGTGCGCAGGACATGACTTCATCTCCACGCCGGAACGGGCCTCGCTGATCTCCCCCAATCTGCCGTTATCGATGAGCTGGGACGCCAACGCGCCACAATTGGCCTTGAGGATCGAGCGCAGTGAAGTCGAATACCATTGCGTCCAGCATCTGGGACACAATTTGGAAAGACCGTTGGAGTTCGATCCAGAACTCGACCTGACCACACCTGGAGGTCACTACTTTCTCCAGCTAATCGGCATTCTGGCGGACGCAATCAAGCTGGATAACCATCCACTGCACCATTCGCTGGTACTCAAGCAGTTCGAGTCAATGCTGATCAATGCTCTGGTTTACGGCCAGCCGAACAATCTTCGAGAACGCCTGGACTGTGCCAGCAACAGACCGCCTTTACCCCACTTCGTCAAAAGAACCGAAGAGTTCATGCGCGCTCACGCCGACCAACCGCTGAGCATCGAGCAATTGGCCGAACATGCAGGTGTGAGCGTTCGCACGCTATTCGCCGGCTTCCGCGACTTTTGCGATACCACGCCCATGGCCTATTTGCGCAACTTACGGCTGGAACAAGTGCACCTTGAACTGAGCCGTCAGCAACAAGAAGATTCGGTCACAGATATCGCCTTCAAATGGGGTTTTGCTCATTTGGGGCGATTCGCACAGGAATATAAAAGACGCTACGGCGAAGCCCCCTCAACAACGCTCAGATTCCGTAGCTGAGCTCAGAGCACAGGCAGAGTTGACCGAACCTGCGAGGCTGGTTTGATTTCTGTTTTGGGGCTGATGGCCTCTTCGCGGGCAAGCCTCGCTCCTACAGAAGAACGCGATCTAACGTGGGAGCGAGGCTTGCCCGCGAAAGCCGTGACACGGTTTCGGGCCAATCCCTTACACTCCCTGCAACACTGATTTGTCATCATTTCATTTGATAGCCCACTAATGGAAGGTGCATGCTAGAGGGCTCGCTTTGAGCTTATATCATTCCGAATGATAGTTACCTTCGGTTCATTCGATTCGTGCCATACCACCCCGCCAAGCATCATCCGTCCATCTCAATACATTGGCGGATGCATCCATGGAACAGTCACTCAAACATTTGCGCTTCCCCTTGGCCCTGTTGGCCGTGCTGGTGATGAGCGCTTGCGGCAAGACTCCGGACGCTGCCGCCACCATGCCCGCAGCCAAAGTCAGCGTGGCCAAGGTGCTGGAACAACCGGTCAACGAGTGGGACGAATTCACCGGGCGCCTTGAAGCGCCGGAAACGGTAGAGATTCGTCCACGGGTTTCCGGCCAGATCGATGACGTGGCCTTCACCGAAGGCGCGCTGGTCAAGAAAGGCGATCTGTTGTTCCAGATCGACCCGCGCCCCTTCCAGGCTGAGGTCCGCCGCCTCGAAGCCCTGGTTGCCCAAGCTCGCGCCACCGCCACCCGCAGCGAAAACGAATCCCAGCGCGGCGAACGTCTGCGCACCAGCAACGCGATTTCCGCCGAACTCGCCGACTCGCGCACCAGCGCGGCTCAAGAAGCCCGCGCGGCCGTCGGCGCCCTCCAGGCCCAACTGGACCTGGCCAAACTGAACCTGAGCTTCACCCGTGTCACTGCGCCTATCAGCGGCCGTGTCAGCCGTGCGGAAATCACCGCCGGCAACCTGGTGACCGCCGATACCACCGCGCTGACCAGCGTCGTTTCCACTGACAAGGTGTACGCCTACTTCGACGCTGACGAACGTGTATTCCTCAAATACACCCAGCTCGCCCGTCAGGGCAAACGCGGTGCAACCACCCCGGTTTACCTCGGTCTGTCCAACGAAGACGGCAACCCGCACCAGGGCGTGATGAACTTCGTCGACAACCAGGTCAACCCGAAAACCGGCACCATCCGCGGTCGCGCTGTCTTTGATAACGCCGACGGACAGTACACCCCTGGCCTGTATGCCCGTCTGAAACTGGTCGGCAGCGGCACTTACTCCGCGGTGTTGATCAACGACGAAGCGGTCGGTACCGACCTGGGTAAAAAGTTCGTGCTGGTGATGGATGCCGACAACAAAACGGCTTATCGCCCTGTGGAGCTGGGTCCGAAGATCGAAGGTCTGCGCATCGTGCGCAGCGGCCTGAACAAAGACGACACCATCATCGTCAAGGGCTTGCAACGGGTTCGCCCTGGCTCACCGGTCACGCCTGAAGTGATCCCGATGGCCAGCGAACAAACCCTCGCGGCCCTCGCACAACAACGACAAGCGCTGGAAGCCAGCAACCTGCCTCAAGTCGCACCGGCCAAGGTCGCGCCGGGTGCGGTTGTGAAAGTGGCTGCTGCCACTCCACGCGGTTAAGGGACAATTACTCCGATGAATTTTTCCCAATTCTTCATTTCACGGCCGATCTTCGCAGCGGTACTGTCGCTGCTGATCCTGATCGCTGGCGCCATCTCGCTGTTCCAGTTGCCGATCAGCGAATACCCGGAAGTCGTGCCACCGACCGTTGTGGTCCGTGCCAACTTCCCGGGCGCCAACCCTAAAGTCATCGGTGAAACCGTGGCCGCTCCGTTGGAGCAAGCCATCACCGGCGTTGAGAACATGCTGTACATGTCCTCGCAGTCCACCGCTGACGGCAAGATCACCCTGACCATCACCTTCGCCCTGGGCACTGACCTGGACAACGCGCAGGTGCAGGTGCAGAACCGCGTGACGCGCTCCGAGCCCAAGCTTCCCGAGGAAGTGACGCGCATCGGTATCACCGTCGACAAGGCTTCGCCCGACCTGACCATGGTTGTGCACTTGACCTCGCCGGACAAACGCTACGACATGCTCTACCTGTCCAACTACGCCTTGCTCAACATCAAGGATGAGCTGGCGCGTCTGGGCGGTGTCGGTGACGTGCAGCTGTTCGGCATGGGCGATTACTCGCTGCGGGTGTGGCTCGATCCGAACAAGACTGCTTCGCGCAACCTGACCGCCACCGATGTGGTTACCGCGATTCGTGAACAAAACCGCCAAGTGGCGGCCGGTGCCCTGGGCGCCCCGCCAGCACCGAATGCCACGGCATTCCAGCTGTCGATCAACACGCAAGGTCGTCTGGTTTCCGAAGAAGAGTTTGAGAACATCATCATTCGTTCCGGCGAAAATGGTGAAATCACTCGCCTGAAAGACATCGCCCGCGTCGAACTCGGCTCTAGCCAATACGCCCTGCGCTCCTTGCTGGACAACCAGCCGGCGGTGGCGATCCCGATCTTCCAGCGCCCTGGCTCCAACGCGATCCAAATCTCCAACGACGTTCGGGAGAAAATGGCCGAGCTGAAGAAGAACTTCCCGGAAGGCATGGACTTCAGCATCGTCTATGACCCGACGATCTTCGTGCGTGGCTCCATCGAGGCGGTGGTTCACACCCTCTTCGAAGCGCTGATCCTGGTTGTGCTCGTGGTGATCCTGTTCCTGCAAACCTGGCGCGCCTCGATCATCCCGTTGGTGGCGGTGCCGGTTTCGCTGATCGGTACGTTTGCCGTGATGCACCTGTTCGGCTTCTCATTGAACGCCCTGTCGCTGTTCGGGCTGGTACTGGCCATCGGTATCGTGGTCGACGATGCGATTGTGGTGGTGGAGAACGTCGAGCGAAACATCGGGCTCGGATTAACCCCTGTAGAAGCCACCAAGCGTGCGATGCGCGAAGTGACCGGCCCTATCATCGCGACGGCGCTGGTGTTGTGCGCGGTGTTTATCCCAGCTGCGTTCATCTCCGGCTTGACCGGGCAGTTCTATAAACAGTTCGCCCTGACGATTGCGATCTCGACCGTGATCTCGGCCTTCAACTCGCTGACCTTGTCGCCGGCTCTGGCTGCGGTATTGCTCAAAAGTCATGACGCGCCGAAGGACCGTTTCTCCAAGGTTCTGGACAAAATCTTCGGTGGCTGGTTGTTCCGCCCGTTCAACCGTTTCTTTGACAAGGCCAGCCACGGCTATGTCGGCACCGTGGGCCGGGTTATCCGCAGCAGCGGTATCGCCCTGCTGCTGTACGCAGGCCTGATGGTATTGACGTTCTTCGGTTTCTCCAACACCCCGACCGGTTTCGTACCCGGCCAGGACAAGCAATACCTGGTGGCCTTCGCGCAACTGCCGGATGCCGCGAGCCTGGACCGTACCGAAGACGTGATCAAGCGCATGTCCGACCTGGCCCTGAAACAACCTGGTGTGGAAAGCGCGGTGGCCTTCCCGGGTCTGTCGATCAACGGATTCACCAACAGCCCTAACTCCGGCATCGTGTTCGTCACCCTGAAACCGTTCGACGAACGTAAGGATCCGAGCATGTCCGCCGGTGCGATTGCCGGTGCATTGAACGGCCAGTACGCCGGGATTCAGGAAGCCTATATGGCGATCTTCCCGCCGCCGCCGGTACAAGGCTTGGGGACCATTGGCGGTTTCCGCCTGCAGATCGAAGACCGGGGCAACCTGGGCTACGACGAGCTGTACAAAGAAACCATGAACATCATCACCAAAAGCCACAGCGTGCCGGAGCTGGCTGGCCTGTTCACCAGCTACACCGTGAACGTGCCGCAGGTCGATGCCGCCATCGACCGGGAAAAAGCCAAGACCCACGGCGTTGCCGTCAGTGACATCTTCGACACCCTGCAGATCTACCTGGGTTCGCTGTATGCCAACGACTTCAACCGCTTCGGTCGCACCTATCAGGTCAACGTTCAGGCTGAGCAACAGTTCCGCCTCGAATCGGACCAGATCGGTCAGCTGAAAGTGCGTAACAACCGGGGCGAGATGATCCCGCTGGCGACCTTCATCAAGGTCAGCGACACCTCGGGGCCGGACCGCGTGATGCACTACAACGGCTTCATCACCGCTGAAATCAACGGTGCAGCAGCCCCCGGCTACAGCTCCGGCCAAGCCGAGAAAGCCATCGAGAAACTGCTCAAGGACGAATTGCCCAACGGCATGACCTACGAGTGGACCGACCTGACCTACCAGCAGATTCTGTCCGGCAACACCGCGCTGTTCGTGTTCCCGCTCTGCGTACTGCTGGCGTTCCTGGTGCTCGCGGCGCAATACGAAAGCTGGAGCCTGCCACTGGCGGTGATCCTGATCGTACCGATGACCCTGCTGTCGGCCATTACCGGTGTGATTGCCTCGGGCGGCGACAACAACATCTTTACCCAGATCGGCTTGATCGTACTGGTGGGACTTGCGTGTAAGAACGCGATTCTGATCGTCGAGTTTGCCAAGGATAAACAGGAAGAAGGCCTCGGCCCGCTGGCCGCGGTGCTGGAAGCTTGCCGTCTGCGTCTTCGGCCGATTCTGATGACCTCCTTCGCGTTCATCATGGGTGTTGTGCCTCTGGTTTTCTCCAGCGGTGCCGGTGCCGAAATGCGTCATGCCATGGGTGTGGCGGTGTTCTCGGGGATGCTCGGGGTGACCTTCTTCGGTCTGTTGTTGACGCCGGTGTTCTACGTACTGATTCGCAACTTTGTGGAGCGCGGTGAAGCGCGCAAAGCGGCCAAGGCGCTGAAATTGGAAAAGCAACTGGAGGCGCAACAATGAGCCTGAAAGCCTTCCTGCCGAGCCTTCTGGTACTGGCCCTGAGTGCCTGCGCCGTCGGCCCGGACTACAAAACCCCAGCGACGGAGGCGGCCAACATCACGGCCGCCACCGATGGCAGCGCCGGTCAGAAGAACTTCGACCGGGCCCGTTTCGAAGGCATCTGGTGGCAGCAGTTCGAGGATCCGACCCTCAACCAGTTGGTGACGCAATCCTTGCAAGGCAACCGCGATTTGCGCGTGGCTTTTGCCCGCTGGAAAGCGGCCCGGGCGATTCGCGATGACGCCAGCAATGACGCCATGCCGACCATCACCAGCCGCGCGAGCAGTGATTTGGCCAAAGGACAGATTCCCGGCCAAACCACTAAACGCGTCAGCAGTGAACGCTATGACCTGGGCCTGGACATGGCCTGGGAACTGGACTTGTTCGGTCGCATCCAGCGCAACCTGGAATCCAGCGACGCCGAACAGCAGGCGGCCGAAGCCGATCTTTACCAACTGCAAGTCACCATGATTGCCGAACTGGTGGACGCCTATGGCCAGCTGCGCGGTGCGCAGTTGCGGGAAAAGATCGCCCTGGCCAACCTGAACAACCAGCAAGAGTCGCGCAAGATCACCGAAAGCCTGCGTGATGCCGGTGTCGGCGATCAGCTGGACGTGGTTCGCGCCGATGCGCGCCTGGCCTCTGTCGAAGCCAGCGTGCCGCAACTGCAGGCAGAACAGGTGCGTCAGCGCAACCGCATCGCCACCCTGCTGGGTGAGCGTCCGGACAAGCTCACCGTCGACCTGAGTCCAAAAGACTTGCCGGCAATCGCCAAGGCCCTGCCGATCGGTGATCCGGGCGAACTGCTGCAGCGGCGTCCGGACATCCGCAGCGCCGAACGCCAACTGGCGGCCGCCACCGCCCGTATCGGCGTGGCCAAGGCTGATTTGTTCCCACGTGTCAGCCTCAGCGGCTTCCTCGGCTTCACCGCCGGGCGCGGTTCGCAGATCGGCTCCTCGGCGGCCAACGCCTGGGCACTGGGCCCAAGCATTACCTGGGCGGCATTCGACCTGGGCAGCGTGCGCGCGCGTTTGCGCGGCGCCGATGCTGAAGCCGAAGGCGCTCTGGCGACCTACGAGCAGCAAGTCCTGCTGGCGCTGGAAGAGTCGGAAAACGCCTTCAGCGATTACGGCAAACGTCAGCAACGCCTGATCTCGCTGATTCGTCAAAGCGAGTCAAGCCGCGCCGCTGCCGATCTCGCCGACATTCGCTACCGCGAAGGCACCGTGGACTTCCTGGTGCTGCTCGATGCTCAGCGCGAGCGCCTGGCAGCCGAAGACACCCAGGCCCAGGCCGAAGTCGATTTGTATCGCGGCATCGTCGCGATCTACAAAGCCCTCGGCGGCGGCTGGCAGCCAGAGACGGTCGCCAGCAAGTAACGTTTCAAAGAGCTCCTTTGGTTGGCCGCAACCAACCAATTCTTTTGCCCCGCGCCTCATTCGGTCGCGGGGCTTTTTTTTGTCTGCACGCCATAACTCAAACACCACAATTCCCTGTGGGAGCGGGCTTGCCCGCGATGACGATTGCACATTCAGCATTGACGTTGGCTGACCCACCGTCATCACGGGCAAGCCCGCTCCCACAGGGTTAGCGGTGTTCTTGAGTCTCGCGGCTTTCCAGGACTGTCACGGTAGCCGTGGTCCCGGCACGCAGGCGGTTTTTAGCGACATAGTCAGCATCGATCTGAATCCGCACCGGTACCCGTTGCGCCAGCTTGACCCAGGTGTAACTGGGGTTGATGCTGGCCAGCAGACGACTGCCGGGGGAGTTCTCGCGGTCGGCTATAGCAAAAGCGATACTTTGCACGGTGCCGCCGAAGGTCTCGCCGCTCATCAACTCGATCCTGACCCGGTCGCCCTCCTCGATTCGCGGCAGCTTTGTTTCTTCAAAGTAGCCGCTGACATAAAACGAGTCGCTGTCCACCAGCGCTAACAACGCCCCCCCGGCGGTGGCGTAATCGCCCTGACGAGTTAGCAGGTTGGTCACGTAACCGCTGACAGGCGCTGCGACCCGCGTGCGCTGCAAGTCCAGTTCGGCCTGGGTCAATGCGGCAATCGCCAGTTGCACATTGGCTTGGGCCAGGCCCAGATTGGCCTGATTGCGCAACAGCTCCGCCTGCGCCACAGCCACTTCGGTACTGGATTTTTCCCATTCTTCGCCAGAGATCGCGAAACGCTGTTTGAGGGTTCGCCGGCGATGCTCTTCACTTTGACGCTGCCTGAGCAGTGCTTCGCTGGCGACAATCGTCGCTTCGGACTGGCCCAGCGTGGCTTTTGCGACTTCCACCGCACGCTTGGAATGCTCCACTGCCAGCGTATAACGCGACGGGTCGATCTCCAGCAGTAACTGGCCTTTCTCAACATGCTGATTGTCTTGAACACCCAGGCTGACGATGCGCCCCGAGACATCGGCAGACAAAGTCACCACATCGGCGCGAACCCGCGCATCCCGAGTCCAGGGCGCGCGGGTGTAATGTTCCCAGGCGAACCAGCCGACCACGAAGGCCAGCAATACCACCGCCACAGTCACGAGTCGGGCAAGGATCCTCTTCAAGGCATCAAGCTCCCATCACCAGAATCAGCGTCGCGCAAACGCAGGCGTACAACGCGCCTTCGAACAAGGCCTCATGCCAGACAAAACGCAGCACGCCAAAACGGCGCAAGATCCAGTCCAGCAGCAGGAAAATCGGCAGGGCCAGCAGTAACGCCTGGGCAATCGGCGGCAAGTAGACGCCGCCCAATTCAAAATCAATGGGCAAGAGCTGGCTCTCCCTCCGCTTGGGCGGGTTGAAAGTATTGGCGATGTCGCTCCAGAAACGACACCACGATCAACAACGCCACGCGCATTCTGAAAACCGACCACAGGTGTTCATGAACGTCTAAATGCAAGTCGTCCATTTCATCGCCCAAGACACGCAAGTTTCCGAGCAGCTGCTCAAGGTCAATCCCGGGCCGCCCGGAGATCAATCGGCCTGTCTCACGCACGGCAGCCAGCAAACGGTTTTGCTGGTCTGTGCTCAGCAACGTGTTGCTTTGCCCCTGTTGCCTGAGCTGGTTCAAAGCCACACCCAGCGCCATGCACCCAAGGCTGACTTCGAACAGCTCGCTGGAGCGCTTGTCGTTGGTAGCCGGCAATAATCCCAACATCATGGTCAGGCGATCGACCATACGGCTTTCAAACGCAAATTGTTGTTCATCGGTGGCCGGCGTCTTCAGCAAAGCGTAGACCTGCTCGCAGTTTTCATTGAACAGTCGACGCATCCGCAAAACGGGCCTGAAGGGGAAGATCAAGGCGTAGACACTGAGCGCCAGCGCGGAGGCGCTGATATACGCACCGGCAAACTCGAACCACTGAATGGCACTGTTCTGGCCGCTTCCTGTGTTTTGCGGGCCCAGTAACAGGATTGTCGTTAGCCCAAGACCGATGCCTATGCCAGTCGTTGGCGGACTGGCCAGCCCCACCGCGACGGCATACAGCAATGGGGCTAGCAACAAGGCGAGCAACTCGAAACTACTGATCATCGGTATCAGCATGAACAGATAGAACGCCGACACCACCAAGGCCAGACCCAGCCCCCTGGCAAAGCTTTGTGCGGCCAGCAACGGCCGCGGAAAAGTCGCCATCAGCGAACAGAGAATCCCCACCACAATCATCCCGCCACGAGCCCCGTCCCAAGCGGTCTCGATCCAGATCAATCCGGCCACCAGCAACGCGAAAAATGCCCGGATTGCATTCATTGCCGCCAACGTGAAGTCCAGATGCAGCGGATTTTCCTGGCCACGGAACACACAACTGGCTTCACGCCCTTCCTGGATCGCGTCGCTTAGCTCCAGAATCTGCGCCAGTTGCTCTAGCATCCGTGCCTGCTCCCAACGCAGAGCCCAGGCCAATGAACGCAGGGTGGCAGGCATCGTCTCGGTGAGTTGTTCGGCCTTGTAGGCCTGGTCATCGAAACGCTGTTGCAGCGCCGCGAAATGGTGCCGCGCCTCGCTCGACAACGAGCGCCCTTGCTGGGCCAGTTCATCGAGAAACACCAGTTCTTCGGCGCGCAAACGCTGTATCTCTTCCGGCAACGCGCCTTCCCAGCGTTCGGTGAGCAGTAGCCGCTGGTGACGCAAGGCCGTTAACCGCGAAGTCAGCAGCACCAGCTGATTGCCCAGCAGTTGCACCAGACCATTGGCGCTGCGCAACCGTGGCGCATCGTAATATAAATGCCGACGTACCCCCTCCAGAGCACTGATTGCGCCGAGCAGCTGCATCTGCCGCCGATGGAAATCGGCTTCGCTTTCTTCGGTTCGGATGACGGCAGCAGCGTGGGTCGCGAGCAGCTTGATGACCTGATCGATCTTGGCGAAGTAATCCCGCGCCACAGCTTCCGGCCGCGCCGTGAGAAGGCTGACCACGCACACGCATGCCACCGCCAAAAGCGTCTCGGTCACACGAGTGACGGCCAGCAGGAACGTGCCTTCCTGGTCGGGCACCGCCAGCAGCGCCACGACCACCGCTGTGTACCCGCTCAGAACAAATGCCTGAGAACTGGTGTAGCGCAACAAGGTGCCGCCAGCGGTACAGAATGCCAACCACAAGGCCAGGGTGAGGATGAAAGGCAGGGGCGCCTGAGGGAAGATCGCCATGATCAACACCGCCACCACCGCTCCTAGCGTGGTGCCGATGACCTGGCCGAAACTTCGGGCCAGGGCCATGCCGCCCAATGGCTGGCTGACGATGACCACCGCCATGATCGACCATTTGGGCTGCTCAAGGTCGAACAGGAAGGCCAGATACAATGTCAGCAGCCCGGCCACAATGGTTCTCAGGGCGAACAGCAGCACCTCTCGTCCGGGGTTGAGTATCGCCTTGAAATATTGAAGCAGCGGTTGCATGGGAGCGCTCATTAAGTCATCTCCAGCAAGCGTAGTCATTGCTTCAGTGCCTCGACAGGTTTCAGTGTCGACAAAACCTGTAGGCAAATTCGCCGATGGACACGCTTACTTTGATAGAGCCTGTCGATTACCTCGTCAGCCATAGCAATTGGACAGCCCCCCCGCCGCCCCTTAGGCTGACACTGCTGCGAAAGCGCCACTCTCTATATAAAGTTGCTGCCCATGATTGTGCGTCCCAAGCCGAATCTGATCGGCATGCTGTTTTCCCTTAAAGGCTCGATTGCCAAGCGTATTGCCTTGCGCAGTCTATTGGTGACGCTGCTCGCGTCGGTCATTGTGTTGGTGGAGACTTGGCACCCGGCCTATTTCTCCAAGGTCAATGCCACACCCTTCACCCTGCTGGGGTTGGCACTGTCGATCTTCATGAGTTTTCGCAACAATGCTTGCTACGACCGTTGGTGGGAGGGTCGCAAGCAACTGGGGCAACTGGTCATCGAAGTACGTTCGTTGATTCGCGAAACCCAAGGGTTGATGGCGGCGGCCGAACGTGAGCTTTTGCTGCGTGAACTCTGCGGTTTCGCCCATGGCTTGATCGCCCGCCTGCGTTTTGAAAACGAGATGAACGCGATCAAACCGTGGACGCAAGAAGCCGTAGACGCAAAGCACCCGAACATCACTGATGCACTCTTGCAGCGAATTGGTGCTCGGTGTTCAGCGCTGGCCGAACGCGGTCAGATCAGCGAGTGGCGTTACACCCAACTGGAAACTCGACTGGTCAGCCTCAGCCAGGTGCAGGCCTGTTGCGAACGAATCAAAAGCACGCCGCTGCCCTTCCCTTACACCCTGCTGCTGCACCGCACCATTTACCTGTTCTGCATCCTGTTGCCATTTGCCATGGCCGAACCCCTTGGCTGGCTGACGCCGGTGATCACCGCCATTGTCAGTTACACCTTTTTTGGCCTCGACGAAATCGGAGACGATCTGGAAGACCCTTTCGGCTTCGATGAGAACGATCTGCCGTGCAATGCGATTGTGCGCATGCTGGAGCGTGAAGTGCTGGCAGCGCTGGGGCAAACCGCGTTGCCACCCGCCCTTGAGCCTGTCGACTACGTGCTGACCTAAGCTTGGGTTTGACTCACAGCCCGGCCTGACCGAAGCTGGTGGCTTTGCAAAAGCCTGCCAGCTCCCGGATTCCTGCATGCCTCAGTCCCGCCGCTACTTGCTCATCAGCCTCTGCGTATTATTTGCCCTCGCCCTCGCCTGGTTTTTCCTGCGTAGCACGACGCCCGTGGTGCCGGCGGCGATCAAGCATGGCTACAGCGAAGCGCTGGCCCAGGCACGCGCGGGTCAACCGGGGGCGGCGCGGGTGCTTTACCAGCAATTGGGTCGTCCTGACCTGTCGACCAAGCGCCGTATCTGGCTGCATGCCGAACTGCCCAATTACCCGAGCCCCCAGGCCCTGAAGCTCGCGGATGCGGACCTGCAACATCCATCGGCGGAGGTGCGTATCGCAGCGATCAAAAGCATCAATGGGCTGGTGCCCAGTGGGCAGCGCAGCCTGTTGCTGGGGCCCTTGCTCGATGACAGCGACCCGAGCGTCCGGTTTGCGGCGGTCAATGCCTTATTGGGTCTGACGCCGGATGAGCTGGGCTTGTACTTCGGCCCCTTGGAGCAAGCCATCGATGTCTGGGAGCAGCTCCTCAAGGGTCAACCGGAAAGCGCCGAAACCCAATACCAAATCGCGCGCCTGCACTTGCACAATGCCGAGCTGAAGGACGCGCAGCAGGCCTTGGAGCGCACGTTGCAACTGGCGCCCGGCAACCTGCCGGCACTGGTGATGCAGATCGAAGTGTTGGATAGACAGGGCCAAAGCGATGCCGCCAGGCAATTGTTGGCGAAACAGTTAAAGTCCCAGCCTGACTCGGCCTATCTGCAACATGCGCTGGGGCTCTGGTTGCTGCATCACGGGCAAAGTGAGTTCGCCCTGCTCGGGTTGTCCAAAGCCGTGGAGCTTGAGCCGGACAACAAGGATTACCGCTACGACCTGGCCACCACGCTGCATGGTGAGCAAGAGCTGGAGGCTGCACAGAACCAGTTGCAGGAAATCGTTCAACGCCACCCGGCCGATCGCAAGGCGCGCGTGCTGCTGATCAACTATTGGAAGGAAAGCGGACAGTTGCAGAACGTGCAGATCCTGTTGGCGCAGCTTGAACAACTCAATCCGGATGATCCGGCGTTGCAGCAAGGGCTTTAATCAAGATCAAAAGCTCGCGTTCCCTGTAGGAGCTGCCGCTGGCTGCGATCTTTTGACCCTGGGCCGTCACGCGATGCAAAAAAAGGTCAAAAGATTGCAGTCTGCGGCAGCTCCTACAGGGGCGGTGTAGTCAACCGCCGACGCAGCTTCAGGACAGCATGTCCTGCATGATCTGTTGCAACACATCCAGATCGAACGGCTTGGCCAGGATCGGCGCTTTGCGGGTGATCGGGCTGTCAGTCTCGCGAATCTCCTGCGGATAGCCGCTGATGAAGATGACCTTGAGCTCCGGTCGCAGCTTCACGGCGGGTTCGGCGATCTGCACGCCAGAGATTCCCCCCGGCAAGCGGAAGTCGGTGATCATCATGTCCAGATGCGGTTTGCTCGCCAGAATTTCAAAGGCCTGCTCGCCGTTTTCGGCTTGCAGCACCCGGTAACCCTCACCCGACAAATAAGCAGACAGCACCATCAAGATCGAAGGGTCATCCTCGACGATCAGTACCACATCTTGTGCATCTTCACTCATGGAAAGCCTTTGTTCGATCAATAGCTGCTGATACGACCGTGCGGTCACTCAGAGGTTGCGTTTAACTGGCTGTTTTCCTGCAGCGGCAGACAAACGCGAAACAAGGCGCCTTCGCCAATCCGGCTCTCGACGGTGATGGAGCCACCGTGGGCGGCGACAATCTGCTCCGAAATAAACAGCCCCAGGCCCAGCCCGGCTACAACGGCCTTGGCGCTAACCCTTTCGAACTGCTGAAAAATGCGCTGCTGATTCTCTTCACTGATCCCGATACCGCGATCCTGAACCTCAACCCACGCTTGCCCGTCCTGATTGTACACGCGTACGTCGATCTGGCTCTTGGCGCCATAACGCAGCGCATTGGTCAACAAGTTGGAAATCACTTGTTCGATACGGAACTCGTCCCAGTGGCCCATCACGGGCTGGTTGGCCGTCAAGGTAACCGACGACTGCGCGGCCTCGACCTGCGGTGCAAAGTTTTGCAGAAGGTTGTTCACCAGTTGCACCAAGTCAAACCGACTGGGGCGAATCGACAGCTTGCCGGTGCGGATCCGCGACACGTCGAGCATGTCTTCGATCAGACGGATCAGGCTTTTGATTTGCCGCTCGTCGCGGTCGACCATCGCGTGCATCTTGTCCAGCGTGAATGCCGCGGCGTTATCCCGGGCCAGGTGCATTTTGCGCAACTGGGTTTCGAGAATCAGGCCATTGAGCGGCGTACGGACTTCGTGAGCCACGATAGACATGAAGTCATCACGCATACGCACCGCTTGCTCCAGCTCATTCTGGGTGTTCTGCAACTGTTTGAGCAGCGCCTCCTGCTCCCGGCGACTTTGCTCCAGCGCTTCGACCTGATGCTTCATCGCTTTGCTCTGGCGATACAAGTCGACGAAGACATTGACTTTGCTCTTGACCGCGTGAACGTCCAGCGGCTTGTGCAAAAAATCTACCGCCCCGCTTTCGTAGCCCTTGAACGCGTAATTAAGCTCGCGGCCGGCGGCACTGACGAACACAATCGGGATATTTTTGGTTTTTTCCGTGCCGCGCATCAACTCGGCCAGCTCGAAGCCATTCATGCCGGGCATCTGCACATCAAGAATGGCCATGGCGAACTCGTGTTGCAGCAATAGCGACAGGGCTTCGTCGGCGGACAGGGCTTTGTAGACGATACGGTCTTCACGCCTGATCAAGGCTTCGAGCGCCAGAAGGTTCTCCGGCAAATCGTCGACGATCAGTAATTTGGCCTGGATATTCCCTAACATGCGATTCCTTCCAGCCTGATAAGCAGACGGCCGATGCCGCGAAGATCCAGCCGATGAGTATCCAGCACTGCCCTATTCATGATTTGCGGTATATCCGTTCGGGTTTGACCAATGCTTCAAATTGATTGCCATAGACCGAGAAGTCCAGGGTCTCCTTACTGCCCAGTGCCAGAAAACCCCGATGACACAGGGATTCATGAAACAAGCCAAACGCGCGACTCTGAAGTTTTTTATTGAAGTAAATCAATACATTACGGCACGAAATCAATTGAGTTTCCGAGAAAACACTGTCGGTGGCCAGGCTGTGATCGGCGAAGGTCACGTTGTCGCACAGGCTCTTGTCGAAAATGGCATAACCATAGGCCGCCGTGTAGTAATCGGCGAACGAACGCTGCCCACCTGCCTGTTGGTAGTTGTGAGTGTAGGCCCGGACATTCTCCAGGGAAAAAATCCCCTGTCGGGCTTTATCCAGCGAACGCGGGTTGATGTCCGTGGCATAGAGGATGGTGCGATCCAGCAGGCCTTCTTCGCGGAGCAGAATCGCCATCGAATAGACCTCTTCGCCGGTGCTGCAACCAGCGATCCAGACCTTGATCGATGGATAGGTCCTGAGCAGCGGCATCACTTCCTGACGCAGCGCCAGGAAGTGTGAAGGGTCGCGGAACATTTCGCTGACCGGGATCGTCAGCAATTGCAGCAGTTGCATGAATGCGGTCGGATCGTACAGAACCTTCTCTTGCAGCGCCGAGATGGTTTTGCACTCGAACTGATTCAAGGCGTGATTGACCCGGCGTTTGATCGACACGCTGGAGTAATCGCGAAAGTCGTAGCTGTACTTGAGGTAAATCGCCTCAATCAGCAAGCGTAATTCGATATCGGTATTGCGCTCCACTAGTGTCCTGCCTCGCGAGTATGTCCCTTTTTGGGGAGTGGCTGATGTTGCCAGACAAGGCGCCGCGACGAGTCATAGCTGGCTATGGCGAGGAGCGGCAGCGCAGTATGGCGACAACAGACGCCGCCAAAAAGGAACATACTTGCGAGGCAGGACACTTATATCCGTTCCATCTTCGGCAGCCACACACGAATCAGCGAGAACAGGCGATCCAGGTCGAGGGGTTTGGACAGGTAGTCATTGGCGCCGGCCTGCAAGCAGCGCTCCTGATCGTCCTTCATGGCCTTGGCCGTCACCGCAATGATCGGCAGCTTGCGCCAGCGCGGGTCCTTGCGGATTTTGAGGGTGGCGTCAAAACCATCCATCTCCGGCATCATCACGTCCATCAGCACCAGATCGATGTCCTCGACTTCATTCAATTTTTCGATCGCTTCACGGCCGTTACGGCCAATGACCACGATAGCGCCCTTCTGCTCCAGCGCACTGGTGAGGGCGAAAATGTTGCGTACATCATCGTCCACCAGCAGCACTTTACGCCCCTCGAAAACCTTGTCGCGGCTGCGAGCGGTCTTGAGCATCGTCTGGCGCTCCTGGGACAAACGGGATTCGACCTTGTGCAGAAAGAGTGTCACTTCGTCCAGCAACCGCTCGGGGGAGCGCGCGCCCTTGATGATGATCGAGCGAGAATACTTGCGCAGCTCGGCCTCTTCGTCCCGGGTGAGGTTACGTCCGGTATAGACGATCACCGGCGGGAACGAGCAGATATCCTCGGAGGACATGCGTTTGAGCAAGTCGTTGCCGAGCATGTCGGGCAATTTCAGGTCGATGATCATGCAGTCGAAAATCGTACTGCGCAGCAGGTCGAGCGCATCCTGCGCCAGGCCGACAGCGGTGATTTCGATGTCCTCGTCGCCGATCAGCCGGGCGATGCTGTCGCGCTGCACATCGTCATCTTCGACCAGCAATACCCGTTTGACCTTCTGTGTCAGTTTGGCTTCGAGGCGGGCAAACACAGCCTTGAGTTCCTCACGCGTGGTGGGCTTGACCGCATAACCGATGGCGCCCATATGCATGGCGGCCTCGACGCGGTCTTCGACCGAAATCACGTGTACCGGGATGTGCCGGGTTTCGGCATGCTCTTTCAAACGCTGCAATACCGTCAGCCCGGAATGATCCGGCAGGCGCATGTCCAGCAAGATCGCATCGGGAATGAACTGCCTGGCCAGGTCGTAGCCTTCGTCGGCGCCGTGGGCTACCAGGCACTGATAACCCAGTTCATGGGCCAGGTCGTAGAGAATGTGCGCAAAGTTTGGCTCATCCTCCACGACCAGAATGCAGCGAGTGGCGAATGGCGCCTTGTTGCGATCATCGTCGAAACGCGGAATGTCGATGTCGGCAATCCGCGGCACAGGCGCAGTCACCACGGCGCTTTTGGGCATGACCACCGGCGTGGCTTTCATCGCCTCGACAGGTGCGTCGCCCGGCTCGACGTAGTGCTGCGGCAACACCAGGGCGAACACACTGCCCTGCCCAGGCGTACTGGTCACACTGATGGAGCCGCCCAATAACGTGGCCAGATCACGAGAGATCGACAGGCCCAGGCCGGTGCCGCCGTAACGACGATTGGTGGTGCCATCGGCCTGACGGAAGGCTTCGAAAATGCTCTCCTGCTGATCCGGGGCAATACCGATGCCGGAATCTCGGACAATAAAGGCGATACCGTTGTCCGGCTGAGCAGCGACGCTCAGGTTGACCATGCCCTTTTCGGTGAACTTCACCGCGTTGGACAGCAGATTCTTGATCACTTGCTCCAGCCGCTGGCGGTCGGTGAACAGCATCAGCGGTGCATCGGCCTGTAACTGGACCTGGAAATCCAGGTTCTTTTCCGCAGCCATTGGCTGGAACATGCCACGCAGGCCTTCCACCAGACGCGCAACACTGGTGTTCTCCGGTCGTACCTCAAGCTTGCCGGCCTCGACCTTGGAAATGTCGAGAATGTCGTTGATCAGGTTAAGTAAGTCGTTGCCGGCGGAGTAGATCGAGTCGGCGAACTTGACCTGCTCGGCGCTGAGGTTTCCCTGCGGATTTTCCGCCAGCAGTTTGGCCAGGATCAACGAACTGTTCAGTGGCGTGCGCAGCTCGTGGGACATGTTGGCAAGGAATTCGGATTTGTACTTGCTGGAGCGCTGCAGCTCTTCGGCGCGCGCTTCGAGCTCAACCTGAGCCAGATTCAGTTCAGTGTTCTTCAGGTCCATGGCATCGCGCTGTGCGGCCAGGATCTGCCCCTGCTCGGCGAGTTGTTCGTTGGTTTGCTCCAGCTCGATCTGCTGGGTTTGCAGGTGAGTCTGGGACTCCTTGAGAATCCGCGACTGCTCTTCCAGCTCTTCGTTGGCGGTCTTGAGCTCTTCTTGCTGAACTTGCAGCTCTTCGTTGAGTTGCTGGGCTTCGGCCAGCACCTCCTGCAAACGCTGGCGATAGCGGGCGGCCTCGATCGAGGTACCGATGTTGCCGGCAATCAATTCGAGCAGTTCGACATCACGATCCGTCAGCGACCGCAGGAAACCCAGTTCGATCACACCGTTGACCCGATCGTCGTCGCTGGTCGGCACCACCAGCACGCTGTGCGGTAAACCTTCACCCAAGCCGGAGCTGACTTTGAAGTAGTCGCCCGGGACGTCATCAAGACGAATCAAGCGCGCCTGTTGCGCCACCTGGCCGACAATCCCTTCACCACTGTAGATCTGCTGTTCAAGCGCTTCCTGTTCCCGGGAGAAACCGTAAGACGCGATGCGTTTCAGGCCACCATGGTCCTCACGGACATAGATTGCCGCGACAGCCGTCCCTAAATATTGGGCGCAGAACTGCAGAATGTTGCGCCCCAACAGATTGAGGGATAGCTGCCCCAGGACTTGCTCTGCCAGTTCGGTCTGACCGTTGCGTAACCAGGCTTGCTGTTCCAGGCGCCGGGCACTGGCCTGTTGCCCAGCGAGGTTGGCGCTGTAGCTTTGGGACAGTTTGAGCAAGTCCCGACGGCCAATGTAGGCCAGCAATCCGCTGATACCGGCCACGAACAACAGATAAAGGCCGATGCACCAGATCGTGGTTTGGCGCACTTCCTCGTTGCGAGTGGCGCGCAACTGCTGTTCCAAATCGATCACATCTTCGAATTGCTTGCGGATCTCATC
Source organism: Pseudomonas sp. PME37.24/025 (assembly GCF_055556615.1). Taxonomy (NCBI): domain Bacteria; kingdom Pseudomonadati; phylum Pseudomonadota; class Gammaproteobacteria; order Pseudomonadales; family Pseudomonadaceae; genus Pseudomonas; species Pseudomonas sp. PME37.24/025. The sequence continues at coordinate 52,311 of NZ_JBVHNK010000005.1, forward strand.
GGTCAGCCGCTTACCGCGCCCGGCCTTGACGGCGCCACGGTAGTCACCGCTGGCACGCTGCAAATCGATCATCGATTGCGCGTAATTGGCCCATTCCGTCTGCAAGGCCTGGAGCCGGCGCAGACGATCGGTCTGGACCGGATTATCGGCGGTCAATTCGAGCAAGGTATCGAGAGCGACGGCGATTCTCGGCTTGGCCGTCTCGTAGGGATCAAGGAAATGTTCGTCGCCGCTGAGCAAGAACCCGCGCATGCCGGTTTCCAGATCGACGGTCAGCTTTATTGCCTCATTGGCATTATTGATCACCCGGTCGGTGTGCTGGACCCACTGAATCACCGACAGCAGATAGGTAATCAGCGAAACGAAGAACACCGCGCTGATGACACCGACGCCCAATGGCAGGCTGACGTTGCGGCTCAGGAGTTTACGGAATCGTTGCTCATCAACCGAGGACGCAGAGGTCATGGGAAAGCCTTGTCGTACTGTTGAAAAGCATCGAGTCTGCCCCAAAACGGTCGAGCTCATCCATTTTTCTGACATGTTTCGCGGCAAAAACCTGCATTTAGCTGCTCTGGGACAAAGGAGCGGTTATTCTCTGCAGCTCTTGTGCGGCTATTGTTTTTGTAGCATGTCGGGAACTTGTCGTGATTCGTCACTTACCCATGCAAGCGCCCGGCGGTTTCGATCGACCGGCAACCGCGAATTCAACCTTTGAGAGCCCCACTATGCCCACCCACGCCTCCACCATTCTCGTCGTCGAAGACGATGCCATCGTGCGCACGCTGATCGTCGATGTGCTGGAGGAATTGGAATTCCGGGTGCTTGAGGCGGATGGCTGTGAAATGGCGCTGGAGTTGATCAACGATGAAGACCAAGACATTGATTTGTTAATGACGGATGTGGGATTGCCGATCATGGACGGTCGTGAACTGGCCAAGCAGGCGCGCATGCTGCGTCCCGAATTGCCGATCCTGTTCGCCAGCGGCTATGCCGAGAGCATTGAGGTGCCTGACGGCATGTATCTCATCGGCAAGCCGTTTTCCATTGATCAGTTGCGGGACAAGGTCAAAGACATCCTCGTCCAGGCCTGATTTTTCTCGCGTCCCGATTCTCTCCACTCTCTACCCGTTTCAAGGAATACCCGTCAATGAGTCAGCCCCGCGCAACCAAAGTCCTGGTGATTGGTTACGTCTGGCCCGAGCCCCGCTCTTCTGCGGCCAGTGGGCATGTGATGCAAATTCTCGATACGTTCCTGCAGCAAGGCTGGGAGATTACCTTCAGCAGCCCCGCCGGCACCGGTGAGCACCGTGCGGACCTGACTGCGCTGGGCATTCGTGAAGTACCGATCGAATTGAACAACAGCAGTTTCGACACGTTTATCAGTGAACTGGCACCGGATATCGTGTTGTTCGACCAGTTCATGATGGAAGAACAGTTCGGCTGGCGAGTAGAGAAACACTGCCCCGATGCTTTGCGTGTGCTGGAGACCTCCGACCTGCAAAGCCTGCGACATGCCCGGCACCAGCGGCTCAAGGACCGCTTGAAGGCCAATGATGACAGCAATGACTTCAGTGAGTTGTTCGCCCCGGCATTGCCTGAAGAGTTCGAGCTCATGGCCGATACCGATCTGGCAAAACGAGAGATCGCCGCGCTGTATCGCTGTGACTTGAACCTGATGATCTCCGAAGTGGAGATCGAACTGCTGGTCGAGCAGTTCAAACTGCCACGCAACTTGCTGCACTGGTGTCCGCTGATGGTCGATGCGCCGAGTGCGCCGCCGCCAGCCTTTGAAGATCGTGCGCATTTCCTCAGTATCGGTAACTTCCGGCACGCGCCCAACTGGGATGCCGTGCTCTGGATGAAAACCACGATCTGGCCGCTGATCCGTGCGCAGTTGCCAGAGGCGCAACTGCATATCTATGGCGCCTATACGCCGCCCAAAGCCACCGCGCTGCACAATGCGGCCCAAGGGTTTCATGTGATGAACTGGGCAGAAGATGCCTTGCAAGTCATGTCCGCGGCCCGGGTGTGCCTGGCGCCCCTGCGCTTTGGTGCCGGCATCAAAGGCAAAATTGTCGACGCCATGCTCTGCGGTACGCCGAATGTCACCACACCGATTGGCGCAGAAGCGATGCACGGCGAACAGCCGTGGCCGGGCGCCGTTACCCGAACTGCGCGTGAGTTCGCCGATTGTGCCGTGCAGCTTTATACCGATAAGGTTTGCTGGATGAAGGCCCAGGAAAATGGGCAATCTCTGTTAGCCAATCGTTACCAGCAATCCGTTCATGGGGCCGCTCTAATCGAAAAACTGCTTTATAGCCAACAGCATCTCGCACACATCAGAAGAGATAACTTTACTGGCGGCATGCTGCGCCACCATCAACATAAAAGTACGCAATATATGGCGCAGTGGATTGAAGCGAAAAATCGAAATCAATAAGCACTCACTTTCAATCGGCGCGCCACAGCCTAATAACATTATTTGCATAACGTTTTTTATTGGCTGTTTCGCTCGCCTCCCTTATAAATATCACCCGCCTTCTTACAGACACTAAGCGCGGTACTTTTTTATTATCACCTTTTAACCCATGCAAGGATGCATACAATGAACGATTACACTTTTAGCCGTTGGATGGCGAACACACCTGGCATTGACTCAATGACACTCAACGAGTTGATCCTGCCTGGCGCCCATAACGCTGGCGTAGACAAAAAGGCAACTTACGTGACGCCCGGTGTTTCTCACTGGGCTGCTTGCCAAAACAACTCCTTTTACGACCAATTGAATAACGGTGCACGCGCGCTTGATGTAAGAGTCGAATACAACCTCGACGCCAGAGGGGTTGGCACATTCTGGTTCCAGCATAACGGCTTCCGATCATCCCGGTCGCTGGAAAACCTGGTCATGCAGGTGAGTCGTTTTCTTCAGGAGAACCCCGACGAATTCGTCTTGCTCGATTTCCATGAATTGAAATCCGCCAATGCCCCCTTTGACTACAAGGAGTTCAACCGATTTCTCCTGACACATCTGGACCAGAGAATCATCCCGTTTCGTAACCGATACATGAACCTCGGTCAACTGAAGCGGGACAGTCGTACCCAGCGGGTATGGATTGCTGCCGAGTACCATCCGGATCTGGATCAACACTGGTTACTCTCCAGCATTCAACACGAATGGAGCGGTGAATCGCTGACCAGTGTCGAGGAGGTGCGAGCGCTTATCGCTCGCGTGACGAAAAATCCTCCGTCATCCTGGGTGCCATGGTCACTCTCCGCAACCAGTTATACGGCACCCGGTGGCCCCACAGACATCAAGGAGCACCTTGATCGATGGTTCGACCCCGCCCCCGACAGCTGGATCTTGAAATGCAGCATTATTAACGCGGACTTCTTTGAAGAATCGAAACTCGTGTCCAATTGCCGCACCGCTAACATAATCAAAGCCCAGGCGCTCAATAAATAGATGCCTCTAGGGGTTGTGTCAGACGTGCTGGATTTTCACGCACTGGGCGATGGGAGCAAGCCCTTTGTAAGCCACCCAGCGTGCGATCGCTACACTGGCGTTCCGCACTACGAAAGAGGCATGATCAACGGGCGATAACAATAAAAGTGCCCTGATATGAGCCGACCAGCCAGAGTTACCGACCCTTCCTACGAATTGATGGACGACCACAACGGGTTGTCCATCATCTATCGTCAGCACGGCTTCCCCTGCCCTTTGGTGCGCTGGCATTTCCACAAGGAATACGAACTGCACTTGATCGTCGCCAGCTCCGGCAAGGTGTTCATCGGTGACTACATCGGTAACTTCTACCCGGAAACGCTGTTCCTGACCGGACCCAACCTGCCCCACAACTGGATCAGCCAGGTGGCCGAAGACGAAGTGGTGCCCAAGCGCGACATGCTGGTCAATTTCACTGACGAACTGTTTGAAAGCGGCCATCAGGTGTTCGCCGAACTCAAGACGCTCGCCCCCTTGTTGGAGCGCGCGCAGTACGGCATCGAGTTTCGCTGCAAGCGCACGATCCGCCAGGCCATGACCTTGATGCAGCGCATCGCTGATACCAAGGGCATGACCCGGCTCGGGCATTTTTTCATTCTGCTGGAGTTGCTGGCGGCGTCCGATGACTATCAGTTGCTGTCCGGTGCCACGACGCCGCAATTGGCCGATGAACACAATATCGACCGCACCAACCGGGCGGTGGATTACATCTTTGCCCATTACGCCCGGGAACTGCCGCTGGAAGAAGTCGCCGAGCACCTGGGCCTGAAGCCGACCTACTTCAGCCGAGTGTTCAAACAGGCCACCGGGCGCTGCTTTATCGAATTCGTCAATCGCCTGCGCATCAGCAAATCCTGCGAGCTACTGGCCGATGGCGACAAAACGGTGACCGATGTGTGTTTCGAATCGGGCTTCAATAATATTTCCAACTTCAACCGGCGTTTCCAACAGCTCAAGGGCATGACGCCGTCGCACTACCGGCGGTTGGCGGTGCAGCGTTTGACTGAACAAAACCACGGTTAAAAGCAGGATCAAAAGATCGCAGCCTTCGGCAGCGCCTACAGAATCACGCGATCCTGCAGGCGCTGCCGAAGGCTGCGATCTTTTGTTTTTCGGCCGTATAAACCTGTACGGATTCAATCGGGGTTAACCGCTAAAACACCGTTCTCTGCGTTTCCCGCATTGAACCCCAGTGCAAAAAAGTATCGGTCACAGTGCAATGGATGATTTGTCAGCCCATCCATTGAAGGCTGTAATCAGTGCACATTCTTCCTGCCTCGGAAGACACAAAAACAATAACTGTCCTTCTGTAACCCGCCGGGTGCAGAAAAGGAGTGCACGATGCAACCTTCGGTAAAAGCTCTGCTTGCTCTCACCTGCATGACCCTCAGTAGCGTCAGCCTCGGCGCCCAGACCCTGACCATTGCCACCGTCAACAACAGCGACATGATCCGCATGCAAAAACTCTCGAAAACCTTCGAGGCCGAGCATCCGGACATCAAGCTCAATTGGGTGGTGCTCGAAGAAAACGTCCTGCGCCAACGCCTGACTACCGACATCGCCACCCAGGGCGGGCAGTTCGATGTGTTGACCATCGGCATGTACGAAGCCGCACTCTGGGGCGCCAAGGGTTGGCTGGAACCGATGAAGGACTTGCCGGCCAGCTATGCCCTCGACGACGTGTTCCCTTCAGTGCGTGAAGGCCTTTCGGTCAAGGGCACGCTCTATGCCCTGCCGTTCTACGCGGAAAGCTCCATCACCTATTACCGAACCGATCTGTTCAAGGACGCCGGGCTGACCATGCCCGAACGCCCGACCTGGACTCAGATCAGCGAATTTGCCGGCAAACTCACCAACAAAGATAAAGAACAGTACGGTATCTGCCTGCGTGGCAAGGCTGGCTGGGGCGAGAACATGGCCCTGATCACCACCGTCGCCAATGCTTACGGCGCACGCTGGTTCGATGAGAAATGGCAGCCAGAATTCACCGGGGCCGAGTGGAAGAATGCGCTGAACTTCTACGTCGACACCATGAAGAAGTCCGGCCCTCCGGGCGCGTCGAGCAACGGTTTCAACGAAAACCTGGCGCTGTTCAACAGCGGCAAGTGTGCGATCTGGGTCGATGCCAGCGTCGCCGGCTCGTTCGTCACCGACAAGACCCAAAGCAAGGTCAGTGATCACGTCGGCTTCACCTACGCACCGCATGAAACCACCGACAAAGGTTCGGCCTGGTTGTATTCCTGGGCACTGGCAATCCCGACCAGTTCCAAGGCCAAGGACGCGGCGAAAACGTTCAGCGCCTGGGCCACCTCCAAGGAATACGGTGCGCTGGTCGCGGAAAAAGACGGCATCGCCAACGTGCCGCCAGGCACTCGCGCCTCGACCTACACCGAGGAGTACATGAATGCTGCGCCGTTCGCCAAGGTGACGCTGGAATCGCTGAAAGCGGCGGACCCGAGTAAACCGTCCGTCAAGCCCGTGCCCTACATCGGCATCCAGTTGGTGACCATTCCTGAATTCCAGGCCGTGGGCACCCAGGTCGGCAAGCTGTTTTCGGCAGCGCTGATCGGCCAGACCACGGTCGACCAGGCCCTGACCGCTGCCCAGTCAACCACCGAACGTGAGATGAAGCGCGCCGGTTATCCCAAATAACCCCGGCCCCTGTAGGAGCGAGGCTTGTGTGGCGAGGGAGCTTGCTCCCGCTCGACTGCGCAGCAGTCGCAAAGCTTTTGGGGCCGCTTCGCGACCCAGCGGGAGCAAGCTCCCTCGCCACATAAGCTTGCTCCCACATTTGATCTTCATTTGCCTGTTCCCAATCGGTTCTATCGCCATGAATATTTCAACTGTCAAAGCTCACATGGACATCCCCCAACCGGTGCGTAAAAGCCGGTTGAGCAACCCCGGCTGGTTTCTGGTCAGCCCCTCGGTGGCGTTGTTGCTGCTGTGGATGATCGTGCCGCTGGGCATGACCGTTTACTTTTCAGTGATTCGCTACAACCTGCTCTACCCCGGTGAAAACCAGTTCGTGGGGCTGGAGAACTTCAGCTACTTTCTGAGCGACTCGGGCTTCCTGCCCGGCGCCACCAACACCCTGTTGCTGGTGGGCAGCGTGTTGCTGATCAGCGTGGTGTTCGGCGTGTTGATCAGCGCGTTGCTGGAGGCCAGTGAGTTTCTCGGTCGCGGTATCGTGCGGGTGATGTTGATCTCGCCGTTCTTCATCATGCCCACCGTCGGTGCGCTGATCTGGAAAAACCTGATTTTCCATCCGGTCTCGGGGATTCTCGCCTACCTCTGGAAGCTGTTCGGCGCGCAGCCGGTGGACTGGCTGGCGCACTACCCGCTGCTGTCGATCATCATCATTGTCTCGTGGCAGTGGCTGCCCTTCGCGATCCTGATCCTGATGACTGCCATGCAGTCCCTCGATCAGGAACAGAAAGAAGCCGCGCGCCTGGACGGTGCCGGTCCCGTCGCGATTTTCTGGCACCTGACCCTGCCGCACCTGGCCCGACCAATCGCGGTGGTGGTGATGATTGAAACCATCTTCCTGCTGTCGGTGTTCGCCGAAATCTTCACCACCACCAACGGTGGCCCCGGCTACGCCTCGACCAACCTCGCCTACCTGATCTACAACCAGGCGCTGGTGCAGTTCGACGTCGGCATGGCGTCCGCCGGTGGTTTGATCGCGGTGTTGATTGCCAACGTCGCGGCCATCGTGCTGGTGCGAATGATCGGCAAAAACCTGACAGACAAAGCCTGAGGCCTGCGCCATGACTCTTCAACAATCCCGCCGCCTGCAAAGCCTGCTGCTCGGCACTCTGGCCTGGGCCATCGCGATCCTGATTTTCTTCCCGATCTTCTGGATGGTGCTGACCAGTTTCAAAACCGAAATCGACGCGTTCGCCACGCCGCCGCAATTCATCTTCACGCCGACGCTTGCGAACTACCTGCACATCAACGAGCGCAGCGACTACTTCAGCTTTGCCTGGAACTCAGTGGTAATTTCCTTCAGCGCCACGGCCCTGTGCCTGCTGATCGCAGTTCCGGCGGCCTACTCCATGGCCTTCTACGAAACCCAGCGCACCAAAGGCACGCTGCTGTGGATGCTCTCGACCAAGATGCTGCCGCCGGTGGGCGTGCTGATGCCGATCTACCTGCTGGCCAAGAGTTTCGGCCTGCTGGACACCCGAATCGCGCTGATCGTGATCTACACGCTGATCAACCTGCCGATCGTGGTCTGGATGATTTACACCTACTTCAAAGACATCCCCAAAGACATCCTCGAAGCCGCACGCCTGGACGGCGCCACGTTGTGGCAGGAAATGGTCCGGGTGCTGCTGCCCATCGCCAAGGGCGGCCTGGCTTCCACGGTTTTACTGTCGCTGATCCTGTGCTGGAACGAGGCGTTCTGGTCGCTGAACCTGACCTCGTCGCAGGCCGCGCCACTGACCGCGTTGATCGCCTCGTACTCGAGCCCTGAAGGTCTGTTCTGGGCCAAGTTGTCGGCAGTGTCGACCCTGGCCTGTGCACCGATCCTGATCTTCGGCTGGATCAGCCAGAAACAATTGGTCCGCGGCCTGTCGTTTGGTGCCGTGAAATGAATGTCCCCGGATCCCTGATCTGACACAAAACCCTGTGGGAGCGGGCTCGCCCGCGATGACGTCGGCAAATTCAACCTGGATGTCGGCTGCTAAATCGCCATCGCGGGCAAGCCCGCTCCCACAAAAAGCTCACCAGGCGCAATTGAATTAACTCAAGCGGAGGCCCCCATGGCCAACCTGAAAATCAAAAATCTGCAAAAAGGCTTCGAAGGTTTTTCCATCATCAAAGGCATCGACCTCGAAGTGAATGACAAAGAATTCGTGGTGTTCGTCGGCCCGTCGGGCTGCGGCAAATCCACCCTGCTGCGGCTGATCGCCGGCCTGGAAGAAGTCAGCGGCGGTACCATCGAACTGGATGGCCGCGACATCACCGAAGTCAGCCCGGCCAAGCGCGACCTGGCGATGGTGTTCCAGACTTACGCCCTGTACCCGCACATGAGCGTGCGCAAAAACATGTCGTTTGCCCTGGACCTGGCCGGTGTAGCAAAAGCCGAAGTCGAGAAGAAGGTCGGCGAAGCGGCGCGCATCCTTGAACTCGGGCCGATGCTGGAGCGCAAGCCGAAGCAACTGTCCGGTGGTCAGCGTCAACGCGTGGCCATCGGCCGGGCAATCGTGCGCAACCCGAAAATCTTCCTGTTCGACGAGCCGCTGTCCAACCTCGACGCCGCCCTGCGGGTGCAGATGCGCCTGGAACTGTTGCGCCTGCACAAAGAACTGCAAGCCACGATGATCTACGTGACCCACGACCAGGTCGAAGCCATGACCATGGCCGACAAAGTCGTCGTCCTCAATGGCGGCAAGATCGAGCAAGTCGGTTCGCCACTGGACCTGTATCACCAGCCGGCCAATCTGTTTGTCGCAGGCTTCCTCGGCACGCCGAAAATGGGCTTCCTCAAGGGCAAGGTCACTCGCGTTAACGGCCAAAGCTGCGAAGTGCTGCTGGACGCCGGCACCCGCATTACTCTGCCGCTCAGTGGCGCGAACCTGAGTGTCGGCGGTGCCGTGACCTTAGGGATTCGCCCGGAACATCTTGAACTGGCGCAACCCGGCGACTGCACCCTGCAAGTCACTGCCGACGTCAGCGAACGTTTGGGCAGCGACACTTTCTGCCACGTCCTGACGTCTTCCGGCGAAGCGCTGACCATGCGCGTTCGCGGCGATCTGGCCAGCCGTTATGGTGAAACCCTGAGCCTGCATCTGGATGCCGAACACTGCCATTTATTCAATGCCGACGGCGTGGCGCTGACCCGTCCACTGCGCGCCGCAGCCTGATCCGAGAGCATGCGATGAAACTGAATAGACAGAACCTCAACCGCCTCGCCCCCGAGGTGGCCCTGCCCGCCTACAGCCTGAACGACACCCGCCAAGGCATCGCGCACATTGGCGTCGGCGGTTTCCACCGCGCGCATCAGGCGTACTACACCGATGCCTTGATGAATACCGGCGAAGCACTGGACTGGGCCATTTGCGGGGTCGGCCTGCGCGCCGAGGACCGCCGCGCCCGGGACGATCTCAAAGAACAGGATTATCTGTTTACCCTGTTCGAACTCGGCGACACCGATGACGCCGAAGTGCGGGTCATCGGGGCCATCCGTGACATGCTGCTGGCCGAAGACAGCGCTGAGGCGCTGATCGACAAACTCGCCGATCCAGACATCCGCATCGTCTCGCTGACCATCACCGAAGGCGGCTATTGCATCGACGACAGCAACGGCGAGTTCATGGCGTACCTGCCACAAATCCAGCATGATCTGGCTCACCCGAACGCACCGAAAACCGTGTTCGGTTTCCTCTGCGCCGCACTGGCCAAACGGCGTGCAGCCGGTACGCCCGCGTTCACGCTGATGTCCTGCGATAACCTGCCGCACAACGGCGCCGTGACCCGTAAAGCACTGCTGGCATTCGCCGCCCTGCGCGATGCCGATCTGCACGACTGGATTGAGCACCACGTCAGCTTTCCCAACGCCATGGTCGACCGCATCACGCCGATGACCAGCACCGAGCATCGTCTGCAACTGGCCGACAAACATGCGGTCGATGACGCTTGGCCGGTGGTCTGCGAACCGTTTGTGCAATGGGTGCTGGAAGACAAATTCGTCAACGGTCGCCCGGCCTGGGAAAAGGTCGGCGTGCAGTTCACCGACGACGTCACGCCTTACGAAGAGATGAAGATCAAACTGCTCAACGGCAGCCATTTGGCCCTGACCTATCTGGGCTTCTTGAAGGGTTACCGCTTCGTTCACGAAACCATGAACGACCCGCTGTTCGTGCGCTACATGCGCGCCTACATGGACCTGGACGTGACGCCGCAACTGGCGCCGGTGCCGGGGATCGATTTGACCGAGTACAAAAACACCCTGGTGGCGCGTTTCTCCAATCAGGCGATTGCCGATCAGTTGGAGCGGGTGTGTTCGGATGGCTCGTCGAAGTTTCCGAAATTCACCGTGCCGACCATCAACCGCTTGATTGCCGATGGGCAGGAGACCAAGCGTGCGGCGCTGGTGGTGGCGGCGTGGGCGCTGTACCTCAAAGGCGTGGATGAGAATGGCCAGACCTATGCAATTGCGGATCCACGGGCGGCGTTCTGTCAGGCGCTGGTGGCCGATGATGTGTTGATCACTCAGCGGTTGCTGGAAGTTGAGGAGATTTTCGGGACGGCGATTCCGCGTTCACCAGAGTTCGTGGCAGCGTTCGAGTGGTGCTGTAACAGCTTGCGCGATGTTGGGGTGACGCGGACGCTGGAGCGGGTGCTGGCGTAAGCACTGCAGTGAAATTGCTGCCGCCATCGCGGGCAAGCCCGCTCCCACAGGGATCGAGGTTGCTCACAGATCTGTGTTCCATCCCAGACTACTGTGGGAGCGGGCTTGCCCGCGATGGCTGACTGACAAACAACATAAATGTTGAATGGGCATTGATATCGACCTGACGATCCAAGGATCTTCCATGGCAAACCAACAACTTTTCCTCGGCATCGACTGCGGCACCCAAGGCACCAAAGCCGTTGTCCTCGACACGCACAGCGGCCAGGTCCTCGGTCAGGGCGCCGCTGCCCACAGCCTGATCAGCGGCGCCAATGGTCGGCGCGAGCAAGACACCGCCCAATGGCTGGAAGCCTTTACCCTGGCCACCCGCCGCGCGCTGCTCGCAGCGAATATAGACGGTCAGGCAATCCTCGGCATCGGCGTTTCCGGCCAGCAGCATGGCCTGGTGCTGCTCGACGATCGCGGCCAAGTGCTGCGCCCGGCCAAGCTCTGGTGCGACACCGAGTCCACGCCGGAGAACGACCGCCTGCTCGCCCATCTGGGCGGCGAAAAAGGCTCACTGGAACGCCTCGGCGTAGTCATCGCTCCGGGCTACACCGTGTCGAAACTGCTCTGGACCAAAGAACAGCACCCGGAAGTGTTCGCCCGGATCGCCCGCATCCTGCTGCCCCATGACTACCTCAACTACTGGCTCACCGGCCGCAGTTGCAGCGAGTATGGCGATGCCTCGGGGACCGGCTATTTCAACGTGCGCACCCGCCAGTGGGACTTGCAACTGCTGCGCGACATCGACCCCACCGGGCGCCTGCAAGCCGCGCTCCCGGAGTTGATCGATGCCCACCAACCGGTCGGCACGATCCTTCCGAGTATGGCCGAGCACCTCGGCATCAACCCCAAGGCGCTGGTCTCCAGCGGTGGCGGCGACAACATGATGGGCGCCATCGGCACCGGCAATATAAAGCCCGGCGCGATCACCATGAGCCTCGGCTCCTCGGGGACGGTCTACGCCTATGCCGAGCAAGCGAACGTCAGCCCGGATGCCTCAGTCGCGACGTTCTGCTCCTCCAGCGGCGGCTGGCTGCCATTGATCTGCACGATGAACCTGACCAACGCGACCGGCGCGATTCGCGAGTTGTTCGAATTGGATATCGAGTCGTTCAACGCCTTGGTCGCGCAAGCGCCGATCGGTGCCGAAGGCGTGTGCATGCTGCCCTTCCTCAATGGCGAACGCGTCCCCGCCCTGCCCCATGCCAACGGCAGCCTGCTGGGGCTGACCATGACCAACCTGACCCGGGCCAACCTGTGCCGCGCCGTGGTGGAAGGCACTACCTTCGGTTTGCGTTACGGGCTAGACCTGCTGCGCCAGAATGGCTTACAAAGCCGCAGCATCTGCCTGATCGGTGGCGGCTCAAAGAGCCCGGTGTGGCAACAGATCGTCGCCGACATCATGAATACACCAGTGATTTGTACCGAACAAAGCGAGGCCGCGGCCCTGGGCGCAGCGATTCAGGCGGCGTGGTGCAAGTCCTGGGCAAACGGTCACGAAGACAGCCTGGCGGATTTGTGCGAGCGCTGCGTAAAGCTCGATCTGGCCAGAGAAACCTTACCGATTACAGAAAATGTGGCGGCCTGTCAGCAGGCCTACGAACGCTATCAACAGCATGTCGCAACCCTTTAAAGAGTGAACAATTATGTATCTGGTGTGTGGCGAAGCGCTGTTCGATTTCTTCAGCGAAGACGATGCCAGCGGTCTGGCATCCAAAGTGAATTTCAAGGCAATTGCCGGCGGCTCGCCGTTCAACGTGGCCGTAGGTTTGCGCCGTTTGGGCGTGGACGCCGCGCTGTTTGGCGGGCTGTCGACCGATTACCTCGGCCGACGTTTGCAGCAGGTGCTGCAGGATGAAGGTGTGCGCCCGAACTACCTCGTGGACTTTGCCGCGCCGACCACCCTGGCAATGGTCGCCGTCGGTGCCAATGGCTCGCCCCATTACAGCTTTCGTGGCGAAGGCTGCGCTGATCGGCAGTTGAGCCTGGCGCATCTGCCAGAGTTGGGGCCTGAAGTGCGCGGCTTGCATGTCGGCTCGTTCTCGCTGGTGGTGCAACCGATTGCCGATACGTTATTGGCATTGGTGCAACGGGAAAGCGGCAAACGCCTGATCAGCCTCGACCCGAACGTACGCCTGAATCCCGAGCCGAACATCGAGTTGTGGCGTTCGCGGATTGCCACTCTGGTGGAGCTGGCGGATCTGATCAAGGTCAGCGACGAAGACCTGAGCCTGTTGTATCCCGAGCAGGATCCTCAACGCGTGATCGAGGGCTGGCTGGAGCATCGCTGTCAGTTGGTGTTCCTGACCCGTGGCGGCGAAGGCGCAATGGTGTTCAGCCGCGCCCACGGTTCGTGGTCGGTGCCGGCCTGTTCGGTAAAAATTGCCGACACCGTGGGGGCTGGCGATACGTTTCAAGCGGCGCTGATTACCTGGTTGACCGAGCAGCAGCTGGATTCGGTTGAAGGTTTGCAACAGCTGAGCCGCGAGCAAATTGACGCGATGCTCAGGTTTGCAGTGAGCGCTGCGGCGTTGACTTGCAGCAAGACCGGGCCGGATTTGCCCTATCGACGGCAGTTGGGCTGATATCGACACACCCTATCTGCTCCCATCGCAGGTCCTGATTTCAGAGCCTGCCGATGGACCTGAACAAGCCTTTTATATTTTTTTGATATATTTTTATTGCGATTTAAAGTTGTAATAGCCCTATCAAAAGACAAGCGGCTATTGACAGACTTACACCATTCACCCAAACAAGAATAGTTATAGCAATTTACGCTCGCAGTTAGTTCAAAACAAAATAGCCACACAAAATTGACGACACCAACGACATATTTATCTTGTAAGTTTTTTACCTCTATATCTGTCGGACAGCACTGTATCTACTCGCATACAACGCCTCTATCCTATTGAATCGAATAAATAAAACAGACAACCACTGTATATTTATGTCAACAGAATCCAGCCACCGCTGAAGTTGATATTTATTTAATTTAAAACAGTCAGCCCGTTACTTGACCGCTACAGACCTTCAACTAATATCTTTTCCACGCACAGCGCAGGTAAGGATATTGCTGTGCGTCAATCCTTATACCCACACAACAGGAAAAGGAACTCCAACATGGAAAGTGTCGCTATCTCAGCTGCCCAAATTAACTGGAACGGCGGACAACGTATTACGCTCACCGCAGGTGATACAGCCACCTGTACCGCGCTTAGCCCCGGCCAGCTTTATGGGATTTTTATCTACAACTCTGCTCAAAATGACAACAATTCCACGGTCTCCGTTAACTGGAGCAATAGCCAGCCGCCCGTACCGATCACGGTGCCTGGCACCACGGCCAATGCAGGCCTGGCATCATTGGGGTTTGTCTCGGGCACCGATACTCAAACCGTTTCGGTTTCACTGCCCAGCAATGCCGGTAAGTCACAGGTCGAAATCTGGCTGGGAAGTGTCGGCATGCCGACTAATACGTCGGGGCTCAGTAATTATCCGCTGCAGGCCGATGGTGAGCAGCATCCGTTCAACAAGTACACCCGTTACTATGCGGTACCCCCCTCGAAATGGATGAACCTGACGATCACCAGCACCATTACACAGTTCCTCTCCTGCCAGTTCCGTGAGGCGCAAGCGACCGTATTTGTCGTCAATGAGACTTCAAACGGCCTCCTTGCCAATCAGGTCACCAACATTGGGCCTACTGCCAGTGCGGCTGGGAACGTCAAAATCGTTTACTCGCAGATTCAGAGCATCACCAATAATCTGCAAGGCGACGGTACGCAGTGGGTGTGGATGGACGCTGACAGCCCGCAAGACTCTCAGAGTGCGACCATTTCCTTGCAATCGCTTTGAATTTCCTGGCTGAGTAATAAGGAAGGCCCCACCTGTGGGGCTTTCTTTTTTATCTGCCGTAGCGGCCAATCGCCTCTAACCATGCCTGTATTCATTGCGCAAAATCTCGGCTATAGGGGAAAGCCTGCAAGTGCTCAACTTCGTCGATCGGAAAGCCAAACGAATTCGCCCCGGCGACCCGCGCCCCACGACAGGCGGCATGCAACCCGGTTAACCATCGCTTAACCCCACGGTCCAAAACTTTACTGGACCGCACTCCCTCAACTCCCTCCGACGCCCGGTGCGGCAGGTTCGACGTTCTTCAGTCGAACTGACTTCCCTCTGCACTGGAGACCCACCATGAACATGCGAACACTACTGATGACCACCGCCCTCGCCTGCACCGCGTTCGCAGGTCTTGCTCAGGCCAACGAGACGTCGTCGTCCCAGGCCGTGCCCTATCACTACGGCATGCCGCTTCATGTGGGCAAAGTCGTTTCCCTGACTGAGCCGCAGACGCTGGAATGCCTAGTGGTGACGGCCGACATGAAGTACATCGACAAGTCGGGCAAGCCCGCGGAAATTACGTACCGAAAACTTTCTGACGCGTGCAGTTATCAGAACTGACAGAAGATTCTGATTCGGTATTTGGCGGTAGGCCTGTGAGGATTCTGACGCTATGCTCTGGCGTCTTCCTCACTGCCGAAAGGATTCGCCATGCAGTTCTCGTTTCGCACGCTGTCGACGTTCACCGCCGCGCTTTGTTTTCTGCTGGCGCTGGTCTGGGGTTTGGTGCCGCAATCGTTGCTGGCGATCTGGAGCATCGAGTATTCGTCCGCGGCGGGTTTTGTCGCCAGGCGCAGTGCGGTGCTGTTCGGCGCGTTGGGGGTGATGTTTTATCTCGTGCGGCAGGCACCGCCCTCGGCGGCGCGAAGCGCGATGTGCAGCGGCTTTATGGTGGGGTGTTTCGGTTTGGCGGCGCTGGGCTTCGGCGAATGGCTCAATGGTCATGCCGGGCCGGGTATTTTGCTGGCGATTGTGGTGGAGTTAGCACTGGGCCTGGGGTTTATCCAGACCCGGCGTGTGTCGCTCGAACTCGGTGAAACGGCCGGTTAATGGGCTTTTGACGTCGGGTGCAACAGCTGGCTATGCCTGTTGTGCTCAAGGTCGGTGCGTAACTCGGCGATCAGATTGTTGATCTCCCGGCAGCCATTGAGGCGTTGAGCATCTATGCCGGTGACGCATAGGTCGAGATGATCTGTCTCGACATCCGAATACACCTTGACGGTCATCGACAGGTCCGGCGACAGCGTGCATTGGCAGCGTTTCGGGAGAAAACTGCTTTCAACGATATTGCGTAGTTCCAAGGCAGAAAGAAACATGGCCACCCTCTCGGTTTGTGAGATTGCCAATCAAAAATCAATGTCGGTCGGAGCTCAAATCGCCCCGTTGCTTTTTCTTCCGTGGAGGGCCTCATTGTTCCGGTGTCCGATCGCTTTCTTGTTTCAGCGCTGACTCAGCAGGAATCGTGGCCAGCTCAAGACAGCTACAGCATAAAACATGCCCAGAATTTCGCTCTGCACCTCGTCGGCAAATCAAGGATTCAGGAGAGTTGGCAACACATCATGTCATGCAAAATGCAAGAAAGGCCTGTTTCGAGACCTGTATTTTGCAAACACCCCGATGGCGGATTTGCATTGGGTGAGGACGGCAGTGAGAATGCGGCCCATCCATTCAGTATCCGCTGACCCCGCATACACGCAAGGAGGCATCATGGGTGCTTTGCCGCTTAACACGACCGTCGGGCTGATAATTGCCGTTTTGTCGTCCGTAGCCCACGCCGCAACCCTCGAAGACGTCGCGCCGTATCCCAAGCCCGAGAGCGGTTTTACCCGCCAGGTCATTCACCTTGCCCCGCAACAACAGGAAGACGGTTATCAAATCGAGATTCTGGCCGGCAAGACCCTGACCGTCGACTGCAACCGTCAGCGCCTGGGTGGCAGGCTTGAGGAAAAGAATCTCGAGGGCTGGGGCTACCCGTTTTACCGGCTGGAAAAAGTCATCGGCCCAATGAGCACGCTGATGGCCTGCCCGGATGGCAAGAGCAAAAAGGACTTCGTGCCGGTGGTCGGTGACGGCTTCAAGCTGCGTTACAACAGCAAGCTGCCGATCGTGCTCTACGTGCCCAAAGACGTCGAAGTGCGCTACCGGATCTGGTCGGCGTCGAGCCATGTCGAAAAAGCCGTTCAGGAATAACCGCTCCATCACGCCACAGGAGTGCCCATCTTGATTACCTGTCACGTCAAATATGTGATCGACCCCTATCAACTGACCGAATTCGAAGCCTACGCCAAAGCCTGGCTCGGCATCGTCGAACGTTTGGGCGGTACTCACCACGGGTACTTCCTGCCTTCCGAGGGCGCGAGCAATATCGCCTACTGCCTGTTCAGTTTCCCGTCACTGGCGGACTACGAAAGCTACCGACATATTGCGATGACCGACCCAGAAAGCACGGAACTGGTGGCTTCGTTAGTCGAGAAGAAGTTCATTGTGAGCTACGAGCGGACCTTTTTGCGTCCGCTGCTGGCCTGAGCCTGACGTCTGCGCCTCCTCACGCCGACACGCTGCTCAATGCGGCGCGCTCGGCCACATGCCGCAAACTGTCGAAATTGATGTTCGCTCCGGAATCAATGGCCACCAAGGTCTGCCCCCGTGCACCGGTTTGCGCCACGTGCTGCTTGATCCCGGCCACGGCCAGGGCGCCGGAAGGTTCGGTGATCGAGCGGGTATCGTCGTAGATGTTCTTGATGGCGGCGCAGAGCTCGTCGTTGCTGACGGTCATTACCTCATCGACGCAAAACCGGCAGACCTCAAAACCATGGGCGCCGATCTCAGCGACGGCCACGCCATCGGCGAAGGTACCGACAGTTGGCAGCACAACCCGTTCGCCGGCCTGTAATGCAGCCTGCAAGCAGGCGGAATGTTCCGACTCAACACCGATGATGCGGACTTCCGGACGTAGGTATTTGACGTACGCGGCAATCCCGGCGATCAAGCCACCTCCACCCACCGGAACGAAGATCGCGTCCAGCGGCCCTTGGTGTTGGCGCAGGATTTCCATGGCGACGGTGCCCTGCCCGGCGATCACGTCAGGATCGTCGAAAGGCGAGACAAAGGTGCGACCGGTTTGCCGTGCCAGGCTCAGCGCGTACTCCAGGGCAAACGGAAAACTCTCGCCATGCAGCACCGCATCCGCTCCTCGGCTGCGAACCCCATGCACCTTCAATTCCGGTGTCGTGCAGGGCATGACAATGGTGGCGGCAATCCCCAATTCGCGGGCCGCCAACGCTACACCTTGGGCATGATTGCCCGCCGAGGCCGTGATCACGCCACGGGCTTTCTGTTCATCGCTCAGGTGCACCAGTTTGTTGTAGGCGCCGCGGATCTTGAAGGAAAAAGTCGGTTGCAAGTCTTCGCGCTTGAGCAGGATCTGATTGCCCAACGCCTCGGATAAGGCGGGTGCCGCTTGCAACGGCGTGCGCACGGCGAGTTCGTAAACCGGCGCGGCGAGGA
This sequence comes from Pseudomonas sp. PME37.24/025, assembly GCF_055556615.1. Classification (NCBI taxonomy): domain Bacteria; kingdom Pseudomonadati; phylum Pseudomonadota; class Gammaproteobacteria; order Pseudomonadales; family Pseudomonadaceae; genus Pseudomonas; species Pseudomonas sp. PME37.24/025. The sequence goes on from NZ_JBVHNK010000005.1 coordinate 70,622, forward strand.
TCTTTTTTACGTAGTGCTCAAGCAAGCTCTGCTGGGCGGGGGTGCTGCTCATGGTCGTCTCCTGACTTTGATCGAAGCCCAGAGACAGAAAGTAAAAACCCGCCTCTAGGGCGGGTTGGGTGCTGCAGTCGTGAGCTAGCCCGCCAAATAAGGAATGGCGGTAATAATGCTTGGCTGGCAGCGCAATACGGTGGAAGTCATGGCTGGAAATTAGCCGGACGCTGATGGCAAGTCAATGGCCAATTTTCAAGGGCCGCTGTAGGCTGGCGATTCTGCTCATTGTCCCAAGGAAGGAAACCATGAAGTCTGTCGCCCTGCCCCTCATTGCCTTGTTCGCTTTCGCCGGCTACACCGTTTCGGTGATGCTGCAGGCCGAGCAGTCGTTGCTCGACTTCGGCATCAGCCTGATGTCGCGGCCAGATACCGCGCAGGTGGTGATCGATTTGTACCTGTTGGCGACGCTTGCCGGTATCTGGATGTACAAGGATGCGCGCAAGCGTGGGCAGTCGGGGTTGTCGGTGGTTCCCTATCTGTTGGTGACGGCGATTTTTGTGTCTGTCGGGCCGTTGTTGTATCTGGTGGTGCGGGGTCTTCAGGGGCGGAAAAACGCCGTGAGCGCGACTCAAGAGGTCTGATCCGGGATTTGTGGAGTTAAGGTGATTGCCATCGCGAGCAGGCTCGCTCCCACAGGGAAGGTTGCGCCGGCCCCGAAAGTCAGGGGCAGCCGCGACCAAAATGTGGGAGCGAGCCTGCTCGCGATGGCGATCTGTCAGTTGTTACAAGGTTTGGGCAAGCCCGTTTACTTCAACCCAACCTTGTACAACACACCATCGTCCTCATCTGTCAGCAAATACAGATAACCATCCGGCCCCTGCCGTACATCGCGAATCCGTTTGTTGAGCTCACCAAGCAGCCGCTCTTCGTGAACGACTTTGTCGCCTTCGAACTGCAGGCGAATCAGCTCCTGACTCACCAGCGCCCCGATAAATACGTTGTGCTGCCAGGCCTTGAAGCGATCGCCATCGTAGAAGGCCATGCCGCTGAGGCCCGGGGATTTTTCCCAGACATGGTGCGGGCCCACGGTGCCTTCGGCGGTTTCGCCCTTGGCTTCCGGGATCGGCAGGCCGGAATAGTTGATGCCATGGGTTGCCAGCGGCCAGCCGTAGTTCTTGCCACGTTCGATGATGTTGATCTCGTCGCCCCCCCGGGGGCCGTGCTCGTTTTCCCAGAGCGTGCCACTCCAGGGGTTGAGTGCCGCGCCTTGCGGATTGCGATGGCCGTAGGACCAGATTTCCGGGCGAACGCCTTTTTGCCCGACAAAAGGGTTGTCCTTCGGCACCTTGCCGTCTGGATAGATCCGCACGATCTTGCCTTGCAGCTTGTCGAGATCCTGCGCCGTGGACCGGTCGTTATTCTCGCCCAGGGTGATGAACAGATAACCGTCGCGGTCGAACACCAGTCGCGAGCCGAAGTGATTGCCGACCGAGAGCTTGGGCTCCTGACGGAAGATCACCCTGAAATCCTTGATGGCTGCCAGGTCCTCGGACAACCGTCCGCGACCGACCGCGGTGCCGGCCTTGCCACCCTCACCGCCTCCTTCGGCATAAGACAGATAGACCATACGGTCTTGCTTGAAGTCGGGCGACAACACCACATCGAGCAATCCGCCCTGCCCCTTGGCCCAGACCTGAGGTACGCCGCTGAGCGGGCCCGAGAGTTTGCCGTCGGCGCTGACCAGCCTCAGGTTGCCGGGCCGCTCGGTCACCAGCATCCCTTGGCGATCGGGCAGAAACGCCAGCGCCCAGGGATGTTCCAGGCCTTTAACGATTGGCGTGAGCTCAAGGGTGTCCTGCTCGCTTTTTATATCCTGTGTCGGCGCCGCGAAAACGGGAGCAGTGACTGTAAACAACGCGCTGGCACAGAAAGTGGCCAAGAGGGTTTTACGCAACATGCACGATTCCTTTTGTCGTCAAAATGGCTGGCAAGACCTCTGTCCTGCCGTTCAACGGTAGTTGCGGTCCGAGTCCCGAGGTGGTGGATTGGGAATGAATTTCGGCTGGCTGGTGGGAGCCGGTCGATCTTGCGGATAGCGGTTGCCGATACCGCCGTTATCCAGCGTTGGCGGTCGTGGCACAGGCACCGTGCCTGGCCCGCGAATCACCGGGATGCTTGGCTGGGTGCCTTGCATGCTATTGGGATTGGCCCGGCGAATCGGGTTGTTGTAGGGATTGTTGTTGCTGCTGCCCGGCAGGTTCTGCGCCAGCAGCGAGGGCGAGGACGGCGATGTGGCGTCTGCCAGAGCCAATGGGCTTAGCACGCCACTCAATGCCATCGCGATGACGCCGAGCACACATCGGTTCATGAGGACCTCTCTAAATGAGCGTGCCACGCTTCATGGATGAATAAAGCCACGCTACGCCCAGGGTTCGAATTTGTTAACTAAAACCTCCTCCACAAGATGTAACACGAGTTAACCGCACCGCCGATCCGCCCGCAGGACCGGGCCGCCGCCGACTGAAACTTTTGCCCTTGGCCACAGGTCACCAGAACATCAACCGACGAGATCACGACGATGGCACGGGCAATCTGGAAAGGCGCAATCAGTTTCGGTCTGGTGCACATCCCCGTGGCGCTGGTTTCGGCGACGTCTTCGCGCGGGATCGATTTCAACTGGCTCGACAGCCGCAGCATGGACCCGGTCGGCTACAAGCGCATCAACAAGGTCACCGGCAAGGAAGTCACCCAAGAGCACATCGTTAAAGGGATCGAGTACGAAAAGGGACGTTACGTGGTGCTCAGCGAGGAGGAGATTCGCTCGGCTCATCCACTGTCGACCCAAACCATCGACATTTTTGCCTTTGTCGGCAGCGAGCAGATCCCCCTGCAAAACATCGACACGCCCTACTACCTGGCGCCGGACAAACGCGGCGGCAAGGTCTATGCGCTGTTGCGCGAAACCCTCAGCAAAACCGACAAGGTCGCCCTTGCCCGAGTGGTGTTGCATTCGCGCCAGCACTTGGCGGCCCTCATGCCGCTGGAATCAGCCATGGTGCTGGTGATGCTGCGCTGGCCCGCCGAAGTGCGCAGCCTTGATCAATTGGAGTTGGGCAGTGAAGTAACCAAACCGGATCTGGCCAAAGGCGAGCTGGAGATGGCCAAACGGCTGGTGGAGGACATGAGTGCCGACTGGACGCCCGAGGAGTACCGCGACAGCTTCGAAGACAAGATCATGGCGCTGGTCGAGAAGAAGGCGAATGAAGGCAAGATCGAAGATGTCGAAACAGTGACGGGTGAAGAGGTACGTAAAACCGCCGATGTTATCGATCTGACCGAACTGCTCAAACGCAGTCTTGGTGGCAAGGGGGGCGGTAAAACGACAGCAAAAGCCAAAACGACTACAGACAAAAAAGCCACGAAGCATTCTCGTGGCTGACCGGTCACAGTAGCATTCATAAATCATGCGGTGAAAATACCGGCCTCTTCGCGGGCAAGCCCGCTCCCACAGGTTCGGCGGCGTTCGCAGAATTTGTATTCGACGCGGATACTGTGGGAGCGGGCTTGCCCGCGATGGCGTCATGCGCCACAACGCAAAACTCAGATCAAAACAAAAATCGCCAGCAACCCACCAAAAATCGCCCACTTCTCCAGGTAGTAGCGAGTGCGGTTACGTTTCTTGAGCGCTTTGCCGCGCAGGCGAATCTTGTAGATTCTGGCGAACAAGCGGTTGATGCCACCGACCTTGTCGCCGGCATCGTTCGGCGCACCCGCCGCCGCCATCACTGTACGGCTGAACCAGCGGTTGAACGCAGTCGCCCAGCGATACTTCATTGGCCGTTCAACGTCACAGAACAGGATGATGCGATTCTGCGCGGTGGTGTTTTCGGCGTAGTGAATGAAGGTCTCATCGAACATCACCGCCTCGCCGTCGCGCCAATGGTAGCTCTCACCGTCGACGTTGATGTAGCAACCGGCATCGTTCGGCGTTTCCAGCCCCAAATGATAACGGTATGAACCGGCATACGGATCGCGGTGACGGACCAGTTTCGAACCCGGCGGCAGTTCGGCGAACATCGCGGCCTTGATCGAGCCGATGCTTTGCACCAATTCAGTCGTGCGCGGGCAGAGTTTTGCGGCAGACGGGTGACTGTCGCCGTACCACTTAAGGTAGAAACGCTTCCAGCCACTTTTGAAAAACGAATTGAAACCAACGTCGTCGTATTGATTCGAACGCTTGATCTCCCCGGCCTTGAGCAGATTCTGGCCTTCGACGCGAATCTCTTCCCAATGAGCCTGCAAAGGGCTCAAGTCAGGAAAATCTGCCGGATTGAGATAAGGCTTACTGGGCGTTTTCGAGAACAGATAAAGGAAGCAATTGATCGGTGCCAGAAACGTCGAGTGGTCACTCAGTTGACGACCTAATTTGTGGCGCACCTTTCCGCGCAAGTGAACATACGCGATGGAGATGACATAAATAGCGGCAATGATAAGTTTCACGAAAATCGTCACACGTCAGAAATGAACAAATTGCGTCCCGATGGCGCGTTCTTGAGCCATGCCGACGGTCGGCACAGGGCCGAAAAATGGCATTTTAGCCAAACTCTGTAACTAATAGTTAACCTTCAACTGTGAAAATGTGTCTACGTTATTAGAGTACGGTTCGCGAACCGCTCTCTCGATAGTAGCCTCATGCCATACCACCATTCGTCGCGCATGTAAATATAGCGCCCAATATATGACGGCAACTGGCTCAGGCTTTGCAGAGCTGGATGCAGCAGCCCCAGAACGACGTAATTCTGACGCGGCGGCAATTAAATTAACGCTTAAGGACTCCAGCGATACGCTTGGTCAGTCACCGGGAGATGTAACGTGTCAACTCTCAATGAAATCGCAGCGAACCACGCGAGAATGGCTAAGGCAAAAGAAGAAGAGTCGACCGGACTGCATGAGCGACACGTTCAAATAATGGGAAGCTTCGAAATCCCATCCCTTGATGAACAACCGCACATGCCACTGCACCTCATCACCGGAGGGCAGGACAACCACCTCGGACAAGCCACTGGCTACTTGTGAGTCTCGGCCTGTTCAGGCACCGACTTGTCGCACGCTGTTCAATGTGCGGCAAAGCCAGGCTTTCAATTGCTGCCCGCGAGTCGTTTACAGCGGGCAGATAGCGACAACTTCATAGTCACTTTCCCTTGGTTGGGAGGAAGGAATACTAATTCATCAGCCGGTCAGTAGTTTTGACAGCAACCCTCTTCCCCTCCAACAACGCCCGCATGCATTGATACCGTCAAGCTCGTTTATTCCCCTTTGCCCAGCCGACCACCATTAAACCCAGGCCGGGAATCCATAGACCAGGCGCAGTGATAGCGAGACCGCAAATAGCCATTGGCAGCCCAGTCAGAAAAATCGGGTTTCGAAACGCCTTATCCATAGCACTCTCTCCTTTAGGAATTTCTCTCATTAAACCACTAAGCCTGTCGCTGAGCAGCAGATAGTCATTGGCACCACTGCGACTCACAGGGGATTGCGTCGTTGTCGCCGTCCATCTTCATTCCTGGGCAATTTTGCAGAAAGTTCTTGGCCTCTGCGCATGAGGTCATCTGCGAACAATATTTGCGTCCATCACATTTGAATGGCGCTGAAACAGGCTTCGGCGCAGTCACGACGATAGAGACCTCTTTAGAGATTTCTTTGGGATTCGATAGTTGAGCCGCAGCCCAGGACTGTAGTTCAGGGGAAAGCTTCCAGGCCAATAGACCAACAATAAGCATCACCAAAATCAGTTTCATTTTGATCCCACCCATGATGAGAGACCGTTTGCATTCTCACGTTGCCTGCTTTCCAGCGTAAACCATTAATCCACTCACAGCCTGCCGGGGGAATGGCGAGCGAGGAGCGCGTCTTGGGTGAGAAACCAGAGAGAATATTTGCGAGTCGCTACCGATCAGATGATCTGCGGTGATGACAACGAAGCGCCAGCGCGCCCGGAAACCCCGAGCCCTGACGAAGAAGAATAGACCCCTCCCCACCTTCTGCTGTCACGAGAGGTAAGGAGAGACGAATCTGAATAGGTGCCCACCCTGACCAAGGTGCTGGCCATTCAGCAATCCATCTGAAACACACCAGGCCGGGCAAGCAGTGCTGACTTTACCCAGAGCCACGCCAAGTGTCCCGAACACAACACCGAACAAAAATAACATTGAGGTGCGAACAAAAGGAGCGCCCCTACGTTTGCCCGCCCCCTGGATGAGCCATCCCATCAGACAGACCCCGATTCTGCACAAACCGGGACCGAACCCTGAAGAAGCTGGCGACACGTTATCGCCCACCGTACAACTGCCGTCACACTTATGCGACAATATGCGCAATGTCTGGCATGAATCCCGCCTTTATTGCCCAACAGCTTGGACACAGTGTCCAGATGCTGCACTCGACTTATGCGCGCTGGTTGAACACTAGCGGTGACTGGGAAGAGATGGAGAGAAACTCCAGAATGTCCCAGGAATGGCCCAAGCGCCAAATGCGCAGCTCGCAACCCATTGATAGGTAAAGTAATTGATCTCCACAGCTAACATCACGATGCAGTTCGGCGCCAAGCCGCTATTCGAAAACGTTTCGGTCAAATTCGGCGCCGGTAACCGCTACGGCCTGATCGGCGCTAACGGTTGCGGCAAGTCGACTTTCATGAAAATCCTCGGTAGCGACCTCGAACCGTCCGGCGGCCAGGTCATGCTCGAGCCGAACGTGCGTCTGGGTAAATTGCGCCAGGACCAGTTCGCCTACGAAGAGTTTACCGTGATCGACACCGTGATCATGGGTCACGAAGAGCTGTGGAAGGTCAAGGCCGAGCGCGACCGCATCTACTCGCTGCCGGAAATGACCGAAGAAGACGGCATGGCCGTGGCCGAGCTGGAAACCGAATTCGCCGAAATGGATGGCTACACCGCCGAATCCCGTGCCGGTGAATTGCTGTTGGGCCTGGGTATCGGCATCGAGCAGCACTTCGGCCCGATGAGCGAAGTGTCTCCGGGCTGGAAACTGCGCGTATTGCTGGCGCAGGCGCTGTTCTCCGATCCTGAAGTGCTGTTGCTCGACGAACCGACCAACCACCTGGACATCAACACCATCCGCTGGCTGGAAAACATTCTGACCCAGCGCTCCAGCTTGATGATCATCATCTCCCACGACCGTCACTTCCTGAACAGCGTGTGCACCCACATGGCTGACCTGGACTACGGCGAGCTGCGCCTGTTCCCGGGCAACTACGACGAGTACATGACCGTGGCGACCCAGTCCCGCGAGCAACTGCTGTCGGACAACGCCAAGAAGAAAGCGCAAATCTCGGAACTGCAATCGTTCGTCAGCCGCTTCTCGGCCAACGCTTCGAAAGCCAAGCAAGCGACCTCCCGCGCCAAGGCGATCGACAAGATCCAACTGGCCGAAGTCAAGCCTTCGAGCCGTGTGAGCCCGTTCATCCGTTTCGAACAAACCAAGAAGCTGCACCGTCAGGCGGTCATCGTCGAGCGCATGGCCAAAGGCTTCGACGGCAAGACACTGTTCAAGGACTTCAGCTTCCAGGTTGAAGCCGGCGAGCGCGTAGCGATCATCGGCCCGAACGGTATCGGTAAAACCACCCTGCTGCGCACCCTGGTCAACGAATTGACTCCGGATGCCGGTACCGTGAAGTGGACCGACGCTGCAGAACTGGGCTACTACGCCCAGGACCACGCTCACGACTTCGAAGACGACTGCAACCTGTTCGACTGGATGGGCCAGTGGACCCAGGGCGGCGAGCAAATCGTTCGCGGCACCCTCGGTCGCATGCTGTTCTCCAACGACGAGATCCTCAAGTCGGTCAAGGTCATCTCCGGTGGTGAGCAAGGTCGCATGCTGTTCGGCAAGCTGATCCTGCAAAAGCCAAACGTGCTGATCATGGACGAACCGACCAACCACTTGGACATGGAATCCATCGAGGCGCTGAACCTGGCGCTGGAGAACTATCCGGGCACGCTGATTTTCGTCAGCCACGACCGTGAGTTCGTATCGTCCCTGGCCACCCGCATCATCGAGCTGAGCGCCGACGGCGTGATCGACTTCAGCGGCACCTATGACGACTACCTGCGTAGTCAGGGTGTTTTGATGTAAGACGGCTTCTGGTTACAAGCTGCAAGTGAAAAGCCCTGTCCTGGTGACGGGGCTTTTTGCATTTCAGGGCCAAGAGATGATTGGGTGCTGATACCTTCGCGGGCAAGCCTCGCTCCTACAGGTCCCGAGTTGTTCACATTACGCTTGAACGACACAAAACCGTAGGAGCGAGGCTTGCCCTCGAAGAGGCCCTCGATCACGCTGCAAAATTCAAAGGCTAACATAGTTAGCCTGCTTCCTTTTGTTTCCCTCTCACGCCATGATGCAGTTCTCCTGCCGCCACCCGCGAACGAGCTCTCATGTCTGTGCAGCAATTGCCCCCACAAAGCTCCATGGCGATCACCCTGCAGATCGTTTCCATCGTTTTCTATAGCTTTATTGCCTTCCTCTGCATCGGCCTACCGATTGCCGTGTTGCCAGGGTATGTGCATGAACAGTTGGGTTTCAGCGCCATCGTGGCGGGGTTGACCATCGGATCTCAATACTTGGCCACCCTGTTCACCCGTCCCATGGCCGGGCGCCTGTCGGACAGTGTTGGCACCAAGCAGGCAATTGTTTACGGGTTGTCGGGGATTGTGTTGAGCCGCGTACTGACGCTGATATCGACCCTGCTGCAAGGTTTCCCTTTGCTGAGTCTGATCATCCTGATCGCCGGCCGGTTGTTGCTGGGGATCGCCCAAGGTTTGATCGCGGTCGGCACCGTCAGTTGGTGCTTGGGCCAGGTCGGTGCCGAACACGCAGCGCAGTCGATCTCCTGGAACGGGATTGCCTCGTATGGCGCCATCGCTATAGGCGCACCGCTGGGCGTGGTGATGGTCGCTGAGCTGGGGTTCGCCAGCCTCGGGATCGCGCTGTCGTTACTGGCCTTGATGGCGCTGCTGTTGATCCGCAACAAACCTTCGGTGCCGGTGATTCGCGGCGAGCGCTTGCCGTTCTGGGCAGTGTTCGGGCGTATTGCGCCCTTCGGCGCGAGCCTGAGCCTGGCGTCCATCGGTTATGGCACGCTCACCACTTTTATTACCCTGTATTACGTCAGCCTTGGCTGGACCGGCGCGGCTTATTGCCTGACGGTATTCGGGGTCTGTTTCATTCTGGCGCGACTGTTGTTCATCTCCAGCATCAGCCGTTTCGGCGGCTTCACCTCCGCCATTGCCTGCATGACCATTGAAACCGTCGGGCTGGTCCTGCTGTGGCTGGCGCCCTCGACGGGTTATGCCTTGATCGGCGCTGGGCTGACCGGGTTCGGCCTGTCGCTGGTGTATCCGGCTTTGGGGGTGGAAGCGATCAAGCAAGTGCCCAACTCCAGTCGAGGAGCGGGTTTGAGTGCCTATGCAGTGTTTTTCGATCTGGCGCTGGCGATTGCCGGGCCGCTGATGGGCGCGGTGGCATTGAACCTGGGGTATTCGTGGATTTTCTTTAGTGCGGCGTTGTTGTCGATAACCGGACTCGGTTTGACCTTATCACTGAAACACCGCGCAATGGCCTGACTTCACGTCATTGGCCAGTTTTGATTTATTGATCCGCGGTCTGCATCCCCGCACGGGTGGGTTTGCCCAGGGCATGGGAGAAGAACCGTCCGGCTTCGGAAATCATGTTGCGGTGAATATCCTTGCGGTCGACGCCGTCGGCATCGGTGCACAGTGCCGGCATGGCGGCGATCTGTTCTTCGTTGCACGGCGCCAGGAACACGAAGTGCCCTGCCCCGGCCAGCAATTTGAAGTCCGGTGCGGTCGGCAGTTTACGCGCAAGTGCTGCGGCGTTTTTGTCGAACGCCACCAGTTTGTCGCCATCACCGCTGTATAGCAGCACCGGCACATGCACGTCGGCCAGGGTATGACGGCCGAACTTCAAGCTCAGCGGCGCCATCAGCAGCAAGGCATGCACACGCGGGTCTGCCACTGGCTGCAAGTCATCGCGGTCGACGATCAGTTCGCCTTGAGTGTTGCAGGCATCGTGATCATCCGGGCGCTCCTGGCAATAACGGCGCAGACGATTCAGATCCGGGGTGGCACCGGACAGGATCAACGCGGTCTCACCGCCCGCCGAATAGCCAATCACCCCAACCTGCTCGGCATTGACGAAGGGCGCAAGCATCCGGTCGCTGAGTGTCGCGGTAATGGCTTCGGAAATCTGGATCGGCCGCCCATAAAGGTTGCTCAAGGTGCCGAGGCGGCTGTGGTCTTTGGAGTTGTCGCCGGGATGGATCACCGCCACTACCACAAAACCCTTGCGTGCCAATGAGGTGGCGAGGTCGTGCAAGGCCAGCGGGGTTCCGGTGTTGCCATGGGACAGCATCAGCATCGGGAAACGCCCGATGGCGACTTTGGTGTCTTCACCGGCTTCGACCGAGTAGCCCTCGAGCGTACTGGAATGTTCCTTTTCACTGGACGGGTAAAAGGCGATGGCGCGCATCGGTTGCAAGTCCAGCGGATCGAGGAAGGTCATCTCATGGAAACCGACGCTCCAGTGAGGATGCGGCGCAGGCATGGCGTGCACTGAATTCAGGCTGCCCAGCAGACAAATCAGTAGCGTTGCACAAAGACGCACCATGGGATGCCCCACCTTATTACTTGACCGCAGATGTTAACCCTCGACTGCATAACCTGGGCCAGAGACTGATAACCGCCAGAAACAAAAAACTCCGTACCTGGCCATCACGATGACCAGAATACAGAGTTTCAGGGGTATTGCCCGAGCTGTTTACGACTTTACGCAAGCCTTACGCGGCAGCGAACAATTGCTCGCTGATGTGCGCCTGAGCGTCGCTCATGGCTTTGCTGCGCACTTCATCACCGTAGGCCAGGCCATGGGCGCGGACGAACTCGATGTCGGTGATGCCGAGGAAGCCGAACAGCACTTTCAGATAATCTTCGTGCGCAACACCGGTCGCTTGACCGGCATGCAGACCACCGGCAGTCGACACGATCACGACTTTCTTGCCGCCGCACAGGCCTTCAGGGCCGGCTTCGGTGTAGCGGAAAGTCTGACCGGCCACGGCGATGCGGTCGATCCAGGCCTTGAGTTGGGTCGGGATGGTGAAGTTGTACATCGGCGCGGCAATCACGACAGCATCGGCAGCGATAAATTCGGCCAGGGCCTGCGCGCTCAGATCGGCTTCGTGCTGTTGCGCGGCGTTGCGCAGTTCAGCGGCGGTGCCGGCGGCAACCAGGGTGGTGGCGGAGAAATGGCTGATGGCATCGGCAGCCAGGTCGCGGTAAGTCACCACAACGCCAGGCTCGGCGGCTTGCCAGGTTTTGACGACTTCGCCACTCAGCTGACGGGAAGCCGAGTTGTCACCCAGAATGCTCGAATCAATATGCAGTAATTTCATGTGGGATCTCCAAAGTGAGGATCGCCACCGGGCGATCTGATGGAGACAATCCTACCGACGAAACTAATAGATGATTAGTCGGCAACAATGCGATAGTTTGTCCCACTGATAGAACAGTCGAGCTTAAACCATGCAAGATCTCAACGACCTCTACTACTTCGCCAAGGTGGTCGAAGCCGGTGGTTTCGCGGCGGCCGGGCGTTTGCTGGGGATTCCCAAGTCGCGGTTGTCGCGACGCATTGCCGAGCTGGAAGAACGCCTGGGCGCGCGCCTGCTGCAACGCACCACCCGACAACTCAACCTGACCGCCGTGGGCGAGCGTTACTTGCGTCATTGTCAGGCGATGCTGCTGGAGGCCGAGATGGCCGACGAAGCGGTGGCCAGCATGTCCAGCGAACCCCGAGGGCGCCTACGAGTGTCCTGTCCCGTCGGATTGGCCCACGAAATTCTGCCAGGAGTGATCAGTAACTTCCTGGAGAAATTCCCTCAGGTTCAACTGGAGGTCATGCTGCTCAACCGTCGGGTTGACCTGATCAACGAGGGCGTCGACGTCGCCTTGAGAGTGCGGGACTTGGGTGATGAAGATCCATTGCTGGTCACCCGCCGCCTGCGACAGGCCCAAATGGCGATGGTTGCCAGCCCCGCATTTTTGCTCGGCCGTGAAATCAATCATCCTGAAGACCTGAAAAACCTGCCCGTGCTCGGTGCGCTGGAAGCCGACCGCATGGTGCATATCCGCCTGCTTGATCAAACAGGTAAAAGCTATGATCTGAGCCTGGAAGCGCGATTGGGGATCGACGATTTCATCGTGCGCAAAGCCTGCACCCTCAGCGGCCAGGGTTTTACCATGCTGCCCATGATGCATTGCGAGCAGGAGCTGAAAAACGGCGAGCTGGTGCAACTGTTGCCCGACTGGTCATTGCCGGGCGGCTGGCTGCAAGCCGTGTACCCTCATCGACGCGGGGTGATGCCGGCCGTGCGCGCCTGGATCGACCATCTGATCGAATCATTCAATGCTTGTGGGGACAGACTGTTATGAAAGCGGGACTAATGAGCGAAGAGGACGTCGCGCAATACTGCCTGGCACTGCCCGGTGCGCGGGAGGACTACAAATGGGGGGGCGTGCGGGTGTTTTCGATTGCCGGGAACAAGATGTTCGCCTTGCAGAACCTGCGGGGACAGTCCCTGGCGTTCAAGGTCGACAAGGACCTGTTCCTGGGCCATTGCGACCGACCGGGCATTCACCCGGCGCCGTATCTGGCCCGGGCCCAGTGGATCATCATGGAAACGCCCTACCCGCTGGGCACCGAAGAGCTACAAGGCTTGCTGCAACGTTCCCACCAACTAGTGGTGAGCAAGTTGCCCAAGCGCACGCAGGTCGGCTTGCTGCTTTAAAGTGCTTTAAAGCAATGCAAACAGGTTAGCGCCCAGAAACAGCTGGTCGATCCAGAACACCTGATGCATCAGCACGATGAGCCAGAACACCAACTGAAACGAGACTTTGCGGGTCTTGTGCCGAAACGCTTGCTGAGCCAGCAAGGCGCCCGGCCAACCGCCCGCCAACTCCACCGCGTGCAAGACGTTCTCCGGCGTGCGCCAGCTGTCGGCGCGGGCCTTGTGCTTGTCGCTCCAGTACAGGAAAAACGCCAGCACGCTGACGATGCCGTAGGCCGCCAGGGGAATCACCGACACCCCGCGCAGCCACAGCGACACCGAGCCAAACAACGGCACTGCGCACAGCGCACCGAATACCAGCAGTTTCAGCCGCAGGTTCTGAATGGCGCCCCCGGACTTGCGTCCGGGGTTGTTGTTGTGCGCACTGGAATCGCTCATGGCTTGACTGCTGTCCAGTCGACCCAGCCGAATTGCCAGGTGGCCAGGATTACCAGACCGAACGCAATGCGATACCAGGCGAACGCCGCGTAACTGTGGCTGGCGATAAATTTGAGCAAGCCCCGAACGGCGATCATCGCAAAGATAAACGCAGTGACGAAGCCAATGGCGAACACCGGAAAATCAGCGGGCACAAACAGGTTGCGATATTTGTAGCCCGAGTACACTGCCGCGCCGACCATGGTTGGCATGGCGAGGAAGAACGAGAACTCGGTGGCTGTCTTGCGCGACAACCCGAACAGCAAACCGCCAATGATCGTCGAGCCGGAACGCGAGGTCCCGGGGATCATCGCCAGACACTGGGCGAAGCCGACTTTCAGGGCATCTTTCCAGGTGATGTCGTCGACACTTTCAGCATGCACTTCATGTTGACGGCGTTCAGCCCACAACATGACGATCCCGCCTACGACCAATGCGGTGGCCACGGTAATCGGGTTGAATAGATACTCGTGAATCAAGTCGGCGAAAATCACCCCCAATACCACGGCCGGCAGGAAGGCAATCAACAGGTTCGCGGTAAAGCGTCGAGCGCTGGGCTGCGTCGGCAAACCGATGACCACGTCGAAGATCTTGCGGCGAAACTCCCAGACCACCGCCAGGATTGCCCCGAGCTGAATGATGATATTGAAGGCCATGGCCCGCTCGCCGCCGAAATTGAGCAAGTCCGCCACAATAATCTGGTGCCCGGTACTGGAAATGGGCAAAAACTCCGTCAGCCCTTCTACAACGCCTAAAATCAATGCCTGAAAGGCCGTCCAAAGATCCATCAATCCCCCAAGAAGCAATGCCCCCAGGCATGCCCCGTTAATATTTTTAAGCATTCAATTGCGATCAGCGTAGCTGACATCCCGCGCGCACAAAGATCCCCACAAAACCGTAAAAATTCCGTGAAAAACAAACTGGAACTCAGGTTTTTTCGCGCGGGGCCGAAATCCTATCAGACACGCCCTGTTTTCGCTGCCGCGTAATAGGACCTGAGTCGAATAGGCCCCATCGGCAAAGTGTGGTTGGATGCTGGCGATCATTTATTACAAGAACAAGAAACCGGAGTAACAGCGTTATGAACAGCTTGCGCAGTGTATCGATCAGCCGACGCTTGTGGCTCATCTTGATCGTGGCCGTGGTGATGCTATTGACGTTGGGCGTGCTGATGCTCAAGCAAATTCACGACGACCTTTATCATGCCAAGGCTCAGAAAACCCAGCATGTGGTGCAGACCGCCAGTGGCATCCTCACCTACTACCACAGCCTGGAAACCGCCAGCACCCTCACCCGCGACGCCGCGCAAAAGCAGGCACTGACCGCCATCCGCGGTTTGCGCTATGACCAAAATGACTATTTCTGGATCAATGATCTGACGCCCGTCATGGTCATGCACCCGACCAATCCGAAACTCGAAGGCCAGAACCTCTCGACGATCCGCGACCCGGACGGTTTCGCGCTGTTCAACGAGATGGTCGCCATCGCCAAGGCCAAGGGTGCCGGCATGGTCGATTATCGCTGGCCGAAACCGGGCGCCAGCGCGCCGGTGGAAAAAACCTCCTACGTCAAACTGTTCGAGCCATGGGGTTGGGTGATTGGTTCGGGCGTATACATCGATGACATGCAGGCCGAGTTCAATGCGCAGGTCTGGAAGGCCTCTTTCGTCGGTCTGGTGATTGCCCTGATCATGGCGTTGCTGGTGATCATGATTGCCCGCAGCATCGTGCGCCCGTTGCAGGAAACCGTGAACGCCATGGCCAATATCGCCAGTGGTGAAAGCGACCTGACCCGCAGCCTCGATACCCACGGCCAGGACGAAGTCACGCAACTGGCCCGGCACTTCAACGCCTTTACCGCCAAACTGCGCCTGGTGATCAGTCAGCTGCAAACCTCCGCCAGCGCGCTGGGTCAGTCTTCCAGCGAACTGGGCAACGATGCCGCGCAAGCTCAGCAACGCAGTCAGCAGCAGTCGCAGCAGATGGAACTGGTGGCGACCGCGATCAACGAAGTGACCTATGGCGTGCAGGATGTGGCCAAGAACGCCGAGCACGCCGCCAGCGAAATGCGCAATGCCGAGTATCAGGCGCAACAGGGGCAAGTCAATATCGACGGCAGCCTGCAGCAGATCGACAAGCTCTCTTCGACCATCGATCAAGCCGTCGAAGTGATTCGTACGCTGGCCGACGAAAGCACGCAAATCGGCAGTGTTCTGGAAGTAATCCGCTCCATCGCCGAGCAAACCAACCTGTTGGCCCTCAACGCCGCCATCGAAGCCGCCCGGGCCGGCGAGCAAGGTCGCGGGTTTGCGGTGGTTGCCGATGAAGTGCGCCTGCTGGCCCAGCGCACTCAGAAGTCGACGGCGGAAATCCAGTCGATGATCGAACGCCTGCAAAGCCATTCCGAAGCGGCGGTCAAGGTGATTGGCGACAGCAGCCGTGCGTCACAACTGACCATCGAGCAGGCCGGCCTGGCGGGCTCCAGCCTGACTGCCATCGGCCAGGCTTTGCGTAACCTCAACGGGTTGAACGCTTCGATTGCCAGTGCAACCTTGCAGCAGGCCCACGTGGTGGAAGACATCAATCAGAACGTCACCCAGGCAGCCGGGTTGTCCCACAGCACGGCACTGGCGGCCGAACAGTCGAGCGTGGCCAGCGTTCACCTCAAGGAACTGAGCGAGCAGTTGAACGGGTTGCTGAAGCAGTTCAGGGTTTAAATCTTCTCCGTACCCGGCGCGGTCCTCTGCGGGAGCGGGCTCGCTCGCGAAGGCGGTGTGTCAGGCGACATCAATATTGACTGTGCCGCCGCCATCGCGGGCAAGCCCGCTCCCACAGGGATTTGCGCCTGACCGACTGGCATTGGCAAGCCCATCTCCCACAATCCGGGTACAATTCGCCCCCCTCTTTTTTACGACACCAAGGAACCTCCATGTCCGGGCTTGAACTGTTTGCTGCCGCCCTCGGCGTGATTGCCGTCTGGCTGACGGTCAAACAGAACCCTTGGTGCTGGCCGATCGGCCTGGTGATGGTGCTGCTGTATAGCTGGATTTTTTTTGAGGTGAAGCTGTATTCGGACATGCTGCTGCAAGTGATCTACGCCGCGTTGCAGCTCTACGGCTGGTGGCAGTGGACACAGGGGACCGCGACTCATGGCAAGCGGCAGGTCAGCCTGCTCGATGGAAAATCCATCGCGCTCGGTCTGGCCGTGGGCGCGGTCGGCAGTTTGCTGCTGGGCGCCGCGATGGCCCACTGGACAGATGCCGCCCAGCCTTGGCTCGATGCGGCGTTGACCGGTTTCAGCCTGGTGGCGCAGTTATGGATGGCGCAAAAACGTCTGCAATGCTGGCCGCTGTGGATCGCGCTGGACATCATCTTTGTTGGTCTCTTCATCTATAAAGCGCTGTACCTGACAGCTGCCCTCTATGGGGTATTCACACTGCTGGCGGTGCATGGCTGGCGGACATGGCGCACCGATCCGGCGTTGCGCACATGAAAGTGCTGGTGCTCACGGGGCCTGAATCCAGCGGCAAGAGCTGGTTGGCCGCCGAACTGCAACAGCAATTCGGCGGTGTTCTGGTGGGCGAATACGTGCGCTGGTTCATTGAGCAGGAGGCACGAGACACCTGCCCGGCCGATATTCCCGAAATCGCTCGCGGTCAGCTGCAGTGGGAGGACGACGCCCGCGCCCTCGGGCCGCCGTTGCTGATTCTCGACACTCACTTGCTGAGTAACATGCTCTGGAGCCAGACCCTGTTCGGCGATTGCCCGGCCTGGCTCGAGCAAGCGCTGCTGGCTCGGCACTATGACTTGCACTTGCTGCTGTCGCCCGAACAGGTCGAGTGGACCGATGACGGTCAGCGTTGTCAGCCCGAGCTGGATGAACGTCGGTTTTTTTTCAACGCGACTCAGGCATGGCTGGAGCAACATCGGCAGCCTGTTCAAGTGCTTCAGGGCGATTGGGCTGAACGCCGGCTTCAGGCATTGCAAGCCGTCACGTTACTGCTCGAACACTGATCTTATTGGGGCCAGCCCCCAATCCCTGTGGGAGCTCGCGAGCAAGCCCGCTCCCACAATGATTGCGTTGATCTGACGGGCACTGGCCAAATACCCCAATATTTGTTGCAGAATTTTTGCAAATGCGTCCGTTTCTGAAACACGCGCTCCCTCTTGAACAGCCCGTTTCAACGCTGGTCATCGTCTTGTCATGCGATGTGTTAAAGCGCTGATACATCACCACACAAAGCTTGGATCCAGAGTGTTTGCGATCCTTTATCACTTTGTCGCCCCGGTGGCTGTCTCAGACCTGAAACAGCTCCCTCCATCGACTCACTAGCCTTGATCGATAACCCTCTGAATCAAAACAATAATAAAAAACCGGCACAGCTTTCGCTCTCTCCTTCACAACGCTGACTAGGGCCAGCCCATAACAAAGAAGGAATTGCCGCCGTGGGGACTCTTTATAGAGGCTTGACGCGCCTCCTGCTGTTCGGATGCGTCGTACTCAGTTTTAACGTTCAGGCTGAAGGCAATGGCGTCATCGTACTCACTCGTGATGTACAGCCCCATGCCGTTGGCAGGCCGGCCTTTCAGAAAGACCCCTACCCGACCACGGTCAACGCCAACCCTTCGGCACGCGTCAACTCGACACTCAGCAACACCGAGTTGAGCGACGGTGAGTTCGCCAGCGTGGCCAGCGGTTCGTCCATCCGTAACACCATCAATCAGAACGGTGCAAGCGTACCCGGCAGCCTCAATGTCGTGACCAACCCCAACGGCATGCCCGGTATGAGTGCCGGCCACGGGGGCGGCAGCGGTGGCGCGATTTCGGGAACCATCAACCGTGCCATGGGTTCCGGCCTCGCGCCGCTGGGCAGACTGGCGGGAGGTCAATGACATGAGTCGTTCACTGATCCTGCTCGCCCTGCTCGTCAGTGCCGGTGTAAGTGCAAGCGCCATGGCCGACTCCAGCGTTCCGGTGGTCAACACCGCCAACATCCTCGATTCCGGCGCCCGGTACAAAGGCAACTTCAACGTCAACCAGGCGGCCGGCGATCAACAGCAACAGACCAACACTCGCGCCATCGCCATCGGCACCCATGCCTCGGCGACCACCCGCGTGATCCAGAAACTCGACACGCCCGCCAACCCGTCGATGAATGCGACGGCCACCATCGGCGGCACCTCTTTCAGTCATGGCAACGGAGCACTGGGCGTCAACCAGGGCGCCGGGGCCAACAACCAGATGGCCAACGCAATGCGCATCAGCATCAGTGCTGCGCCGCAAAGCGTCGACGATAGCGCCCTTTCTCAACAGAACGTGGCGTTGCTACCAAGCTCAGGGGCAACTGACGCTTCAAAAGGCAGTCGCCAGGTCGTGACAAGCGACCAGGCCTTCACCGGCAGCCGAGGAGTGATTCAGGTGAACCAGAGTGCCGGGGTGGGGAACCGAATGGCTAACACCCTGAGCATCCGGGTCGCTGACTGACCCGAACGCAGTGCGATTAGAAAGTAACCAACACTTAACCAACTAATAAGCACGGAGAAACACCATGAAACCCACAATGGCTCTCAAGCCACTAGTCTTCGCCCTGGCAGCCGTCATGGCGATGGCAGCACAAGCCGGTGATAACGATCGCGGACGCGGTCACGGCCACCACCATCACGGCCCCAAAGGTCCAACCTGGGAACAGCAACTGTCAATCGACTCCGCCGCCAACGCCTATGTAGGGGACACACAGGACAGCAGCGGCAACTCGGTACTCAACCAGGGCACCGAAAACACTGCCAATGCCGACGACTCGCTCAACGGCTCCAATGGCAATATGGGCGCCAACGTTGCTGGCGGTGACGGCAACCAACAAGACAACGCCGCCGCGCTGGCGACCGCTGATGAAAGTTTCATCTTCGGTTCTGCCACTGCAACGTCCTACGCGTATCAGTACAACACCGACAACTACGTCAAAAACCGCTCTACCCAAAATAACGCCACGCTCAACAATGCTGGCAACAACGGCTCCGGCAACATTGGCATGAACGTGACTGCCGGTAACTTCAACCAACAGAAAAACAACCTGGCGATTGCTGTGTCCGGCGGACGCGTAGCAACAGCCTCGGCTGACGCTTATCAGGAAACCACCGGTCTGGATGTGGACAACAAAGCTGACCGGACCCACGTCGTCACCACCCTCACCGACACCACCACCTCCACAGGCACCTTCAAGGCCAAAGGTAGCGGTACGATTGAAGACGACGGTGGCTGGGATAGCAGACGTCGCCACGATGACGACAAGTTCAAATTCACAGCAGTGGGCACCTTCGATCTGTCTAGCGTCACCACCCATCAAGTGCTGACTCCAGACGGCTGGAAAAACCCTGTGGTGAACAACGCCAGCATGACCGGCTCGATGAACGGCTTCTCCGGCAACGGCGGCGCCAACGTATCGGCGGGTGTGGGCAACCAACAAAGCAACTCGCTGTCCATCGCTGCTGGCTGCAGAGCCTGCCTGTAATCGCGAGCGAAATGAAAGCCCCGGCAACGGGGCTTTTTTTCCACGGTTCCGCAAAGGCGTATCGATCATGCGTACGACAGCCTTTTTCACCCTGCTATGCCTGTGTGGCCTGACTCAGGCGGCACAGATGCCGGTCGCCGCTTTGCCTGGCGGTATGCTGGTTTACAAGCAAGTGCAAAGCGTGCGTGAGCGCAAGTTCAGCGACATCGTCGAACAGAAAACCGATTTCAGCTGCGGCGCTGCCGCACTGGCCACGGTGTTGCGCCAGGCTTACTGGCTCGATGTCGATGAGGAACACATCATCAAAGGCATGCTGGTCAACGCTGACCAGAACCTTGTTCGTACTCAAGGTTTCTCCATGCTGGACATGAAGCGCTACATAGAAGCAATCGGCATGCGCGCTCGTGGCTACCGGATACCGTCCGAGAAACTCGAAGCGGTGACCATTCCGGTAGTGGTACTGATGGAAATTCGCGGCTACAAGCATTTCGTGGTGTTGCAGCGGGCGGATAAGGACTGGGTCTATATCGGTGACCCGGTGCTTGGGCACAAACGCTATCCCCATGATGACTTTGTCAAAGGCTGGAACGGCATTGTCTTCGCGATCGTGGGTCCCGGTTACGACAAAACCAATGCATTGCGCAGTCCACCGGAACCGCTGACGGCCAAGAACAAGCTGGATACTTTCAACCCGGTCAAAGATGCTGAATTGATGGACTTTGGCTTCATACAGAGCGATTTCTTCTAACTCGCCCACTGATGATAGTGAGGGCTGGACGCCCCGGGAGCTGCAAATGAAAACCTCATACTGGCTGGCCGCCGCTTGCCTGGCAGCAAGCGCATCGGGTTACGCCAATGCAGGATTCAAACCCATCGAACTCAAGGACCAGGAGCTCGCCGAGCTACGCGGTCGTTATGTCATGCCGGGGCGGATCATCAGCTTCGGTATTATCATGAGCAGTACCTGGCGCAATGCCAGTGGCGACCTGATCGGGGCGACGACGTCCATGCAGATCCAGGCCTCTACCGTAAAACCCCAGTTTTACGTGTCTACCCTCCGAGAAACCGGTAACGGCAGCACGCCGCCATCGGGCACCGGGAATGTGATCGGTGGCGCGGGACTGACCACCACACAGGGCGTCACCCAAAGTGTGCGCGCCGCCGGCGACGGAAATACCGCTTACAACAATGTCGCCATCAACGTCAAAGAAGCCAGCCAGGCACCGGCGATGGACCCCGTCCAGGGGCAGGTGCTGACGAGTGGGCAAACCATTACCGACAGCAATGCCGCCGGCAATGTCGCGGTGTCGGCCACCGGTGGCGGCGTGCAAATGGCCGTCCAGGCCAACAACAACCAAGGCACGGCCATGCAGCAGGTGGCTCAGGGTGGTCTGGTGCAGAACACCCGGCTTCTGGGCAACAGCAACAGGGTCAATAACCTGACGCGGCTTAACGTGGTGCTTAACAACAATGGCCGAAATGCCGGAGCAGTCAACTGCAACCTGAACCAACTCAAGGCACTACGCAGCCTGGGATATTGAACTACGCTGATGCTCGATCATTGGGCTTCATGGGGGCGGCTTATCATGTATCGGTCAGTATCACTGTGCGCGGTCGTTTGTCTGAGCACTCTGTTCCCTTCGGCGCTGCTGCAAGCAGCGCCCGATGCGGATGTAGCGGCGCTGAAGCAGGAACTTCTGGAACTCAAGCAACGATACGAAGTACAACAAAAAGCGCTGGCGATACTCGAACAACGGGTCCGCCAAGTGGAAGAGCAACCGGCGGCGGCACCGCCTAAACGTCTGGCCAAGTCGCCAGCCGACATGAAAGGCAATCAGCAAGTGGCCACCGGCACCGGAGCGGCGGCTGCTTCAGGAGGCGCCGCGGGAGGCAGCGGCAGTTCCTACGGGCAATCGCTGGCTGATGACTCTCAACCGGCACAGAGTGTTTCCAACCTGTATGACGAGGCCAGCGGATTCTTCGGCGGCGGCAAGTTCAGCCTCGAAACCGGGCTGACCTATTCACGCTATGACTCCCGCCAACTGATCCTCAACGGTTTCCTCGCACTGGACTCGATCTTCCTGGGTAACATCAACCTGGACCGGATCAAGGCCGACACCTGGACGCTGGACCTCACCGGTCGCTACAACTTCGACAATCGCTGGCAGTTCGACCTGAACGTGCCGGTGGTGTACCGCGAATCGACTTATCAGTCCGGCGGCGCCAACGAAGGTGCGGCGGGTGTGACCAGCGAAGAAACGGTCACCCGGGATCCGACGCTGGGCGACGTCAACTTCGGGATCGCCTACAAGTTCCTGGACGAATCGGAAAACACCCCGGACGCCGTGCTGACCTTGCGCGTCAAGGCACCGACCGGCAAAGACCCGTTCGGAATCAAGCTGCGCCAGTCCAACGCCAATACCAATCTGTTCGTGCCTGACACCCTGCCGACCGGCAACGGCGTGTGGGCGATCAGCCCCGGCATCTCGCTGGTCAAGACCTACGATCCGGCGGTTCTGTTCGGCAGCCTGTCCTATACCCACAATTTCGAAGAGTCCTTCGACGACATCAGCGCCACCGTCAATCAGAAAGTACCGGGCAAGGTACGGATCGGCGACAGCTTCCAGATCGGCGCGGGTATCGCCTTCGCCCTGAACGAAAAAATGAGTATGTCGTTCTCGGTGTCTGACCTGGTGCAACGTAAAAGCAAGCTCAAGCAGGATGGCGGGGACTGGGAGTCCGTGGTGTCCAGCGATGCGAATGCCGGGTACTTCAACATCGGCATGACCATTGCCGCCAATGAGAGCCTGACCATCGTCCCCAACCTGTCGATCGGCATAACGGACGATGCCCCGGACTTCTCCTTCAGCCTGAAATTCCCGTACTACTTTTAAGCACACATTTTCTGAGCTCAGCGCAAATACCTGTGGGAGTGGGCTTGCCCGCGATGACGGCGGCAGATCCGACATTGATGTAACAGACATATCGCTATCGCGGGCAAGCCCGCTCCCACAAGGAGTCTGTAGTGCCTGGCTAAAATGGAAAAGGCCCGCTGCGATGGATGTCGCCGCGGGCCTTTTTTGTTACACCGCCCTAGCGGATCTGGTGCTTGTGCAGCAATCGGTAAAAAGTCGGCCGCGACACACCCAGGACTCTGGCAGCGACGCTCAGGTTGTCGCTGTGCCGGTTCAACACATCGCACAGCGCCTGACGCTCGGCGCGGGTCTTGTAGTCTTCAAGGGTGCCCATTGGCGTAGCGGTGGCGTGTTGACTGATCAAGCCCAAGTCTCGCGCCTCGATCTGCCGCCCTTCGGCCAGAACCAGCCCGCGCCGTACCCGGTTGGCTAACTCGCGGACATTGCCCGGCCAGTCGTGCTTGCCCATGGCGATCAGCGCGTCCTCGCTGAAGCTGCGAGGACGACGGCCGGTTTCATGGCTGTAGAAGTGGGAAAAGTGGTTGGCCAGCATCAAAAGATCGCCGTGGCGTTCGCGCAGCGGCACAGTGACGACTTGCAGCACGTTCAAACGGTAATACAGATCCTCGCGAAAGCGTTTCTTCTCGATAGCCGCTTCAAGGTCGACGTGAGTTGCCGCCAGTACCCGCACATCCACCGGAATAGGCTGGTGCCCCCCTACACGCTCAATGTGTTTTTCCTGCAGGAAGCGCAGCAGACTGGCTTGCAGTTCCAGGGGTAGATCACCGATTTCATCGAGAAACAGCGTCCCACCGTTGGCCACCTCGATCCGTCCGACCTTGCGCTGATGAGCCCCGGTAAAGGCGCCCTTCTCGTGGCCAAACAGTTCGGACTGGATCAAGTGTTCGGGAATCGCGCCGCAGTTGATCGCCACGAACGGTTTGCTGTGACGCTGGGATTGTCGATGCAGGGTGCGAGCGACCAATTCCTTGCCGGTCCCGCTTTCGCCGCGGATCAGCACTGGAGATTCGGTGGGTGCCAGCTTGCTGAGCAATTTGCGCAGTTCGCGAATCGGTTTGCTGTCGCCGAGCAGTTCGTGTTCAGGCTGATCGATATGAACCGTGCCTTGGCCGCGCAGGCGCGCCATGCCAAACGCGCGGCCCAGGGTGACCCGAACCCGTGAGACATCGAACGGCAGCGTATGGTAGTCAAAAAACCATTCGCAGACGAAGTCCCCGACATTTTGCAATCGCAGGACTTCTTGATTCAGCACGGCAATCCACTCAGTACCGCTATGGGTGATCAATTCCTTGACGGCTTCCGGGCGCTCCAGATGAAAGGGCTGCAATCGGAACAGACCGACATCGCAGGTTCGTTCGGTAGCGTTTTCCAGGGTACAACTGTCAACATCCCACCCCGCGGCGCGTAAACCCGGCAATAAACGGTGGCAGTCATCGCAAGGATCCACTACTAACAGACGTCGCAAGGCAGGCGCTTCGATCATGACTGTTCCTTGACGCCAAATTTAGGAAATATTAGTAAAAACAGTCATTTGGCGGGCTTCGTTGTAACACTAGCAAGAATTTGACGCGAGCTTGTATCGATTGCTTATAGGGCTGTTTGCTTATTAGTTATAAGAAGTCACTTGGTTAGTCGCCTAACGAGTTGAACCTTTCATTCAGCTTTCAGAAACCGCCTGAATATCAAATCAATGAACGAAAGTTGAAATTTCTTTTGATTGTGTGTGACCCAACCCCCACTTGCGGGCATCAGTACAAGTAACCAGCCGAACGGTAAGCCCAACCGACGGCACATCACTTGATTGGGCATACAGAGAGAAGACCCCATGAACGCCCCGCTCCGTTTCAACGAAGCACTTTTGATTGCTAAGCACGCATTTAAACCCTTTCAATGCGTGGCCTGGGCACCACAAGACGGTAATGGCGAGCTCAGCCTGACCGTCATCGATCGCACTAACACTCGCATCAGCCGCAAACAAATCCTCAGCAGCGCCTATTCCGATCCAGAGCAACTCGAAAACTTGCTGAAACAAGCCCGTACCGAGTTGAGCGACGAAGGTTACACGTTGCAATCGTGGTCCATGCCGCACTAAGTATTTTCGCGGATTGCCTCCCGGCAATCCGCCCCCCACTTCCTCTTAGTTGACGATTTCCTACAGTCAACTGCGCGACACCACTCACCTGTTTTAACTTCTAACCCGCCAGATTACTTGGCAGGCTTGGCAATGGTTCGAAAAGACATTGTTCTGGCACAAAACGCGCCTCCTCCGGCTCATGAAAACAGTTGTGCGCCGAGTCATTCAGGGATTGAATGTTTTGCTCAGGCAGTCGCCATCCGGGAACCGGATCAAGGACGGCTGGCAAGGAGATGCATGCATGTCACCCCAGACTGCTTTTGCCTTACCTGCAACCGTGAATGGTGCCCAACGGCTCGATACGAATTTCGCTGGCACCGGCAAGACTCAAGTGTATTTCGCCGGCAGTCTCTCCAGCATGACCAATGGGGTTGCGATTGACCACGTCGGCCGGTTGTTGGTGGCGGCAAAGGTCGGTACGCCGGGCGGCCAACGCTTTGGCCTGGCCCGCCTGCTTGCAGATGGTTCGGCGGATCTGGCATTCGGCAAAAAAGGCAGCATCAGCGGCCAGTTCGCTCTCGGCTTCGAGGCCATGGCTGGCAAGGTACGGGCATTGCCCAACGGGCACATTCTGGTGGCCGGCCTGCACTACGAAAATGCTCACCGTACGCTGCCCGCCCTGGCGATGTTTGATCAGCAAGGCTGCCCGGTCCAGGGTTTTGGCGACAATGGACGTTGCGTGGTGCGCCTTCCGGGTAATCTTTCCCGGGGTGCTCGCGACGCCTGGTTACCGCCCGGCGTGTCGAGCGCCGAAGCCTGTGATGTCTGTGTGCAGGACGACGGTCGAATCCTGCTGCTGGCCAATCATTACTTCGAACCGACCGATCACGTCGGCATGCTGATACGACTCAACGCCGACGGCTCCCTGGACGACAGCTTCAACGGTCGCGGCTTCGTCATGGTTCGGCACTTGTTGATGAACACCTGGCTCAGCAGCCTGATGGTGCAACGCGATGGTCGGATCCTGGTGAGCGGCTCAATCAATTTTCCCGAGGAAGGTCTGCTGGCGCGCTATCACCCGGATGGCCGACTGGACGAGCGCTTCGCCGTGGATGGTTTCATGACCTTCAAGGCACGGGAGCACAGCGCTCAGATCAACCAGATCGTCCAGCATGAAAATGGTGACTTGCATTGTTTTGGCAGCAGTCGCGACCCGATGCTCTGCCTGTCTCTGAAAGTTCACAGTAATGGCCGACCCGATATTCATTGCAACGGTGGTCAGCCAAAGCTATTAGGCGTCGGCCGCAGCAGTTGCCGCTGGACCGCCGCCGAGACTCAACCGGATGGACGTGTGCTGACAGTTGGATCGACGGTCGGCGGGATCGAAGCCGATTTCATTTTTGCCCGATATTTACCCAGTGGGCAGCTCGATCGCAGTTTTGCCAAGGGCATCGGCTGGTTTCGCACACGCCTGGGTCGCGGTTCGCCTACCGCTACTTCATTGGCCATTCAGGCCGACGGCTGCATTGTCATAGGCGGCTATTCACGGGACGGAAACTGTCGCGCGGTCGTCATGCGTTATCAGTATTAGACTGCCGTCGTTTTCATCCACTTGATCTTCTGTTCCTCTTACGGCAAGTTGCGCGCTTCTTAATACAAGGAGTAGCCGATGTCCGGCTCTATGGCCCAGGCCTTCGCGCATAACTTTCTCGGGCACTCACCTCGTTGGTACAAGGCAAGCATCATCGGCTTCCTGATTCTCAATGCCCTGGTGTTGTGGACGGTCGGTCCGGTGGCGGCCGGCTGGCTGTTGGTGCTGGAGTTCATCTTCACCCTGGCCATGGCGCTCAAGTGTTACCCGCTGATGCCTGGCGGCTTGCTGTTGATCGAGGCATTACTGCTGAAAATGACCACGCCCCAGGCGCTTTATGACGAGCTGGTGCACAACTTCCCGGTGATCCTGTTGCTGATGTTCATGGTAGCGGGCATCTATTTCATGAAAGACCTGCTGCTGTTTCTTTTCTCGCGTCTGCTATTGGGGGTTCGCTCCAAGGCGCTATTGGCCTTGATGTTCTGTTTCCTGTCCGCGTTTCTGTCGGCGTTTCTCGATGCGTTGACCGTGACGGCAGTAATCATCAGTGCCTCCGTGGGGTTTTATTCGGTGTATCACCGTGTCGCCTCAGGCCACGATCCGCGCGAGAATGCCGAATTCAGCGACGACCGGCATTTACCCAGCCTTCATCATGCCGACCTCGAACAGTTCCGCGCCTTCCTGCGCAGCCTGCTGATGCACGGTGCTGTCGGCACCGCGCTGGGTGGTGTGTGCACGCTGGTTGGCGAGCCGCAGAACCTGCTGATCGGCCATGAGATGGGGTGGCACTTCGCCGAGTTCTTTCTGAAGATCGCCCCGGTGTCGTTACCAGTATTGGCAGCCGGTCTGGTGACCTGCGTGCTGCTGGAAAAATTGCGCTGGTTCGGCTATGGCACGCTGCTGCCGGACAACGTGCGTGCGGTGCTGGCCAACTACGCCGCCGAAGACAACGCCCAACGCACTTCCCGTCAACGCGCTGCGTTGCTGGTACAAGGGATGGCGGCGCTGATTCTGATTGCAGGGCTGGCGTTTCACATCGCCGAAGTGGGCCTGATCGGTTTGATGGTAATCGTGCTGATCACCGCATTCACCGGCATTACCGACGAACACCGCATCGGCAACGCATTCAAGGATGCAATGCCGTTCACGGCACTGCTGGTGGTGTTTTTCGCAGTGGTGGCCGTGATTCACGATCAGCAATTGTTCACGCCGCTGATCCAGTGGGTGCTGGCGCTGCCGGCAGATCAACAGCCGGGCATGTTGTTTATTGCCAATGGCTTGCTGTCGGCCATCAGCGACAACGTATTCGTGGCAACCATTTACATCACCGAAGTGAAACAGGCGTTCATCTCCGGCCACATGAGCCGCGAGCACTTTGAAACCCTGGCGATTGCGATCAATACCGGTACGAATCTGCCAAGCGTGGCAACACCCAATGGCCAGGCGGCGTTTCTGTTCCTGCTGACCTCGGCGATTGCTCCGCTGATTCGCCTGTCGTACGGGCGGATGGTGTGGATGGCACTGCCTTACACCGTGGTGATGGGCGTGTTGGGCTGGTATGCGGTGAGCTACTGGCTGTAACACTGAACAAAAATGTGGGAGCGAGCCTGCTCGCGATAGCGGTTTTTCATTCAACATCGATGTTGAATGAAATGGCCTCATCGCGAGCAGGCTCGCTCCCACATTGGTTTCGTGTCGTCATCGAGGAAGGATGTATTGCTCAATCGCCTGGGCCGCGCCGTCTTCGGTATTGGCCCCGGTCACCACGTCGGCCTGACGCTTCACCGCCTCCTCCGCCTGCCCCATGGCGATCGATAACCCGGCTCGATGAAACATCGCCGGGTCATTGCCGCCGTCACCGAGGGCGGCGGTCTGTTCCAGCGGTACACCGAGAAACTCGGCCAGCGTCACCAATGCCTCGCCCTTGTTGGCTTTCATCGCGGTCACGTCCAGATAGATCGGTTGTGAACGCGAGACCTGCGCCTGCCCTTCGACCTTGGGCAGCAACTGCGCTTCCAGTTCGATCAACAGTTCGGCGTTGTTGCTGGCGGCGACGATTTTGTCGATACGCGCCATGCAAGGCTCAAAACTCTCGACCACCACCGGCGGATACCCCAAACCATGCTGCTCTCGCGGGACCATCGGGCCATATGGATCCTTCAACAGCCAGTCGCCGCCACTGAACACCCAGACTTCAATGTCCGGCTGATCGGCAAACAGCGCCAAAGCCGTCAGCGCCGCCGTTGCCGGCAAATAATGCGCAACCAGCAAACTGCCGTCCGGGTTTACGATTGTGCCGCCATTGAAGGCCGCCGTCGGCAGATCGACACCCAGGGCTTCGATCTGCTGCAACATGGCTTTGGGCGGACGCCCGGTGGCCAGGCTGAACAGCACGCCGGCCTCGCGCAAGGCGCGGACTGCTTCGATCGTGCGCTGACTGAGGCTGTGATCAGGGAGCAGTAAAGTGCCGTCCATGTCACTGAGCAGAAAACGGATGGATTGTTGCGTGACGTCACTCACCGACATTGTGCCAAACGCGGCCGTCGCGGCTCAGCAGCTCGTCAGCGGTCTGAGGTCCGTCTTCGCCGGCCGCATAGTTCTCCATCGTTGCGTCCTGCTCCCAGGCGTCCAGGAATGGCTGCACGGCGCGCCAGCCATTCTCGATGTTGTCGGCACGCTGGAACAACGTCTGATCGCCAGTCAGGCAGTCGTAGATCAGCGTTTCATAGCCCGTCGACGGCTGCATCTCGAAGAAATCCTTATAAGCAAAACCCAGCTCGATATTGGCCATGTTCAACGCCTGCCCGGGCCGTTTGGCCAGCAGGTCGAACCACATGCCTTCGTTGGGTTGAATCTGGATCCGCAGGTAGGTCGGCTGCAACTCATCGACCTCGGTGTCGCGGAACTGCGCATACGGTGCCGGCTTGAAGCAAATGACAATCTCGGTGTCGCGCGCGCTCATGCGCTTGCCGGTGCGCAGGTAGAACGGCACGCCGACCCAGCGCCAGTTGTCGATCATGACTTTGAGCGCAACATAGGTTTCGGTCGTGCTGTCAGGCGCCACGTTGGCTTCCTGGCGATAACCGGGCAGCGGCTCGCCATCGATCTGGCCGGAGGTGTATTGGCCGCGCACCGAGTTGGCTCGCGCCTCCTCGGTCGACCAGGGGCGGATCGCGCCGACGACTTTGGCTTTTTCGCCGCGTACCGCATCGGCGCCAAAAGCGGCCGGTGGCTCCATGGCCACCATCGCCAATAATTGGAACAGGTGATTGGGCACCATGTCCCGCAGGGCGCCGGTGACCTCATAAAAACTGCCACGGGTTTCCACGCCGACGGTTTCGGCGGCGGTGATTTGCACGTGGTCGATGTAATGGTTGTTCCAGAAGGCTTCGAACAGGCTGTTGGAGAACCGGCTGACCAGAATGTTCTGCACGGTTTCCTTGCCCAGATAGTGATCGATCCGGTAGATCTGCTTTTCCGTCATCACTTTGAGCAAGCACGCGTTCAAGGCTTCGGCGGTGTGCAAGTCGGAGCCGAAAGGTTTTTCGATCACCACCCTTCTGAACGCTTCGGGGGTTTCTTGCAGCAATCCGGCGGCACCGAGACGCTGCACCACTTCACTGAAAAAGCGCGGCGCGGTGGCCAGGTAGAAAATCGCATTGCCGGTGCCGCTGGCGGCGATTTTCGCCGCCAGCGCTTCGTAGGTGCGTTCGTCAAGGAAATCGCCCTGGACGTAGCTGATATGGTTGGCCAGTTTGGCCCACAAGGCCGGATCAAGGGCTTGATCGCCCTTGCCGACCTTGGCCGCCACTTCCGCCCGAATGAAATCTTCGAGTTTTTTGGCGAAGGCTTCGTCACTGATGGCGTTGTGATCAACGCCGATGATCCGCAGTCCATTCCCCAGCAAACCGTCGCGACTCAGGTTGTACAGCGCCGGCATCAGCAGGCGCTTGACCAGATCACCATGGGCACCGAACAAAAACAGCGTGGTAGGCGGTGCGGGTTCTGCCTTGGATTTCCTGCGGATCACATGGGTCATTTTTTCGGGGTCTCCACATGGCCGCCGAAGCCGAAGCGCTGGGCCGAGAGAATCTTGTCGCCAAAGGTGCCTTGCCCGCGCGAACGGTAGCGCGAGAACAGCGAGTTCGACAGCACCGGTACAGGCACCGATTGCTCCATCGCGGCCTCGATGGTCCAGCGACCTTCACCGCTGTCAGCCACCGAGCCTGAGTAACCGTCGAGTTTCGGGTCGCTGGCCAGGGCATCGGCGGTCAGGTCGAGCAGCCAGGACGACACCACGCTGCCACGCCGCCAGACTTCGGCGATGTCGGCAACGTTCAGGTCAAAGCGCTGATCTTCCGGCAGGTTGGTGCTGGCCTTGGTCTTGAGGATGTCGAAGCCTTCGGCGAAGGCCTGCATCATTCCGTATTCGATGCCGTTGTGGATCATCTTGACGAAGTGCCCGGCCCCGGCGGGTCCTGCGTGGATGTAACCACGCTCGGCGCGATCGTCATCGGACTTACGGTCCTTGGTGCGCGGGATGTCGCCCAGGCCCGGGGCCAGGCTTTCGAACAGCGGGTCAAGACGCTTAACGGTCTCGGCATCGCCGCCGATCATCATGCAATAACCACGCTCCAGGCCCCAGACGCCGCCGGAGGTGCCGACGTCGATGTAGTGCAGGCCTTTTTCCGACAGGGTTTTGGCCCGGCGGATGTCGTCTTTATAGAAGGTGTTGCCGCCGTCGATGATGGTATCGCCCGCGTCGAGCAAGGTGCTCAGGGTGTCGATGGTGTCTTCGGTCGGTGCGCCGGCGGGCAGCATGACCCACACCGCGCGAGGTTTGGCCAGGCCAGCGACCAGGGCTGGCAAGTCGGCAACACCGGTGGCGCCTGCTTCAACCAGGGTGTCGACAAAGGCGGTATTGCGGTCGTAAACAACGGTGGTATGTCCGTTGAGCATCAGGCGCCGCGAAATATTGCCGCCCATGCGGCCCAGTCCAATAATCCCGAGTTGCATGTACTGATGCTCCCTACTACAAATAAAGTGTGTCAAAGGTTATAGCCCAACGCGACTAATGAGGGTTAGTCCAGAGCGGCGCAATGAAGTTTCCGGGCATTGTGCCCGATCCAGACTGATAACGTCGGGAATCGTACCGAAGACACAACGACCATGAAAAATAAAAAAGTTCCCTTCAAGGGCAAAAGAAATCAAAATTGGCGCCGATAGTAAGAGAGCACCTGATCCAGGGAGCGAACTTACAGTTGAGACAGCCATTTGCGAGGTGAGCAATGGGCACCGTACACACAGCACTGCCAGCACAAACCCTTTACGTCACGATCCGTCGCGATGAACTGCGCCAGTTGAAAGACGAGCGTGACCAATTGAAGCGGGAAGTCGCGCAATTGCGCCTGCTGACCCAAGGCAATGAGGTTCAGCCCTGGCCTGTCACCCAACGTGCCCCCCACGCCTGACCCCCTCGTTTGACTCGGAAGCAGCCACCGCTGTTTCCGACTCGCTGTAACTCTGCCAGCTCCAGCAACTCACAAAGTTTTCACACCTTCTTGTCGATACTCCGGTTCATTGTGGCCGCTCGGTATTCGCGCGGCGTACGCTCGTCTGTGACAAGGAGAGTGCCGACGGCCGAAGAAATTATCAGGCTGGAGTGCTGAATGGCTTTGTTTAAACGCAGCAAAACGTCTGCGAATGGTTTTGATTGGGCAGGATTTCTCTGGTTATTCCTGTTCTTCTGGTATTTTTCCGGCATCACCCAACTGCTGATTCAACTGTCGGGCACTTCCGGGTTTACCGGGTTCCGCCAGGCCTTTGTTATGAGTGCCATCTGGCTCGCGCCGATGCTGTTGTTCCCTAGGCAAACACGCGTGATGGCCGCGCTGATCGGCGTGGTGCTGTGGGCCTGTTCGATGGCCAGCCTAGGTTATTTTTTCATCTATCAGCAGGAATTTTCCCAGAGCGTCATCTTCATCATGTTCGAATCGAACGTGTCTGAAGCCGGCGAGTACATGACCCAGTATTTTGCCTGGTGGATGGTACTGGCGTTCCTCGCCCACACCGCGTTCGCGTATTTCCTCTGGACCCGCCTGCGTCCGGTGTACCTGCCTCGTGGCCAGGCGTTGATCGCAGCGATGGCGATTCTGCTGGCAGTAGTCGGTTACCCGCTGATCAAGCAGACCGCGCACACCGGCAGCCTGGCGGGCGGCTTCGAGAAATTCGAGACTCGCATCGAACCCGCGGTGCCGTGGCAGATGGCCGTGGCCTATCACCGTTACCTCAATACCCTGGCCGGCATGCAAGCCATGCTCGACAGCGCCAGCAAGATTGCACCGCTCAAGAACCTCACCGATGCGATGGCCAATCAGCCCGCGACTCTGGTGCTGGTGATCGGCGAATCCACCAACCGTCAGCGCATGAGCCTGTACGGTTACCCACGGGAAACCACGCCGGAACTGGACAAACTCAAGGACCAACTGGCGGTTTTCGATAACGTTATTACCCCACGCCCCTACACCATTGAGGCGTTGCAGCAGGTACTGACATTCGCCGACGAAGAAAACCCGGACCTTTACCTGTCGACGCCGTCGCTGGTCAGCATGATGAAACAGGCGGGTTACAAGACCTTCTGGATCACCAACCAGCAGACCATGACCAAGCGCAACACCATGCTCACGACGTTCTCCCAGCAGGCCGATGAGCAGGTGTACCTGAACAATAACCGTAACCAAAATGCCGCCCAGTACGATGGCGACGTGATCGAACCGTTCAACAAGGCGCTGGCCGATGCGGCGCCGCGCAAGCTGATCGTTGTGCATTTGCTCGGCACGCACATGAGCTACCAGTACCGTTACCCGTCGACGTTCAACAAGTTCACCGACCGCAAAGGTGTTCCGGACGGCGTGCGTGACGATCAGGTGCCGACGTACAACAGCTATGACAACGCAGTGCTGTACAACGACTTCGTGGTGTCGAGCCTGATCAAGGACTACGCCAAGACTGATCCCAACGGCTTCCTGCTGTACCTCTCCGACCACGGCGAAGACGTTTTCGACTCCGCCGGCCACAATACCCTGGGCCGCAACGAGAGCAAGCCGACGGCACCGATGTACACCATTCCATTCATGGCTTGGGCTTCGCCGAAATGGCGCGAAACCCATGACTGGAATTTTGCCGGTGATCTCGGACGGCCGTACAGCAGTTCTCAGCTGATTCACACCTGGGCGGATCTGGCAGGTCTGAGTTTCGATGAACTGGACCGCAGCAAAAGCCTGGTCAGCGACAGCTTCAAATCACGACCGTTGATGATCGGCGATCCTTATGAGCGCCAGCAGCGGCCGTTGATCGACTTCAGCCTGATAAAACCCAAGGGCACGCCTGTCACTCCGGCAGTTGTTCAGCAGTAATTGCACCCATGTGTGGGGGGGCTTATGTGGCGAGGGAGCTTGCTCCCGCTCGGCTGCGAAGCAGTCGTAAACCCTTTACATGCGGTTTAATTTTGAAATGCCGGGGTCGCTGCGCGACCCAACGGGAGCAAGCTCCCTCGCCACAAAAGCCCGCTCCCACAGGTTCCGCACCTTCCAGCGAATTAAAGCGCCTTGGTCCAGAACAGCATCCGCCCGTGCGCCGGGTCGAACATGCCTGGCGAAAAGCCGAATTTGCCGTAGGCCCCCTGAGCCACCGCATTGCCTTCCAGTACTTCCAGGGTGATTTTGCAGCAGCCGCGCTGGCGTGCGATGTCCTCGACTTTGTGCAGCATCTTCTGACTCAGCCCCAACCCGCGAAACTTCGACACCACTGCCACGTCATGCACGTTGACCAGCGGCCGGCAGGCGAAGGTCGAAAAACCTTCAAAGCAGTTCACCAGCCCTGCCGGCTCGCCGCCGACAAACGCCAGTACGCTGAAGGCATGGGGACGTTTGGCCAGTTCCCCCGGCAGTTGTTGCAACCTGTCGGCGGGTAATGGGTGACCGCCGCCCATCGGGTCTTCGGCGTAATGGTTCAACACCAGGCCAATCGCCTCGGCATGCACCGGGTTGGTGTAGCTGGCCTGAAGCACAAGAATTTCTGCGGATTCCATTTCCACCCTCAATCACACAAGTTGCCCCAGTTCGCCTCTTGCGCACTGAAAGGTCCAGCGACCTTATCGCGAGTGCCGGGGTGCCGACAACTGGATCCTGTTGTGATCGTTCTCTCTCAAACGCCCCAGATCAATGCCTCGGTCCATCCCAACTCGGCAAAGTCCTCAGCCCTCAACTCTGCCTCACCGGCACAGAAAAACTCGTCCAGTTGCGGTGGCTTGACCGAGGTGCCACTGAGCATCGCGTGAACCTGCCCGCGATGATGAATCTGATGCTCGAACAAATGGGACAGCATGCGCAAACGGCTGTCATGTTGCGGAGTGTCGCGCGCGATGGTCACGATCCGTCCGAGGCCTGTGTCGCGCAATTGCTCGCAATAGGCGATCAATCGACGGTCCACCAGGGCTTGCTCGCGCTTGAGATCGGCGCCGTGGGTGAACGGCTCGTCTTCGTTGAAAAATACGTAGCAGTCGGGATGCGGTTCGTCACCGCGCAACTCCCGCTCCAGGGCATCCACATAGAACCAGTCACAGGTCAGGATGTGATTAAGGGTCGCGCCGAGGCTTGGAAAAAAACTGACTCGCGGCGCCGCCAGCTCGGCCGGGCTTAGCTGAAGCCAGGCCTTGGCCAGTCGGTGATTGGCCCACGCGTTTTGATAGGCCATGGTCAGCAAATGGTGAGACAAGGGCTGATTCATGTTCGCTCCTTCCGGGTATCAAGCCTCGGCGAAACGTTTTAGCTGCATTTCCTGCAGACGACTGAGGGTGCGGCGAAACGGAAATTCCAGATAGCCCTCGGTGTACAACGCCTCCATCGGCACCTGAGCTTCGAGGTACAGCGGCACCTTGCGGTCGTAGCATTCGTCCACCAGGGCGATGAACCGGCGCACGCCGTCGTCGTGTACCGACAACTGCGGCAACTCGCGATCACCCGCCACTACCCGCTCGACACCGTCTTCAGTGCCGCGAGCGATGCGCCCTTCGCGCTTTTGTGCGCTGAGGTTGGGCACGTCGCTCAACAGAATAGCGCTGAAGGTGTCGCACAGGGCCATGAAGTCCATGGCGGCAAACGCCTGCTCGCAGAGCGAGGCGTAACGGCACCAGAGCACGGTTTGACTGGCCTGCATGACATTGACCGAACGGTAGCCGATCTTGACCGGATCGCTGGACAGCGACTGGCCGATGGTCAAGGCTTTGAACACCTCGCTCAACGCGCCGGGTTGACCCGGTACGTTCACCCAATAACGCTGCAGACCGGTGCCAGGGTGCAGACGATGATCTTCCCCGCCATCCACCGCAATGACCTGCATGTGTTGCTTGATGGCGGTAATGGCCGGCACGAACCGCTCACGGTTGAAGCCATCCGCGTACAGCTGATCCGGCGGCTGATTGGAGGTGCAGACCACCACCACGCCCTGCTCGAACATCACCTGAAACAAACGCCCGAGAATGATCGCGTCACCGATGTCGTTGACGAACAGTTCATCGAAACACAGTACGCGCACTTCCTGGCTCAACTCGCGGGCCAGCGCTTTCAATGGGTCGGCGGTACCGGTCAATTGAAAGGAACGCTGATGCACCCAGCCCATGAAATGATGAAAGTGTTGACGCCGGGACGGGACGCGCAGGTTTTGGTAGAACTGATCCATCAACCAGGTCTTGCCCCGCCCGACCGGGCCCCAGAGGTACACGCCGGTGATCGGCGTGTGGTTTTCATGCAAGGCTTCGTGGCATTTTTGCAACGCCCACACGGCATGTTCCTGAGCTTCGTCCTGGACGAAGCCCTTCTGTTCGATGGCGTGTTGCCAGGCGCTTAAGGGAGAGTCGACATTCATGCGCGGCAGTATAC
This sequence comes from Pseudomonas sp. PME37.24/025, assembly GCF_055556615.1. Classification (NCBI taxonomy): domain Bacteria; kingdom Pseudomonadati; phylum Pseudomonadota; class Gammaproteobacteria; order Pseudomonadales; family Pseudomonadaceae; genus Pseudomonas; species Pseudomonas sp. PME37.24/025. The sequence goes on from NZ_JBVHNK010000005.1 coordinate 107,020, forward strand.
GTCTCTGGGGCTGCTGGCGAAGCCTGATGCTAGTAGGTCAAGCACAACCCCTGTGGGAGCGGGCTTTTGTGGCGAGGGGGCTTGCCCCCGTTGGGGTGCGAAGCGCCCCCGGCATTTCAAAGTTAAATCGCATGTACAGGGTTTACGCCTGCTTCGCAGCCGAACGGGGCGATGCGGCGTTCCGACAAGCCCCCTCGCCACACAAGCTCCCACAGGTTTCGCGTCGTTACAGCGAGATATCCAGCCGGGCAATCTTGCCCTGCTCATTGAGGCGGAACATGTAGCGCAGTTCCAGTGGGCTGCCGGGGAAGGTGCCGGAGATCAGGTTATGCACCAGCACTTTGCCGGTGCGCAGCTGAACGTCGAGCACCTCGACCCGGGGCTGATAACGTTGTGCGGTGTCTTGCATCCATTGGGCGATGGCTTGCGTGCCGACCTGATGCTGCCCTTCATCGAACACGTTGGCATCCTCAGCGAAAAAACTGGCAACCCTCGACGTGTCGCGAGCATTGGCAGCGGCAATATAGGCGGCGATGGCGGGGGCCAGTGAAGAGGCTGGACTGGACATGTTTACGGCTCCTTGTGAGTTGATTCTGGTGCCATGCTAAAACAAGTCTGTGTCAGTTCTTGTCAGGAGTGAAACGCCCTGCGTCGTCCAGTTGCATCTGCTTGCGCCAGGTGCGCAAGAGGTCGCTGCGCCGCCCCGGATAGCGTTCGCCCTGCTCGCTGGCGGCCGAGATCCGGTCGGTGCGAAAGGTGCGAAAGGCACTGCGCAATTCACACCAGGCAACGATGATCCGCACTTCGTTGAGAAAACCCAGGGCCAGGGGCCAGATCAGCCGCTGACTCGGCACCTGGTTGGCGTCTGCGTAATCAATGTGCAGTTTGGCCTGATCGCGGATGGCTTGGCGAAACACGTTCAAGGGCACGGCATTTTGCGGATAGCCATAACCCGGTGGGCCCGGTAGCACCGTCGGGTTGCGCAAGGCCTCCTGGGCCGCCGGGTCGAGTACCGCGGCGATTTTCGCCAGGGCATCGGCCGCGGCTTTGCCCAAGACCTCATCGCCACGCTGATCCACGTAGCGCAACCCGAGCACGATGGCTTCGGTTTCATCGGCATTGAGCATCAGGGGCGGCAGAAACAGACCGCTGCGCAACACATAGCCGATCCCCGCCTCGCCAAAAATCGGCGCGCCGAGCGCGGTGAGCTCCGCGATGTCGCGGTACAGCGTGCGTTCGGAAATCTCCAGTTCGCTGGCCAATGTCGCCGCAGTCACTGGACGACTTTTGCCCCGAAGCACTTGTAACAAAGTCAGTAAACGGCTGGTTCGCGACACGGTCGGCAGGCTCTTTGCTGAAAAGTCGTCGGAGCTTAGCAGAGGCTGCTGTCAGAAACTGGCAGGAGCGATTGGCCGCCTGAAAAGCGTCGCGGGCAAGTCGGATCGCCACACCGCTGCGGCGATCCGACTTGCCCGCGAAGGTGTCATAACAGGCTGCGAAATATCTTCGAATCACTGTCAGCGCGTTGTGCGCTATCGTGCTGAATAACTTCCTGTTCGAGAGCCTGTCCATGCGCAGATTGTTCGCCCTGTCTCTGTCCCTCCTGCTGCTCTCCCTCAGCGCCTGCGCCCTGTTCCCTCATCGCGACCCGCTGAACATCAACGTGGTCGGTATCGAGCCGCTGCCAAGCCAGGAACTGGAAGTGCGTTTTGCGGTAAAGCTGCGCGTGCAAAACCCCAATGAAACGGCAATCGATTACAACGGTGTAGCCCTGGATCTGGAGGTGAACGGTCAATCACTCGCCTCCGGTGTCAGCGACCAGTCGGGCTCGATTCCGCGCTTTTCCGAGGCGGTCATCGTGGTGCCGGTGAGCGTTTCGGCCTTCTCGGTGCTGCGTCAGACCCTCGGGCTGGGACAGACGCAGACACTGAACAATCTGCCGTACGTGCTTCGGGGCAAACTGGCCAGCGGCGTGTTCGGCACGATGCGTTTCGTTGATCGCGGCAAACTCAGCCTGCCGGGGCCGACTACCGACACCTGGTAACGCTCACGGCTCGGCCCGCGGCTTAACCGGATCGATCACCTGAGTCACACAATGTTTGAGGCCTTCTACGTGCCAGTGGGCCCACAGCCGACTTTTGCCGGTGCTTTCTTCATCCGGCTCTATCGCCAGCCAGTTTCGAGCGGCGATCAGGTAACGCCCCCGTGCACCGATGGGCAACAGGGTTCCGGTAATGGCGTAGTCGATCTGTTCCTGGTGCTTGCCAATGGACTCCAGAAACTGCACCGCCAACACCGGTGGTGCAGGATGCACAACCCCGGTCGAAATCAATTGGTAGATCAATCCTGAACCATCGTTGCGATGCCGGGACAACGTCGATTCGATCACGCAGGCCCCCGCCACATGAACATCACCGGACACCAGCGTGACCTTGCATGACTCGGCATGGGCGAAATCCAGCAACCGCATGATCAGCCGCTTGCGTTCGTCTCGATGGGGCAGGCTTCGCCAATGGTCGCGCAAGTCGTCCTCGAGTTCCTGTTGCCCCGATATCAGGTCCAGTGCCTTTTCGGCCGCCTGCAAATCCAGGTAGCCCACGGGAATACTCGACATCAGCAGCAAGTGCTTATGCCCCTTGACCTTGCCCAGCCAGGCATAAATCGCATCCCAACTGACGGGGGAAATGACTCGGGTTTGTTGAGCCCGTGGGGTCGTCAAATCCGGCGCACGTTCGCTGCGTAAATCAGGAACCAGCAATGCCAATTCGCCCAGGCCGGTAAACCCCAGGTGAAAGCCGTCGGCGGTGTCGGGAATCGCACAGGGATGAACATCAGCGGACGGCTTGAGATGAGGATGAGTCTGGATCAGTTGCTGCTGGAAAATCCTGAAATAGCGTTTGGCCGTGGCAAACAGCCCCTGGAACACCGGGCTTGAATGCAGAATCTCATCGTAGGAACCCCAGCCATCGATGATGTCATGGTCATCCCACATCATCACCGTCGGAACGGCGCTGAGCAGCTTCGCGACCTCAGGCTGTTTCCAGCGCTCCAGGTAGAGCCTGGCGAAGAACTTGTCCAGATCGGCTTCGATCACCTTGCTGTAGGCGGCCTTCTGACGGTCGGCGAAGGGTTTGGCGAACCAGATCTTCATGGACGTCACGCTGCTGCGCATTTCGTCGCTGTATACCTGATCGCCCCCCATCAACAACAGGTGATAGGGCTTGCTTTGATGAGTCCCCCACATGTGCTCCCAGCGCTCGTTGTTCCGGTCCACCTTCTCCATGCCCTTGGGGTCCGAAAAGCCGTTGCACGACACATAGGCCATGCGCGGCGACTGGCCCTCGGCCGGAACGACGAAGTTTGCCTCCGCGCCCTCTATCTTGACCGTGTAAGTGCTGGCAACAGCCTGCTCTTGCAGCGCTTTTAAATCGATGCGCCAGACGCGGTACTGAGGATTGAGCAACGGGATATCGGCGATGGCCAACGGTTTACCGGCACTGACACCGCCAGGCAACTTTACGCTGGGTGATGACGCGCCCAAAGGTAAAACCACTAGAGCGGACACGTTATAGACATTACTGTTGATGCCACGAAACTGCAGAATCGGGCCGAGTAACAAACTCATGGACAGTCCATCCGTTGACAGGGGTGTGAACGCCTAGAGACTAGACGGACAATCGACGCTGCGCATGATGCGCAGCGCCCGTCCCTACAAGGAGGTCATCCACGATGCACACTGCTCCAACGCTCTACACCGAACGATTGATTTTGCGCCCGCTGGAACTGGCCGATGCCGAAGCCATCCAGCAACATTTCCCTCACTGGGACGTGGTGCGTTATCTGAATGTCCTGGTGCCGTGGCCTTATCCCGCCGATGGCGCGTTGACTTATCTGCGTGATATTGCCTTGCCGGCGATGGCCCGTGGCGAAGAATGGCACTGGTCGATCCGCTTGAAGTCGGCCCCCGATCAACTGATCGGCAATGTCAGCCTGATGAATGAACAGGATAACAACCGCGGCTTTTGGCTGGCCCCGCAATGGCAAGGCCAGGGGTTGATGGGTGAAGCCAGTGCGGCGGTGACCGAGTACTGGTTCGAAACACTCGGTCGGCCGTTGCTGCGCGTGCCGAAAGCGGCCCCGAATATCGGCTCGCGCAAACTCTCGGAACGTACCGGCATGCGCTTGATACACACCGAAGAAGGCGACTTTGTCAGCGGGCGATTCCCGAAGGAGCTCTGGGAGATCACCCGCGAAGAGTGGCTTCAACTGCGCTGAAGATCCACATTAGTTATGCGTTGAACCGCACGCCCGGTTTGGCCCGCTCATCCACCGTCAACTCAAACACGTCCGGGCGCGCGTAGTGCCCGACCACGTCGTAGTCGTAACGGGCGCGGATCAGGTCGTCGGTGTCGATTTCGGCAGTGAGCAAACCCGCCTCGTCACGCAGCGGCCCGGCGAGAATGTCGCCCATCGGCCCGACAATCACGCTGCCACCGGCAATCAACGGGCGCTGCGCCGGCCAGTTGGCGATTTCCACGCCCAAGGCTTGCGGCGACGCCTGCACCTGACAGGCGCTGACCACAAAGCAGCGTCCTTCATGGGCGATGTGGCGCATGCTGACCTGCCACATTTCCCGCTCGTCCACCGTCGGCGCGCACCAGACCTCCACGCCTTTGGCGTACATCGCGGTGCGCAGCAGCGGCATCATGTTTTCCCAGCACACCACGGCGCCGATTCGCCCGACCTGGCTGTCGATCACCGGCAAGGTCGAGCCATCGCCCTTGCCCCAGATCAGTCGCTCGGTGCCGGTGGGCATCAGTTTGCGGTGCTTGGCGACCATCCCGGCCTGCGGATCGAAATACAACGCGGTGCAATATAAGGTGCTGCCCGCGCGCTCGATCACGCCGATCACCAGATTGGCGCCAGTGCGTGAGGACAATCCGGCCAAGGCTTCAGTCTCGGCACCGGGCACGTCGATGGCGTTGTCGAAATACCGCGCAAACGCTTCCCTCCCCTCCGGCAACCGATAACCGAGTTGTGTGCCAAAACCCTCGCCTTTTGGGTAGCCGCCGAGTAACGCCTCCGGCATGACCACCAGTGCGGCACCGGATTCGATAATGGCGGTTTCCCAAGAGAGGATTTGATCGAGGGTATCGGCCTTGCCGCCGGGCAAGGCGCCGATTTGCAGGGCAGCAACGATGGACTTGGGCATCGCGGTGACTCCGTCAGTAATGAGGTGTTGCTCATTCTCCGGCGCCACAGGATCATGAATAAAGCCCGACTCACTGCTGAATGATATGAACCAAATGAATATCGCAACCGTCGACCTCAACTTGCTCAAAGTCTTCGAAGCCCTGCATGAAGAATCCAGCGCCAGCCGTGCCGCGCTGCGTCTGGGCGTGACGCAATCGGCGGTCAGCGCGGCGTTGCGCCGATTGCGAGAGGTGTATGGCGATCAGTTGTTCGTGCGCACGGGTCGAGGTCTTGCGCCGACGCTCAAGGCCAACCAGTTGAAACCGGTGGTGAGCGATGCGCTGAACAAATGCCGCCAGAGCCTGGTGATGGTCGATCCGGCGGCGAATCATTACGACGGACGCTCGGTGACGGTGGGTTTGTCGGATGATTTCGAAATCGCCTACGGGCGACCATTGATTGAAGAGATCGCTGATCGCGCGCCGAAACTGCGGCTGATCTTTCGCCAGACCCATAGCCAGATCGTCGCCCGGGCCTTGATGGAACGCAGCATCGACCTGGCGATCACGGCAGGCGGGTTTGCCGAGCGTTTGCTCAGTCGTCAGGTGCTGGGTGAAGGCGATTATCTGTGCCTGGTGGACCCTCTCAGTCTGACCGAGGGACAGGAAACTCTCAGCCTTGAAGAGTTCGTCGCCCGCGAACACATCCTGGTGTCATCGGGCGGTTTTATCGGGATCACCGATGAAGGCCTGGCGGCGTTGGGCCTGAGTCGGCGGGTATGCGCGTCGACCACGCACTTTGCCGCGTTGCCGCATCTGCTCAAGGGCAGTCAGGCGGTGGCGACTATTCCAGCCCATGCGGCTCGAAGTATCGCCGCGCTTAGCGGACTGGCGTTGCTGCCCTGCCCTTTGGCGCTGCCACGCTACCCGATCGAGTTGGGTTGGCGTACCAGCACACAGCTCGATCCGGTGGTGCTGAAAGTGCGCGAGGCGATTATCGCGACTTTTTCCCACCCGTAGGAGCTGGCACAGGTTGCGATCTTCGGCAATTTCGAAACTGTCAGTGCTGGAAGCTTATTTAGCGGCCATCAGGCGATTGACTTCACTGCGCACCATGTTCGCGAATTCCGGCGGCGACATGCCGTCGAGTTCGGCGCGGACCCACTCGGCCCATTTGCCTTTGCGCTTGGCACGCTCACCGAACAACCGTGCGGCTTCGCCCTTGGATTTACCCAGGTTGTTTTGCCAGAGCTCGAACAGACGAGATTTCTCATCTTCAAGCGCCGCGCGCTCGGCAAGGGGTTTGTCGGCCAGATTGAAGCTCATGGAAGATACCTGCTGCGTAAAATAGGCGACATCTTACACTGTAGGAGGAAATGTCCTGCCCTGGATTTTTCTTCAGGGTGGAGTCGCCACGCAAAATGGCTGCAACTTTTGCCATCGCGCCAGACTCCATTGTTCACTGCCCATTTACCTGCAAGGAGTACTCCAATGGCCCGCAAAATCATCGATCAAGTCGCTGAGGATCAAATCAAGGATCAGGTCTTCAGCGAACTTCAGGCCCTGATCGAAGAGTCGGAAAAACTGCTCAAGAGCAGTGCTTCACTGGTCGGTGAAGAAGCGGACACCCTTCGTGGGCAAATCGCCCAGAAACTCCAGCAGGCCCGGGGTTCAGTCTCCAGTATGCGTGACCGGACCAGGCCCGCAGTCGAGGCCAGCGAAAACTACATCGGTGGTCATCCCTGGCAAACCGTGGCCATCTCCGCCGGATTCGGTTTGGTGGTCGGGCTGTTGTTGGGCCGGCGTTAAGTCATTGTGGTGAGGGGCTTTTGTGGCGAGGGGGCTTGCCCCCGTTGGGTCGCGAAGCGGCCCCAAAACTGTTTCCGCGGTGAATCAGCTAGAGCGGGTGTGCAGGTTTCACGACTGCTTCGCAGCCGAACGGGGGCAAGCCCCCTCGCCACAGAAGCCCGCTCCCACATTAGAGATTGCGCTTGACCTCAAAGCCCGGCCAGTTCTCGCAGATTTGCCAGCGTTTGAGCATCGAGTGCGATGCCTTCGACCTTGGCTTTGGCACGCTGCCGGTGACGCCGATCACCCGGTAACCGCTTGAGCCCTACACCGTGCATCTGCCGAACCAGTTCCTGACTGCGCTCGGCAAAATTCTGCCCCGCCGACTTGCTCGGATCGATCACGATCAGCAGTTGACCCGTCCAGGGTGTTTTCGCCCCCGGATGGTTCGACCAGTCGAACTCGAAAGAAAAATTGCCCCCGGTCAACGCCGCCGCCAACAACTCCACCATCATCGACAGCGCCGAACCCTTGTGTCCGCCAAACGGCAGCAAGGCGCCGCCCTCAAGGATCGCTTTCGGATCCTGGGTTGGCTGGCCGAGGCTGTCCACACCCATGCCCGCCGGCAAACGCTCGCCTTTACGAGCAGCAATCTGTACGTCGCCATGGGCGATGGCGCTGGTCGCCAGGTCGAAAACGATCGGGTCACCGTTGGCCCGAGGAGCGGCGAAGGCAATCGGGTTGGTCCCGAACAGCGGCCGATCGGCACCGTGCGGCACCACGCAGGTCATGCTGTTGACCACGCTCAGTGCCACCAGCCCTTCATCGGCAAACGGCTCGACGTCTGGCCACAAGGCGGCGAAATGGTGGGAATTGCGGATGGCCAGCACCGCAATGCCGGCACTGCGGGCCTTCTCGACCAACAAGGACCGCGCCGCCGCGAGGGCCGGTTGGGCAAAACCATTACCGGCATCAACCCGGACAAATCCCGAGGCTACATCCTCGACCACCGGCACTGCCTGACCATTGACCCAGCCGCTCTGCAGCGTCGACACATAACCGGGAATGCGGAATACACCATGACTGTGAGCCCCGTCGCGCTCGGCGCCGGCGCAGTTGAGGGCCAGGGTTTTGGCGACATCGGCTGAGGTGCCGTGACGCAGGAAGATCTGCTCGAGCAACGCCGTCAGCGCTTCGAAGGACAGGTTTGGCGAAACCGCAGTAGACACATGATCGCGTGGCGCAGACATCTGAAGCTCCAGAGTAATTATTGGAGGGGGCAACAGCGTATGAAAACCAGCCGATTAACAACGCACGATGAGCGAGCTGTCAACTTTTCGGTTGATCACCTGCAGGCCATACCAGCACGGGCTCTGCTTTCTTCTCAAGTTTGCACGACCAACCGGCAGGCTGTGCGGTAACTATTTACCACCTTGCAGGCGCCACTGACTTTTAGTCTCGAGGCTCAATCCATCGGCGCATTTCAATCGCGCCCTGAACGAGACTCGACGATGCCTACACCTGCCACTCCATTGTTTTTCCCTCAGGCCCTGAAGTCTCCCGGCCTTTGGAGGAAACTTGGCCAAATCCACGGGCTGACGCAAAAGGACTTCGAATGGTTCAGTCACCTGCAACTAGCCAACCACACGCTACGCGATGAACAGAAACCGCCCATGCTCGCCGAAAAAATCCTGCTCAAGACCAACGACCTGGAACCCGTGCCTCTGGCCGGCAGCTTCGTGCTGAGCGCCACACCGGATGACAACGGCGTAATTCTCTACACCCCGTATGCCGGCATAAAGAAGTACGACAGCCGCTCAGCCTTGACCGAACAGCTTAAGCGTCAGTTGAACAGCGCGACCGAGGACGACGACCTGTTGGCTTTCATGTCGTTGTCTCAACGCAGAACGCTGGCAGATGCCGCCAATATCGAGGTGACCTTTCAAACCATCGAAGGCGAGGTGTTCGAAGATCAGAGCAGCACCATCACCGCACACCAGCAAATGAACGATCAGGCCATGCTCGAGGAGTTGAAAGCGTTGCCGACACTGACTTCGCTGTTGGGTGCGGTGCTGAATGAACTGCTGAAATCAGCCTTCCCCGGCCTGGATCAGCGCCAGACCCAGGTCAGTTTCTATTCCGCGGCAACTGCCGATGAACACGATAAGGAAAGCACTCCGGCACGGCGCTGGATCAACGCCATATCCTTGAGTGATGCCGTGCTGCTGTATTACCGCAATCAACGTTGGCCGTCGGGGCAATCACATGAGTTTTCCCACCCGAAAAAACACCCGGCCAGCGCTGACCAGCAATACTGGGAAACCGTTGTAGCCACTGCCTCCCGAAAACTGATCAGCCTGCTTTCCGAGCAAATGAATAGCTACTGGGACGCAGTGAGTGTCGATGGCGCATCACGTCGCGAATTTTTCAGCAAGGCCATCGCGCAGAAGGCGCGAGCGGAGCTCCTGCTCAAGCGCGAAGCCGAGATCATCACGCCTGAACAAAGCCAGGACTTGCATTCGCTGATCGAGCCGACCAGCAGAACGTACGCGACACTGACCGTCGAAACCGTGCGTCTCTGGGAATATGAGGCCAGCTATGTGGAGCTGGCAGGCTCGCTGATGATCAATGGCGGCAATGCGTTTCTCTACACCCCCACTCAAGGGTTGCAGGTACTCAAAGACTATCAGGACCTCAAAGACACCTTGTTGAGCAAATTCAGCGCGGTCGGTCACGAGGATGAGTTCTACGGCCTCCTGAGTCTGGAGGAACGTCAGCGCTTCATCGGTTTTGAACGGCCGAATGTCTCTGGGGAAGCGATTTCCGGTTCTATCTTCAAAAAGCTGTTCGAAGCAATCATCACCAAACAACAGCAGAACATCGAGTATGCCCTGCAGGTTTTCCGTCACAGCGACGGCATCGTGGACATCAACGCCTTGTTCGACAAGACGCTGGACATCCGCTCGATGATCAGCGAGCAACTGCTGACGCAGGATACCCAGGGACGCTGGAGTACGCGGCCGGTATTGTCGGGCAATCAACAGCCCTCCATGGTGCTGGCAGACAGGGCCGCGGCGTTCGTGAAAACTTTCAGCGATATCGAAACGCTGATCAGTGCAGACTTTGCCGCTCAACCCGTCACCTCGCCGGGACTGCAGCAAGTCCATCTGGAGAACATGAAGTCCCGACTGGCTCATGCCTTTTCCATAGGCATATGCGGCGAAGCCAGCCTTCGGGTACTGGGTGCCACTTGGGACAACCCCGATCGGGCCATGGTCGATACGGTGCTCAATCCGGATCACTCGGATCGTAAAAGCCGTCTGTCACTCAAGGGATTCCGGCCTGACGCCTATTCATTGACCCTTGAGCACTCCGGCCAAACGAATCTCTTGCCCTTGGCCAACTGTTTGCTGTTGACCGAGCGTGGCGGGCTCGACCCTCGGCATTCGGGCCGAACAGTTCTATGGACACCTGCGCAGGGCCTGGAAGTCTTTGACACCGTCAGTCATGCAAAGCAGGAACTGGAGCAACGCCTGCTTGATCCGCACAAACGTCTGGCGCTGTTGGAAAACCTCTCCCCGGTCCAACGCACCTTCCACCAGCGCTATTCACTCGGCGCGTTGCGACTGATTGAAGGTCATGTCTTGCAGCGGTTATCACAATCATCGATTGACCACTTCCTGGGACGCTGCGAACACCTGCGCGCCCTGAAGCTGGACGATGCAAAACAGACCAAAGCCCTTGAAACCCTGACCAAAACAGTGATCGACACCAATTTGCACAGAGCCACCTCGATCGCGCAGGCGATTACCCGACAGCAGTCCTTGCCCGCCTGGTTTGCAATGGCGCCCGTCGAAGAACAGCAGCTGCACATCGAATTGCTGGAGCAATACTGCAACAGCGTCGACGATGATAAAGATTACCTGCACGGCATAAAAACGCTGAGGTCCTATGTGCATGACACGTTGGTGTCACTGCTCGGTAGCCGCTTCTCCGGGACACCGCCAGACCCCGACGACATCGAAATCATCCCCAACCTGACCCTGGCCGGCCCCGCTCGATCCCTGACCGAGTTTGCCTTGAACCATGCCAACATTGCCCAGGGCACAGGGTTCAAGATCGCTTCGAAAACCACTCAATCCCTTCCGCAAGGCCTGAACCAGTCCGCTGTCAGGCAACTCCTGCTGTCACTGAACATTCAGCAAACCTACGCAAAACTGGTCATAGACAGCTTGTCCAACAAAAGCGCCGATGCAGACATTCGAAGGCTGCGCTTCATTCGGCAATTGCCCTGGCAATTGATGCAACACGCCCATGAACAGAAGCTGCAACAGCGTCTTTCCGACAGCGGCTTCGACTTGATTCGACAGGTGATGGACATGCCGGACGCTATCGCCCGGGCTGCTGTCAACGGCGCCCACGCGATTGTCCGTCCGTTGGAGCTGATCAAGACTGTCGGCACTGCAGCCGTCAAAACACTGGGCTTGTACCTGATCGGTCCCGGCGCCGGTCAGAAAGGTCCGCAAGTCCTGTATGCCCCCTACCATGCAGACTCGCCATTCACCGAATTCGATAATGAGACAAGCGTTATCTCGGCGATCAATACGCCGGGACCATTACAGGAGCTGCTGATACGTCGCCTTCCAGCAAGTGCGCAATCCGGGGTTCGCAATCTATTGAAGTCCACCGTCGGACAAGCGAGCGAAATCACCCTCGCCTCTAACCCCATCGGCGGCAACTTGCTGACCCGGTTGTTCAGCGACAACACAAGCCTGCTGTGGCAAATGCTCGGCGCTCAGTCCGAAGCCGGCGGCCAGTCAGACTGGGAGGCAGCCAAAAACCTGTTCAGCTCCGGCATCCACAGGCTCGCGGGCCTTTTACCCGGCAAACTCGCTTATGGGCTGTTTCTATGGCAAGCCTACAAAGACTTCAAGAACTCGGCCGAAGCGCTGCAGGACCACCACTGGAAACCGGCAGTGCTCGATTTTATTGCTGGTGCGGTGCAGATGGTGTCACTGGGCAGGTTATCGCTGGAAGAATCGATCGGCGCGCAGGCAACGACCGATACCGTTGCCGAACCGGCGGCCATTCCTGTGGCCGCACCGCACTGGTCGCAAGTGAAAACCACTGCACCGACGCGCACGTCACTGTAGCCTTTCGAAACCACCGCCGTCGAGCTGAAGGATTTAAAGAAGAACAGTGCAGATGGCACTTACCTGGAAATGACCAGCAGACAAACCTATGCCCCCATCGCGGGCAAGGTGTACCGCGTGACCAGACCCGGGGCGATCTGGCGAATGATCAAAGACAAGGAAGAAGGCCCTGCGCTACTGACCACGCCTGACAAGCAACTGGTGCTCGATCCGGACATCCATACTGTCCACTATGGAAAAGCCCTGTCGAAAATGCACAATCAATATGTCAGTGCTAAATATGCCAGAGAGGTTCTGAATATCGAAGCACGGGGAATGAAAGACATTCGGGCAAAACACCCGGAAAAAGCACGCATGATCGTGCAGGCAATAGACCTGGCTCGCTATTACGCTTTTAACAGTCTGCATAACCTGGCACAGCTCAGACAGCTGAATTCGGGAACGCGGCTGGATACCTTTCTCAGAGCCTTTTTTGACGCTGACCAAATCGACGCCAACCTTCTGGACAAAATCAAAAAAGTCATCGTTCCCATTTGCACAGCGCTGGTGGACCCCAACGTGGATTTCATGAACACCGAACGTTTTGTGGTCGGATCAAACAAATACGAAATCGGCAACACGATTGCTTTTGTTATAGATAATGACGCACAGAATCGTGTGCATTTCACGGAGAGGTTCTTTGACCAGCAACTCGATTGGTACCAGTCCTGTCTGACTGAGCCTTTCGACGTCGACGACCATGCCCGGGCCGCTACCCTGATTCATGAGTTCTCTCATCTTTTTTCAAAGACCGTGGATATTGCACAGGTTGAGGCAAGGCGTCCGTTCGCCGACCTCATTGCCACCGTCACCCGTTATGGTGCGACAGTCAAACAAACGCAGCAGGATTTCCAGCGACAAGCACTGTCCCTGGACACCCCGAAGGAAGAACTGTTTGCGCGCTGGAACAGCACATTACAGTCATGGATCAGTCTGGACTCGATTGTGGGGTTGGAGCATGTGGGCAAGGACATCCTCAAAACGACGGGCGGCATAACAATGGATGAAGCTCGCAACATCTTCCTGAACCCACGGAATGTGCACCAGCGAACCGACATCATTTTGCGCAACGCTGACTCGATCGCTTACTTGATAAGCGAAATGGGCCGACAACTGGATCCGGTGCTGACCGACGACTTGATCTGAACCTCATGATAAAAGCATGCGCGAATCACCCGATCTGCACATGCTTGTTCGTGCGGAGGTCTTGACCCTTTTTTCACTCGATTTATGGATACTGCCTGGCGATGCCCGGTGTTCAGGGCGTCCAGGTAAAAAATAAGTCGTACTTTGATGGGCAATTGCCATGACGGTTGTTCTCGCAGACTTCCCCTCAAGGTTAGAATGCAGGAAATCAGGATGAGTCAATGACCGACAATTCTCTCTCGCAAGCTCAATACGACGCGATCACCGATGCCGCTGCGCACTGGTGCATGCGCCTGCACGCCATCGACTGCACCGCCGAAGAACGCCTGGCGTTCGAGCAATGGCGTAATGCTCATCCGCTGCATGCCTTTGAGTACGAAGCCATGCTGGAGATCTGGGATGTGGCTGGGGATTTGCCTCGTCCCGAATCCGTCGTGCCAGCCGTTCGCGTCAGACCAGCAACGCCATGGCGCACCTTCAGCATTGCCGCCACCGTCTGCGCCCTTGCGCTGCCGCTGGCGGCCTATACCGGATGGAACCTGGGTTGGCTGCCCAATGCCTATCAGCATTTCGAGGCGACCGACAATGTTCGCCAAGTCACGCTGAGCGACGGCAGTCAGGTGGAGCTGAACCTGGGCAGTGAACTGACGTTCAGCAATTACAAGGACCAGCGTCGCGTCACGCTGAAAAAAGGCGAAGCCTTCTTCAGCGTCAGTCATGACCTGCAGCATCCGTTCATTGTCAGGGCAGCCGATGGCAGGATTCGCGTCACCGGAACCCGATTCAACGTCTGGATGTATGAGGACCAGGTTCGCGTAAACCTGATCGAAGGTTCCGTGCTGGTGACCAGCAACGGCGCCCTGCCCGGCGAGGGCCTGCGTCTCGAACCTGCCATGCAGGCACGTTACCGACACGGCGACTTCACGCCGCAAATCAGCCAGACCTCTGCCAATGACCATTCACTGGCGTGGCGCAGCGGCAAACTGGTGCTCGATGATCTGACGCTGACCGATGCCCTGCCCTTGATCAATCGTTATTTGAACAAGCCAGTCATGATCGCCGACCACAGTACCGGCTCGATTCGCCTCGGTGGTGTCTACAACATCAAAGAGCTCCACAGCCTGGTGGCTTCGTTGCCCAAGGTGCTGCCGGTCTATCTGACCCGCAACAAGGACGGCAATCCGGTCCTCAATTCGATCCCGCAACAAGCCCCAAAAAGCTGAAGGCCGCCACCCTTGCGGGGTGCGGCCTTCACTTTTGCTTCAATCGCTATCTCGACTACTGCGCGGCGATCTTCCCTGCTTTTTCATCCTGCTCGCGGATCGTCTGAGCCTGGTACTGCGGATCGGACGTGATCTGCTGCTCGGTAAACGGCAACACACTCAACTGCTTTTTCGAAAAGGCCAGTGTCTGGTCCCGAGAGTACTTCGACGCCGGGTCACTGGACAACGAGAATGCCAGTAAGCCCCGAGCCTGCGGCCCCTTGTCATCGAAAGTCACCACCTGCAAATAGCTGGTGCCACTGACGACTTCGCGCTTGCCGTCGGTTCTCGGCACGCTCTGGATCGCGTTATACACACCCAGCGTGCCCGGTCCGCCGTGGATCGGCGTTTGCTGCCCGCCACTGCTGACCACCTGGATATCGCCCCAGCGGCTATCGGCCTTCAGGCCAAGGGTTTTTACCTTTTCGACCGAAGCCAGCATCGCCGCCCGAATCGCTTTGGCGACGTCTGGCCGTTCAATTGCCAGGCCACGTGGTGTGTGTTGCGGATCCTTCGGGTCGAACGCCACACGCCAGATGTCAGGGATTTGCTGTAACGGCACCATAACATTCTGAAAATGCACAAAGCCCAGCCCACTGTCCAGATTCACCCGGCGATCCCACGCCTTGAGGCTGGCACACAGCGGCGTAAGCGTCGGCGCATCGGCGCCGAGATCCGCGGTGCAGAACTGCAGCAAGTCCGGCATCACTTGGGCCGCCTGATACACCTGATCGTCCATCACCATGTGTTGCAGATCTGCCGCAGCGACAGGGCCGGCCTTGCTCAACGTGCCCAGACGCTCCAGTGCGAAACGCGAACGCAGCCCCAACGGCTGATTGTCCTGGCTGATTAACGGCGAGAAACCGGTGAGCGGTTGTGCCGGGTTAGCCATCCAGGCCGAATCATTGGAATGCTGCACAAAGTCTTTGCGCAGCAGTTGCGGCAACTTGTCTGCTGCATAAATGCCTTTTTGCGCAGCGCGCGGGTCGATGTCCCAGGCACAGGCGCTGTTGGAACCGTCGAGCAGGATCATCTGTAATCCGGCCCGCGGATCGCTGCACTTGGCCAGCTTGTCGGCATTGACGTTCGGCACCACCGACAAGTTCATGTAAAGCGTCTGCCCCTGATCGTCCACCGCCAGGGTATTGACCCACGGAATCCCCTGAATCTTGTGCACCGATGCCTGCAAATCCTTGAGGCTGGCGGCACGGTTCATCGCATACCACTGCTGCAAGACGCGGTCGTTTTCCAGGTTGGCATCGCGCAGGCTGTAGGCAAACTGGTTGTTCCAATCCAGCTTGCCGGGCCATTGCACAATCGGGCCGAATTGCGAGCTGTAGACCACATGGGAAATCTGCCGGGTCTGGCCATCGGCTTGCTTCACGTTCACCGCCAGCGTCTGCTTTTTCATCGGCAAAGACTTGCCATCCAGCAGGTAACGGGTCGGATCCTTGGGATCGAGTTGCAGGCGGTACAGCGTGAAGTGCTTGGACGAATCCACCGTGTGGGTCCACGCCAGGTGCTGGTTGAAACCAATATTGATCATGGGCAGGCCGGGCAACGCGGCGCCCATGACATCCAGTTTGCCGGGAATGGTCAGGTGCATCTGATAGAAACGCATCCCACCGACCCAAGGAAAGTGCGGATTGGCCAGCAACATCCCGCGACCGTTGAACGAACGCTCGCTGCCGACCGCCACGGCGTTACTGCCGCGATCCAGAGCGAAGCGTTGCATGCGCGAAGCCGCCAGTTGGAACGACGCCGGCTCGCCCGCCAGACGGGCAACGGTTTTCGGCGGGGTAGCGCCGGCCAATGCTTCGGCAAACTGCCCCACGCCGCCTTCGACCATTAGACGTCGGGTCAACTTGACCAGGTCCTGCGCGGTAATCGCGCGCACCCATTCACCCTGGCATTGCTGCGGCAAACCCTGCGCTCGACGCTCTGTCAGCGAACGGTTGTAACCCGCCACGTAACCCTCGATGAGCTCGCGGACTTCCGGTGTTTGCGCCTGCCAGAAAGCGGCGACAGCCTGGGGGGTATTCAGCCAGTTGAAGAACAGATCGCTGGCCAGGTTCCCGCGCTCTTCGACCGTAGACTGGTCCGGGCCGAAATACCGTGAGCGCTCGCCATTGACGGTGACAATCTCATTGGCCAGCAAGCACAGATTGTCCTGAGCGTAGGCATAGCCAATGCCATAGCCGAGCCCGCGCTCGTTGTCGGCACGAATATGCGGCACGCCGAAACTGGTTCGACGAATCTCGGCCGTCGCCTGCTCTGGCTGGCTGCGCGCGCTTGCCGCAAGACTCAGCCCCAGAAACACACCCGCAAGGCTCAACCTGGTTAACTGCCTGGAAATAATCACGCTCGCTCCTGATCGAAAAGACGTATGACACGCAATGCGCCTCCCCTTAAAACGAAGCAACCAGCAAAAATTTAGGACGTCCGCACGCCCGACTCACGGGCCGCTGACGTAACGGCGACAAATTTTCTACATGTGGGCCTTCATTATTTGCCTGGCTCATTCGTCTTATTGATTGAGAGCACCCATCACTTTTTCCTGATCAGGCTCTGAAAAGGAGTTTTTGCATGTACAACCCGCAACTGCCAACGGACGGTAGCCATGCGCCAAAGGCCAGCACCCTGGGCTCCGGCGTTTTCAATCAACAAGCCGAACGCCACGGCAACGAACGGATCAGGTTTCTGCTCAAGAGTTTTGGCCTGCGTACCAGCCTGATTCGCCTCAAAGTCATCGACGCGTTGCTGACCGCCGCCGAAAACGACCGCCGCCTGGGAGTGCGTGGCGTACACAGCCACTTGCTGGACCTGGACATCCCCCTGTCCTTTCTCAGTGTCCGTGAAGTGTTGAAACGTTTGTGCGCAGAAGGCGTGGTCACCCTCAATCCGGACAAAAGCTACAGCCTGCACCCACAGGCCGCCGCCGTCCTTTACAGCGAGCAATCCGGCCAGGGGGCAGCGCTCAAGGCTTGACCTTGCGACGCATCACGCCATTGATCACCACCACGAGCACCGCCACGCCAATGGCGATGTACTGGAACAGCTGCTCGGTGATGATCCCTGCATTTTGCAGCCAGGAAAGGCCGAACATGATCCCCAGTACCACCAGGGAAATCAGAATCGAGTATTTCAAACGTTGCGACTGGGTCATTGCGGGTTCCTGAACCAAAAATGTATCCGGTTTGTATCCGTCTGCATGCCAAGCCACTACCGCTCTGCGGGAATGAGGGGCTGCAAACGAGGCCTTATGTTACAGCCGATGTCGAGTTTTGACTTCATTGCGCGATAACCCATGAGGATTTTGAAATGTTTCGTCGAATCACACAGCTGATTCCCTTGCTTGCTCTTGTCCCTGAGTGGCTGCATCGTTTTCCCCTACGGTGGCTGGCATGGCGATCACCATTACGACCATAGCGCAGCGGGTTATTATCAGCATCGATAACATTAAATTGTTTTCTTGGCCGGATAAACAACCGACTTATTCACCCACAACACGAAGAACTTATCCTACAAGCCTCGTATAAACGCCTACTTGATAGCGGGCATGTTTCGTGCAGAACAATTCTTATTTGGCGAGATTTTATTTACAAGCTCCCAGTCTCCCCCCCCAAAATACCAATCCGACACACAACGAAAAATATTGAAGCTTTTTGCCCCAAATAAGCACATGAAATTCTTCATGACCTCTGGCTATTCTTGTTCTGCCGCCTCATCAAACTTCCGGCACCAACAGGAACATCATGCGCAATTCTTTAATAGATATAAGTTCGCCTCGACTACTTGGGTTTTGCCTTGCAATCACTCTTTTCGAACTTCTGACTTATATGGCCAGCGACATGATCATGCCGGCCATGTTGACCGTAACCCATCAACTGAATGCCAGTGCGAGTCATGTTCCTTACGCCTTCAATCTTTATTTGGCAGGGGGCATTCTTTTGCAATGGCTTATCGGTCCGCTGTCCGATCATTTCGGTCGTCGCAGGATGCTACTCATCGGTTGTGCGGTATTCACTCTAGCCTGTGTCGCGGCGTTTTACGTGCAGAGCATCTTTGTCTTCAATGGTTTGCGCCTGATTCAAGGCATGGGATTGGGATTTGTCATCGCGGTCAGTTATCCAGCCCTGCAAGAAGTCTTCTGTGAAGCCGACGCAGTAAAAATCATGGCATTGCTGGGCAACGTGGCGTTGCTCTCCCCGCTGCTGGGCCCCTTGCTCGGCAGCCTGATGCTGGAATGGCTCTCCTGGCGGGAGCTGTTTTTTCTGTTAGGTGTCGGCGGCGCAATAGTCTGGCTGGGCCTTTACTGGTACATGCCGGAAACTGTGGGCACCTTGCGTCAGGACGGTCAACGACTGGCGGCCGTGTCCTTTGAATGGGGCGGCACGATGCGCCGCTACGCCGCGGTACTCACCAATACGCAATTTTTGCGCGCAACTGTTGCCTTGGGATTGATGAGCCTGCCGTTGATTGCCTGGATCGGGTTGGCGCCACTCTTGCTGATCCAGAACCAGGGACTCTCCCCCTTGCACTACGGCCTGTGGCAGATCCCGGTATTTGCAGCCGTGATTCTCGGCAATCTGATACTCAACCGATTGATTGCCAACACTGAACTGCCCCAACTGATTCGATACGCGCTCTGGCCGTTTTGCGGCGGCCTCATCGCATTAGTCGTTATCGCTTTCACCGGTGTTTCGACACTTTTGTTGGTCAGTTGCCTATCGCTCTACGCCATCGGTCTTGGCATGAGCAACGCCGCGCTGTACCGGCTTGCGCTGTTTTCCAGCGATGACAGTAAAGGGCTGGTTTCAGCCGCGATAGGCATGATCTCTATCGCTGTCATGGGTGGTGGGGGCTCGATTATCGCTGCGCTGGGTGGCGGTAAAAGCCTTGAGGCCTTTGCCCTGATGGCAGCTCTCGCGGGGCTCTTGTGTCTGCTGCCCTTGCGACTGTTTCTGCGGCGCCCCCATACCGCCCTTGCCATATGACACTCACAGCATAGGATTTTTGATGATCCATCTACCCCATACCGATGCGCTTTGTGCGTTAGCGCAACCCTATTGCCTGGATTCCGTGCCGGACGGCCTGTTCGACCGGGCCATGGGCGAAATCAGCCTGTTTCATTGTCATCACACGCCCGGATACGAACGCTGGTTGAACGCCAATGATCTTGACGCCAGCGCCCTGGAGACACTGGATGACTGGTCAAGGCTGCCGCCGATTTTCGCCAACTACTTCAAACGTCATTTGGTGTTCGGTCCCACAGGCGAAGGCGCGCTGGAGCTGACATCATCCGGCACCAGCGGCCAGAAGAGTCGCATGCGCTATGACCATCGCAGCATGGCCGCGGCACAAGGCATGGTGAGCCACATTTTCCGGCACTACGGCTGGGATACACCGGACAGTCCCTGCAATTATCTGCTCCTGAGCTATGAGCCCGAGGCGGCCATCACCTTGGGCACTGCCTATACCGATCAGTTTCTTTGCAGCTATGCCCCCGTCAACCGTGTCGTTTATGGATTGCGCTTGACCGGAAAAGGTCACGAGTTCGACCTTTTCGGTGTGATTCGAGCCTTGCAGGAGTTTGCCGAAGAAGGATTGCCCGTTCGCATTCTCGGTTTTCCGGCGTTCCTTGCGCATACCCTTCAATGCATGGAAGACACCCGCGTGTCCGATTTGCAGTTGCCTGCCCAGTCATTGGTGTTTCTGGGGGGCGGCTGGAAAACCCAGGCGGCACAGGAGATTCCCCTGAATCAGTTGTATGCCCGAATCAATCGGCAATTGGGTATCGACCTGCGCCGTTGTCGGGACGGCTATGGCGCCGTAGAGCATGCAGTGCCTTATATCCAGTGTGCCCACCATCATTTTCATGTGCCGATCTATTCGAAGGTTCTCGTGCGTAACCCATCCGATTTCACTGTCCAGCCATACGGCCAGCGCGGCTTGCTGGAATTCGTCTCGCCGTACATTTCGTCGAGCCCCGCCCATGCCGTGGTCATGGGCGATCTGGCGACATTGCACGCCGGCGCCAGTTGCGGATGCGGTCTGCCAACCGATTGGTTCGAACTGCATGGCCGTGCCGGCACCTCCGCCAGTCGCAGCTGTGCCATGGCCGCTTCCGAATTGATCGGAGGCGCATGATATGTACCTGATCAATGGCCAGTTGCGTGATGACGTTACCCCGGAAAGCGCCCTCGAACTCCTTCAGAAACCATTGCCTCGGTTGCTTTCTTCACCGATCGATAGTGAGACCGTTATCGAGTCTGCTGCCCGCTTTGCCACGAAGTTGCAATCTCGTAAATTGGATCTGTCCCTCAACTATGAGCAATATCAGGGGCTGATAGATTTCTGCCAGCGCAGCAACCTGGACACAAAACTCGAGCGAGAGCTGGGCCTGCAACCGCGCTCGCTGCGACGTATCGACTATCGACAGCCATGTTTCGAAAGCTGGCATCCATTAGGGTTGGTGGTGCATATCACCCCAGGCAATGCGCCATTACTGGCGTTCTGCGCAATACTCGAAAGCCTGCTGGCCGGCAATATCAACTGGTTGCGCCCCAGTGCCAGCGATGAAGGTTTGACTGCTCGGTTGCTGGCCGCCCTTGTGCAATGCGACAGCAGCGGCAGACTGGCCGAGTTCGTTGCGGTTATGCCGGTTGACACCCCACGGATAGCTCAACTTTGCGCCACGGCAGACGGGGTATCGGCCTGGGGTGGTGAAACAGCGCTCAAGGCGATCCGTCAGCAGATCCCTGCGGGATGTCGCTGGATCGATTGGGGGCACAAAATCAGCTTCGCCTACCTGTCACCTGAAGTGGCGAGCTCTTCAACCCTCGATGCGTTGGCGGATGAAATCTGTCGACTGGATCAACAGGCGTGCTCCAGCCCTCAATGGGTGCTGGTGAACAGCAACGATCCGACAGTCCTGCGAGACCTGGGGGAGCGTCTCGCCGAAGCGTTCAGACGTCGCGCCAGCCACTGGCCGGCGCTGCTGCCGACGGATCAGGAAGCATCGGAAATCACCACCCGTACAGCCATGGCGCGATTGGACCATTGCTTTACCGATCAGACCGGTCAGGTGTGGGATGGCGCCGGATGGCGTGTCATCTGGGAGCATCATCAGGCACTCACGCCGTCGCCGCTGTTTCGCACAGTGCTGCTCAAGCCTGTCCCGCAGCATTTGCTCGCCGAATCACTGTTGCCGTGGCGAACCGTCCTGCAAAGCTGCGCGCTGTTAGCCTCCCCGGCAGAAACGCCCGCGCTCGTTCGAACATTGGTCAACTCCGGTGTCAGCCGCATTGCGCCCTGCGAGTCGATTCATGACGGCTATGCCGGCGAGCCCCACGATGGTGTTTATGCACTGTCGCGTCTGAGTCGCCGCCTCTCAGTGAGCCTGGTATCTGAGGTCTCGACTGGCCGCTCAACGCTTGACCCGGTGCCGCCAGCCACTGACACAGCCCGTGGCCCGATCATGGACAAAGACACCTTCATGTCTCAACCGATCAGCCCCGCAGCACAGCTGTACTTCCGCTCCGGGGGCAGCAGCGGCACCCCGGCCCTGGCCGGTTTCAGCTATCGCGACTTCCAGCGACAGATGCGAGCCGCGGCTGATGGCCTGTTCTGTGTCGGGCTCGATCCATCACAAGACCGGGTGATGAACCTGTTCTATGGCGGCAACCTGTACGGTGGCTTTTTCAGTTTTTCGACCATCCTTGAACAGATGGGCGTTGTGCATTTACCCATGGGCGCGCCCCAGGACGACGACTTCAGCGAAATCGCCCGACTGATCGTGGAGCGGCGTGTCAACGTGCTGATCGGCATGCCCAGCACGCTGCATCGCCTGTTTTTCAATGAACAGACCCGACTTCGTGCCTATGCCGGTATCAGCAAAATATTCCTTGGCGGCGAGCATCCGGGAGAGGCCAGTCGACGCCTGATGGAAAGTTGCGGAGTGTCGACGATTCGCTCTGCTCTCTATGGTTCCGTTGATGCTGGCCCTCTGGGGCATGCCTGCCGGGCAACGGGGGACGGCATTTTTCACTTGATGTGCGAAACCCAGCATCTGGAAATTGTTCAGCTCGAACAGGATGTCCCGGTACAGGCCAATGAGATCGGCCGTTTGCTATTTACGTCCCGCGCCCGACAAGGACAGCGCGTGCACCGATATGACATCGGCGACACCGGCCGCTGGTTACCCGGAGCTTGCCCTTGCGGACTGGAAACGCCGCGATTCGAACTGCTGCAGCGACATGGCAAGTTAGTGCGGATTGCCACGGAGTTCATTTCGCCATCGGTGCTGGAACGCATCGCGGGAGTCCCCATTCAAATTGTCCTGGACTACACCACCACCGGGGTCGAACGAATGCAAATTCGGGCGAATGCGGAGGCGGCCTGGATACGCGAAAAACTGCTGACCCATGAAGCATTGGCAAATGCGATGAACGCGGCGCTTTTAATTGTAGAAATTATAGCGTGCGTCGAACATGAGTTCATACGAAACAAACACAGCGGAAAAATTCCACTGATTATCGATCGAAGAATATAAAAATAGAACATTTCAACAACCGTGTTCTTTAAACCAAGATGCCTGATTTAAAATAAAGAGAATCCAGTGAAATCTACTTATTCGCTCGAACAACTCGTGTCTTTTGTACGACAACATTCAAACTACTATGGCGAGCATCTGAAACACCTACCCACAGTAGGCATTACTTTAAAAAATCTACCGTTAACTGATGTGGTCGACTATTGGGCCGGCAGCAACGATTTGAGTCATTGGTCGGTTCTGACCGGAAACGTCGATGATGCTCTGGTGTTCAAGACCGGAGGCTCGACCGGTCAGGGCAAGCTTGCGATTTACGCCTACGAGGAATGGCAAATACTGGTCAGTACCTTCGGAAACAGTCTCTCGTCTCAACTGAACAATGGCGACCGGGTCGCCAACCTGTTCTTTTCAGGGGATCTCTACGCCAGTTTTCTGTTTATCCACGACTCTCTGGCCCATGTCGAACGATCCATCTGTGAATTTCCGTTTACCGGAGAAGTCGAGCTGGACGTCTTGGCAGATGCCATCGCGCAGCATCGAATCAACGTTCTGGCCGGAGTACCGGCACAACTACTGCGATTCGCGGCCTACCTGGCGCAGCATCGGCGTGTGTTGTGGGGGGTCGAAACACTCTTGTATGGCGGCGAAAGCCTGTTTGCCCCGCAGTTGGCAATCCTCGGCGAAGTGTTCCCCAACGCCCGTATTGCCTCTATCGGCTATGCCAGCGTAGACGCCGGGCTCATAGGTGCGAGCAATCGTGACTGTGCATTGGGCGAACATCGGATGTTCGAACAAAAAACCTTACTGGAGATCACCGATGAACACACCGGCGAGGTGATTGAAGAATGCGATCGTATCGGGATGCTAGTGGTGACCAATCTGACACGTCGGCTCATGCCACTGCTACGTTACCCGGTAGGAGACCGTGCTTGTTGGCGCGAACCCGCCGCAACCCCGATGCGTAAATTTGCCCTCAAGGGGCGCAGCGCCCACAGTCAACGAATACGAGTGGGTGTACTGTCGCTGTTTACCGAAGAAATACACGGGATCGTTCAACGTGCAGCACGCAGCGAGCAATGGCAACTGGTGATCGAACAGGTCGGCCACAAGGATCTGTTGAGCGTGAAGTGGGTGCCCGAACCTCAGTTACAAACCGTCGAGCCGGCGCGCCGCGCATTGCGTGAAGCGCTACTTGCCCATTACCCCGCCATCGACGACCTGAGCCGTGAGGGTCTGCTGGAGTTGCAGGTGCTGGCCTGCGCAACCACAGGACTGAAGCTTCACCCTCGTTCAGGCAAACAACTGCGGGTGCTGGATTTGCGCGTGTATGACGCTCTCCCGCAGGAGCCCGTGTGATGAACCGGTTGATTTTTCGACCCTACCGGTCTTCCGACGCACCTGCCGTGAGCCAGCTGTTTCGAGAGATCTACGGCGATTATTACGTTCAGCCGGATGTCTACCTGCCGAACATGATCAATCAGCACAACGCCGAAGGCCGTTGGCAATCAATGCTGGCCGTGGATAACGATCAGGTACTCGGGCATGCCGCATTATGCCGCGACATGCCTTCGAATACCGCGGAACTGGCCCTCAGCGTGGTGCACCCCGCCGCCCAGGGACAGAGTCTCGCGACTCGTCTGAGCCAGGAGTTACTGTTGCAATCTGGCTCTCTGGGGCTCAAGAGCGTCTTGATCAAGCAAGTGACCCATCATCCCTATACGCAACGCATGGCCGAAAAAATCGGCTTCCACAGTACTGGACTGCTGCCCGATTATGTTCCTTCACCATTCGCTGATCCGCTACCAGAAACCATTGTGATGGGCTGCCACATGACCGACGGACACAGGCGCCCGCTCCCCGACATCCCCTGGCCCGAAAGCTGCCGGGCGTTTATGCAGCACCTGTGCTCGATGTTCGGAACCCGCCAGCACAAGACATCACGCCCCGCGATACCCTTGCGAATCAAGCAACACCAACATCGGTTCGACATTGTCATTCAGCGTTTGAACAGCGCCTTGCTTGAGCAGCTCCGGCAATTGCCCAGGCACTGGTTGATCTCGGCCAGAATCGAGCTGTCCCCGCACTTCGCCCAGAACCTGCGCAACCTATCAACTCTGGGCTTCGTCTTCACTGGCCTGATGCCCACGCCAAGTGACAATGGCTGGTTTGCATTGTTTCATCGAGGCGCGCAGGTTCGATCCCTCAATCTGCACTGCGCGCACATGCAACGGCTGCATGACGACTTACAGCAAAATGCCAACGCCCCTATGGGTAACCGCTCAGCCGCGTGAGTCATTTCTATAGAAACCATTCGCCGACTGCGCACAAAGCTCCACCATCCAGTCGACGAACACCCGCACCCGTCGGGACAACTGACGATGAGGAGGATAGAGCGCCGTCAGCGGCATACCCGGTGGCGGCACATCCCTCAGGACCTCGATCAAACGCCCTTCCTTCAGTTGGCGGGCAACGTGATAATACGGGGTCTGGACCAAGCCATATCCCGCCTCACACGCCGCCAGATAGCCATCGGCGCTATTGACCGAAACGTGCTTGGGCAGATCGATCAACCGCAGCTGGTCATCGACTGCAAATTCCAGTCCGTAGCGTTTGCCGGTTCTATTGGAAAAGTATTCCACCATCTGATGACCTTTCAGATCCTCCAGGCACAGCGGAGTCCCACGACGCTGCAAGTATTCCGGGCTGGCACAGGTGACCTGGTCCAGCATGCACAGCGGCCGCGCCACCAGTGATTCATCCAGGGCCGAGCCACCGCGCAACACGCAATCGACACCTTCGCGGATCAAATCCACAGGCCGGTCATTCAAACCGATTTCCAGTTCGATCAATGGATACCGGGCAGTGAATTGCGGCAATGCCGGAATCACAATCAAACCTCCCACTCCCGCCGGCATATCCACTCGCAACAGACCTTTGGGGTTTTGGCGAGCAGCGGAAAACACGGCTTCGGTTTCCTCCAGATCCGCCAACAGCCGCACGCAACGCGGATAATAGGCGGCGCCATCAAGCGTCAAGCTGATCTGCCGGGTGGTGCGCTGCAGCAGTTGCACCCCCAGATGAGCCTCGAGTTGCTTGATCAGAATGGTCACCGAAGCCCGGGGCAATTGCAGGCTGTCCGCCGCTTTGGCAAAGCCGCCCAGTTCGACGATTCGGGTGAATACGCGCATGGCATTGAAACGGTCCATTGCTTTGGCTTACCGGCTGATTATTTAGAAATTACAAATAGTGATAGCATTTTTAGCCGGTTTATCTTGTTTATGTCGAGGTCAACAATAGGATTTCAATTCACAAGGGAGCTGATTTCATGCAAACACGACAATTGGGCAAAAACGGTCCGCAGGTGAGCGCGATCGGTCTGGGCTGCATGGGCATGACCGACTTCTACACCACCGGCGTGGACACCCGCGAAGCCACGGCCACTTTGCACCGCGCGCTGGAACTGGGGATCAACCTGCTCGACACGGCAGACATGTACGGCCCGCATACCAATGAAGAGCTGATCGGCAAAGCCATTGTCGGCAAGCGTGAGCAAGTGTTTCTGGCCAGTAAGTTCGGCATTGTTCGTGACCCATCCAACCCCAGTGCACGGGGCGTCAACGGGCGACCGGAATACATTCGTGACGCTATCGACGGCACCCTCAAGCGCCTTGGTGTGGAAACCCTGGATTTGTATTACCAGCACCGCATCGATCCGCAGGTGGCTATCGAGGAAACCGTCGGCGCCATGGCGGAACTGGTGAAGGCCGGCAAGGTGCGTTACCTGGGATTGAGTGAAGCATCGGTCGCCACGCTGGAGCGAGCGAACAAGGTTCATCCGATCAGCGCACTGCAAAGTGAGTATTCGCTGTGGAGCCGCGATCAGGAGGAGAACGGTTGCCTGGCCGCCTGCCAGCGCCTGGGTGTTGCCTTTGTGCCTTACAGTCCGTTGGGCCGGGGCTTTTTGACCGGCGCTCTGAGAAGTCCGGATGATTTCGCCGCTGATGATTACCGTCGCTTCAGCCCACGTTTTCAAGGGGAAAACTTCGCAAAAAACTTGTTGCTGGTGCAGCAGGTGCAGGCCTTGGCCGCAGACAAGGGTGTGACGGCGGGCCAACTGGCGTTGGCATGGGTCTTGGCCCAAGGGAACTACCTGATCCCGATTCCAGGCACCAAACAGCGTAAATACCTGGAAGAAAATGTGGCCGCGCTGAACGTGAAACTGAGCCGTGAAGAATTACAGGCCATGGAAGCGATATTCCCGGCCAATGCCACGGCCGGTCTGCGCTATCCGGAAGAAGTCATGAAGTTGCTTGACCGATAACAGGTGCCCGGCCCGTTCGCGCAGACATGATCACAACAGGCTGGCATGGCCCCCTCGCCACAATGTTTACCCAACGCTGTATTACTTCGAAACAATCCGTCGCCTCTTCGCGAGAGAAAATGGTCAAAATGCATCTTTTTGGCCACAACCCGAAACGAGATTCCCATGCGAACCCACCTGCGTCTGGCCGCCCTGAGCGCTCTCTTCATCTCTTCTCTGGCTCAGGCTGCCGACCTGATTCCCATCGAAGTTCACCGCGACGCCAACTGCGGCTGCTGCAAAAAATGGGTCAGCCATCTGGAAGCCAACGGTTTCAAGGTCGAAGACCATGTTGAAGCCGATATGAGCCAATTCAAGCAACAACACGGCGTGCCACCTCGCCTCGCCTCGTGTCACACCGGCCTTATCAACGGCAAATTCGTCGAAGGCCATGTGCCGGCCGATCAAGTACTGGCCATGAGCAAGCGCGACGATCTGTTGGGGGTGGCTGCCCCTGGCATGCCCATGGGCTCGCCCGGCATGGAAATGGACGGCATGAGCGATGCCTACCAAGTGATCGGTCTGAAAAAGGACGGCACTGACGT
Organism: Pseudomonas sp. PME37.24/025; assembly: GCF_055556615.1. NCBI lineage: Bacteria > Pseudomonadati > Pseudomonadota > Gammaproteobacteria > Pseudomonadales > Pseudomonadaceae > Pseudomonas > Pseudomonas sp. PME37.24/025. Next base: position 135,059 of record NZ_JBVHNK010000005.1, read on the forward strand.
AGTGGTGGCGGACTACCCCGCCCATTGATGTTCGGCGCCTACATCGGGCTGTTTCTCGCGGCATTCGGTGCCGCGACGTTGCTGCCCTTGCAATCTGAAGCCGTGCTGGTGGGGCTGTTGCTCAGCGACCAGTATTGGCTTTGGTCGCTGCTGACCATCGCAACGCTGGGCAACGTGCTGGGGTCGCTGCTGAACTGGTGGCTGGGGCGCAGCATCGAGCGGTTTCACGAACGGCGCTGGTTTCCGGTCAGCCCTCGCCATCTCGAGCAAGCCCAAAAGCATTATCAACGCTACGGTCATTGGTCATTGTTGCTCAGTTGGGTGCCCATCATCGGCGACCCTCTGACGCTGGTGGCCGGCGTCATGCGCGAACCGTTGGGGCGTTTCCTGATGATCGTGACGCTCGCCAAGGGCGCCCGCTATGGTGTATTGGCCCTTGCTACGCTGGGGTGGATGGGTTGAACGATTATGCGCGGCATGGCCTGTATTTTGTGCCGAGGTGGCTTGCCCCGTCAGGCAGCGAAGCGGCCCCAAAATCGGACACTGCGGCCTTAATGTCACCCTAATCATGCCGATCCAGCATCGGCGGATTTCCTGTGGAGTTCACCCATGTCGCCCACTTTTTCCCGCTGGTTATCGGGCCTGCTGCTGACGGCTGCACTGCCCGCTCTCGTTTATGCCCAGAACCAGGCCCAACCCCAAGTCGAAACGCCGGAATACGGCCCGGAACTTCAGGGCTTCGAGTACCCCTACACGGTCAAACACTTCGCTTTTGAATCCCAGGGCAAATCCCTGCAAATGGGCTACATGGACATCGCCGCCCATGGCAAGGCCAACGGGCGCAGTGTAGTGCTGATGCATGGAAAAAATTTCTGCGGCGCCACTTGGGACAGCTCGATCAAGGCGCTGAGCGAGGCCGGTTACCGGGTCATCGCTCCGGACCAGATCGGCTTCTGCACCTCAAGCAAACCGGACCACTATCAATACAGTTTCCAGCAACTGGCGACCAACACCCAGCAACTGCTCAAGGCCTTGGGTATCCAGAAAGCCACCCTGCTCGGCCACTCTACCGGCGGCATGCTCGCCACGCGCTATGCGCTGCAATACCCCGATCAAGTCGAACAACTGGCACTGGTCAATCCCATCGGCCTGGAAGACTGGAAAGCCCTCGGCGTGCCCTATCGCACGGTTGATCAATGGTACGAGCGCGAGCTGAAGGTCACCGCACAGGGCATCCGTGACTACCAACGCAGCACCTATTATGACGGCCGCTGGAAACCCGAGTTTGACCGCTGGGTGGACATGTACGCAGGCTTGGCCAAAGGCCCGGGCAAAACTGCGGTGGCGTGGAACTCGGCGCTGATCTACGACATGATCTTCAGCCAACCGGTGTACTACGAGTTCAAGGACCTGACAGTTCCGACGTTGTTGCTGATCGGCACCGCCGATACCACGGCTATCAGCAAAGAAATTGCGCCGCCCGAGGTCAAGGCGAAAATCGGTCATTACGACGTACTCGGCAAGCAAGTGGCGAAACTGATTCCCCGGTCGACGCTGATCGAATTTCCCGGGATGGGCCACGCGCCGCAGATGGAGGAACCGGCGAAATTTCATCAGGCGTTGCTCGGCTGGCTGAACCAAACCAATACCGTTCCTAGATGAGGTAAGGCTAATGCAGATTGCGGTGATCGATGACTGGCAGGACGTGGCTCGCGGCGTGGTGGACTGGTCGGTGCTGGACAGCATCGGGCAGGTGAGTTTTATCCATGACTACCCTGCCGACAACGAAACCCTGGCCAAACGGCTCGGCGCATTCGAGGTGATCTGCGTGATGCGCGAGCGCACCCGGTTTGACGAAGACCTGCTGCGCCGCTTGCCCGCACTCAAACTGTTGGTTACTGGCGGCATGCGCAATGCCGCCCTGGACTTGAAAGCCGCCGCCGCGCTAGGCATTCAAGTCTGCGGCACCGACAGCTACAAACATGCCGCCCCCGAACTGACCTGGGCGCTGATCATGGCCGCGACCCGCAACCTGGTGGCCGAAGCCAATGCCTTGCGCGCAGGCCAATGGCAACAAGGGCTGGGCGGCGACCTGCAGGGCAAGACCTTGGCGATCCTCGGGCTGGGCAGCATCGGTCAACGGGTCGCCCGGTTCGGTCAGGTGTTCGGTATGCGGGTCATCGCGTGGAGCGAAAACCTGACCGCCGAACGGGCTGCTGAGGTCGACGTCACCTATGTCAGCAAACAGGAATTGTTCGAGCAGGCCGATGTGTTGTCGGTCCATCTGGTGCTCAGCGAGCGCAGCCGAGGGCTGGTGGACGCGCAGGCACTGGACTGGATGAAACCCACGGCATGGCTGATCAATACCGCCCGTGGACCGATTGTCGATGAGTCGGCGTTGATCAAGGCGCTTCAGAAACAACGCCTGGCGGGTGCGGCGCTGGACGTGTTCGAGCACGAGCCCTTGCCTCGCCATCATCCCTTCAGGACGCTGGACAATGTACTGGCCACGCCTCATGTCGGGTATGTCAGCCGGCACAATTACCAATTGTTCTTTTCGCAAATGATCGAAGACATACAGGCTTGGGCGGCTGGGGAGCCGGTTCGGGTTCTGGGCTGAAACCGAGTTATCGTTCATCGCGGGCAAGCCTCGCTCCCACAGGATTTGTGTCGGTCACGGTATTACGGTCGACACAAATCCTGTGGGAGCGAGGCTTGCCCGCGAAGAGGCCCTAAAACTCACCACACCTCCCCAAATTTTGCGCACCACAATGGCGCACACGACCTCCCATTGCGCCCGATTATTGTGACTTGCCGGTCCCGATTTGACCCACGCCAGAAAATAAACCTGCCCTTCGTCGGTGCATCTCCCCGCAAAACCCCATGCCTGTACCCTCTTTTGACCGATTGTCGAACAATTTCACCCGATGGCCGACCCCGCTCTAAGTTCTGGCCTAGACTGATTTTCGCGGAGTAAAACCGGCTGGTCATTCGGTGAAAATAATCGAAACTTTTGGTGCTGGCCTCGTGTCAGGTTAAAGGTAGGGCCGCAGCGACTGGTGCATTCCTTGCAACAGCCACTTCACCCATTCTGCTTCAGCGCATGGGCAGCACTTGCTCACCGATGCGTAGCGCGTTTGCGCCCGGCCACAGGATTTGGCCACGAACACCGTTTGTGCCAGGCCTAGAATTAGATCAACAACACGGGAGATTCATATGATCAGTGCGGCTTTAGATATTCAGGGAGAACGTGCTCATCAGCAGGTCGGGGAAACGAGCACCGTCGGTGTCCTCAATGCCAAATCGGTCAAAGCGCCGGTCCCCAAGACGCTGGCACCAGTAGCCAGTCAGAATCCCAATAAAAAGAAAGTCCTGTTCGTCACCTCGGAGATTGCCGACCTGGTAAAGACCGGAGGTCTTGGCGACGTTTCCGCCGCACTGCCGCGAGCCATGGCGCATCTGCACGATGTCCGTGTGCTGATCCCCGGTTATCCGCAAGTGATGAACAGCGAAAACCCGATTCATATCATCGGTGAGCTGGGCGGGCACGCAGCGTTGCCGCCCTGCAAGATCGGGCGCATGGACATGCCCGACGGCCTGGTCATTTACGTGTTGATCTGCCCTGAATTGTACGAGCGCGAAGGTTCACCCTACGGCGCCAACAACGGCCGCGACTGGCCGGACAACCATATTCGTTTCGCCCGACTAGGCCTCGCGGCAGCCGATATCGCCGCCAACCTCGCACAAATTCACTGGTGCCCGGACCTGGTGCATGCCCACGACTGGCCCGCCGGGCTGGCACCGGCCTATATGCACTGGCGTGGCCAACGCACCCCGACCTTGTTCACCATCCATAACCTGGCGTACCAGGGCGTCACCAGCCTTGGCTCGTGCCCGGAACTCGGGATCCCCATGCATGCCTTGCAACAGGAAGGCATGGAGTTTTACGGCAAGATGTCGTTCCTCAAGGCCGGCATGGCCTACTCGAGCCACATCACCACCGTCAGCGCCACCTATGCCCAGGAAATCACCACGCCGGCCTTCGGCTGCGGCCTCGACGGTTTTCTCGCGTCCAAGACCCAGCAAGGTCTGCTCAGCGGAATTCCCAATGGCATCGATGAGAGCTGGGATGCAGCGACCGATCCGCACCTGTTCCACCCATTCGGCATCGGCGATTGGGACGGTAAAGCTGTCAATGCCATGCACGTTCGCAGGCTGTTCGACCTCGAAGATTCCGAAGGTCCGCTGTTCGCCGTGGTTTCGCGGCTGGTCTACCAGAAAGGCCTGGACCTGACCGAAGCAGTGGCCGAATACATTGTCGACAACGGCGGGCAAATCGCGATCATCGGCCGTGGCGAACCGGAAGAAGAACAAGCCATGCGTGAACTGGCGTTGCGCTTCCCCGGGCAAGTCGGCGTACACATCGGCTTCAATGAAACCGACGCCCGACGGATGTTCGCCGGCAGCGATTTCCTGCTGATGCCTTCGCGTTACGAACCCTGCGGCCTGAGCCAGATGTACGCCCAGCGCTTCGGTTCATTACCAGTGGCGCGCAATACCGGTGGCTTGGCCGACACCATTGAAAACGGTGTGACCGGTTTCCTCTTCGACGAATCCACGGTGGAGAGTTATCGCGAAGCCCTGAGCCGCGCGTTCAAGGTGTTCGCGTTCCCGGGTCTGCTCAACGCGATGCGTTGCCGAGCCATGGCGGCGCCTTTCAACTGGTGCCAGGCAGTCGAACCCTACGCCGAACTCTACGAACAACTGGTGGCTAAAGCGCTGGGAAAATCGGGCAAACAGTAAGAGGCTTTCAACGATGCCGTTACGGACCCTTGAGACCTGGCCCCACGGCGCAATCATGCTGGACGCAGAACACACGCGTTTTGCCTTGTGGGCGCCAGATGCGTTTTTCGTCAGTCTCGAACTGGAAGATGGACAATCCCTGCCGCTATTGCCCCAGGCCGATGGCTGGTTTGTGATCAAGACCCGCTGCCCCGCGGGTACCCGCTACCGCTACAACATCGATGGCGAGCTTACGGTGCCGGACCCGGCCTCCCGCGCCCAGGCGGGCGACATCGACAGCCACAGCGTGGTGGTCGATCCCCTCGCCTATCGGTGGCAACACAGCGCCTGGCAGGGTCGACCGTGGAATGAGGCGGTGATCTACGAACTGCACGTCGGTGCACTCGGCGGTTTCAGCCAGGTTGAGCGGCATCTGGAACACCTGGTCGAGCTGGGTATTACCGCCATCGAACTGATGCCGCTGGCGCAGTTCCCCGGCGAACGCAACTGGGGCTATGACGGGGTTTTGCTTTACGCGCCTCAAGCTTCCTATGGCTCGCCCGAACAACTCAAACACTTGATCGACACGGCCCACGGCCATGGTTTGGCGGTGATTCTCGACGTGGTCTACAACCACTTCGGCCCGGATGGCAATTACCTGCATCGCTATGCCAAAGGCTTTTTCCGCGAAGACAAACACACCCCGTGGGGCGCGGCGATCGACTTCCGGCGGCGCGAGGTGCGCGACTTCTTTATCGACAACGCGCTGATGTGGTTGCTGGAGTACCGCTTCGACGGCCTGCGTCTGGACGCGGTGCATGCCATCGAAGACCCGGACTTTCTTCAAGAGCTGGCGCAACGGGTACGGCGACAAACCGATCCGGCGCGGCACGTGTGGCTCATGGCGGAAAACGAGCACAACCAGGCCAGCCTGCTGGAGCAAGGTTTCGACGCGCAGTGGAACGACGACGGCCATAACGCCCTGCACGTTCTGCTCACCGGCGAAACCGACGCCTATTACGCCGACTATGCCAAGCAACCCACCGAACAGCTCGCCCGCTGCCTGAGCCAGGGCTTCGTGTTTCAAGGCCACATCACCCGCCACGGTACGCCGCGAGGTGAGCCGAGCGGTCACTTGCCGCCCACGGCCTTCGTGCTTTTTCTGCAAAACCACGACCAGATCGGCAACCGCGCCTTTGGCGAGCGTCTGCATCAACTGGCCCATCCTGATGCCCTTTACGCCGCCACCGCGTTACTGCTGTTGTCGCCGATGATCCCGCTGATGTTCATGGGCGACGAATTCGCCGCCGAGCAACCGTTCCTGTTTTTCACCAGCCACCACGGTGAATTGGCGGAACGGGTGCGCGAAGGTCGACGCAATGAGTTCGCGGCGTTCAGCGCCTTTGCCGACCCGCACAAACGCGAGCAGATTCCTGACCCGAACGCGACGCAAACCTTCGAAGCTTCACGGCCGACACTGACCGCCAGCCGCCAATCGCCGATTTACCACCTGTATCGCCAACTGCTGCAGATCCGCCACCGACACATCATCCCGCACCTGCCCGGCGCCCAGGCGCTGGGCGCGCAGGTACTGGCCGAGGGCGCGGTGACGGCGCGCTGGCGGCTGGGCGATGGCAGTCAGTTGCGTATTGATCTGAACCTGCGCGATGCGCCCGTGGTCCACACCCCACAGGCCGACGCGACATTGCTGTTCGAACACCCGCCACAATCGGCCGGTCTGTTGAATCAGGGCATGCTTGCCCCGTATTGCGCGCTAGTCAGCCTCACGGCCGCAGCCCCTTTGCTACCCCCGGATGGAGAGCGCCCATGAGCAATGCGCAACTGGAAATACTGGCCAGCCGAGCAGGCTTGGCCGTCGACTGGGTCGACGCCAATGGTCGCCCACAGAAAGTGACCCCGGCGGTGTTGCGCTCGGTGCTCAGCGGACTTGGCCATCCCGCCAATACCGCTCAGGAAATCGACGCCAGCCTGCTGCAATTGCAGCAGGTGCAACAAACCCGGCACCTGCCACCGCTGTTGACCTGCGACGTGGGCATCGGCCTTGACCTGGCCCACTACTTCGAACCGCAAACCCCGTGTGAGATCCATCTCGAAGACGGCTCACGGATTAACTTGAAGCTCGATGACAACGCTGTGTTGCCCGGGCTGGTGCCGGTGGGTTATCAGCACGTCAGCATCGACGATCAATCCTTCACCCTGGCGGTGGCACCCCAGCGCTGCTATAGCGTCGGCGACGCCGTAGACAGTGAACACCCGCGTGTCTGGGGCCTGAGCGTGCAGTTGTACTCGCTGCGCCGTCCCGGCGATGGCGGTTTCGGCGATACCCAAGCCCTCGAAGATCTGGCCCGGGTGGCCGGCGAACGGGGCGCCGAAGCGTTGGCGATCAGCCCACTGCATGCGATGTTCAGCGGCGACACCCAGCGTTACAGCCCTTACTCGCCGTCCAGCCGTTTGTTCCTCAATAGCCTGTATGCGGCGCCCGGTGCGATTCTCGGTGAGCGCGCCCTGCGCACCGCGATCGACGCCACCGGCCTTGGTGCTGAGCTCAAGCACCTGGAAAAACTTCCGCTGATCGACTGGCCTACCGCCGCCGACGCCAAGCACCGCTTGCTCGAAGCCTTGTATGAAGGATTCACCCACGGCGAACACCCCTTGCACCCAGACTTCAGCAGTTTCCGCCATGCCGGTGGCGAAGCGCTGGAAAATCATTGCCGCTTCGAAGCGATCCAGGAAGCCCGTGCGCGACGCGGTGAAAGCCTCGACTGGCGCGAGTGGCCCGAACAATGGCGTGACCCGCGCAGTACCGCCCTGGCGCATTTTGCCGAAGAGAACTCGTCCCGCATCGGCTACTACGCGTTCTGCCAATGGCTGATTGCGCGCAGCCTGGAACGCGCCCAGGCCGCCGCCCGCGGTGCCGGCATGGGCATCGGCCTGATCGCCGACCTGGCGGTGGGTGCTGACGGTGGCGGCAGCCAGGCCTGGAGTCGTCAGGACGAATTGCTCGCCTCACTGACCGTGGGAGCGCCACCGGATATCCTCAACCGTTCCGGCCAAGGCTGGGGCATTTCCGCGTTCTCCCCCGAAGGTCTGGTGCGCAACGGCTTTCGCGCGTTCATCGAAATGCTGCGGGCCAACTTCGCCCATGCCGGCGGCCTGCGTATCGATCACGTCATGGGCCTGCAACGACTGTGGGTGATCCCCAACGACGCGCCGCCCAGCGACGGTGCCTACCTCTATTACCCGGTGGACGACCTGCTGCGCTTGCTGACCCTCGAATCCCATCGACATCAGGCCATCGTCCTCGGCGAAGACCTCGGCACCGTGCCCGAGGGTCTGCGCGAGAAACTCATCGCACGCTCGATTCTCGGCATGCGCGTGCTGCTGTTCGAACAGGACAATACTCACTTCAAGCCGATTCTCGACTGGCCGGACAACGCCCTGGCAACCACCAGCACCCATGACCTGCCGACGCTCAATGGCTGGTGGCATGGCCGCGATATCGACTGGAGCGCGCGCTTGAATCTGGTCGACGCCCCGGGTGAAATCGAATGGCGCCAACACCGTGAGCGCGAGCGCGAAGGTTTGCGCCGGGTGCTGAGCCAGGACCCGCAAAATTTCCGCGAAGAGTCCCACGAAACCGATCAGGTGCTCGATGCCGCGATCCGCTTCCTCGGTCATACCCGCGCGCCACTGGTATTGCTGCCCATGGAAGATGCCTTGGGTATCGAACAGCAGGCCAACCTGCCCGGTACCACCGACACCCATCCCAACTGGTCGCGCAGGCTGCCCGGCGACAGCGAAGCCCTGCTCGATGATCCGGACGCCGCCCGGCGCCTGGAACTGCTCGCCTGTGCGCGACTTCAGGCGGCCGAGCGTGATCAATGAATCAACCGTTCAACCAACTGCTGCGGGCGACCCTGCGGCTGCAATTTCATAAAGGTTTTACTCTGGATCAGGCGGTGCCGCTGGTGCCGTACTTCGCCAGTCTGGGCATCAGCCACGTCTATGCCTCGCCGCTGCTCGCCGCCCGCGCGGGGTCCATGCATGGCTACGACGTGGTGGACCCGACCACGGTCAACCCTGAACTGGGCGGCGAAGCTGCATTGCGCCGTTTGGTCGGTGCGTTGCGCGAACACAACATGGGACTGATCCTCGACATCGTCTCCAACCACATGGCCGTCGGCGGTGGCGACAACCCCTGGTGGCTCGACTTGCTCGAATGGGGGCGACTGAGCCCTTACGGCGAGTTCTTCGACATTCAATGGCACTCGCCCGACCCGTTGATGGAGGGCCAATTGCTGCTGCCTTTTTTGGGCAGCGATTACGGCATCGCCTTGCAGGACGGCACCCTGCCCTTGCGTTTCGATGCCCGGCGCGGCGCCTTTTATGTCGAGCACTACGAGCATCACTTCCCGATTTGCCCGTCGGACTACGGCGAACTGCTCAAGACCGATGACCGATTGAATGCCGAGCAAGCTGAACTGCTCAAATCCCTGGCAGACCGCTTCAGTACCTTGAGTTACCAGACCGACGCGCACAGCCTGGCGATTCCGCTAAAAACCGAGCTGTATGAACTGGCCAGCGATCCGGCGATTCTTCGCGCCATCCAGCACACCCTCGGCACTTACGACTCGCTCACCCCTGAGGGTTTCCAGCGCCTGCATAACCTGCTGGAGCGCCAGAGTTATCGCCTGGCCAGTTGGCGCACCGCGGCGGACGACATCAACTGGCGGCGTTTTTTCGATATCAATGAACTGGGCGGCCTGCGCGTTGAACGCCCGGCGGTGTTCGAGGCGACCCATGCAAAAATCTTCGAGCTGGTGGCCGAGGGTCTTGTCGATGGGCTGCGCATCGACCACATCGACGGCCTCGCCGACCCGCGTGGTTACTGCCGCAAATTGCGCCGCCGAGTCGATCGCCTGGCGCCGGAGCGGCACCTGCCGATCTACGTCGAGAAGATCCTCGGCGAAGGCGAAACCCTGCACCGCGACTGGTCTGTCGATGGCAGCACCGGTTATGAATTCATGAACCAGTTGTCGTTGCTGCAACACGACCCCGAAGGCGCGCAAATCTTGGGTGAACTCTGGAGCCGGCACAGCGAGCGGCCCGCCGATTTCCGTCTGGAAGCGCAACTGGCGCGCCAACAGATTCTCAACGGCTCCCTCGCCGGCGATTTCGAAAGTGTCGCCCACGCCTTGCTGCAAGTGGCCCGGGACGACCTGATGACACGGGACCTGACTCTCGGCGCAATCCGTCGGGCCTTGCAGGAACTGATCGTACACTTCCCGGTGTATCGCACTTACATCAGCCCGTTGGGCCGAAACTGCCCCCAGGACGAGGTGTTTTTCCAGCAGGCCATGGAGGGTGCAAGGCAAACCCTTGGCGAGGCCGACTGGCCCGTGCTCGATTGCCTGTCCGGCTGGCTCGGTGGCCAACCCTGGCGCAAACACCCGGTGGGCCGCCCACGCAAACTGCTCAAGCATGCGTGCGTGCGCTTCCAGCAACTGACCTCACCGGCGGCGGCCAAAGCGGTGGAAGACACCGCGCTGTATCGCTCGGCGGTGCTGTTGTCACGCAACGATGTCGGCTACAACACCGAGCAGTTCAGTGCGCCGGTTTCCGACTTCCATGCTGCCTGCGTCAATCGCCTCACCGAATTCCCCGACAACCTGCTGGCCACCGCGACCCACGACCACAAACGCGGCGAAGACACCCGCGCGCGGTTGGCGGTGTTGAGCGAGCGCAGCGCCTGGTATGCCGAACAAGTCGAACACTGGCGAACACTGGCCGATGAATTGCGCACGGAACCCGGCGCACCCTCGGCGGGCGACGAGCTAATTCTCTATCAAGCGATCCTCGGCAGTTGGCCGCTGGAGCTGCGCAGCGATGACCAGGTGGCGCTCGAGAACTACGCCAAACGCCTCTGGCAGTGGCAACAGAAAGCCCTGCGCGAAGCCAAGTTGCAAAGCAGCTGGAGCGCACCAAACGAGGGATATGAACAGGCGACCCATGGGTTTCTCGAACGCCTGCTGCTCAGCCCCGAAGGCGAGCGACTGCGCACGGCCATCGGTGCGGCGGCGCAGAACATCGCCGCCCCGGGTGCGTTGAATGGCTTGGCGCAAACCTTGCTGCGAATGACCGTGCCGGGGGTACCGGATCTCTATCAGGGCAACGAGTTCTGGGACTTCACGCTGGTCGATCCGGACAACCGCCGGCCGGTGGATTACGTCAGCCGTCAGCAGGCCATGCACCGACGATTGGACCTGGCGGATCTGTTGGTGAACTGGCGTGACGGGCGCATCAAGCAAACCCTGATCGCCCAGACGTTAAACCGGCGTGCCGAGCATGCCGGGCTGTTTCAAAAAGGGATTTATCAAGCCCTTGAAGTCCTCGGCAGCCAGGCTCACCGGGTACTGGCGTTTGCTCGCGAATGGCAGGGAAAACGGGCTATCGTGATCGTACCGATACGCTGTGCCGAACTGCTGGAAAACAGTGCCGAACCACAGATTGACGCGCCGCTCTGGGGCGATACACGGGTCAAATTGCCGTTCGCCGTCGCTGAAGAAAATATGAAGGGGCTTTTTACGAGCGTCACAGTCACAAAACACAGGGAGCTGATGGTCAGCGCCGCGCTGGGGGATTTCCCGGTCAATCTCTTTATCCAAACTACCCAAGCTTGAGTTCAGTTCAGGAGCATTGCGATGAGTACCGACGATAAACGCATCCGCGAATTTGCCTATCAAATCTGGGAGTCCGAAGGAAAACCCGTGGGCCAGGAAAAACGCCATTGGGAGATGGCCTGCAAACTGGCCGAAGCTGAAGCACTGGCTCCCGGCAAGTCATCGAAAGTGACCGGCAGCAAACGCGTCGGCACCAAGTCTGCACTCGGCAAGCCCGACGGCAAGTTGGTCAATGCCAAAGACATCGAACCCGCACTCAAAGCTAAAACCAAGCCCAAAGCCAAACCCGCCGCCGCTTCGACAGTGATCCCGCCGGGAGAAAAAACCACGGTAAAAAAGCCTCGCGCCGCGCGTAAACCGCCAACGACCTGACGTTTTATCGCCTTGCCCCGCTTGATTTGTGGCGAGGGCGCTTGCTCCCGTTTGACTGCGAAGCGGTCCCCCTCTTTTGGAGGATAGGGGGGCCGCTTCGCGGCCCAACGGGAGCAAGCTCCCTCGCCACAGCTGACCGGCATTAGCCCAGTACCGCCCCCCAATGCAGGAGCATCTATGAGTAGTCCAAAGAAAACCGCGCCCGAACCTCGTGCCGAGGCCTCGCGAATTCGTGAAGGCTTGCCCTTCCCGCTAGGCGCGACCTGGGATGGCCTGGGGGTCAATTTCGCGCTGTTTTCGGCTAACGCGACCAAGGTCGAACTGTGCATCTTCGACGATGCAGGCGAGGTGGAACTCGAGCGTATCGAGTTGCCGGAATACACCGACGAGATCTACCACGGCTACTTGCCCGACGCCCACCCGGGGTTGATCTACGGCTATCGCGTGTACGGCCCGTATGACCCGGCCAACGGTCATCGTTTCAACCCCAACAAGCTGCTGATCGATCCCTATGCCAAGCAATTGGTCGGTCGATTGAAATGGTCCGAAGCGTTGTTCGGCTACACCATCGGCCATCCTGACGCCGACCTCAGTTTCGATGAACGGGACAGCGCGCCCTTCGTGCCCAAATGCAAAGTGATCGACCCGGCTCACACCTGGGGTCATGACCATCGTGTCAGCGTGCCGTGGGACAAAACGATCATTTATGAAACACACGTACGCGGTTTCAGCATGCGTCACCCCTCCGTCCCCGAGAACCTGCGTGGCACCTTCGCCGGGTTGATGGTCGATGACGTGCTCGAACACATCCGCAAGCTCGGCGTGTCGACCGTGGAATTGCTGCCGATTCATGCCTTCGTCAATGACCAGCATCTGCTGCACAAAGGCATGACCAATTACTGGGGTTACAACAGCATCGCGTTCTTTGCCCCGGACCCACGCTACCTGGCCAGCGGCAAGATCGCCGAGTTCAAGGAGATGGTCGCGCACCTGCACGAGGCCAATCTGGAAGTGATCCTCGACGTGGTCTACAACCACACCGCCGAGGGCAACGAACAAGGCCCGACCCTGTCGATGCGCGGCATCGACAACGCCTCATACTACCGCTTGATGCCCGACGACAAACGCTACTACATCAACGATTCCGGGACCGGCAACACCCTGGACCTGAGTCACCCGTGCGTGCTGCAAATGGTCACCGACTCCCTGCGTTACTGGGCCACGGAAATGCATGTGGACGGTTTCCGTTTTGACCTGGCGACCATCCTCGGCCGCTACCACGACGGTTTCGACGAGCGTCACAGCTTTCTCGTGGCCTGCCGTCAGGACCCGGTGCTGCGCCAGGTGAAGATGATTGCAGAAGCCTGGGATTGCGGCCCCGGGGGCTATCAAGTCGGCAACTTTCCACCGGGTTGGGTTGAGTGGAATGACAAATTCCGCGACACCGTGCGCGCGTTCTGGAAAGGCGACGACGGCCAACTGGCGGACTTCGCCAGTCGCATGACCGCCTCCGGCGAGATGTTCAATCAGCGTGGCCGGCGGCCGTATGCCTCGGTGAACTTCGTCACCGCCCACGACGGTTTCACCCTGAACGACCTGGTGTCGTACAACGACAAACACAACGAAGCCAACGATGAGAACAATCAGGACGGCAGCAACAACAACCTGTCCTGGAACCACGGTGTCGAAGGCCCCACCGACGATCCCGAGATCAATGAGTTGCGCCAGCGCCAGATGCGCAACTTCTTCGCCACGTTGCTGCTGTCCCAGGGCACGCCGATGCTGGTGGCCGGCGATGAATTCGCCCGCACCCAGGAAGGTAATAACAATGCCTATTGCCAGGACAGCGAGATCGGTTGGGTCAACTGGGACCTGAGCGAAGACGGCAAGGCCCTGCTCAAGTTCGTCAAACGCCTGATCAAATTGCGCCTGGCCTATCCGATTTTGCGTCGCGGGCGCTTCCTGGTGGGCAATTACAACGAAGACATCGGCGTCAAGGACGTGACCTGGCTGGCCCCGGACGGCAGCGAAATGTCCATCGAACAATGGGAAGAAGGCCACGGTCGCTGCCTGGGCATGCTGCTCGATGGCCGCGCCCAGGAAACCGGCATTCGCCGCAAGGGTGCCGACGCAACCCTGCTGCTGGTGGTCAACGCCCACCATGACATCGTCAACTTCCTGCTGCCGGAAGTGCCTGACGGCGGTTTCTGGACCTGCATGATCGATACCAATCAACCCTCGATTCGTGGCCAGGAACGCTTCGAGTTCGGTCACGAATATTCAGTCACCGGCCGTTCGCTGCTGCTGTTCGAATTGCAGCGCGAAGAAGACGAGTAAAAAAGCCCCCTGTAGGAGCGTAATGCTGTTCATTTAGGCGAGACTCTTCAGTCATGCCTGCCTTTGTGGCGAGCGAGCTTGCTAGCGCTGGGCTGCGTAGCGGCCCCAAAAATCTGACAACCATTGCCGATTTTTGTGAGTGCTGCGCACTCAAGCGGGAGCGAGCTCCCTCGCCACAGGCTACTCACTGACTCAAGATTCACCGGTCGGATCGCCGCACCGTTCGCTCCTACAGGCAATTCCCGCGCCCGACTGGATAGCCGATAAGGTTTTGCTGACTATTTGCGATACCCGACACAGCCCGGATCAAAAAAAACGCATCAGACCAAAGGCTGAGGCGACGAATAGCATTCCATGAGCAATACTCTGCCCGCGGCAATCCAGGGTTCGGAGCGCTGCAATTGCTATTTACCCCCGCCTTCACGGGTCTGCCAGGCTTGCGTGCTGCAAGTAATACGCATGACTGAGGGCACGACAGAACAAGGAAGTAGCGCCTATGAAATTGGTTTCCATCAGTGAAAACAGTTTGTCCACGCAGATCTGGAACAGCGCCCCGCAACTGGACAACATCCCTGTCATCAACACCGAAACACTGGTCCCGGCCGGCGCTCGCGCGGTAGTCATCGCACCGCATCCCGGCGATGAAGTGGTGACCTGCGGTGGTCTGCTGCAGTTGCTGTGCTCCCTTGGTCATCCCCTGCAATTGATCTCGATCACCGACGGTAGCGCCAGCCATCCGGGATCGCGACAGTGGTCGGAAAAACGCCTGAGCGTGTTCCGGCCCCAGGAAAGCGTCGAAGCCTTGCGCCGACTCGGGTTGCCGATGCACAGCCTGAAGTGGATTCGCGGCGGCTTCACTGACAACGGTCTTGCCGAGCGGGAGTCCGAATTGACCCAATTCATCGCCCGTTATCTGCGCCCCGGCGATGTGGTATTCAGCACGTGGTGCGAAGACGGTAACGTCGACCATGACGCCGTCGGCCGTGCTAGCGCCAGAGCTGCGGCCCTGGTCGGGGCAACGCTCAACGAAGTACCAGTCTGGGCCTGGCACTGGCCGACACGCGACCACGGGTTGATCCCCTGGCATCGCGCGCGCAAGGTACGCCTCGACACCTGGACCGTCGCGCGCAAAAGCCACGCCACCTACGCCTACGCCAGCCAACTCGATGGCGAGCCGGCAATCGGCATCGCCCCAATGCTGCCCCCGGTGATTCTGGAGCGCATGCGATTGCCGTATGAAATTGTGTTTGTCTGAATCATTCGAGGAATGTCTTGGGCGAGGGAGCTACTGTGGCGAGGGGGCTTGCCCCCGTTCGGCTGCGAAGCAGTCGCAAAACTTTTGGGGCCGCTTCGCGACCCAGCGGGAGCAAGCTCCCTCGCCACAAGCAAGCTCCCTCGCCACAAAAGCTCCTTTGCTATTAATCACGCTGAACTGCTCGCCCCTGTATCAGTCGCATGGAAACAGCAGCCTTGATTCAGAGGAGTGAACGTGACCAGTGATGCCGAACGACAGGCCGTCGAATCAATGCCATCGAACACCCCTGTGGCGATTCATCGTCTGAGAGTGCTGACGGTCAACACCCACAAAGGCTTCACCGCCCTCAACCGGCGTTTCATCCTCCCGGAGCTGCGTGAAGCGGTACGTAGCACGTCGGCAGACCTGGTGTTTCTGCAGGAAGTGGTCGGCGAGCACGACCGGCATTCTTCCCGTTACAACGACTGGCCACAGACCTCGCAGTACGAGTTCCTGGCGGACAGCATGTGGAGCGATTTCGCTTACGGCCGTAACGCGGTCTATCCCGACGGTCATCACGGCAATGCCCTGCTGTCGAAATACCCGATCCGTGAGTTTCGCAACCTCGACGTCTCGATCACCGGCCCCGAACGGCGCGGGCTGTTGCACTGTGTTCTGGATGTGCCGGGGCATGCCGAAGTGCATGCCATTTGCGTGCACCTGAGCCTGTTGGAAAGCCATCGACAACTCCAGCTGCAGTTGCTCTGCCTGTTGCTCGAATCGTTGCCCGATGATGCCCCGGTGATCATTGCCGGCGACTTCAACGACTGGCAGTTGCAAGGCAACGCCGCCCTCGCCCGGCGCGACTACCTGCATGAAGCCTTCGAACGCCATCATGGCCAACTGGCGAAAACTTACCCGGCGCGTTTTCCCCTGCTGCGCCTGGACCGGATCTACCTGCGTAATGCCAGCAGTCATGAACCGCGAATACTCGGCCACAAACCCTGGACGCATCTATCGGACCATTTACCACTGGCGGTGGAGGTGCGCCTGCAATACCGTCAAACGACAGTCGCCAAAGACTGCCAACTCTGACGGAAAAAATGACAGCAATGGCGCACCGACGCCATTTGTTTATCCTGCGCTGGATGACCCGTCAAACAACCGATGGCCCCTACCCAGCGCGTCTGGACCGCACCTTTCTGGATGATTTTTTGCATAAACAACAACTTATATACACGCCAAAAATCAGTCACTTACAAGGTCTAAAATAGCCATACCGCTTATCGGCCACTTTCTTGACGCGGCGTCAGCAGTCTTCTTAGCTAGTCCTTACTACCCCCGGAAATCCATCAGGGGCAAGTCTCCAGACTCCTGTAAAAACGGGCGGGTCTGACCTTGCCTCAATCCATTCGGTCGCCCCTCATTCGGGGTAGGAGAGACGCCAAAGCGAGATAGGCATGCGATTGCAAGGTAGACCCCCATGAGAACTTCATTCACCTCACAAGAGATCAAAATCACTTTTTGCACTGTTACGGGTTCACTCCTGTTGTGCTCATCCATGGAGGTGCAGGCCTCGTCTGCCGAGGACGAAACAACCCTCTGGTACAACCAGGAACTGCCGACCCTTACCTTGCCCGCCGGCTCCGCCACGTATCCCGGCCGTTTACGCGTCAATCCCGACGTACGAAGCTCACGCCTGACGGTCGAAGACGCCGCGCCTTCGGCCTGGGACCACGTCTATGGAAAAACCTCACGGCAGGCTCAAACCGATTATCTGGCCCAGGGGTCTTCTATCCCTGGCTCCAGTGAATTCAAAGGCCCGGCACTGCTGACCGTACAAAGCAACAGCGGCCATACACAACGGGTCGGACTGATCGGCGGCACCACTCAATTCCAGGGCAATGACAACGGCCTGCTGACCAGTCGCGCCCTAGCCGACCCCGGCCACGACACGCTCAACCTTCAAGGCCAAAGTCTCGGCGCCTACTGGAGCCTGACCGGTCCGCAAGGCTGGCACGTAGACTTGACGGCCAGCGGTGGCCGGGTCAACGGCTACAGCCGCAATGACCAGGGCGCGCGACAAGCCACCGAAGGCAGCGCGGTGACGTTCTCGGTGGAAGGTGGTTTCCCGATTGGTCTGGGTAATAACTGGGTGGTCGAACCCCAGGCGCAGTTGATCAATCAACGCATTACGCTGGATACGCCGTATGCCGGTTCTGGTAATGCGTCATCCAGCGACTTGACGTCCTGGAGCGGTCGGGTCGGTGCACGCTTGAAAGGCAGTTACGATATTAACGGTCTGCCGGTCGAACCGTATGTGCACACCAACGTGTGGCACACGGTGTACACCGGCAATACCGTGAGCCTGGATCAGGTCGACAAAATCAGCAGCAGCCGAAATTCATCGACGGTGGATGTGGGTCTGGGTTTGGTGGCCAGAGTGACGCCTTTGGTCAGCCTGTATGTCAGCGCCGATTACAGCAGTGACGTGGATGACAATGATCTGAACGGGTTGATTGGCAGCCTTGGGGTGCGGATGCGGTGGTAACGAGGACTCAAGGGATGTGTTGTGAATTCTGACGCCATCGCGAGCAGGCTCGCTCCCACATTGGTTTTGTATACGATGACAATCCAATGTGGGAGCGAGCCTGCTCGCGATAGAAGCGACGCGGTTTTAGATCAACCCTGCGGACGCAAAATCAACACCGCCAATGGCGGCAGGTTCAACTCCAGTGAGAGGGCCTGGCCATGGCTCGGTTCTTCGTCGGTGAACACCCCGCCGCCGTTGCCGTAATTGGACCCGGCATAAGTATCGGCATCGCTGTTGATCAACTCGACCCAACGCCCGGCAAACGGTACGCCGACGCGGTAGGCCTGTCGCGGCACCGGGGTGAAATTGGCCACCACCAACACCGGCCGCCCGTCCTTGCTCCAGCGCAGCCAGGCGTAGACGCTGTTGACCGCATCGTCGCCAATCAACCACTGGAAGCCTTGCGGGGCGTCGTCCTGATCGTGCAGCGCCGGTTCTTCGCGATACAACCGATTCAGGTCACCGACCAGTTTGCGCACCCCTTGGTGTTCCGGGTATTGCAGCAAATACCAGTCCAGTTGCTGATCGTGATTCCACTCGCGCCACTGGCCGAATTCGCAGCCCATGAACAGCAGTTTCTTGCCGGGATGCGTCCACATGAAACTCAGATAAGCCCGCAGGTTGGCAAACTTCTGCCAGCGATCGCCGGGCATCTTGTCGATCAGAGAATGCTTGCCATGCACCACTTCATCGTGGGAAATCGGCAGGATGAAGCGCTCGGACCACGCATACACCAGACCGAAACTCAGCTCATTGTGATGATGGGCGCGGTACACCGGATCCTGCTGAATGTAATGCAGCGAGTCGTGCATCCAGCCCATGTTCCACTTATAGGCAAAACCCAACCCACCCTGTTGCGTGCTCTGGCTGACACCCGGCCACGCGGTGGATTCTTCGGCAATCACCAACGCGCCCGGCGTTTCCAGGGCTACCACATCGTTGAGATGGCGGACGAAATCGATGGCCTCCAGGTTCTCCCGACCGCCGTGACGGTTGGGCACCCATTCGCCGGCCTTGCGCGAATAATCGCGATACAGCATCGACGCCACGGCATCCACGCGCAGGCCATCGACGTGGAAATGCCTGAGCCAGTGCAGCGCCGATGCCAGCATGTAGCCGTGCACCTCGGTGCGGCCCAGGTTGTAGATCAGCGTGTCCCAGTCCTGGTGAAAACCTTCCTGCGGGTTGCCGTACTCATACAACGCGGTGCCGTCGAACTGCGCCAGGCCGTGGGTATCGGTGGGGAAATGCGCCGGCACCCAATCGAGGATCACGCCGATCTCGGCCTGGTGACAGGCATTGACGAACGCGGCGAAGTCATCCGGCGTGCCGTAACGGGCGCTTGGGGCGAATTGCGACAGCAATTGATAACCCCAGGAGCCACCGAATGGATGCTCCATGATCGGCATCAGTTCGATGTGGGTGAAACCCAGCTCCTTCACGTAAGGAATCAGCCGCTCGGCCAACTCGGGCCAAGTGTACTGACGGGCGACCTCGCCCAGGTCATCCAGCTCGCATTGCCAGGAACCGGCGTGCAGTTCGTAGATCGACAGCGGTGCACTGGTTCGCTGACGCTCGCCCCGGGACTGCATCCAGGCGTGGTCTTGCCAGTCGATTTTCAGCGGCGAGGCGACTTTTGATGCGGTGTCCGGCGGCAGTGCGGTGGCGAGGGCCATCGGGTCGGCCTTGAGCGGCAAAATGCCGTGGGCACCGAGGATTTCGTATTTGTAGGCCTCCCCTGCCTGTAGGCGCGGGATGAACAATTCCCAGACACCCGTAGGGTGGCGCAGGCGCATGGGATGGCGGCGACCGTCCCAGACGTTGAAGTCGCCGACCACCGACACCCGTTTGGCATTCGGTGCCCACACAGCGAAGCGCACGCCGTCGACGCCATCGACCGTCTTCAGTTGCGCGCCGAGGCAACTGCTCAAGTCCCGGTGATTGCCCTCGGCGAACAGGTACAAATCCATCTCGCCGAGTAACGGGCCAAAGCTGTAAGGGTCCTCGGCGAGTTGCTCGCCACCGGCCCACCGGGTTCGCAACTGATAGGGTCGGGCCCGCTCGAAGTGCCCGACGAACAGCCCCGGGGTTTGGGTGGTCTCAAGGCTGCCGAGCTCTTCCCCGGATTCCTTGTCCACCACCTGCACGCTCAAGGCGTCCGGCAGATAGGCTCGAATGAATTGCCCGCCAGCGCCATCGCCGTGCGGGCCGAGAATTGCAAAGGGGTCCCGATGCTCGGCGCGTACCAACGCATCGATATCCCGCGCCCTGGGTAGCAGCGCCTGCTCCACATGCCCCTGTTCCTTGTTCGAGATACTCATGACTACTCTCCACCAAGATCGGAAAAGGGTTTGAGCCCACTCAATAACCCGTACAGACCGTGCAACGGCACGGGCAGCCAGGTGGGGCGATTTTCAGCCTCATAGGCCACTTCATAAGCCGCCTTCTCCAGCCCGAACAACGCCAGCGCGGCGTCCTCGCCTTCAGGATCTTGCCATGCATGAGCAAGACTAGCTGCCGCCAGCCGATAAGCGTCGACAAATGCTTGCCGCGCCTCTTTCAGATAACGATCGGCGACCCGTTGACGCGCCGCCTGGGCATCGGCGGTGTTATCGACGTTATGCACGTTGATCGCCATCGCCGCAGCGTAATCGAAGGAGCGCAACACGCCGCTGACATCTTTATAAGGGCTGTGTTTGCCTCGACGCTCATGCAACGGTCGCGCCGGTTCACCTTCGAAATCGATCAAGTAGGCATCGCCCTTGATCACCAGCACCTGCCCCAGGTGCAAGTCGCCATGGACGCGAATGCGCAAGCCCCCAGCAGCCTTTTTACCCAGGTCCTGGACATGGCTGAGGATGGCTTTTTTGTTGTCCAGCAATCGACTGACCAAGGCCTGATCCGCGGCGCTCAGTTCAGTTTGATGCTGCTTGAGTAACTTCAAGGCATGTTCCAGTTGCGCCGCCACGTCCTTGGCCGAGGCCAGGGCATCTTTCTGGGTGGTGACCTGCGGGGCGAAGTCCGGGTTGGTGCTCGGGGCCGCCAACACCTGATGCATTTCCCCCAGACGCTGGCCGAGCATGCCGGCGAAATCTCTCAGCTCGCCGAGGGCGTTGTAGTGCTGCTCCTGTTCGGACATAGCATCAGCGAGTTCGTCGCGAAGCGCCCGCTCGAGGTTGTTCTGGGTCCATTCCCACGCATCGCCCTGATTGCTCAAGTAGCCTTGGGCGATCATCAACAGCGTGTCCTCGCCCGCCGCATCGCGACGAATTACTGCCCCAAGCAGCGGCGAAATATTCTGGAAACCGGCATGGGTCAGGTACGCACTCATTTCCAGTTCCGGGTGCACGCCTGATGCGACCTTGCGGATCAGTTTCAGCACCAGGCTGCTGCCGATCACCACCGAACTGTTGGATTGCTCGGCAGACAGGTACCGCACCTCCGACTCGGCGGTAAGCCCGAGTTTGGCCAGTTCGTCGGTAGGCTCGAAGCGGATTTCGCCGCCGTCCGACGGCAACACCATGCCGGCCTGCATGCTCTGCAACACCGCATGAACAAAGCTGTCGAGGCTGAAGGCGTCGGTGATCAAACCGACCTGACGCCCGCGCCGGACCCTGGCCAGCGCCAATTGCTGCGGCAACGCCGCGCCGACCTGCTCCTCGGAGATAAAACCGAATGGCAACTGATAACGGCTGGTCTGACCGCCGCTGGTGACGTCGATTTCACTCAACAGCACTGGATGCTGCGGGTCGCCAAAGCGCACGCCGTAAGCGAGGTTGACGTTGTCGATGATGCCGTCCTTGCCGGCGTACCAGCGGCGGTTCTGCAACCAGCTCGGCAGGATGCCCTGCTCCAGGGTGTGGCGGGACGGCGCTTCGAGCAGCTCTTCCATGCGTTTCTTCAGCACCAGGGTGGTGAAGTCCGGCAGGCTTTGCGCCGGTTCCACGTGCCAGCTCGGCATTTGGTTTTCCGCTGCCAGCCCGAACCAATAGAAGCCATAAGGCGCCAGCGTCAGCAGGAAATTCAACTGGCCGATGGGCGGGAACGCATTGCCGCCGAGCATCTCCACCGGAACCATGCCGACGTAAGCCGACAGATCCAGTTCCGCCGCTTGCGCGCTGCGGGACACGTTGGCCACGCACAAAATAATCTCGTGCTTGCCGTCCGGGCCGGTGAATTCGCGGGTATACGCCAGAATCCGTCGATTGCTCGGCGAGAGCATCTTCAGCGTCCCTCGACCGAAGGCCTTGGACTGCTTGCGCACCGCGAGCAGGCGCCGGTTCCAGTTCAACAACGAATGAGGGTCACCGGCCTGGGTTTCGACATTGACCGACAGGTAGCCGTATTGCGGATCCATGATCGGCGGCAATACCAGGCTCGCCGGGTCAGCGCGGGAGAAGCCGCCGTTACGGTCGATCGACCACTGCATCGGCGTGCGCACACCGTCGCGGTCGCCGAGGTAGATGTTGTCGCCCATGCCGATTTCATCGCCGTAATACAGAGTCGGCGTGCCGGGCATCGACAGCAGCAGGCTGTTGAGCAGTTCCACGCGGCGACGATCACGCTCCATCAACGGCGCCAGACGCCGGCGAATCCCCAGGTTGATCCGCGCCCGACGGTCGGCCGCGTAGTAATTCCACAGGTAATCGCGCTCCCGGTCGGTAACCATTTCCAGGGTCAGCTCATCGTGGTTGCGCAGGAAAATCGCCCACTGGCAGTTGGCCGGAATTTCCGGGGTCTGCCGCAGGATATCGGTGATCGGGAAACGGTCCTCCTGAGCCAGTGCCATGTACATGCGCGGCATCAACGGGAAGTGAAAGGCCATGTGGCATTCGTCGCCGTTCAGGCCCTTTTTGTCGGTGTCACCGAAGTACAGCTGCGTGTCTTCCGGCCATTGATTGGCCTCGGCCAGCAGCATGCGATCCGGGTAATTGGCGTCGATTTCGGCACGGATCTGCTTGAGGACGTCGTGGGTCTCGGGCAGGTTTTCGTTGTTGGTGCCGTCGCGCTCGATCAGGTACGGGATCGCGTCCAGCCGCAAACCGTCGATACCCATGTCGAGCCAGTAACGCATCACCGACAGCACCGCTTTCATGACCTGCGGGTTGTCGAAGTTCAGGTCCGGTTGATGCGAATAGAAGCGGTGCCAGAAGTACTGACCGGCCACCGGGTCCCAGGTCCAGTTGGACTTTTCGGTGTCGAGAAAGATGATGCGAGTGCCATCGTATTTCTGGTCGTCATCGGACCAGACATAGAAGTCCCGGGCCGCAGAACCGGGCTTGGCCTTGCGCGCGCGCTGGAACCAGGCGTGCTGGTCCGAGGTGTGGTTGATGACCAGTTCGGTAATCACCCGCAGCCCGCGTTTATGGGCCTCGGCAATGAAGCGCTTGGCATCGGCCATGGTGCCGTAGTCAGGGTGCACGCCACGGTATTCGGCGATGTCATAGCCATCGTCACGTCGTGGCGAGGGGTAGAACGGCAACAGCCAGATGGTGTTGACGCCCAAGTCGGCAATGTAATCGAGTTTGGCGATAAGGCCGGGAAAGTCGCCGATCCCGTCATTGTTGGAGTCGAAAAAAGACTTAACGTGAACCTGGTAGATCACCGCATCCTTGTACCAGAGCGGGTCCTTGATAAAGGTGGCTGACCTGGGTTTCTTCGCCATTTGTAACTCCTGTTGAATTCAATAAAGCCACTAAGGCGAAACACTCACTCATGCTGCCGAGGGTGGCTCTTTGTGGCGAGGGAGCTTGCTCCCGCTGGGTTGCGCAGCATCCCCATTGCAGTTCATCAGTTGCACCGTATTCACCGGGTTTGCGACTGCTTCGCAGCCGAGCGGGAGCAAGCTCCCTCGCCACAGGAAGCGCGGTGTATTCAAGAGGCGGATATCCTCCAAATCCCGAACGGTTGATGCCACGGTTCGATCCGCATGAACTGGTACTTGCCGTGCCAGGTCCAGCGGTGACCGTTCATCAAGTCTTCGCCGTGGGTGCTGGCATCGTCGGGCAGGCCCATTTCCCATAGCGGCAATTCGAAGTTCGCCTCTTGGGCGTGATGCGGATCGAGGCTGACCGCCACCAGAATGAAATTGCTGCCGTCGACGCTGCGTTTGCCGAAGTACAGAATGTTGTCGTTCCAGGCGTTGTAGACCTTCAGGCCCAGGTGCGTGTGCAACGCCGGGTTCTGGCGGCGGATGCGGTTGAGCTGGGCGATTTCGGCAATGATGTTGCCCGGCGCATTGAAGTCCCGGGGGCGGATCTCGTACTTCTCGGAATTGAGGTATTCCTCCCGGCCCGGCACCGGTGCCGCTTCACACAATTCAAAACCCGAATACATGCCCCACAGCCCGGAGCCCATGGTCGCCAGCGCGGCACGAATCAGAAAACCGGCGCGCCCGGATTCATGCAGGAACGCCGGGTTGATGTCCGGCGTGTTGACGAAAAAATTCGGCCGGTAGCATTCACGCCACGGCGATTCATTGAGTTCGGTTAAGTAGGTCGCCAGCTCGGTCTTGGTGTTGCGCCAGGTGAAATAGGTGTAGCTCTGGGAGTAACCGACCTTGCCCAGGCGCGCCATCATCGCCGGCGTGGTAAAGGCTTCGGCCAGGAAGATCACCTCGGGGTACAGCGCCCGCACATCGGCGATCATCCACTGCCAGAACGGCAACGGTTTGGTGTGAGGGTTATCGACGCGAAACAGCTTCACGCCCTCCTTGACCCAGCCCACGACGATATCGCGCAACTCGATCCACAGGCTGGGAATCGCGTCCACGGCATAGAAATCGACGTTGACGATGTCCTGGTATTTCTTCGGCGGGTTCTCGGCGTATTTGATCGTGCCGTCCGGCCGCCAGTTGAACCAGCCCGGGTGCTGTTTGAGCCACGGGTGATCCTGAGAACACTGAATCGCAAAGTCGAGAGCGATTTCCAGCCCATGCTCGGCAGCGGCCGCAACGAGCCGGCGAAAGTCCTCGCGAGTGCCCAGCTCCGAGTGAATCGCTTCATGCCCGCCCTCTTCGCTGCCGATGGCGTAAGGGCTGCCCGGATCGTCGGGGCCGGCGATCAACGAGTTGTTCGGGCCTTTGCGGTAGCGGCGGCCGATCGGGTGGATCGGCGTGAAATACAGCACGTCGAAGCCCATGTCCTGGATCATCGGCAGCCGCGAATGCACGTCGTTGAAGGTGCCGTGGCGGGCCGGGTCATCGGTGATCGAGCGCGGAAACAGTTCATACCAACTGGCGAACTGCGCCAGCGCTCGTTCTACGTCCACCGGGTATTCAGGGCTCAGGCTCAGGAAGGGGCGATGGTCGGCCTGGGCCATCAAGTCCGCGCTACGCTGGTGCAGAAACAAAGCGACCTGCTCGGTTTCGAGCAGACCGGACAATTCATGGTGCAACGCCGCCAGTTGTTCACTGAGCTGGCCTTCGGAACGTTCGGCGGCCTGCTGAACGTGAGCGCGCCCTTCCTGCAGCTCCAGGCTGACCGAGACGCCAGCGACGTGCTTTTTCTCCAGCTCATAACAAAAGCTGGCGAACTGATCGATCCAGGCTTCGAGGCAGAACACATAGCGACCCTGCTTCTCTACACGGAACTGGCCCTGCCAGCCGTTATTGCCCAGCTCGGCCATCACCTCGCTCTGCCAGGTTTCGTCGCCGTCGGCACGCCAGCGGATGCGCACAGCCAGTTTGTCGTGACCGTCGGCAAACACTTTGCTAGTCACCACCACGTCTTGATCAATCACGGCTTTAACGGCGAATTGCCCGCCATCGAGGATCGGCATGGTGTTTTCAATCACGATCCGCGGCAGCAGTAACGCCTGCGACAGCGGTATATGAGGGTTGTAGCTCAACTCTGTGGGTTTCTCAGCGGTCATCGAGCATCTCTCCTTACGCCCCAAGGACGCTCTTGTGCCTGGTCGTCGTTCACCCGAAGCGTGTCTGCCCCGAGATGAACTCACTTAAGTTCCGAACAGCAGGCGCCGGTAAAAGTTCAGAGGGATTTGCCAAGTCTTTCGGGGAATCAAATTCCCTGTGTACGGGTCAATCCACTTAAGCACGACTCGCGCCATCTGCCACTGATCGGTTGCACAGAACGATGACCGGAGGATGCGTCCTAACACTTCAGAACCCGCCGAAAAAAGGACGCCTCCATGACCGTGCGCATCGAAAACCAGGCTTGCTTCTTCATCACCCAAAACGGCGAAGAAATCCGTCTTTGCCCCGACGTGACCATCATCACCGACGGGGAAAAATCCATGTCGGCGGTCGACCTCGACGACCAGCGCATCTACATCACCGAAGCCGAAGCCGATGCATTGACCGTAGCAGGCGCAGTGGATGGGCGTCGGCATTTGAAGGCCACGGACAGTGATTCGGTGATTTGACTGACCCGCATCAACACACGCCGAAAACACCTGGCATGGGCGTTTGCGGCCAGCTGTTGCGGGTGCATCAGTTTGTCGCAGGCAGGCGCCAGAAACTCACCTGATCTGCTTTTTATTGATTTAGCTGAGTCTGTTATGCAAACAGATCGCTGGTCATAGTGCTCAGGCCTGATGGAGGCTGATGAGCGAAAGACCATGAGCGATAGAATCCCCGTCCGAACCGTTGAAAATGCCTCATTTATAAAAAGCAATGAGCCTTTGCGTCCAAAGATAAAGGCCAAATCCAGCGACAACCTGATCCACACCCGCAGCTTCACGGGCGTGTTCCGCACCCTGCGCATGAGTGGCGCGGGGGTTCTGTTTCTGCTGTTCTTCGGCACGGTGTGGCTGAACTGGGGTGGCCGCCAGGCGGTGCTCTGGGACCTTTCCGAAAGCAAATTCCACATCTTCGGCGCGACCTTCTGGCCACAGGACTTCATTCTGCTTTCGGCGCTGCTGATCATTGCCGCGTTCGGCCTGTTTGCGATCACCGTATTCGCAGGCCGTGTCTGGTGCGGTTACACCTGCCCGCAGAGTTCCTGGACCTGGATCTTCATGTGGTGCGAGAAGCTCACCGAAGGCGAGCGCAACCAGCGGATCAAGCTGCAAGCCGCGCCCTGGGGCCTGAACAAACTGATCCGCCGCTCGGCCAAACACACCCTGTGGCTCTCGATCAGCCTGCTCACTGGCCTGACCTTTGTCGGCTACTTCACACCGATCCGGCCACTGGCCGAAGAGCTGCTGACCTTGCAAATCGGCGGTGTCAGCCTGTTCTGGGTACTGTTCTTCACCGGGGCCACTTACATCAATGCCGGTTGGCTGCGCGAAGCGGTGTGCATGCACATGTGCCCGTATGCGCGATTCCAGAGCGTGATGTTCGACAAGGACACCCTGACCATTTCCTATGATGTGGCCCGCGGCGAAAACCGTGGCCCGCGCAAACGTGACGTCAAACCCACCGAGGTCGGACTGGGTGATTGCATCGATTGCCAATTGTGCGTGCAGGTCTGCCCGACCGGCATCGACATTCGCGACGGCTTGCAGATGGAATGCATCGGTTGCGCCGCGTGCATCGACGCCTGTGATTCGATCATGGACAAAATGGGCTACGCCCGTGGGCTGATCAGCTACACCTCGGAGCATGAATTGCAGGGTGGCAAGACCCACCTGCTGCGCCCTCGCTTGATCGGCTACAGCGCGGTGCTGCTGGTGATGATCGGCGCCCTCGTCCTGGCGCTGGTGGAGCGGCCGATGGTGTCGCTGGACGTGAGCAAGGACCGTGGCCTGTTCCGCGAGAACAGTGAAGGTCAGATCGAAAACATCTACAGCCTGAAGGTCATCAACAAGACCCAGCAACGTCAGGATTATCGATTGACGCTGGTCGACGGCGACGGCTTCCAGCTGCAAGGCAAGAGCGAACTGAGCCTGGCCCCCGGTGAGATCGTCGACGTGCCGGTGTCGGTGGCCATGACCACGGATCGCCCGAGCAGCAGCTCGCAGACCATCAGTTTCAAGGTTGTCGATAATGATGAACCGGACATCTACAGCGTGGCCAAGAGCCGGTTTGTTGCACCGATGAACCGTTGACCCTTTAAGATGCACTTCTCTGTCAGATGCAGTCCTCTGTCAGATGCTGTCTCTGTGGCGAGGGAGCTTGCTCCCGCTGGGGTGCGAAGCGCCCCCAAAAAATTTACGACTGCTGCGCAGCCGAGCGGGAGCAAGCTCCCTCGCCACAAAAGAGCACCCCATGAATAACTTCAAACCAGGCACTTGATGAAACGCTACGAAAAATTCGCCGACGACATCGCTGAACTGATCCGCTCCGGCGTCCTCGGTCCCGGCCAGCGGGTGCCATCGGTGCGCTACGCCAGCCAGACCTACGGCGTCAGCCCGTCCACCGTGTTCCAGGCCTATTACCTGCTCGAACGCCGCGGCCTGATCCGCGCCCGGCCGCGTTCCGGTTACTTCGTCAATGCGCATGCACCGAGCCCGTTCTCGGAGCCGGTGATCAGCAGCCAGGTCAACGAGTCCACCAAAGTCGACGTCAGTGAACTGGTGTTCTCGGTGCTGGACTCGATCAAGGATCCGAACACCGTGCCCTTCGGCTCGGCTTTCCCCAGCCCCACGCTGTTCCCGCTGCAACGGTTGTCCCGCTCGCTGATCAGTGCCGCCCGGGAAATGGAACCGAGCATGGTCGTCACTGACATGTCGCCAGGTAACCCGCAACTGCGTCGCCAAATCGCCCTGCGCTACATGGTCGGCGGGCTGATGTTGCCTATGGAAGAATTGCTGATCACCAGCGGCGCCCTCGAAGCGCTGAACCTGTGCCTGCAAGCAGTCACCGAACCCGGTGATCTGGTGGCCATCGAAGCCCCGGCGTTTTACGCCAGCCTGCAAGTGCTGGAACGCCTGAAGCTCAAAGCGGTGGAAATTCCCGTCCACCCGCGAGACGGCATCGACCTCGGCGTGCTCGCCCAGACCCTGGAACGGCATCCGATCAAGGCTTGCTGGTGCATGACCAGTTTCCAGAACCCGATGGGCGCGACCATGCCCGAAGCGAAAAAGCAGGAGTTGGTGGAGCTGTTGCGCAGCCATCAGGTGCCGCTGATCGAGGATGACGTCTACGCCGAGCTTTATTACGGCCAACAGGCGCCAAAACCGGCCAAGGCTTTCGATACTGAGGGTCTGGTGATGCATTGCGGCTCGTTCGCCAAGAGCCTGGCCCCCGGTTATCGCATCGGCTGGGTCGCCGCTGGGCGGTATGCGCAGAAAGTCGAACGCCTGAAGCTCATGACCTCACTCTGCGCTTCGATGCCCGCCCAGGCCGCCATCGCCGATTACCTGCAACACGGCGGCTACGACCGGCACCTGCGCAAACTGCGCTACGCCCTGGAAGAACAGCAAAGCGCCATGCTCGCCGCCATCGCCCGCTACTTCCCGGCCGAGACTCGCGTCAGCCAACCAGCCGGCGGCTATTTCCTGTGGCTGGAATTGCCGCCGCAGATGGATTCGTTGAAGTTGTTTCAGATGGCATTGGCGCAAGGGATCAGCATTGCACCGGGGCCGATCTTTTCACCGACCCAGCGGTTCAGGAATTGTATTCGACTGAATTATGGAAGCCCTTGGACCGAGGATTCGGAGAAGGCGATGGAAACGTTGGGGCGGATCGTGCGGTCGTTCTGAAGGTTTGATGTTGTCTGGGCTATCGCCTTCGCGGGCAAGCCCGCTCCCACAGTGGTCGGGGTGAACACAAAATTCATGAACACCAGCGATCCCTGTGGGAACGGGCTTGCCCGCGAAGAGGCCGGTACAGACACCGCAAGTTTTGAGGATTAACGCCCACCACCAAGATCAACAAACGTCCCCGTCGCATAAGAAGCCTTATCCGACAACAACCAGACAATCGCCTCCGCCACTTCATCCGGCCGGCCCCCCCGGGCCATGGGAATCGCCGATTCCAGCTTGCTGACCCGATCCGGATCGCCGCTCAATGCATGGAAATCGGTGTAGATGTAACCCGGTCGCACGGCGTTGACGCGAATTCCCTCACCCGCCACTTCCTTGGACAGACCGATGGTGAAGGTGTCCAGCGCGCCTTTGGACGCAGCGTAGTCGACATATTCGCTGGGGGCGCCCAAGCGGGCAGCGACCGACGACACATTGACGATGCTGCCGCCCTGCCCGCCATGCTTGGGCGACATGCGCAGGATCGCGTGTTTGGCGCAGAGGATCGGCGCCAGAACGTTGGTCTTGAGGATTTTCAGAATACGGAATTCGGACATTTCGTCGATCCGCGACTTTTGCCCGACAGTCCCCGCGTTATTCACCAGCGCCGTGACCCGACCGAGCTCGGTGTCTACGCGGTGGAACAGGCCAATCACTTCGTCTTCGATGCTGACATCGGCGCGCACGGCAATGGCCTGGGCGCCAAGTGCGCGTACTTGTTCCAGCACACTGTGCGCCGCCTGTTCGTCGGACTGATAGTTGATACAGATCCGATAGCCTTGTTCTGCGGCCAACAGGGCCGTGGCGGCGCCGATTCCGCGGCTGCCTCCGGTGATGACGATGACTTTGTCCATGCTGGCTTTCCCCCGTTTCAAGCGTAAGCAGTCGGGGCCAAGAATAACCGCCATTGCGCGGTTTTGCATGAACCTGCATCAATTCCAATGACACAAACCTGTGGCGAGGGAGCTTGCTCCCGCTGGAGTGCGCAGCGCTCCCAATCCAGGCCGCTGCGGTACATCAGGTAAATCGAGGTGTCTGATTTACGACTGCTACGCAGCCGAGCGGGAGCAAGCTCCCTCGCCACAGGGATCCATCAGCCAGTAGCCAATCGCTCCCCACGATGAATATCAGCCATGAAACGATCGGCAGGCAGCGGGTGCCCCAGCAGGTAACCCTGCAACGAATCGCAACCGAGTTGGGTCAGGAAGTCTTGCTGGACACCGGTTTCCACCCCTTCGGCCACAATCCGCAAGCCCAGCGCCTGGCCAAGGGCGACGATGGCCGAGACGATGGCTGCGTCATCGCTGTCGTGCTCCAGATCGCGGACGAAACCCCGATCAATCTTCAGTTCGTTGGCCGGCAGGCGCTTGAGGTACATCAAGCTCGAATAGCCGGTACCAAAGTCGTCGATGGACAGGTCAACGCCCATTTCCGAGAGTTCCTGCAGCACCGTCATGCTCGCATCGGCGTCGCTCATGGCGGTGGTTTCGGTGATTTCCAGGGTCAGGCTATTGGCCGGCAAATGGTGAGTGGCCAAGGCCTTGGCGACGCTCTGGACCAACCCGGCGTGGCAGAACTGCAAGGCCGAGAGGTTCACCGCGATGCGCCAGTCGGTGTAACCGAGCACGTACCACTCGCGCATCTGACGGCAAGCTTCGTTGAGTACCCACTCGCCGATCGGGATGATCAGCCCGGTCCTCTCCGCGAGGTCGATGAAACTGTCCGGCAACAGCATGCCTTGGGTCGGGTGTTCCCAGCGCAGCAGCGCCTCGGCACCTAGCGGTCGGCCATTGCCGGCATCAAACTTGGGTTGGTAATAGAGACTGAACTGCTGCTGATCGACGGCATTGCGCAGGTCTTGCAGCAATTGCAGCTGTTTGCGCGCGTTGCTGTTCATCGAGGCGTCGAAGAAGCGGTGGCCGTTTTTCCCGGCACCCTTGGCGTGGTACATCGCGGCGTCGGCGTTCATCAGCAACTCCTCGGCAGTGTGACCGTTGCCCGGATAGAGCGAGATGCCGACGCTGGCGGAAATCTGCAAGTCATGTTCCGCGACCCGGAACGAGCGCCCGATCAGCCCCACCTGTCGCGCCGCCAGGTTCAGCGCGTCATTCGGCTCGGTGAGTTGCACCAGCAGCACAAATTCATCGCCGCCGATCCGCGCCAGGGTGTCCTGGCTGCGCAAATCCTCGCGCAGGCGCAGGCCGACTTCACGCAGCAACTGGTCGCCCATGTGGTGCCCAAAAGCATCGTTAACCGGTTTGAAGCCGTCCAGATCAATGAACATCAACGCAAAACAGCCGCCCTGCTCCTGCACCCTCGACATTGCCTGATCGATACGATCGGCCAGTAACACTCGGTTCGGCAAACCGGTCAGGGTGTCGTGTAGCGCCAGTTGGGTGAGTTCGCGGTTGGCCTCGGTCAGTGATTGGGCGAGTTCCGCGGTGCGGGCCTCCAGACGGGCATCGAGGATCGAGGTCAGCAAGGCAATGCTCAACACCGCCAGGGTGGTGATCAGAACAAGATTGTCCAGGCCCTTGCCGTTCAGACCATCGACCGCCGCACCGCAGAAACTGCCGTCGGCAAAGCGCGCCGCAGCCATGCCGGTGTAGTGCATGCCGACGATGGCGATGCCCATGATCACCGCTGCACCGCCGCGAATCAGACGAACATACGGCGCGTGCTGGCGCAGGCGGAACGCGATCCATAACGCCGCGCCCGATGCACCGACGGCGATCAGCAGCGATGCGCTAAACAGTGCGGGGTCGTAATCAATGCCCGGCTGCATGCGCATGGCGGCCATGCCGGTGTAATGCATCGCACTGATGCCAGCGCCCATGACCAAGGCGCCGAACGCCAGTTGCCAGGCCGGCAGTTGTGGCTGGCTGACCAGCCACAGGGCAAAGCCGCAGGACAGGACTGCAATCAATAGGGACAGCGCCGTGAGGCTAACGTCGTAGCCCAGATCGATCGGCAATGTGAACGCGAGCATGCCGATGAAATGCATCGACCACACGCCGATCCCCATCGCAAAAGCGCCACCCGCCGTCCACAGATGCACCGCCCGGCCCTTGGCCGTGGTGATGCGACCAGTGAGGTCGAGCGCAGTATAAGAGGCAAGTATCGCCACACAGAGCGATATGAAAACCAGGGTAAGGGAATAACTACCGATGAGCATGGGACTTCTCGCGAACGCCCCCGCCGTGCTGTGTTAGTTCTCGGGGAGCAAAGCCGGCGATTGTACTGATTCCGCGGACGAACGCACTCACTAAGTAATCAAAAGGCCATCAAGATGATGAAACGTTTGTGTGGTCATTGCTCATGACTCGATCGCCAACAAATCATTGTGGCGAGGGAGCTTGCTCCCGCTCGGCTGCGCAGCAGTCGCAAACCGGCTGACGCGTTTTGTCTGAATGCACGCGTCAGCGTCTTTGGGACGGCTTCGCCGTCCAGCGGGAGCAAGCTCCCTCGCCACAACAACCCTCTCACCACAAAAGCCCTCGCCACAGTTCCCCACAGCAAGCCCCATCACCACAGGGGTTGCGCTACTCCTTGTCGCTCACCTGAAGCTGCCCGTCCCACCCGCCGCCCAGTGCGGCAATCAACTGGACGCTGGCGATCAAGCGGCTCTGCAACAAGCTCAGCACGTTGCGCTCGTTGCTCAACGCCGTGGCCTGAACCACCACCACATCCAGATAAGCAATGACCCCGGCCTTGTATTGATTCTGGGTCAACCGCAGGGATTCGCGGGCCGCGTCCAGGGCTTCCTGGCGCACCTTGGCTTCGTCTTCCAGCACCTTGAGCTGCACCAGATAGTTTTCCACTTCACGCAAGCCATCGAGCACGGTCTGGCGGTACTTGGCGACGGTCTCGTCATAGGCCGCTTCGCTGCGATCGACTTCCGCCGAGCGCTGCCCACCGTCGAACAGGGTCATGGCCAGTTGCGGGCCGACCGACCAGAAGCGGTTCGGCACGCTGATCCAGTTGTTAGAGGTGCTGCTGCTATAACCGCCGTTCAGGCTCAGGGTCAGGTCCGGGTAGTAGGCCGCTTTGGCCACGCCGATGTTGGCGTTGGCGGCCATTACCGAGCGCTCGGCGGAGGCGATATCCGGGCGGCGTTCCAGCAATTGCGAAGGCAGGCTCAGCGGTACCTGCGGCAATGCCGGGATGTCTTGGGTTTCAGCCAGGCTGAACTCGGCCGGCGGCAGACCAATCAGTACAGCGATGGCGTTCTCGAACTGCGCGCGCTGCCAGATCAGGTCGACCATTTCTGCCTGGGTGGTTTTGAGCTGAGTGGTGGCCTGGGCCACCGCGTCCTTGCCGGAGACACCGGCTCGGTACTGGTTTTCGGTCATTTTCAGCGAGCGCTGATAGGCCTCGACTGTCGCCTCCAAAAGACGTTTCTGTTCGTCGATCACGCGAAGTTGCAGATAGTTCTGCACCAACTCCGATTGCTGGCTCAGGCGCATCGCCGCCAGATCGGCAAAACTCGCCTCGGCGTTGGCCGTGTCGGCTTCCAGGCCTCGGCGCAATTTGCCCCAGACGTCCGCTTCCCAACTGACACCGGCCTGCGCGGTGTACGTGTCGCGAATACCGCTGGAGGAACTGCTCAGGCTCGAACTGCTGCTACCGGTGCCTTGGCTGGAACGGGTTTTCCCGACGGTCAGGTCCACCGTCGGGAAAAACGCACCCCGGGCACTGCGCACCAAGGCCTGAGCCTGGCGGTACTGGGCTTCGGACTGGGCGACGGTCTGGTTGGCGCTGTTGAGTTTTTCGATCAGTCCATTGAGTTGCTGATCGCCATACAGCTCCCACCAGGCACCACGCGCCAGAGAGTCGCTGGGGTTGGCCTGACGCCAGCCAGCCGCTTCTTTGTACTGTGCCGGCGCGGCGGCTTGCGGGCGCTGATAATCCGGGCCGATGGCGCAAGCGCTGAGCATTGCCACGCACAGCGCCAGGCTCAGCAAACGCGAGCCTCGGACCGTGATCAGCGGTGCAACCAGGTTGATAAGCGAACGGTCAGTCATAGCGGAGTTTCCAGAGCAGCATCGGTACGCACCCCACGCCAGTGATTGAAGCGATGGCGCAGTTTGTCGAGATAGAGGTAAACCACCGGGGTGGTGTAAAGAGTCAGCACCTGGCTGAAGACCAGCCCACCGATGATGGTCAGGCCCAGCGGCTGACGCATTTCAGCACCCTCGGCACGACTCAGCAGCAACGGCAAGGCGCCTAGAATCGCCGCCAGGGTGGTCATCAAAATCGGTCGCAAACGTTGCAGACAGGCGCTGCGGATCGACTCCAGCGGTTCCATGCCTTGATGCCGTTCCAGTTGCAGCGCCAGGTCGATCATCAGAATGGCGTTTTTCTTCACCACGCCGATCAGCAGGAACAGCCCAAGCAAGGAGATCAGGCTGAACTCACCGCCCAGCACATAGATCGACAGCAGCGCCCCGACCCCGGCCGACGGCAAGGTCGAGAGAATGGTCAGCGGATGGATATAGCTCTCATACAACACGCCCAGCACCAGATACACCGCCACCAGCGCGCCGAGAATCATCCACGGCTGGCTCTTCTGAGCGGCGGCAAACGCATCGGCGGTACCGGCCATTTTCGCGATGACGTCTTCCGGCAAACCGACCTTGGCAATCGCCCGCTCGATGGCCGCCGAGCCCTGCTCCACCGTCACGCCTTCGGCCATGTCGAAAGCGATGCTTTCCGACGCGAACTGGCCTTCGTGGCTGACCCGGTCGTCTTCCAGGCTGTTTTCATAGTGAGCGATGGTCGACAGCGGAATCCGCGCCCCGTCAGCAGTGATCACTTTGACCTGATTCAGGGTGATCGGGTCCTGGGCGTATTTCGGGTTGACCTCCATCACCACCTGATATTGGTTGAGGCTGTCGTAGATCGTTGAAATCTGCCGCTGGCTGTAGGCGTTGTTCAACACCGCGGTGACCATGTCCATGTCGACGCCCAGACGCTTGGCCTGATCGCGATCGACGATCAGGGTCACTTGCTGGGCGCCACGGCCTTCGCGCGCATCAATCGCCGTCAGTTCCGGCAGCGCCTTGAGCGCGGTGACGACTTTCGGATACCACTCACGCAACGCGCCGAGATCGCCGCTTTGCAGGATGTAGGAATATTGCGAGGAGGTCTGCTCGCGGCCACCGCCAAATTGCAGGTCCTGATCGGCCATCAGCATCAATTGCGCACCGGGCACCTTGGGCATTTCCTTGCGCAGGCGTTCGATGACTTTCTGCGCAGACAGGTTGCGTTCCTTGATCGGCTTCAGCCGCACCAGCATGAAGGCGTTGTTGGTGCCGTTGTTGCCCCCGATGAACCCGGCGACGCTTTGTACCGCCTCGTCCTTGAGCACGGCGCGGCGGAAGATTTCCATCTTCGGCTGCATCACGCTGAACGACAGGCCGTCGTCACCACGCACAAAACCGATCAATTGACCAGTGTCCTGCTGGGGTAAAAATGTTTTAGGAACAACGACATACAGCGCAATATTCACGCCAATCGTCACGAACAGACTGAGCAAAGTCAGCCGACGGTGGCGCAACACCCAGTCGAGGCTGGTGGCGTATTTACCGACCATCCACTCGTTGGTCCGCTGGCTCCAGCGCTGCAGGCGGTTTTCCTGCCCCGGCGTATGCGGCTTGAGCCAGCGGGCGCAGAGCATCGGCGTCAGTGTCAGCGACACCAGCAACGACACCACAATGGCGGCCGCCAGGGTGATCGAAAACTCGCGGAACAGGCTTTCGATGATCCCGCCCATGAACAGGATCGACAGGAACACCGCCACCAGCGAAACGTTCATCGACAGCAGCGTGAAACCGACTTCCTGGGCCCCAAGGTACGCAGCCTTCATCGGCGGCACGCCCTTGTCGATGTGTCGGGAAATGTTCTCCAGCACCACGATGGCGTCGTCCACCACCAGCCCGGTGGCCAGGATCAGCGCCATCAGCGACAGGTTGTTCAGGGAGAACCCGTAGAGGTACATGACCGCAAACGTGCCCACCAGCGACACCGGCACCGCCAGGGTTGGAATCAGCGAGGCACGGAAGTTACCGAGGAACAGGAACACCACCAGAATCACCAATGCCACGGCAACCAGCAAAGTCATTTCCGCTTCGTGCAGAGTGGCCTTGATCACCGGCGAACGGTCCATCGCCAGGTTCAGTTTGACGCTGGCCGGCAACACGGCTTGCAACGCCGGCAGTTGCGCCTTGATCTCGTTGACCGTCTCGATGATGTTGGCGCCGGCCTGGCGGTTGATCACCAGCAACACCGCCGCATCGTCGTTGAAGAACCCGCTGTTGTAACGGTCCTCGACGCCGTCGCTGACCTTGGCCACATCCTTCAGGCGCAGGGCCGCGCCGTCCGCGTAGTGAATGATCAGCGACTCGTAATCCTTGGCCTTTTCCAGTTGATCGTTGGCCTGCACCTGCCACAGCCGCTGGCCGTCTTCGACCGAGCCCTTGGGCCGGCGCACGTTGGCATTGGCGATGGTGTTGCGCACGTCGTCCAGCGCCACGCCGTATTGGTTGAGCGCTTGGGGTTCGAGTTCGATGCGCACCGCTGGCAACGAGCTGCCACCGATCTGCACTTCACCCACGCCCTGCACCTGCGACAGGCTCTGGGACAAAATGGTCGAGGCCAAGTCATAGAGCTGGCCTTTTTCCAGCACATCCGAGGTCAGCGACAACACCATGATCGGCGCCTGGGACGGGTTGACCTTCTTGTAGGTGGGCATGCTGCGCATGCCGCTCGGCAGCAAGTTGCGCGAGGCGTTGATCGCCGCCTGCACTTCCCGCGCCGCGCCGTTGATGTCGCGGTCCAGGTCGAACTGCAGAATCACCCGCGTCGAGCCTTGGCTGGAACGGCTACTCATGGTGTTGACCCCGGCGATGGCGCCGAAGGAACGCTCAAGCGGCGTGGCCACGGTCGAGGCCATGACCTCAGGGCTTGCGCCGGGCAAACTGGCCTGAACCACGATCACCGGGAAGTCCATCTGCGGCAGCGGCGATACCGGCAACAGGCCGAAGCTCACGCCGCCCAGCAGAATGATCGCCAGGCTCAACAACATCGTTGCGACCGGGCGCTTGATGAAAGGTCCGGACAGGTTCATGGCTGTTCTACCGGTTCCACGGACTCGGACTTACGGCCCCAGCGCCGCCCGAGGCGGTCGAAGTACAAGTAGATGACAGGCGTGGTAAACAGCGTCAGCACCTGACTCACCAGCAAGCCACCGACCATCACCAGACCCAAAGGCTGGCGCAATTCCGCGCCGGAACCGGTGGCCAGCATCAACGGTACCGCGCCGAACAACGCCGCCAACGTGGTCATCAGAATCGGCCGGAAGCGCAGCAGCGCTGCCTGATAGATGGCGGTTTGCGGGTCCATGCCTTGGTTACGTTCCGCCTCGAGGGCGAAGTCGATCATCATGATCGCGTTCTTTTTCACGATACCGATCAGCAGGATGATGCCGATGATCGCGATCATCCCCAGGTCATTGCCGCTCAACAGCAACGCCAGCAAGGCGCCGACCGCCGCCGAGGGCAAGGTCGAGAGAATGGTGATCGGGTGAATGTAACTCTCGTAGAGCACGCCGAGCACGATGTACATGGTCACCACCGCCGCCAGAATCAGCAGCAAAGTGCTCGACAGCGACGCCTGGAACGCTTCGGCCGCGCCCTGGAACTGAGTCTGCACGCCAATCGGCATGCCGATGTCTTTCTGCACCTGATCGATGATCTGCACCGCATGCCCCAACGCCACGCCGGGCGCCAGGTTGAAGGACATCATCACCGCCGGGAACTGGCCGATGTGGGTGATCGCCAGTTGCGCCTGACGCTCCTCGACATGCGCCAGGCTGGCCAGGCGCACCTGACCGCCATCGGTGGTCTTGACGTGAATCTGGTTCAGCGCATCCGGGCCGATCTTCTCGCCGGACTGCGATTGCAGCACCACGCGGTATTGGCTGGCCTGGGTGTAAATGGTGGAAATCTGCCGCTGACCGAAAGCGTCATACAGCGCATCGGTGATATTCGACACCGATACGCCGACCCGCGACGCCGCATCACGGTCGATCACCAGATACACCTGCAAGCCCTTGTCCTGCAAATCGCTGGCGACGTCGGTCAACTCCGGCCGTTGCGCCAGGGCTTCCACCAGACGCCCGCTCCACAGGCTGAGCAACTCGGAATCCGGCGAGGACATGCTGAACTGGTACTGCGTGCGGCTGACACGATCTTCGATAGTCAAGTCTTGCACCGGCTGCATGAACAGGCGAATGCCGATCAGCTTGTCCAGCTCCGGTTGCAGGCGCGCGATCACTTCGGTGGCGCTCAGGTCGCGATTGCTGTGGGATTTGAGGTTGATCAGCAATCGGCCGCTGTTCAGCGTCGAGTTGTCACCGTCGACTCCGATGTAGGACGACAGGCTCTCGACCGCCGGATCGGCCAGAATCACCTTGGCCAGTGCCTGCTGACGCTCGCTCATCGCCGTAAAGGAAATCGACTGCGGTGCCTCGGAAATCCCCTGGATCACCCCGGTGTCCTGCACCGGGAAGAACCCCTTGGGCACCACCATGTACAGGAACACGGTCAATGCCAGCGTGCCGATGGCGACCATCAGGGTCAGCGGTTGGTGCTTGAGAACCCACTTTAACTTGCGCCCGTAAGCCGCGATCATCCAATCAATTGCGGCGCCACTGGAGCGGTAGAACCGGCCCTGCTCTGCTTCCTTGGGCTCACGCTTGAGCAGCCGCGCGCACATCATTGGCGTCAGGGTCAGGGAGACGACAAGGGAAATCAGGATCGCTACCGCCAGGGTGATCGCGAACTCACGGAACAAGCGCCCTACCACGTCGGCCATGAACAGCAGCGGAATCAGTACCGCAATCAGCGACAACGTCAGGGAAATCAGGGTGAAACCAATCTGCTTGGCGCCCTTGAGCGCCGCTTGCAGCGGACTGTCACCCTCTTCGATAAATCGGGAAATGTTCTCCAGCATGACGATCGCATCGTCCACCACGAAACCGGTGGCGATGGTCAGCGCCATCAGGGTCAGGTTATTGACCGAAAATCCTGCGAGGTACATCACGCCGAAGGTGCCAATCAACGACAGCGGCACGGCCACCGACGGAATGATCGTGGCGCTGGCCCGCCGCAGGAACAGGAACGTGACCATCACCACCAGCGCGATGGCGATCAGCAGTTCGTGTTGCACATCGGTGACCGAGGCGCGGATGGTCTGGGTGCGGTCGGTCAGCACAGTGACTTCGAGACCGGCCGGCAGGTTATCGGTGATGCTTGGCAGCAAGGCCTTGATCCGGTCGACCACTTCGATGACGTTGGCGCCGGGCTGGCGCTGGATGTTCAGCAGCACCGCCTGATTTTCATTGGCCCACGCTGCCAGGCGTTCGTTCTCGGCACCGTCGACGATCTCTGCCACGTCCTTGAGCCGCAACGGCGCGCCGTTGCTGTAGGCGAGGATCAGGTTGGCGTAGTCCTTGGGTGACGTCAGTTGGTCGTTGGCGTCGAGCATCGACACCCGGGTCGGGCCGTCGAAGTTGCCCTTGGGCTGATTGACGTTAGAGGCGCCGATCAGAGTGCGCACGTCCGACAGGTTCAGGCCGTTGGCCGCCAAGGCCTCCGGGTTGACCTTGATGCGCACCGCCTGACGCTGGCCGCCGGCAATGCTGACCATGCCGACGCCGCTGATCTGGGCAATTTTCTGCGCCATGCGCGTGTCGACCAAATCATTTAGTTTGGGCAACAGCATGGTTTTCGAGGTGATGGCGAGGGTCAGCACCGGGGTGTCCGCCGGGTTGACCTTGTTGTACACCGGCGGTGCCGGCAGGTCTTTGGGCAGCAAATTGGTCGCGGCGTTGATCGCGGCCTGCACCTGCTGCTCGGCGACGTCCATGTTGATGTCGAGGCTGAAACGCAGCGTCAGCACCGAGGCGCCGCCGGAACTGGTCGAGGCCATCTGGGTCAGGCCGGGCATCTGCCCGAACTGACGCTCCAGTGGCGCAGTCACGGCACTGGTCATGACATCCGGGCTGGCGCCGGGATAGAGCGTCATGACGCGAATGGTCGGGTAGTCCACCTGGGGCAATGCCGACACCGGCAGCAGCCGATAAGCGATCACGCCGGCCAGAATAATCGCCAGCATGCTCAGGGTCGTGGCGACCGGGCGAAGGATGAACAGCCGCGAGATGTTCATGCGCCGCCCTTTTTCGCCTTGTCGGTGGACGCCGGGTCAGCCGGGGTCGCCGCCGATTTGCCTTGCAGGTGTTCGGTCGGGGTTGTCGGCACATCCTTGCTGTCGTTGACGACCTCCACTTCGCTGCCTTCTTTCAGGCGGTCGGTGCCTTCCAGTACCACCCGATCGCCAGCGGCCAGGCCTTCGGTGATCACCGTGTTGTCACCGTCACTGGCGCCGACTTTCAACTGGCGGATGGTGACCTTCTTGTCGCCGTCCATGGCATAGACGAACGTGCCGTTGGTGCCGAACTGGATCGCCGCCGAGGGCGCAAGCACCACGCCTTTGAGGGTGTCGGCCAGCAAGTGGACGTTGACGAATTGATTAGGGAACAGCGCTTGATCAC
The DNA here is from genome assembly GCF_055556615.1 of Pseudomonas sp. PME37.24/025. NCBI lineage: Bacteria > Pseudomonadati > Pseudomonadota > Gammaproteobacteria > Pseudomonadales > Pseudomonadaceae > Pseudomonas > Pseudomonas sp. PME37.24/025. The sequence goes on from NZ_JBVHNK010000005.1 coordinate 176,338, forward strand.
GGTTCTCGTAACGGGCCTTGAATTTCAGAGTGCCGGTGGTGACGTCAATCTGGTTGTCCAGGCTCTGCAACACGCCAGTGGCCTGCAATTGGGTATCGCCACGATCCCAGGCTTCGGCGGGCAGCTTGGCGCCGTTACGATAGCGGGTCAGTACGGTCTCCAGGCTGTTTTCCGGCAAGGTGAACGCCACGCTGATTGGTTGAGTCTGGGTGATGATCACCAGCGCCGTGGTGTCGTTTGCCGCCACAAGATTGCCGACATCCAGTTGACGCAGGCCCACGCGCCCGGCGATTGGGGCGCGAATTTTGGTGAATTCCAGATTGAGCTTGGCGTCGTTGACTGCTGCCTGATTGGTCTTGACCGTGCCCAGGTACTGGCCGACCAATGCTTCGGCCGTATCCAGGGTTTGCTTGGCGATACTGTCTTCGCGATACAGGCCGCGATAGCGCTCGACATCGACCTGAGCGTTTTTCAGTTGCGCCTGATTCTGCAGCAAGGTGCCTTCGGCCTGGAGCAAGGCGTTCTGGTAAGGACGCGGGTCGATCTCGGCGAGCAGGTCGCCCGCCTTGACCATTTGCCCTTCTTCGAATGAAATCTTGATCAATTCACCGCCAACGCGACTGCGCACGTTAATGGTGTTCAGCGCGGTCACGGTGCCCAGCGCCTTGTAATACAGCGGGAAATCGCCTTTAACCGCTGGCGCCACGCGCACCGGCACCGGCCCGCTCGCCCCACCGAACCCCGGACGCATCCCCCCCGACCGACCTGTATGCCCGGCAACGGCTTTCTGCCCTGCGCCCTCCTTCGGGCTGCTGCCTGCGGGCCAGAATTTCCAGCACAGGCCAGCGATGACCAACAGGACAAGCAGGCCGAACAGCCAGCGACGAGGATTGCGGGAAGCGGAGGATTGCATGGAATGATCAACCATTGGGCGCGTGAGCTTCTTTCTACGGGAGGCTGAACGATAAGCACTGGCGGATATTAAGCAAAGCGCCTTTACCGGCAATTTACCTTTGGCTTACGTAACAGGAGGTTAGGGGACACAAATGAAAACGGCCTGGGCAGGGCCAGGCCGTTAACAATTATCAAACTTCGCTTATTTCAGAACGGCGAGCGCTGCTTCGTAGTTCGGTTCTTGACCGATTTCGCTAACCAGTTCGCTGTGCAGGACCTTGTCGTTTTCGTCCAGCACCACGACGGCGCGGGCGGTCAGGCCTTTGAGTGGGCCATCGGCAATCGCCACGCCGTAGTTCTCGATGAACTCGGCACCGCGCAGGGTCGACAGGTTCTGCACGTTTTCCAGGCCTTCGGCGCCGCAGAAGCGGGCTTGGGCGAACGGCAGGTCAGCGGAGATGCACAATACGACGGTGTTGGCGACATCATTGGCCTGGGCGTTGAACTTGCGCACGGAGGTGGCGCAGGTCGGGGTGTCGATGCTTGGGAAGATGTTCAGCACTTTGCGCTTGCCGGCGAAGCTCGCCAGGGTCACATCAGACAGATTGCCGGCAACCAGGGAAAAGGCTGGCGCCTTGGAACCGGCTTGTGGCAATTGGCCATTGACTTGAACCGGGTTGCCTTTAAGAGTGACTTGAGCCATGAACGGAGTCCTTCTGAACGTTGATGTAAAGAGTTTTGACGAGGCCGAAGTTAACCACGAAATGGCCTGACGACCTATGCAAAAACACAAATTGTCATGAGTCGTGGGGAGGCAAACCTACAATCCCGCAAACGACACAAAACCCTGTGGGAGCGAGCTTGCTCGCGATTACGGTGTGTCAGCCAGCTCATTACTGAATGTCAAACCGCTATCGCGAGCAAGCTCGCTCCCACAGGACCTCATACAGGCTGACTCAGCCCAGCAAACGCAGCATATTGCGGTGCCGCGCTTCGAAAATCCGCCGCATGTAGGCATTGACCACCAGCCATTCCAACGGCGCGCCACCCATGGCCGCATAGGTCACACGGTCGGTGTACAGCGTACCGCCCTCACCCGCTGCCACCCGATGTTCATGACGAAAGGCAGCCATCGGGCCCTTGAGCATTTCATCGATGAAATGGTGCTCACCCACCTCGCGGATCACCACCGTCCAGTTCGACGGGATCAGGTTGAACATCCAGTGCCGAAAGCGAAACTGTCGACCGGCTTCGATGCGCAGGTTGTTCAGATCGATATCGCCCAGCGGCGTGACCCGTTCCGGGAAAATCTTCGGGAAATTGACGCCTTCCAGGCAGAAGTCGAGCACTTGCCGGGGCGTGCGGTTGGGGATCAGGGTGGTGAGTTCCAGAACGGGCATGAATGATGGCATCCCATCGGCCAGGGGATTCGCAGACTACCATCACGCTAAAATCCTACCTATCCCCCCTGCCGGGATACGGGGTAGCAGAAGGTTTGTAGCGATTTTCCTTTGGCCGCTTTGTCGATTTAGCTCATGGCCAATCGACTAGACAATGAGTCATTCAAATCCAGCGGAGACAAGACCATGCGATTCATGATCATTGTGAAAGCCAGCCCGGATTCCGAGGCCGGTGTGATGCCCAGCGAAGAACTGATGACCGCGATGGGCAATTTCAACGAGGAACTGGCCAAGGCCGGCATCCTCATCGATTGCGATGGCCTGCAGCCCAGCAGCAAAGGCGCCCGTGTGCGTTTCTCGGGTGACCAGCGCACGGTGATCGACGGCCCGTTCGCCGCAACCAAAGAGCTGATCGCCGGCTATTGGCTGTGGCAGGTGAAGTCGAAAGAGGAAGCGATCGAGTGGGTCAAGCGCTGCCCTAACCCGATGCCGGGTACAGAGGCCGAGATCGAGATTCGCCAAGTGTACGAGGCCGAAGACTTCGGTGCCGAATTCACACCGCAGTTGCGCGAGCAGGAAGAACGAGTGCGTGCGCAGGCGAAGAAGCACTGAAGCGCACCTGATGCACCTACGCGAGATATCGGGTTTGTGGGGGGGGGGTAGTGGTGGTACCGGGAGACCGCTTCTCGCGAGCAAGCCCGTCCCACATTTGATCTCTGGTGTACACAGAATATGTGACTACAACAGATCCAGTGTGGGTGCGGGCTTGCTCGCGAAGAGGCCCTCAGCCCCGCATTACTTGGACTTGGACTTGAGCTTCAGATACGACTGATGCATATCCGATGCCCAGCCATCGATCACGTTTTTCACGTCACCGGCCTTCATCACCTGATCTGAGCTTTCCAGCGGTTTGCCGATGCCCTTGCGCACCACCTGGGCCACGACTTTGTTGTTGCCGCCATCGAGAAAAACCGCTTCGGTGGCCAGATTGGTTTCCTGGTCGCGAATGCCGCTGGCTGTACTGACTGCCGCCGCCACCAGGGCGATCGGGATCACTTCATAAGGCTGGAGGCTTTCGGTCTTGCTGGTGACAGAGGTGATCGCCGCACGCACCACCATAACGCCAGGGCCGGGGCCGCTGGCCAATGGCAGGGATTTACCCACCTCGCGTTTGAGCGCTTGATCGTAGTAGCTGGTGATGCCGTTCAGCGTGGTCTGAGGGATTTTCACCGTCGGTTGCGGTTTGGGATAGAGCTGAGTCGGTTCGATGTAGACACTGGTGAATTTGTTGATATCGAGTTTGGGGTCCATCCAGCGCATCACCACGGCGCCCGATGGCGACTTGGCTTCCTTCAGCTGACTGTAGTCTTTGAGAAAACCGGAATACTGGTCTGGCTCAACGACTTTGCTGGAGCAGCCCACCACCCCGATAGAGGCGATGCACAGTGTGCTCATCATTAACGCAAGCTTCATGCTGTAACTCCTGTCAGAAGGCCGGGCAACAATATTGCATAGAGGAATTACAGGTATAGCCAATGCCCGGCACTTTGTTTTCAAAAAACACAATATTCATCTATTGCCACAGCACATCGTTGATATTCGAAGGGCCCCTTCGCGGGCAATCCACGCTCCCACAGGATTTTCGTCGCTCAAAACTCTTAACTTACTAGCATTGGGACAGGCCTCCTCGCCACAGGCTTCAGCGCCGTCTGAACAATGGCCGCGGCTCAATCACCGAGCGCCCATAAAGCACACTCATCCCCGCCAATCCCTTCAGTGCATCTTCGGCGGATTTGTCTTCGCGCACGGCAAAACTGTCGAAACCGCATTGGCGCATGTGGCTGAGTTGATCGCGCAGTACATCGCCAATCGCGCGTAATTCGCCTTGCCAACCGAAACGCGTACGCAACAGATAGGCTTGGCTGTAGGCGCGCCCGTCGCGAAAACTCGGGAAGTCCAGGGCAATCAACGGCAGGTCGGGCAACCATGGAGCGACGTTTGTCACTTCGTCGTTGGGACCCAGCCAGACGCCCTCGAGCGCTGATGTCCTGTCGGCATTCAGGGCCAGCCACTGGGGTAACGGCAGTATCAGCGGTCCGGCCGGCAATGCCTCCGTTGTTCCACGAATCAACTGCCACGGATCGTCTCGCACCCACTCGGCGCCGCTGTCTTGCAAACGCAGCAGATTGTTCATGCCGACACCTCCAGCATTTTCGGATACACCCGCTCCTTGAACGGCTCCAGACCGATGCGCGCCAAGGTATCGACGAACCGTTCCTCGCTTTCCCGGTAGCGAACGAACGTGGTAATGATCCGTTCAATGACACCGGGCACTTCGGTGGCGCTGAAGGATGGGCCAATGACTTTGCCCAACGCGCTGTTCTTGCCCTGGGCGCCGCCTAGAGTGATCTGGTACCACTCGCTGCCGTTTTTATCGACGCCTAGAATGCCGATATTGCCGATGTGGTGGTGGCCGCAGGCGTTCATGCAGCCAGAGATATTCAGGCTGATATCGCCCAGGTCATGCAGGTAATCCAGATCCTCGAAACGCGCCTGAATCGCTTGCGCGATGGGGATTGATTTGGCGTTGGCCAGCGCGCAAAAGTCGCCGCCGGGACAAGCGATGATGTCGGTCAGCAAGCCGATGTTGGCGCTCCCCAGGCCTTGCTCGCAGGCCAGGCACCACAATGCGTGAAGTCCAGCCTTGGGCACGTCCGGCAGAACGATGTTCTGTTCATGGGCGATACGAATTTCGCCGAAACCAAATTGCTCGGACCACTGGGCCACCGCGTCCATTTGCTCGGCGGTGACATCCCCCGGCGGCGCGGTGATGCCGGGCTTGGTCGACAGCACCACGCTGGCGTAACCCGCCACCTTGTGCGGCTGAACATTGCGCGCCACCCAACGGGCGAACGCCGGGTTCTCGGCCAGGCGTGTACCGAAGTCCAGATCAGTGCCGGCCAGTGAACGGTAATCGGGGGGCACGAAGGCACTGGCGACACGCTCATATTCAACGTCGGTCAACTGCGCCGGACCGTCCTTGAGGTACTCCCACTCCTCCTCCACTTCTCTGGCGAACGCTTCGATACCCAAAGCCTTGACCAGAATCTTGATCCGCGCCTTGTACTTGTTATCGCGCCGCCCGTGGCGGTTATAGACCCGCAGCACCGCCTCGACGTAGGACAGCAAGTGCTGCCACGGCAAGCCTTCGCGAATCTGCAAACCGAGGATCGGCGTGCGCCCCAAGCCGCCACCAACGATCACCCGCAAGAGCATTTGCCCGCTGTCATCGCGATAAAGATAAAGGCCGATGTCATGCATCATGATCGCCGCGCGGTCCTGCTTCGCCGAGCAGATGGCGATTTTGAACTTGCGTGGCAGGAACAGGAATTCCGGGTTGATGGTCGACCATTGCCGCAGGATCTCTGCCAATGGGCGCGGGTCCATCAACTCGTCCGCCGCGACGCCGGCGAAGGCTTCGGTGGTGATGTTGCGCACGCAGTTGCCGGAGGTCTGGATCGCGTGCATTTCCACCTCGGCCAGGCGTTCGAGGATGTCCGGCACCTGAGCCAGTTCGATCCAGTTGAACTGCATGTTCTGCCGGGTGGTGAAGTGGCCGTAGCCACGATCGTAGTCCCGCGCAATGCTCGCCAGAATGCGCATTTGCTTCGCACTCAGCGTGCCGTAGGGAATCGCCACGCGCAGCATGTAGGCATGCTTTTGCATGTACAGGCCGTTCTGCAGGCGCAGGGGCAGGAACTCTTCTTCGCTCAATTCTCCGGCCGTGAAACGTTCGACCTGATCGCGAAACTGCGCAACACGCTCGAACACCAGGGCTCGGTCATAGTCGTCGTACTGATACATGTGGCTGCCACCTCATCAGGATTATCGGGCTCTGTGGCTGATGCCAGTCAGTCAGGTGCAGAACCTGTGGCTCGTTTTCGAGGGGGCAACTATGCGACAGCAGCGCAGCACGTTACAGATTCAGCTAAACACTAAAAAACCGTATCAGGGCTCGGCCTACGGCCGCAGGCGCGCGCTGCATCTGATCCGCATAAACTCGGTTTTTCTGAGTCTGTTTTGTGCACATCGCCTCGATGTGGGTCAACGGCATTACCCAGGGTTTGATGTAGCGCGATCAACGACGACGGCACGATGCCAGCCTGATTCCGTTCGTCGATGACCCTGAGGTGGCTCGGCGCGTTGAACAGGCCACCGGCAAGAAAGTGAACGCAGTGGCGCCGGAAGAGGTGAAGCCGGGTTGGGGCACGATCAATGTGGGAGCGGGCTTGCTCGCGAAGGCGGTGTGTCAGGCAACATTGATGCCGACTGACACTCCCTCTTCGCGAGCAAGCCCGCTCCCACAGTGGTTATGTGTTGGTCACAAATAACACGCTTCAGCCGCGCTCGCGGGGAATCAGGCTCTGCAGCTGCTGCGCCAGGAAGTTCGCATCGAAGGCAAAGGTATCCGGGTCTTTCAAGCCATTGGTCTTGCGCCACTGCCAACTGCTGGAGGGCGGCAGGCACACCAGCGAAATGCTGCCATAACGCGCGGCGGTCAAGCCCATCACTGCCAGGGAAATCTGCCCACCCGCGCCCATCACGTCCGGCACGAACTCCACCGGTTTACCGGCAATCACAATGGACAGTTTCTCGGTCTTGAACGTCGACGTCTCCGCCGGCACGCTCGACCCGGACGCGACATACGCCTCGCGGCTCACTTCCAGCAGATTCGGCGTCAGAACCGGTGCCAGCCACTGCTGGATCTGATCGAACAACTCACCAATGCGCGTCGCCCACACGGCCGATTGCGACTCAAACAGTTGCTTCTTGTGCGCTTCGCTATCTGCATAGTGGCGAAGCATCTCGCCCAGTTGCTGTACATCGTCCATTGCGGTGTTCCTTTGGTTGAAGCGGTGCTGCGGACTTTGAGCATGGCAGATGCCGACCGCTCGCGTACAGAAAAGGTGCGAACGGCTACAGAGGCTCGGTAGATGAAAAAGCACCATGACACTTCACCGAAAGATGAACGGTACAGTTGATTTTCGCTGGTATCCGCCGTTGCACAAACGGAAACTCCCTTCAGGCCTGACCTATCAACACAGGCCATAGCCCGAGGAAATCCAATGCGCACCATCGGCCTTATCGGCGGCATGAGCTGGGAGTCCAGCGCCGAGTATTACCGTCTCATCAATCAGCAGGTACGTGATCGCCTCGGGCCGTTGCGCTCGGCGAAATTGCTGATGTACAGCGTCGACTTCGGCCCTGTCGAACAGGCTCAGCATGCCGGGCGCTGGGACGATGCGGCGGCGATTCTGGTGGATGCGGCCCAGCGTCTGCAGGCGGGTGGCGCCGAGTGCGTGGTGCTGTGTACCAACACCATGCACAAGGTGGCCGGGCAGATTCAGGCAGCCATCGATATTCCGTTCCTGCACATTGCCGACCCGGCCGGTCAGGCTGCACTGGACGCCGGTGCGCTGCGAGTGGGTTTGCTGGGCACCGCGTTCACCATGGAACAGGACTTTATCAAGGAGCGTCTGACGGCCAAGGGCCTGACGGTGCTGGTGCCGGACGCCGAGGAGCGCCAAGCCGTGCACCGAATCATCTATGACGAGTTGTGTGTCGGGGTAATCAGTGAGGCGTCACGCCAGGTCTATCAACGGGTGATCGAATCGCTGACCGAACGCGGCGCCCAGGCGATAATCCTCGGCTGTACCGAAATCGGCCTGCTGATCAAACCCGAGCACAGCGCCCTGCCCTTGCTCGACACCACCGAACTGCATGCGCGGGCGGCGGTGGCGTTCGCGTTGGGTGACTGACTCGGCTTTGGCCTGATGCCGGTAAGTCAAGGCGCAGAACCTGTGGGAGCGTGGCTTGCCCGCGAAGAATTCACCGCGGTTTTTCAGGTATTACGCGTCATCGTTCTTCGCGGGCAAGCCACGCTCCCACAGGATTTTCGTCGCTCAAATTTCGTGACTTACCGGCATTGGCCCTCGGGCGTGCGACGCAGGCGCGCCATGCTCAGGGTATCGACCAGCCGACCGTCACGCACGGCGTAATCGCGAAACAGGCCTTCGGTTTCAAAGCCGAATTTTTGGTAGAGGCCGATGGCTGCTTCGTTGTCGGCGTACACCGAGAGTTCGACCCGTTGCAGGTTCATCCAGTTGTCGGCGATGTCCAGCGCTGCTGCCAGCAGTTTCGAACCGACGCCCTTGCCCTGCCACGCCACGGCGACACCCATGCCGAAGCTGCCGGCGTGGCTGCGGCGGATTCGCGAAAACTGTTCCAGGCCAATATTGCCGATGACCGAGCCCTGATGCAGTGCCACCAGTTTCACCGCGCGTTCGTTGTCCGCCATCAGGCGTTGGCGCCAGACCTCGGTGGACTGAAACGGCATTTGCAGCACCTGCCGGGCCACGGCCGGGTCGTTGTAGAGCGCGGTGACGCCCTCGATGTGGTGTTCGCTGAAGCGTTCGAGGTGAATAGCGGGGTCGTGGTCAGGCATGGCGGTGTTCGTCCTTGATCGGTGTGTGGCCGATCACTCTAAACCGCAATCCCCATGAGTGGCGAGATCAAAATGTGGGAGCGGGCTTGCTCGCGAATGCGGTGTGTCATTCAACATCCATGTCGACTGAATAACCGCTTTCGCGAGCAAGCCCGCTTGTGTCTAGGCGGCAAGATAGACTCTGGGGCGAGAGGGGTGGATGCTCGGCACCGCACGCTCGCTGGTGCAAGCCTCCATCGACGGTTTGCACAACGCGCAAGCAGGCGGTGACGCATGAATCCACACATTCCGATGACTCACAATGACGGTGACATTACGGTGCTGCGTCGCCAGGTGGCGGTGTTTTTTTGCCCCCATTAATAAAAGAGCGGCATGGTTGGACGGTTGACGCGACAACCACCTGCTAGAGTAGAAAGCATACCAATCGACTATCCGGCACCGGAGTCGTACACCGCCACCCGGACTTTCGACTTGAGCAACGACGTTATTGGCCGGACTGAATGTCACCTTCGGAAATGAGGAAATTTCTATGAGAGGTTTGCTTCGCGCCGCTGGATTCAGCCTGATGGCGCTTTTCGCAAGTTGTGGGGTCGGTGCTCAGACAGTGCACAGTCATGCGGCGCCTGCCTTCACCACCACACCGGCCGATATCCAAGCGGATAGTCAACGAGATTGATCGTTCCCATGTTCCACGCAGAGCGTCGGGACGGGCTTGCTCGTGAGGGCGACCTGTACCGTCGACATTGATGTCGAATGTGAGGGCCCCTTCGCGAGCAAGTCGGATCGCCGCACCGCCGCTCCCACATTAGTTAGTCGTCAACTCTCGAACCACTCCCGCCGCTCGTTGAAGGTGTTGTGGATCAGCCCGACGATTCCCTGCACCTCGGCCTCATTCCGCGAGTCGGTATTGACCGCCATCCACACCTGGCGCTGCATCGGTTGCTTGAAAAGCCCGGGCAATGCCACCAGCGCCCGGTCGAATTGGCTCATGTAGTGCGGCAACAAACCGATGCAGGCGCTGCAACGGATCATCTCCAGCATCAGCTCGTAGGAATGCAGCTGCACCACCCCCGCCAGGCGCTGCTCCACCAAACTGTTCCACGGGCCAAAAGTGGCGATATGGCGGTCGTGCTGCCATTGCACCAGCATGAAATCGGCCAGGTCACCCAGGCTGTCCGGCCGCGCCGCGACCCGTGAATACCGTTTGGCGATGTGCGGCATATAATCCAGCCGCGCGAGACGCTGGGGCTCACTGATAGCGAAACTGGGGCCTGGCAACGGCGAATCGGTGCCGGCCAGCCACACCACCACATCGGCACTGATCGCTCGCAGGGACAGTTCGCTGTCCAGGGAAATGATGTCCAGACGCACACTGGCGTTGCGCCGCAGCAGCGAGACCAGATCACGGCCGAGGATGTCGTGCAGGATGGACTCCGCCACGGCCAGGCGAATCAAGGGTTGTTCGATCACCGGCAAGTCGCGTTCACGGGCCAGGGCAATCAACTGCGCCTGAAGCTGCAAGCCGTCACGACTGAGGGCAAAGCCATTGCCCGAATGGCTGAACAGCGAACACTGCAATTGCGCTTCAAGTTGCGCCAATTGTTTACGCAATTGAGTCGACTTGATGTTGAGGCTGCGGGCCGCTTGCATGAAACAGCCGCAACGGGCACTGACCATGAACGACTGCACCAGCACTGAATCAATGCCGGCTACCCGCGAGTGCTGGGATTCGCGCTGTTCTACGGGCCAGCGGTACTCGGCCATCCCCTGGCGCGAGGTGGATTCCATGAATGACATTGATGACTCCCTGTCGATCTGTCCTTGAGCGTTTTATCCTGCTGACTGTTCATGAACCTGATATGACAATCGGGCAAAAACCGGATCAACCGCTGGGCGTTTGCCGAAAGCTCACCGCCAGGCGATTCCAGCTGTTGATGGTGCTGACGGCCATCGTCAGATCGACCAGTTCACCTTCGCTTAACTGTTCCCGGGCCAGTACGTAAACGTCATCCGGCACGTGGCTTTCCGAGAGCAGGGTTACCGCTTCGGTCCAGGCCAGGGCAGCGCGCTCCCGAGGGTTGAAGAAGCTGCTGTCGCGCCAGACCACGATTGCATACAGCCGGCGATCGCTCTCGCCGAAGCGACGCGCGTCCACCGAGTGCATGTCGGTGCAGAAGGCGCAGCCATTGAGCTGCGAGGCGCGGATTTTGATCAGGTTCAACAAGGCCGGCTCAATGCTCAGGTCGCGGGTCAAGGCCTCCATGGCGATCATGGCTTTCATCGCTTTGGGGGATGCGCTGTAGTAATCCAGACGGGAGTTCATGGGGCGACCTCGTGGATCGGATAGATGACTCCAAGGTAGAGCCTGATCCGCGGGCGTCACAGGTCCAATTCGTCGAAAAACCCATGGACCGCCCGGCAGCAGGCCAATCGCAGGTTTTTCGCCCACGCAACTTCTGTGCAGCCATTCATGCGGGTAATCTGGCGCGACGCACAGTCGCCTCAACCGCCCCAGGAGCCCCCGCCGGTATGGAACTTCACGTTGTCATCAACGGCCGCAAGGACCTGGCAGGCCAGTTGTACCGGCAACTGCGCGACGCCATTGAATCCGGCCGTCTGGCGGCCGGGGCGCAGCTACCGCCCAGCCGCTTGCTGGCCGAACAACTGGGGATCTCGCGCAAGACCATTTCCGACACGTATGCGCAACTGACCTACGAAAACTTCCTCACCGGGGTGATCGGCAAAGGCACTTACGTCAATGCCCGGGCGGCGAAAACCGTTCGCAAGCAGAGCCATTCGGAGCTGGCGAGCTTTGATGTCATCGAACGCTGGCGCAGCCTGCCGACATTCTTGCGCCACCCGACGCTGGAAGGCTCGCTGCGTTACGAGTTCATCGGTGGCGCCACCAGCAAGGGCCAGTTTCCGCAGGACGATTGGCGCCGTTGCACTTCCCATGCCTTGCGCCAAATGGCCGGTTCCAAAGGTTTCTATAGCCTGCCCGAAGGCCTGCCGGCGCTGCGCAATGCTATCGCACGGCACATCGCGTTTTCGCGTGGGGTCAATTGTCAGGACGAAGACGTGGTGGTGTGCAACGGCGCGCAACAGGCGCTGGACCTGATTTCCCGGGTCCTGACCCAACCGGGCAGTTTGGTCGCCATGGAAGACCCCGGCTACCCGCCGGCGCGTCTGTTGTTCGGGAGCCATGGCGCGACGGTGGTCGGCGTTCCGGTGGATGCGCAAGGCATTCAGGTCGAGCACATTCCCGATGGCACCCGGCTGATTTACGTCACTCCTTCCCACCAGTTCCCGCTGGGCATGCCCATGAGCCAGCCCCGCCGAGAAGCCCTGCTCGCAAGGGCCTATGAGCTGGGGGCGATCATCATCGAAGACGATTACGACAGCGAATTCCGCTACGAAGGCCGGCCCACCGACTCGCTGCAAAGCCTGGATGAGCGCGGCATCGTCGCCTACGTCGGCACTTTCTCGAAGACTCTGTTGCCGGAATTGCGGCTCGGTTATGCGATTTTGCCGCCGGCGATTCTCGAAGCGGTGATCCGCGCCAAGCAGCTCACCGACCTGCATACCTCCACCCTGCCCCAATGGGCGCTCGCCAAGTTCATCGCCGAGGGCTGTCTGCTCAAGCACATCCGGCGCTGCCATACGATTTACGCCGGGCGCCGTGAACGGATCCTGGCGCGCATGGCGGGCGATCTTTCACCGTGGTTTGAAGCGGTCCCGACCACGGCCGGGTTCCACATGGCGGTGCTGTGTAAGGTGCCGGTGGATATTCCATTGGTAATCGAATTGGCAAAAAAAGTCGAAGTGGGGCTCTATGCCCTGGACGACTTTTTTTACCAGCAAACGCCGCGGGCCGGGCTTTTCCTGGGGTTCGGCGCGATCGAAACCCTGGACATCGACATTGCCCTGGACCGCTTAAGGGACATTTTGCAGCAGCTTGGCTGAGGGATTGGTCTGCGGCTTTATCTGGCGATTGGCTATTGGCGGTCTGGGGGTGCAGGCCTATCCTGATTGGGCGTTATCCCTCAATGAGCAGGATTCGTCCGGCCTGATTCAGGAGTGTGAGCAATGTCCAACGAAGTGATCAACACCGTAAAGGTGCAGGCTGCCGCCGGCCGTTCGGACGAACTGGGTAAGCAACTGCAAAAAATTGTCGACACCCTGCGCGAACTTCCGGGCTGTGACTCCTATATGGTCGACCGCTGCCCCGAGGACGACACCCGCTGGACGGTCAGCGCCCGCTGGCAATCGGAAGCGGCCATGCACTCGCATTTCAACTGCCCCGAAGTGCAAGGCTTTATCGGCCTGATCGACAGCCGACTGGCTAATGCCGTCGACTTCAACAGCTTTCCAATCGTCTGACAAACACCTGTGGCGAGGGAGCTTGCTCCCGCCGTCCGGTCCGCGCTCGGGCGCAGCAGACGTAATCCGGCGAACGCAGTCTGCCTGGTCCTGCGCGTCCACCGGTTTTGGGGCCGCTGCGCAACCCAGCGGGAGCAAGCTCCCTCGCCACAGTTCATCATCCTTTAGCCCTGCGCACTCTGTGATTGGCCCCCTCACCTTCCCGAAAATTGGCCGTTTGATTGCTCGATAGCGCGGCTTACTGTGGTCCCTGACGACTCACCACCTCAGGTAATCAACCATGAATGCGCTTCGTTTTTTTGCTGCTCCTCTCGCCGCCCTGACGCTGAGTGTTTCAGCCCCGGCATTCGCCCACGACACCGCCCCCCCGTCAGAAAAAGTCACCGTCCTGCAGGACCAGATGCTGAAAAACGCACCCGGTAAAAAAGCCTTGATGATCGAAGTCGATTACGAGCCCGGTCAATCGTCCATCGCCCATAAACATCAGGGCACGGCCATGGCCTATGTGCTTTCGGGGGAGATCATTTCGCAAGTCAAAGGTGAAAAAGCGATCACCTACAAGGCGGGCGAGTTCTGGTACGAACCGGCCGGGTCGGAACATCTGGTCTCGAAAAACGCCAGCGCCACTCAACCCGCCAAGCTGTTGGTGTTCATGGTGTTGGCCCCGGATGAGAAAGTGTTGATTCCCTTGGAAAAGTGATCGCGGAGGTGATGCTGACGGCCTCATCGCGGGCAAGCCCGCTCCCACAGGTGACCGGGTTATTCCAGAAGCATGCGATCCACTGTGGGAGCGGGCTTGCCCGCGAAGAGGCCCGACCAGCCACCACAAAACCTTCAGACAAAAAAAAGCCCCATCTCTTTCGAGACGGGGCTTCTTCATTCAGCGCCTGATCAGGCCGCCGGTTCCAACTCAGCGCTGGCAGTGCTAGTGGCAGTGACTGGCACCACCGCTTGACCGCTCAACGCCAGGTCCAGCAGTTCGCGGTTGGCCACCGCGTACATGGCGTAGTCAGTGCCGCTGGCGGCACGGATTTCCACCAGCATGGCGCGCCAGCGTTCGATCATGCCTTCGTGCTCTTCCATCCACAGCGCCAGGCGTGTTTCCACGTCCTGGGTGCCGTCGCCCTGTTGCAGGACGGAGATGGTGATCGCACGTTGTTGCCAATCGACGTCATCACGGAACGCTTCACGGGCCAGGGCTTGCCAGTTGTTTTCAACCGGCAGAGCACTGATCTGTTGCAGGTACCAGGTGATGTCCAGCGCGCTGCCCACGGCGAAGTAGGCCTTGGCCACGTCGGCTGCGTTCTGGCCGGTCACGTCCGAAGCTTCGATGATCGGCAGCAAGGTGTACAGGTGAGTGGTGCCTGCAACCATGCGAGCCAGCAACTCAGGCACGCCAGCAGCGACGTAAGCCTGGTAGCGAGTCTGCCAGCCTTCGCGGGTCGGGCCTTCCAGCAGTTCGTCGAGCTTGAGGCCCAACGCCGCCAGGTGCGGACCGAAGTGTGCGACGTCACGGGCGGCATTCTGCTCGTTGCGACGGCTGCGCAGGAACCAGCGCGTAGCGCGACGGCCCAGACGCATCAGCTCGTCCATCAGCTCCAGTTGCACATCAGCGGAGACCTGGTAGTCCAGGGCTTCTATCTGCCGGAACCAGTGCGGGAGATGGAAGATATCCCGAACTATTACATATGCCCCCGCAACATTCGCCGGGCTCATGCCGGTCGACTCTTTGAGTCGTTGAACGAAGGTGATGCCCATGTGGTTGACCAGATCGTTGGCGATCTGGGTGCTGACGATTTCGCGCTTCAGACGGTGACGGCGCATGGCAGCGGAGAACTTGCTGACCAGCGTCGGCGGGAAAGCGGTTTCCATGTCGCGGGTCAGGTAGTCGTCGTCCGGCACCAAGGAGTTGAGCAGCGCTTCCTTGAGGTCGATCTTGCTGTAGGAGATCAGCACCGACAGCTCGGCACGGGTCAGGCCGTGGCCTTCCGCGAGGCGTTCGTTGATCGCTTCTTCCGCCGGCAGGAACTCGATGGCGCGATCCAGCTTGCCGCGGCCTTCCAGATCGTTCATCAGGCGCTTGTATTCAGCAATCCGCACGAAGGCACGGCGCGCCGCCAGGGACAGGGCCTGAGTCTGCTTGTAGTTGTTGCCAAGCACCAGGTTGCCGACTTCGTCGGTCATGCTCGCCAGCAACTGGTTACGTTGCTTGTCGGTCATGTCACCTGCGTGTACCACTTCGTTCAGCAGGATCTTGATGTTCACTTCGTGGTCGGAGCAGTCCACACCACCGGCGTTGTCGATGAAGTCGGTGTTGGAACCGCCGCCATTGAGGCCGAATTCGACACGACCCAGCTGGGTCATACCGAGGTTACCGCCCTCGCCCACGACTTTGCAGCGCAGTTCGTTGCCGTTCACGCGCAGTGCATCGTTGGCCTTGTCGCCGACATCGGCGTGGCTTTCGGTGCTGGCTTTCACGTACGTACCGATACCGCCGTTCCACAACAGGTCTACCGGTGCCTTGAGCAAGGCATTGAGCAGTTCGGTCGGGGTCAGCTTGTCAGCCTGAATGTCGAAACGCTCTTTCATCTGCGGGGAAATCGCGATGCTTTTTGCGCTGCGCGAGAAGATCCCGCCGCCTTCGGACATGATGCTGGTGTCGTAGTCAGACCACGCCGAACGCGGCAAGTCGAACAGACGCTGGCGCTCGGCGAAGCTGTTGGCAGGCGCAGGATTCGGGTCGATGAAGATGTGCAGGTGGTTGAAGGCAGCGACCAGTTGCAGCTTGTCGGACATCAGCAAGCCGTTACCGAATACGTCACCGGCCATGTCGCCGACGCCCACTACAGTGATGCTGTCTTCCTGAACATTGATGCCGCGCTCGCGGAAGTGGCGTTGTACGCCGACCCACGCGCCCTTGGCGGTAATGCCCATTTTCTTGTGGTCGTAACCGGCCGAGCCGCCGGACGCAAAGGCGTCGCCGAGCCAGAAGCCGTAGTCGATGGCGATACCGTTGGCGATGTCGGAGAAGGTTGCAGTGCCCTTGTCCGCCGCCACTACCAGGTACGGGTCATCGTCGTCATGACGCACGACGTTGGCCGGCGGTACCAGCGCGCCGTCTTTCAGGTTGTCGGTGATGTCCAACAGGCCCGAGATGAAGATGCGGTAGCAGGCGATGCCCTCGGCCGCGATCTCGTCACGGCTGCCGCCCAGTGGCAGGCGACGCGGCAAGAAGCCGCCCTTCGCGCCCACCGGCACGATGACCGAGTTCTTCACTTGCTGGGCTTTTACCAGGCCCAGGACTTCGGTACGGAAGTCTTCTTCACGGTCGGACCAGCGCAGACCACCACGTGCAACGTTGCCAAAGCGCAGGTGCACGCCTTCAACACGAGGCGAGTAAACGAAGATTTCGAACTTCGGAACCGGCTTTGGCAGTTCTGGAATCTGGTGCGGGTTGAACTTGAAGCTGAAGTAGGACTTGTTCTGACCGTTGGCGTCGGTCTGGTAGAAGTTGGTCCGCAGGGTTGCTTTGATCAGGTCCAGGTAACGACGCAGGATGCGGTCTTCGTTCAGCACCTGAACATCGTCCAGTGCGCTCAGAATCGCGTGTTCCAGACGTTGCTGCTTGTCTTCCAGATCGTCAGTGCCGAGCTTGCGCGCCAGGTAGAAACGAGTCTTGAACAACCGGGTCAACTCGCGAGCGATGTCGGTGTGGTTGTTCAGGGTGCTGGCGATGTAACCCAGGTCGAAGCCCAGACGGATCTGCTTCATGTAACGGGCGTAAGCACGCAGCAGCGCCACATCGCGCCATGGCAGGCCGGCGGTCAGCACCAGGCGGTTGAATGCATCGTTCTCGGCATCGCCACGCACGATGTGGACGAAAGCGTCCTGCAAGGTGTCGTTGAGTTGCTGGATGTCGAGTTCCAGGCCTTCAGCGGCGGTGAACGCGAAATCGTGAATCCAGAATTCGCGGCCACTGTTGTGACGCAGGCGATACGGGAATTCACCCAGCACGCGCAGGCCGAGGTTTTCCAGGATCGGCAACACGTCGGACAACGCCAGCGGCGTATCGGCGTGATACAGCTTGCAGTGCAGCTCGCGCTGACCGGAGACCTGACCCAGTGGCTGATAGAAGCTCATCACCAGCGGATTGGATTCTTTCAGGCTCAGCAGGTGCTGCATGTCGACCACAGCCGAGTGGGCTGCGAAACGCTCGCGGTAACCGGCCGGGAAGCCTTTCGGGAAATCGGCCAGCACGTTGGTGCCTTGGGCTTCGCCGAAGCTCTCGACCACCAGGCTCGCGTAGTCGTCCTGCCAGCTGCGGCAGGCCTGCACCACTTCTTTTTCCAGCAGAACCGGGTCGATGTCCAGACGGTTCTTCGGATCGACCCGCAGAATCAGTTGCACACGGGCCAGCACGGACTCGGAGAAGAAGGTCCAGAACTCGCAGTCCGAGGCTTTCAGGCGATCCATCAGCACTTGCTGGATCTTCTGGCGCACTTCGGTGGAGTAGATGTCGCGCGGCACGTAGGCCAGGCAGTAGCAGAAGCGGCCGTACGGGTCTTTGCGCAGGAACACGCGGATCTTGTTACGTTCCTGGATCTGCACGATCGACATCACGGTGGTGAACAGCTCGTCCACCGGGGTCTGGAACAAGTCATCGCGCGGCAGCACTTCCAGCACCTGGGCCAGTTCCTTGCCCAAGTGAGCCTTGGCCTGGAAGCCCGAACGCTGTTCGATGATCTCGACCTTGCGACGGATGTAAGGAATGACCCGCACGCTTTCGCCATACACCGAGGAGGTGTACAGGCCCATGAAGCGGCATTCTTTAACGACTTTGCCATTGGCATCGATCTGGCGGATCGACACGTAATCCGGGTACGCCGGACGGTGTACGCGGCTTGGGTGTGCAGCCTTGGCGAACGACAGTGGCGTTGGTTCACGCAGGTAATTGACGGCGTAGTCTTCGATGCGCAGATCATCGACGGTCAGGCCGGCGCGCAGCAGTTTGGTCAGGCCGAGGAACGAATTCTGGTCATATTCGATGTGACCGCCGTTCTGGTCTTCGCCCACCACGAATTCTTCGTAGCCCAGGAAGGTGAAGTGGTTGCCCACCAGCCATTCCAGGAAGCTCTTGATTTCGGATTTTTCGTCGGCGTTGATGATGAACTGGCTGTTGTCGATGCCTTCGATCAGCTCCTGGACCTTGGCTTTCATCGGCTCGAAATCGGCGACCGCGACGCGGACTTCGCCGAGAACCTGCTCCAGCTCTTTGGTCAGGACGTTCAGTTCGGCCGTGTTGGCGCAACGGTCGATTTCCAGGTACATCAGCGATTCTTGCAGAATGCCTTCGCCCTGGGTGCCTTTCGGCAGGATTTCCAGCAGCTCGCCCTTGCTGCCGCGACGCACGCTCAGCACAGTGGTTTGCAGGGTGTGAATGCTGTAGCCGCGACGGTTCAGCTCGGTACGCACCGAGTCCACCAGAAACGGCAGGTCGTGGTGCAGCACTTCGACCGCGGTGTGGGTCGACTGCCAGCCGTGGCGTTCGTAATCGGGGTTGTAGACGCGCACTTGCGGATGCGCGTGATCGAAGCGCTCAAGCAGGCGCCACGCAGAAAGGGTGCAGCCGGCGAGATCGGACAGCCGACGCTGGGTCAGCTCGTCCAGGGAAATAATGCCGAAAAATTGTTCGGCGAACAGCGCCACTTGTGGCAGTGCCTGTTCACTGATGTGCTGCGCCAGTGCCGCTTGCAGTTGGTGCTGGAAGTCGGCTTTGCTGGCTGCGGTGAAGAACGCCATCTGTGGTACTCCGCTTGGGCTTGTTATTGATGGAAGCGTCGCGTGCAAAACCCCTTTCGGGGCAATCCGTCACCCTGTTCCTGATTCTCGGGCAGAGGAAACAGAATGACAGGTGGATGAAGCTGGACGAGACACTCAGGTCACATTCACCTTCCATTGAATGGGCATCTGCAAAAACGACTGCGCGATCTATAGCGCAATGCCTTTACGGGTGCTCATCCGTAGCGCAGCTTAACGAGTGCAGCAAGGGCCGTGCTTGCAGCGCTGCGACATATTCGGTCATCGGCACGTAACTCGCGGCATGTGCCTCGAACAACACTAGCAGTCATGCTGGAAAATAGGCACTTTATGCCCGGCTTTACCGCACCCTCGTGCCAAAAATGACTGAGGACGCTCCGGATGTTCACGTCACATCTTCTGACACTCAGCCGAGCAGAAATTCCCCGGGGCTGGCAGAATTGCCTTTTGTTACGTTCACCACGCTCGCCGAGCCAGGATTTTCCCATGCAAATGACAACTGATCTCTTGATCGTCAACCCGTGCGACGAAGAAGAAGACAACTTGGCCATGCTCTGCTGCACCAGCGCCGACGGCGAAATGTTCCTGATGAGCCGTTTTCCGGACGAGGATGAGCTGGAGATCATCTTCCACGACAAACCTTCGGCCCTCAACGGTGTGAAAGTCACCCTCAGCCCTGACCGCCTGCTGATCGAAATCGCCGCTGCGGACGCCGATGTGCTCGATGGCGATGATTCGCTGGAAATTCTGCACAGCACTGATGCGCAGGATCTGGCGGAAGTGGAAGAAACCTTGCAGAACATCCTTAAAGGCACCGGCACTTACATCAGCCAGCTCTGATGGCGTTCGGGCGGGCCTCATCGCGGGCAAGCCCGCTCCCACAGGGTCTGATGTGTTGCAAAGATTGCAAGCACACCACTGAAACTTGTGGGAGCCGGGCTTGCCCGCGATGAGGCCAGAACAGCCACCGCCCGGCCCGGCCTACAAAATCCCAACAAATTTGCCCATCAATTCCCGCACTTTGCACAAAATGCCGTTAGTCGCCGCCCCCCGCGATGGATTAAAGTAACGCCCCCAGCCCTGGCGTTATTCGAACGTCTTCGGTCACCCTTTCCAGGAACAGTCATCGATGGAACATCGTGAAGCGCTGCTCGCGCTGCGAACCTTTCTTTCAACGCAGATTCTCGGCCAGGAAAAACTCATCGAGCGCTTGCTCATCGCCTTGCTCGCCGACGGCCACATGCTGGTCGAGGGCGCCCCGGGGCTGGCCAAGACCAAAGCCATCAAAGAGCTCGCCGAAGGCATCGAAGCACAGTTCCATCGCATCCAGTTCACCCCCGACCTGCTACCGGCCGACATCACCGGCACGGAAATCTATCGCCCGGAAACCGGCAGCTTCGTGTTCCAGCAAGGTCCGATTTTCCACAATCTGGTGCTGGCGGATGAAATCAACCGTGCCCCGGCCAAGGTTCAGTCGGCCCTGCTCGAAGCCATGGGCGAACGCCAGGTCAGCGTCGGGCGCAGCACCTACGACCTGTCGCCGCTGTTTCTGGTCATGGCCACGCAAAATCCCATCGAACAGGAAGGCACCTACCCGCTGCCCGAAGCCCAGCTCGACCGTTTCCTGATGCACGTAAAAATCGGCTTCCCTGACGCCGCGGTCGAGCGCCGGATTCTGCAACAGGCTCGTGGCGAAGCGCTGCATGGCGAAACCAAGCCCGAGCGCCGGGTCAGCCAGCAGGCGATCTTCGCCGCGCGCAAGGAAATCCTCGGGTTGTACATGGCCGACGCCGTGGAGGAATACCTGGTGCAACTGGTCATGGCCACACGCACCCCGGCCAAGTTCGACCCGGAAATGGCCGAATGGATCGCCTACGGCGCCAGCCCGCGTGGCTCCATTGCCCTGGACCGTTGCGCCCGGGCCCACGCCTGGCTCGCCGGTCGCGACTTCGTCAGCCCGGAAGACATTCAGGCGGTGCTGTTCGATGTGTTGCGCCACCGCATCATCCTTTCCTTTGAAGCCGAAGCCGCTGGCATCGACCAGGACCGGGTGGTCCAGCGGATTCTCGACGTCGTAGCCGTCGCTTGACCCCGATGAACGCCCTCCTGCCGCCCGAGCCGGGCATCCGCATCAGCCTTTCCGAGCTGATCAAGATGCGTCATCGCGTGCGTGAAGTGCAGCTGTTTTCCACGCCGAGCCAGCGCAGCCCGCTGATCGGCCTGCATCACTCCAAACTGCGCGGGCGCGGGGTGGACTTCGATCAGGTGCGGGTCTATCAGGCCGGTGATGACGTGCGGAGCATCGACTGGCGCGTCACCGCCCGAACCCAGGAGCCTCACACCAAGCTGTTCCACGAAGAACGCGAGCGACCGATTTTCATCATGGTTGAACAGAGTCGCCGGCTGTTTTTCGGCTCGGGGTTGATGTTCAAATCGGTGCTTGCCGCCCAGGCCGCGAGCCTGATTGGCTGGGCCGCGCTGGGCCATAACGACCGGGTCGGCGGGCTGGTGTTCGGCGACGACGAGCACTACGAAATCAAACCGCGGCGCAGCAAGCAGAGCCTGCTGCAATTGCTCAACCGCCTGGTGCGGGTCAATCAGTCGCTGCACACCGAGCGCGAGCCGGACCGCGACGCCTTCGGCATTGCCCTGCGTCGCGCCCGGGAAGTATTGCGCCCTGGCAGCCTGGTGATCGTGATCTGCGACGAACGCGCCTT
The DNA here is from genome assembly GCF_055556615.1 of Pseudomonas sp. PME37.24/025. Taxonomy (NCBI): domain Bacteria; kingdom Pseudomonadati; phylum Pseudomonadota; class Gammaproteobacteria; order Pseudomonadales; family Pseudomonadaceae; genus Pseudomonas; species Pseudomonas sp. PME37.24/025. The sequence goes on from NZ_JBVHNK010000005.1 coordinate 198,051, forward strand.
GTCCGACGGTGCCGAGCAGCAGTTGAGCCTATTGTCACGTCATTGCGACCTGTTGCTGCTGCCGGTGTCCGATCCGCTGGATCACGCCCTGCCCGCTGCCGGGCTTTTACGCTTCGCGGAACGCGGTGCGCAGCTGGAACTCGACACGTTGAATTTCGACTTGCGCCAAGCCTATCGCGCACAAGCGGAGGCGCGTATCGCCCGTTGGGAGCTGCTGGCGCAGAAGTTGCGGGTATTGCTGATGCCTTTGAGCACCCAAAGCGAAATGGTCGAGCAACTGCGCGAATACCTGAACCCACAGCGTCCGGGGAAAGGTCGATGAGCAGCCTCGATCAACTGCAACCGCTGATTTCCCCGCCACCGATCGGCTTCTGGCCGCCGGCGCCGGGTTGGTGGCTGCTGCTGTTATTGCTGCCATTGATCGGTTTCGGCCTGTGGCAGTTGCGCCGTTTTATTCCGAACAAGCGCCCTATCGTCCGCGCCGAACAACCGCTGGACCCTGTGCGTCTCGCGGCGCTGGCCGAACTCGCCCGGATGCCCAAGCCCTATGACGGCGCCCCGGCCGGTGCCTGGCTGCAGCAACTCAATGGCTTGCTCAAACGCCTGTGCCGCAACCATTACCCCTACAGCCAGAGCCACACCCTTAACGGGCGCAAATGGCTGGCGTTCCTTGACAACCGCTGCCCGGCCGCAGGCCTTACGCGCTGGATGGTACTGGTGGAAGGCGCCTACAAACCCGAATGCAAACTCGACGACAAGGCCATCGCCGGCCTGACTCAAGCCGTCGACACCTGGATTCGCAAACATGTTTGAGTTCGCCTGGCCGTGGATCTTCGCCCTGCTGCCACTTCCGTGGCTGATGCGGGTGCTGTTGCCAGTCGCCGACAGTGGCGAACCGGCGCTCAAAGTCAGCTTCCTCAGCGACCTCGAAGGCCTCGCTCGCCGTCGCGCCCGGGCGAATCTGCCGGCATGGCGTCAGCAAGCACCGTTCATTTTGCTGTGGCTGTTATTGCTGATCGCCGCCGCGCGCCCGCAATGGCTGGGCGAACCCCTGCCGGTTGCCGCCAGCGGCCGCGATCTGTTGGTGGCGGTGGATGTATCCGGCTCGATGGACTTCCCCGACATGCAGTGGCAGGACGAAGACGTCAGCCGACTGTCGCTGGTGCAGCATTTGCTCGGTGACTTTCTCGAAAGTCGCGACGGCGACCGGGTCGGGTTGATCCTGTTCGGCAGCCAGGCCTATCTGCAAGCGCCACTGACCTTCGACCGGCACACCGTGCGCATTTGGCTCGACGAAGCGCGAATTGGCATCGCCGGCAAGAACACCGCCATCGGCGATGCCATCGGCCTGGCCCTCAAACGCCTGCGTCAACGCCCGGCACAGAGCCGTGTGCTGATTCTGGTCACCGATGGCGCCAACAATGGCGGCGAGATCGCCCCACTGACCGCCGCACGACTGGCGGCCAACGAAGGCGTGAAAATCTACCCGATCGGTATCGGTGCCGACCCGGAACAAAGCGGCACCCTGGGATTCCTGGGCATCAACCCGAGCCTGGACCTCGACGAACCGGCCTTGAAAGCCATCGCCCAAGCCACCGGCGGCCAATACTTCCGCGCCCACAACGGCGAAGAATTGCAGGCGATCAAGCGCACCCTCGACCAACTGGAACCCGTGACTCAACAACCCACCCAAGCCCGCCCGGCCCAAGCGTTGTATCACTGGCCTTTGGCGATGGCGCTGCTGTTGAGCATGCTGCTGGTGATCCGCGAGCGCTGGCCGGACAACCCGTTGCAACGGTTGTTTACCAAAGAGCGGTTTCTGCCATCGCAACTGCCCGACTGGCGTCAGCGACTCAAACGCCTGCGACTGCGGAGGCGTCGATGATTGCGCTCTGGCCGCACTGGTTCCGTCCCTGGTGGCTGCTGTTGTTGCCGTTGCTGGGCTGGTTGCTCTGGCAACTCTGGCATCGGCAGAAACGCGCCGGTCGCTGGCAAATGATTCTGCCCCCGGCCTTCCATGCCGCGTTGCTCAGTGGTGGCAGCGGTCGCGAAAGCAAACTGCCGTGGGTCGCTCTTGGTCTGGCCTGGGTACTGACCGTGCTGGCCCTGCTGGGGCCGAGCTGGCAGCGCGTCGAACAAACCAGTCAGAAACCCGCCGACCCGCTGGTGGTGTTGCTTGAGCTGACCCCGGAAATGCTCGCCACCGACATTGTGCCGAACAGGCTGGAACACGCCCGGCGCAAACTGTTCGACTTGCTGCAAAACCGTAGCGACGCGCAGACCGCAATCATCGTCTACGCCGGCAGCGCCCACACCTTGGTGCCGCTGTCGGATGACCTGTCGACCAGCCGCAACCTGGTGGATGCGCTCAAGCCGTCGCTGATGCCCCAGGCCGGTCATCGTGCCGATCTCGCGGTGGCCAAGGCCCTTGCACTGCTGGATCAGGGCGCACTCGGCCAGGGTCGGATCCTGCTGATCGGTTCGTCGCTGACGGAACAGGAACGCCAAGGGATTCGTCAGGCGCTGGACGACAAGTCCACGCCATTTCTGATGCTCGGTATCGGCACCGCCGAAGGTGCGCCGGTCGCACAGGACGACGGCAGTTTCCTCAAGGATGACCTGGGCGCAATTCTGGTGCCGCGTCTGGACGGCCCCAGCCTGAAGGCCTTTGCCAACGGTCTGGGTGGACGTTACCGCCAGGCGCGTCTGGACGATGCCGACCTGCGCGGCCTCGGCCTGCTCGACGGCCCACGGGATCTGCGCAACGACGGCCAGACGCTGCGTCTCGACACCTGGGCCGATCAGGGTTACTGGCTGCTGCTGCCACTGTTATTGCTGGCCGCTTGTGCCGGGCGCCGCGGCTGGCTGTTCTGCCTGCCGCTGCTGTTCCTGCTGCCGCAACCGAGTTACGCCTTCGATTTCGAAGACCTGTGGCTGCGTCCCGATCAGCAGGGCCTGCACTTGCTCAAACAAAAGCGCCCGGCCGAGGCTGCGCAGCATTTTGAAGATGCTCAATGGCAAGGCGTGGCGCTTTATGAAGCCGGCGACTACAGTGGCGCCGCTCAGCGGTTTGCCGAAAGCAATGACGCCCACGCCCACTACAATCGTGGCAACGCCCTGGCCAAAAGCGGTGAGCTGGAAGCGGCGCTAGACGCTTACGAACAAGCGCTGGAACGTCAACCGGATCTGCGCCCGGCCCTGACCAACAAGGCACTGGTGGAAAGTCTGCTCAAACAGAAGGCCTCAACGCCGCCCGTCGAGCCGGACAAAACCGCCGAGGGCAAAACCGAAACCATCGCCCAGGAACCGCCGCCGGGCAGCGCCACCCAACCCAGCAATGGCGAGCCGAAAACCGACGCTGAGCAAACCACGCCGGACGCCGAGCAGCCGCCCATGACGCCACCGCAACCGGGCGCCAATGAAGTCCCGGGCAGTGAGTTGGGCGATGAGCAAAACACCACGCCTCCGCGGCACCCGGCCAGCGACATGATCGAAGGCGAACAGCGCCAGGCGCTGGAGCAATGGCTGCGCAAGATCCCGGATGACCCCGGCGAACTGCTCAGACGCAAATTCTGGTACGAACAGCAACAACATCAGGATCAGGAAAAAACTCGATGACCCGCTTCACCGCCTTTTTGCTCGCACTGTTGCTCTGCACCGTTCAGGCCCAGGCTGCGGAGCTGGTCGCCAGCGTCGATCGCAGTCGCCTGAATTCCGGCGAGACGGTCGAACTGACTCTGGAAACCAGCGACGTGACCCAGTTCGGCAAACCCGACCTGACCCCGCTGGAACCGCTGTTCGAAGTGCGCGGCACCCGCCAGGTCAACCAACTGAACACCCTCAACGGCGACACCCAAGCGACCACGCGCTGGATTATCACCCTGCTGCCCCGGCAAAACGGCAGCGTGGTGATTCCGTCGCTGCAACTGGGCGACGTCCAGAGCCAGCCGATTACCGTGCAGGTGATCGAGAGCGAAACCCAGGACAGCAGCAACACACTGGCGCCAGTGTTCATCGAGGCCAGTCTCGACCAGAACAGTGTCTATGTGCAGGCCCAGGCGATCCTGACCTTGCGCATCTACCATTCGGTGTCCTTGTACGACGACAGCAGCCTGACTCCGTTGCAGATTCCCGATGCGCGCATCGAACAGCTGGGCGAGTCGCGCACCTACGAAAAAGTCATCAACGGATTGCGCCATGGCGTGATCGAAATGCGCTACGCGATCTACCCACAACACAGCGGTGAATTGACCATTCCGGCACAGATGTTCAGTGCCACGCCGGTCGATACCCGGCCGTCTCAGGACGCAACACCTCAAGGGCCGAAACCGGGCAAGCAGATGCGCGTCAAATCTGCCGAGGTCCCGCTGATGGTCAAGGCCAAACCCGGCACGTATCCGGCTGATGTGCCCTGGCTGCCGGCCCGCAGCCTGAGCCTGAGCGAAAGCTGGAGCCCGGAGCCGGACCATTTGCAGGTCGGCGACTCGCTGACCCGCAGCCTGACCCTGAACGCCGAAGGCCTCGCCAGTTCCCAATTGCCACCGTTGCCCGCCACCGAGATCAACGGCCTGCGGCGTTACCCGGATCAACCGGTGCTGGGCAACCAGAGCAGCGAACGCGGCTTGATCGGCAGTCGCGAGGACCGTGAAGCCCTGGTGCCGACCCGGACCGGCAACATCGACTTGCCGAGTGTTGAAGTGGTCTGGTGGAACACCTTCGAGGATCATCTGGAACACAGCAGCCTGCCGGCCCGTACGCTGCAAGTGGCGAGCAATCCGAGCCTGATCGTCGATACACCGGCGGGCAGCCCGCAGGCGATGTCCGGCACCAACAACGAAGCCCTCTGGTGGTGGAAACTCAGCACTGTGATTCTGGCCTGCACCACCCTGCTGGGCTTCGGCCTCTGGTGGCGCGCCCGCTCGCAACCGGCGATCCTGCGTGCCGCGCAAACCGGCCCGAGCCCACGCACCTTGCTCGACGACCTCAAGCGCGCCTGCCAGGCCAACGACACTCATGCCACCCGCCAGGCCCTCGACGCCTGGGCCCGGCAACAACCGGAAACCCTGGCCGACATGGCGGCGCGTTTTGTGCCGCTGTCCGATGCGCTGGACGGCCTGAACGGCGCGCTGTACAGCGAAACCGGCCAGTACTGGCAGGGCGAAGATCTCTGGCGCGCGATTCGTGCGATTCCGACGGCCGAAGGGGTTCAGGATCTGGTTGGCGATACCGGGTTGCCGCCGCTTTATCCGAAATAATCAGCGCCCCCTGTGGCGAGGGAGCTTGCTCCCGCTGGGCTGCGAAGCGGCCCCAAAACCATATCACTCGTTTCTTCTGACATAACACTGCAGCCATTTTGCGTCTGCTACGCAGCCGAACGGGAGCAAGCTCCCTCGCCACAGGTCTTCGGTTCGATCAGATCCATCGCGCCATCCTATGTGTTTGCCAGTAAACTCTCCTCCCTTTAGTCGCTGTCATTTTCCTCGCGACCATCACCTTATTTCCTACGGAGTACGCCTTGCGTCTGTTTCACACCTCCGACTGGCACCTTGGGCAGAACCTGCATGGCCAGGAGCGCGATTTCGAGCACGCCTGCTTTCTCGATTGGCTGCTGCGTCAGCTGAAGCTGGACCAGCCTGATGTGCTGCTGATCGCCGGCGATATCTTTGACACGGTCAACCCGCCGGTCAAAGCCCAGGAACGCCTTTACGATTTCATCGTCAGTGCCCACGAACAGCAGCCGTTGCTGACCATCGTGATGATCGCCGGCAACCATGACTCCGGCTCGCGAATCGAATTGCCTGCGCCGTTGATGCGGCGCTTGCGCACTCACGCCCTCGGTCGCGTGCTGTGGCTCGATGACGGTCAACTGGATGCCGAACGCCTGTTGCTGCCGTTGCCTGATGCCAGCGGCGAAATCGCCGCCTGGTGCCTGGCGCTGCCGTTCCTGCGCCCCGCCGAAGTGACCGGTGCGCATTTGGGCGATAACTATTTGCGTGGCATCGGCCAGGTCCATGAATGGCTGATTGAAGCGGCCAACGCCAAGCGCAAGCCGGGCCAGGCGCTGATCGCCATCAGCCATGCGCACATGGCCGGCGGTTCGGTTTCGGAAGATTCCGAGCGCAGCCTGATCATTGGCAACGCCGAAGCCCTGCCCGCCAGTCTGTTCGGGCCGAGCATCAGTTACGTCGCCCTCGGGCATTTGCACAAACCGCAGAAGGTCAACAGTGAAGAGCGGATCCGCTATTGCGGCTCGCCGATTCCGTTGTCGTTCTCCGAGATCAATTACCAGCATCAGATCCTCGACATTCAGCTCGATGGCGAGACATTGGTCAGCGTCGAACCGCGCCTGATTCCGCGTTCCGTCCACTTGCAACGCCTCGGCTCCGCGCCGTTGGCGGAAATCCTGCTGCAACTGGCCGACCTGCCCAACATCGACCTGCTCGCCGATATCCAGCGTCAGCCGTGGCTGGAAGTGCGGGTCCGTCTCGACGAACCGCAACCGGACCTGCGCCATCAAGTGGAAACGGCGTTGCAAGGCAAGGCTGTGCGACTGGTGCGGATTGCCGCCGAATACGCCGGCAACGGCAGCCGCGACGGCGTCGATGACGGCACAACCTTGATTGAACTGGATCAGCTTTCGCCCCAGGAACTGTTCAGCCGCGCCTGGCAGGACAATTACGGCAGTGAGGTCGACGAGCAAACGCTCAAGGACTTCGCCGAGCTGTTGCAAGACGTGCAGATGGAGAGCGAACAGCCATGAAAATTCTCGCGATCCGCCTGAAAAACCTCGCCTCCCTGGCCGGGCCGTTTGAAATCGACTTCACCGCGGAGCCCTTGGCCAGTGCCGGTCTGTTCGCGATTACCGGGCCGACCGGTGCCGGCAAAAGCACGCTGCTCGACGCCCTGTGCCTGGCGCTGTTTGGCGCCGTGCCGCGCCTGAACAACACCGGTCGCGACGCCAAGGTCCCGGATGCCGATGGCGAAATCGGCACTGGCGACCCGCGCACGCTGCTGCGTCGTGGCACCGGTGAAGGTTATGCCGAAGTGGATTTCGTCGGCATCGACGGTCGCCGCTATCGCGCTCGCTGGGAGGCCAATCGCGCTCGGGAAAAGGCCGGCGGCAAGCTGCAAGCCAGTCGCCAGAGCCTGCGCGACATCGATCAGGATCAACTGCTCGCCAGTCAGAAAGGCGAATACAAAGCACAGCTCGAAGCCGCGCTGGGCCTGAACTTCGAACAGTTCACCCGCGCCGTCATGCTGGCTCAAAGCGAGTTCAGCGCCTTCCTCAAGGCTGACGACAACGACCGCAGCGAACTGCTGGAGAAGCTCACCGACACCGCGCTCTACACCCGTCTCGGTCGTCGGGCTTTTGACAAGACCAAAGAAGCTCGCGAAGCCCATAAGTTGCTGCAGGATCAGGCCACCGGAGTCACACCGCTGTCGCCGGAAGCCCGGGCCGAGCTGGATGAGCGCTTCAACGACGCTCAGCAGCAACTCAAGACCCAGCAGGCGCAGCTCAAACAGTTGGAGTTGCAACACACCTGGCTCAAGGAACTGCGCCAGGTGCAGGACGCGCAACAGAGTGCCACCGAGCAACTGCACTCCGCCCAACAACACTGGCACAGCCTGGCCGGCGAGCGCTTGAAGCTGACCCGTCTGGAACAACTGGCTCCGCAACGGCATCAGTTCGCACGCAAGACCGAACTCACCGCCCAGCTCACGCCATTGGCAGCGCAGATTCAGCAGCACACACAACAGCAAAGCGAGCTGATCGAGCGACAGACTCAACTCGAACAGAGCCTGAGCACCGCCCAAACGGCGCTGACCCAAGCGCAAAACCAACACACCGCCAGCGCGCCCCTGCTGCGTCAGGCCTTCGAGGAGCAAAGCACCCTAGCCCGCCTGATCAAGGACGCCAGCCTCAGTGCCGACCTCAAACAGCAGGCGGAACAGGCCTGCACTCAGGGTCAGGGCACGATTCAGGGTTTGCTCGAGCAACAGAAACAGGTCGCCGAACGGTTGCAGCGGATTGCCGGTGAGCTTGAGCAAAGCACTCATCTGGCGCCGTTGAGCGATGCCTGGAACGCCTACCGCGATCGCCTGCAACAGCTGATGCTGATTGGTAATCGCCTGAACAAGGGGCAGGCAGAACTGGCCGCTCTGGAGCAAAGTGCCGCCCACGCTGCCGAGGAACTGGCCACCCAGCGCCAGAGTCTTGAAGTGCTGTACAAAGAGGCCGGCGCCGAGCCTGAAGCAGTGGCCGAGCAGATTCAGATCCTCGGCAGCCTGCTGCAGGACAACCGCAAGCAACTGCGGGCCTTTGAAGAGCTGACGCGACTGTGGGCCAGCCAGCAGGAACTGGACAAGCGCGGTGCCGAGCTTCAGCAGCGGCAACTCTCCGCTCAACAAGACCGCGATCGTTTGACTCAGGACGGTGTGAAGACCAAGGCCGAACTGACTGTCGCCGAACAGACCCTGACTGTCACCCGCGAACTGCTGGAGCGTCAGCGTCTGGCGCGCAGTGCCAGCGTCGAAGAACTGCGCACGCAGTTGCAGGACGATCAGCCGTGCCCGGTTTGCGGCAGCCCGGACCATCCTTATCATCAACCCGAAGCCTTGCTGCAAAGCCTCGGCCGGCATGATGAAAGCGAGCAGGCCAACGCTCAGAAAGCCGTCGACCTGCTCAAGGAAAAACTCACCGATCTGCGTGCCGAAGTCGGCGGTTTGATTGCTCAGCAAAAGGAATTGCTGCAACAGCAAGAACAGCTCGCGACTCAGCAACAAGGCCTGACGCCAAGCCTGGAAGCGCACCCACTGTCCGCGCAACTGTTGGCGCAGGACGCAAGCAAACGCGATACCTGGCTGACCCAACAAAGCAGCCAGCTGAACCAGAGCATCACGCAGGATGAACAACGGCAAACCGCCCTGCTCACCCTGCAACAGGATGCCGCACGCCTGGCGCAACAACTGCGCAGCGCCGAAGCGGCGAGTCAGCAAGCAACACAACACCTGATCAACCAGCAACGCGAGTTGAGCAGTGATCGCCAACGCCTGGACGAAGAACTGAAGGCGTTCAGCACTCTGCTCCCGGCCGACACGCTGGAGGCCTTGCGCAACGAACCCGCCGCGACCTTCATGCAGCTCGACCGGCAGATCGCCCAGCGTCTGCAACAACTTGACCAGCAGCGCGAAGAACTCAGCGAACAGCAACAGCGCCAGCAGACGCTGGACAAAGAACAGTACCAACAGCAGACCCGCACCCAGCAACAGGAAGCTGCGCAGCAGCAGTTCACGGCGCTGGCCGGGCAGCAACAAGCTTGCCAGGAAAAGCTGACTCAACTGCTGGGCGAACATGCCAGCGCCGAACAGTGGCAGCAGCAATTGGATCAGGCCGTCGAGCAGGCGCGTAGTGCCGAAGCGACGGCCAATCAGGAATTGCAAACCGTGCGCACAGGGTTGGTGCAACTGGCCGCTGAACTCAAAGCGCAGCAGGAACGTTCCCAGGCCCTGGAAACTGAAGACCGCGAGCTGAGCGGCAAAATTGCCGACTGGCGCGCGCAGCATCCAGAGCTGGACGACGGTGGACTGGAAGATCTGTTGAGCGTCGACGACCAACACGTCAGCGAACTGCGTCAACGTTTGCAGCAGAGCGAAAAAGCCATCGAGCAAGCCAAGGTGCTTTTGCAGGAGCGCGATCAACGCTTGCTCGATCATCAGGCGCAGCACAACGGCAATCTCGATGCAGAACAGCTGGCCACGGCGCTGGCCGAGCTGCAAAACCTGTTCGCCGCCAGCGAACATCGTTGCGCCGAATTGCGCGCCGAACAGGCCGAGGATCAGCGTCGACAGAATGCCAATCAGGCACTGGCGCAACAGATTGCCGACGCCTACACCGAGTACCAGCGCTGGGCGCGATTGAATGCGCTGATCGGTTCGGCCACCGGCGACACCTTCCGCAAAATCGCCCAGGCCTACAACCTCGATTTGCTGGTGCATCACGCCAACGTCCAGTTGCGACAACTGGTACGACGCTATCGCCTGAAACGTGGCGGCAGCATGCTCGGGTTATTGGTGATGGACACCGAGATGGGCGATGAACTGCGCTCGGTGCATTCGCTGTCCGGCGGCGAGACGTTCCTGGTGTCGCTGGCGTTGGCGCTCGGTTTGGCGTCGATGGCTTCGAGCACGCTGAAAATCGAATCGTTGTTTATCGACGAAGGCTTCGGCAGCCTCGATCCGGAATCCCTGCAACTGGCCATGGACGCCCTCGACGGTTTGCAAGCGCAGGGCCGCAAGGTCGCGGTGATTTCCCACGTGCAGGAAATGCATGAACGGATTCCGGTACAGATTCAGGTTCACCGTCAAGGCAACGGCCTGAGTACGCTGGAGGTGAAATGAATACGCTGTATTCGTTCCGCCGCTGCCCCTACGCCATGCGCGCACGCATGGCGCTGTGCTATTCGGGGGTTGAGGTGCAGATCGTCGAGGTCAGCCTCAAGGCCAAACCCGCCGAAATGCTCGCGCTGTCGAGCAAAGGCACGGTGCCGGTGCTGAGTGTGGATGGACGGGTGATCGATGAAAGCCTGGAAATCATGCGCTGGGCATTAGCGCAGAACGATCCGCAGGACTGGTTGCTCAAGGATGATCCGCACGGACAACAACGCAGCGCCGCACTGATCGAAGAGAACGATCAGGTGTTCAAGGTGCACCTGAATCGCTACAAGTACGCCGAGCGTTATCCCGAGCAACCGATGGCGTTTTACCGGTCAGAGGGCGAGGTGTTCTTGCGCAAGCTGGATGAATTGCTGGAGGGGCGCGACTACCTGTTGGCCGGGCACCCGAGCCTGGCGGATATCGCACTGATGCCGTTCGTGCGGCAATTCGCCCACGTGGATCGCGGGTGGTTCGCGCAGACGCCTTATGTGCGATTGCAGGCGTGGTTACAGCGCTTCATCGAGTCAGAACTGTTCACCGGCGTGATGCAGAAATAACACCGCGCACTTGTGGCGAGGGAGCTTGCTCCCGCTCGGCTGCGTAGCAGTCGTATATCAGCCGATGAAAGCTGTCTGAAACAATGAGTGGCAGGTTTTGGGACTGCTGCGCAGCCCAGCGGGAGCAAGCTCCCTCGCCACATTAGATTGGGGATTCATGCCAATACCGAGCACATCCCCAACGCCGAGCAATCCACCTGGAACGGCCCGAAGAATTCGCCATTGGATTTGATCGGCGGATTCCCCACCAGCAGCTCCAGAGCCTTGGCAGTCTGAATGTTGTGGGTGATGTTGTGGTTGCATTCGATGGCCCGCGCCACCGACCCCGCCGAGCCCTGCCCGATCCCCAACAAGGAAGCGCCATTAGTCATGAATGCCAGGAAGGCGATGACCCAGAGTTTGCGTCCTTTCATGCCCCCACCACTCCCGCCACGTCGGCATGATCGACCCTTACGTTTTGAGCACGGTGTTCGAATTGAATGGCGGGATAAGCGACCTGGATCGGTGTTTGAAGGCTTTGTTGCGATTGAGCCGAAAGGCTGACGAGCAACACCATGGCCACGTAAAGACCGATGGCCAGGTAGGCGCCGTGTTTGGCAGAAGTGATGATTGCGCTGGCCATGGTGTTCTCCGTGGGCATGTTTCAGTGCCCACAGAATCGATCAAAAAACAGAAGATAACTAGCGACCTTTATGCATAGTAGCTATCAGTTTTATTGATCATGAACCCAGCGTGTTTCAGTCCTCGATAAAGCTCATCAAGCGCTCGCGGGCCGCATCCGGCTCGCTGGGAACGGGCTCGGCGGCCGACAGAATCGGGGTGGAATAGAGAAACAGGAGAACCACTGCCAGACGCATCGCCATGCTGTCGATCCTTATAGGGGAAGGAGTCAAAAAATCAGCGTCAAATTTAAACACATGGCCATGTGATATCAAGCAATACATTGATAGCAATATGATGCTGTCGTAAACGCGTTATGCAGGAGCGACATCACTTCGGCGCTTTTCGATGCTTACAGCTCGATCTGCAAGTGACTTCGCTCCTGCATAAAAGGTGCAGGGCTTACATTTCAGTGTTGGGCTTTGTGGTCCAGCGCGGCGTAGAAGTTGGCGCTCTGTTGCAGGTATTTCTGGGTATAGCTTTGGGTGTGGGATTTTTTGTCGCTGATTTCAACGTTGGCGCTGGCTGGCAGTGCAACGGTGGCAGAGATAGCGGAAGCGGCGATGACGGAGAAGAGATTGAAGTTCATGGCGGTATTCCTCGATTCAGTTGGCTTGCTTGCCCGGAGGGGCCGTGAAGCAAACTTAACTCCCGAGGGTCGACGCCTTGAAATGCTTTGTAGCATTAGCCGATATCAGTCTCATTAATAGAAGGTTGCAGGCCCCATCAACCGGGGCCTGCGGTCTATTGACGCACCAGGAACTTGAGATCGCTCGGGGCATCCATCGGCAGTTTCTGCACGGTGTTACCCAACAAACCGGTCTTGGCATCGCGCTCGACGACGACAATCTGGTTGCTCTTCTGGTTGGCAATCAGCACGAACTTGCCACCCGGATCGAGGCTGAACTCGCGCGGGTGATCACCGTCCACGGAGCGGCGCTGAAGCTCCTTGAGGTGCCCGGTCGCCGGGTCGATGGCGAACACCAGCAACTGATTGGTGGTGCCACGGTTGCTGACGTAAAGGAACTTGCCGTCAGCCGAGGCGTGAAGCGCAGCCGCAGCCTTGCCCGATGTCGGCAGACCCGCCGCCAGATCGACCATCTGCGTTTGCTCAAGCTTGCCGTCCCGGTAATCGAACACCGCGACCTGCGCGCTCATTTCCATGGTCAGCCAGGCGTGCTTGCCATCGGCACTGAACAGCAAGTGTCGCGGCCCGCTGCCGGGTGGCAACTGGACGGACGCGGGTTTGGCGGCGGTCAACGGCAGTTCCGGGTTGGCCTTGGGATCGAAGCGATAGACGAAGATCTTGTCGGCTCCCAAGTCGTTGGAAAACACGTATTGGCCATCCGGCGATGAAACCACCGAATGCACATGCGCTGACTTCTGCCGCTCAGGGTTGACCCGGCTGGACGGATGACTGCTCATCTGCACGACGGGTTTTAGCTTGCCATCGGTGCCCACCGGTAACACCGCCAAGGTGCCGCCCGGATCTTCAGCCACTGAGTAGTTGCTGACAAACACATGACTGGCGTCGCCGCTGACGCTCGAGTGCGTCGGCTCGTTGCCCAGGGTTTGCACCTGACTGATCAGGCTCAACTCATGGGTCTTGGGATCGATCGCATAGCTGCTGACGCGACCCACCGGATCGGCCTGCCCCGGGCCGTTTTCGTTGACCGCGAACAGGCGCTGTTGATCCTTGGACACGGCGAGCCAGGACGGGTTGGCGCTCTTCACCACTTGCAGGGGTTTGGCGTCGATCTGCCCGGTGCGGCTGTCGAAGTTCAGACGATAAATCCCCTGGCTCTGGCCGGCGGTGTAGGAACCCACCAGCAACTCGTAACTGTCCGCCGGGGCCGCTTGCACACCCAGTGTGGCGACGCTGCCGGCCATCAACAGTGGCCAGAAGTTACGCATCCTCATTCGTTTCGTCCTCATCGTCACCACCGCCGAATGCTTCCATGGGCACCAATCGGTGCTCGCCGGAATCGCCGGTAATGATCCAGCTCTTCAAGTCGGGATCAAACGTTGCCGCCGCGATCTGCGCCGGGGTGAACTCCCAGTGCTTGGCTGCTCGGCCGTCCATGCATTCGATGTGCAGGTTGTCGTCTTCATCAAGGGAGAATTCGAAGGCATGCAACCCGTCGATTTCCAGCATGTCGCAGTGTTCGAGGGTGTTGAGCAAGGTGTCGTTTGCGGCAGTCATGGCAGTCAATCTTTGAATGGGAAAAAGGCAATGATAGCTCATGCACTAAAGGATCGTTCCACTCGACCCCTGTGGGAGCGAGCCTGCTCGCGATGATGGCAGCACATCCAACATCAAGGTGACTGCCAGACCGCTATCGCGAGCAGGCTCGCTCCCACAATGAGCCAGTCTCGGTCACAATATTCGCGAACGACGGAATACATGTGGGAGCGGGCTTGCCCGCGATGGCGGCAGTACATCCAACATTTTGGTGATTGTCAGATCGCTATCGCGGGCAAGCCCGCTCCCACAGGGGTTGTGATCAGCCGTTAGAGGGCATCACGCGATGGCTTGCCATCGACCAGGCGCTGAATGCGCAGCGGATTGCCATTCTTCAGTGCTTCCGGCAGCAGGCTGTCGGGGTAGTTCTGGAAGCACACCGGGCGCAGGAAACGGTCGATGGCCAGGGTGCCCACCGAGGTGCCGCGCGCATCGGAAGTCGCCGGATACGGACCGCCATGAACCATCGCGTCGCAGACTTCCACGCCGGTCGGATAGCCGTTGAGCAGGATCCGACCGACCTTCTGCTCCAGCAATGGAGTCAGCTCGCCGAACTGTTCGAAGTCTGCCGACTCACCGATGATCGTTGCCGTCAGTTGCCCATGCAAACCGCTCAACGCGGCACTGAGTTGCGCCTGATCCGCCACTTCGACGAACACCGTGGTCGGGCCGAACACTTCCTCTTGCAGCACTTCATCGCCATCGAGCAACAGGCTGACATCGGCCTTGAACAGTTGCGGTTGCGCCTGATTGCCTTGTTGCGGGTTGCCGGCCAAATGCTCGATTTTCGGATGTACGAGGAGCTTCTGCAGGCCTTTGCCATAGCTGCCCAACGTACCGGCATTGAGCATGGTTTGCGCCGGTTGATCGCCGATCAGCCCCGCCACCTGTTGCACGAACGCACTGAACTGCGGCGAGCGAATGCCGATCACCAACCCCGGATTGGTACAGAACTGCCCACAACCCTGCACCACCGAAGCCGTGAGGTCACGGGCGACGCTTTCAGCACGCGTTTGCAACGCTTGAGGCAACACGATCACCGGGTTGATGCTCGACATCTCGGCAAACACCGGAATCGGCTGCGCCCGTGCCGCGGCCATGTCGCACAGCGCACGGCCACCCTTCAGTGAGCCGGTAAAACCGACCGCCTGAATCGCCGGGTGCTTGACCAGCGCTTCACCCACCCCGCCGCCGAAGATCATGTTGAACACACCGGCCGGCATGGCGGTTTTCTCGGCGGCGCGGATCACGGCGTCGGCCACCCACTCGGCGGTTGCCATGTGGCCACTGTGGGCCTTGAACACCACCGGGCAACCGGCGGCCAATGCCGAAGCGGTATCACCGCCCGCCGTGGAAAACGCCAGCGGAAAGTTACTCGCGCCAAACACGGCGACCGGCCCGAGACCGATGCGGTACTGACGCAGATCCGGACGCGGCAATGGCGTACGTTCAGGCAGCGCGCGATCAATCCGCGCTCCATAGAAATCACCGCGCCGCAGCACCTTGGCGAACAGACGCATCTGGCCGCTGGTGCGCCCACGCTCACCTTGAATACGGCCCGCCGGCAACGCGGTTTCGCGGCAGACCACGGCGACAAAGTTATCGCCCAACGCGTCCAGTTCATCGGCAATCGCATCGAGAAATTGCGCACGTCGCTCAGCGCTCAGGCTGCGATAGGCCGGGTAAGCAGCGGCGGCAGCCTTCGCGGCGGCGTCGACTTCGTCAAGGGTGGCCTGATAGAAATCGTGAGGCAAAGCCTCGCCAGTACTGGCGTCGACGCTCCGGAGTTTGACGGCGCCGGTAGCGCTGCGCTGACCGCCAATGTAGTTGTGACCAAGAATCCGGGTCATGGGTGTCTCCTTAAAGTGTGCCGACGGTGCCAGGTTCGAACGCCGCTTCAACGGGCTCAATGCCGTTGATCAAGGGCGCGCCGAACTCGGCCTGACTGATCTCGAACACGTCACCCGGTTGGGTGCGGATGCCGTCAGCGAAAGACAGGGTCGCGGTGCCGAAGAAGTGAATGTGCACGTCGCCGGGGCGCAGGAACTGGCTGTATTTGAAATGGTGGTACTCGAGGTTTTCCAGGCTGTGGCACATGTTTGCTTCGCCACTGAGGAACTCGTTCTGCCACAACACTTCACCATCGCGCAGGATGCGGCTGGTGCCGGCCAGATGCTGGGGCAACCCGCCGACCCGAAGCTCGGGGCCATAACTGCAACTGCGCAATTTCGAATGGGCCAGGTAAAGGTAATTCTTGCGCTCCATCACATGGTCGGAGAACTCGTTGCCCACGGCAAAACCGAGGCGATACGGCTTGCCGTCGTGGCCGATCACATAGAGACCGCTGAGTTCAGGTTCCTCCCCGGCATCTTCGGCAAACGGCGGCAGCGGGAACGGTTGGCCCGGTCGCACAACGATGCTGCCGTCGCCCTTGTAGAACCACTCAGGTTGCACGCCGGCCCGGCCGGCTGCGGGTTTACCGCCCTCCACCCCCCACTTGAAGATGCGCATGGTGTCGGTCATCGCGGTTTCGTCGCCGCCCTGCTGATGCATTTTGTCCCGGGCCGACGCGCTGCCCAGATGGGTCAGGCCGGTGCCGCTGACCAGCATGTGCGCCGGGTCCGGGTGATCCAGCGGCGGCAGGATTTGCAGATTGGCCAGCAGTGCCGAATAGTCGTGACTGATGCCCAGCCCCAGGGTTTGAACCTGTTGCTCAAGATTGACGCCCGCCTCGATCGCCGCCAGCGCCAGATCCCGCACCGTGCGCGCAGCCTGCACTTCGCGCACCAGGCCGTTCTCGACCACGCCGACGCGGCGTTCGCCGTTACTCAATTCGAACTGAACTAAACGCATGATTTTCTCCTTTAAACAAACTCGAAAACGCCACAAAACCAATGTGGGAGCGAGCCTGCTCGCGATGAGGCCATTCAGTCCGACATCAATGTTGAATATCAGGCCGTCATCGCGAGCAGGCTCGCTCCCACAGTTGATGGGTGTTAATCCTCAGATTCAGGTGCGGGTAGCCCCACGCGCACTGGCTGCAAATTCATCGGCCGGCAGTACGTGTTTACGCTCCAGCAGCCGATAAACCACACCCGTCAGCACCAGGCCGAACACCATCACGCAAGACAGGAAGTACAACCCCGACGCCAGGTTGCCGGTGTATTCCTTCAGCGCACCGATCACGAACGGACCGATGTAGCCACCGAGGTTACCCACCGAGTTGATCAACGCGATCCCCGCCGCCGCACTGGCGCCGGCGAAGAAGCGGCCCGGCAAGGTCCAGAACACCGCGGTGCAGGAAAACAGCGCGAACGCCACCAGGCACAGCGCCGCCAATTGCAGCACCGGCACCGTCAGCCAGGCGCTGAGGAACAGACCGATGGCGCCCAACACATACAGCACCGCCAGATGACCGTAGCGATCATTCAAGCGATCGGAACTGCGCGGCACGATCAGCAAACCGATGATCCCGAAGATGTACGGCACGGATGACACGAACCCGGTCACCAGATCAGTGCCACCGAACTGTTTGATCAACGTTGGCAGCCACAAACCGAGACCGTAGATGCTCAAGGTCACCGGCAGATAGAACAGCGCCAGCAGCAACACACGTTTGTCCTTCAGCGCATGCAGCGGATTGCCGTGGCGGGTCTGGCCGTACTCTTCCAGGTCCTTTTTCAGCTCGCCGGTCAGCCAGTCTTTCTCAGACTGGTCCATCCATTTCACCTGTTGCGGGCCGTCCGGCAAGTAACGCAGCACCGGCCAGGTCAGCAGGATCGCGGGTGTACCGATGACGATAAACAGCCACTGCCAACCGTGCAGCCCAAGAATCCCGTCCATGCCCAGCAAGCCGCCGGACACCGGGCCGGTGATCATCATCGCGATGGGTTGGGAAAGGATGAACAACCCGAGGATCTTGCCGCGATGGCGAATCGGGAACCATTGGGTGATGTAGTACAGAACGCCCGGGAAGAAACCGGCTTCGGCCGCACCGAGCAGAAAGCGCATCACATAGAAGCTGTTCGGTCCCTGGACGAATGCCATGCCGATGGTGATGGCGCCCCAGGTGACCATGATCCGCGCGAACCAGCGCCGGGCGCCGAAGCGGTCGAGCATCAGGTTGCTGGGGATTTCCAGCAGGAAGTAGCCAATGAAGAACAGCCCGGCACCCAGGCCATAAGCCGCGTCACCCAGGCCGATGTCGGCGCCCATGTGCAGCTTGGCGAAACCGACTGCGGAGCGATCCACATAGGCGATCAGGTACAACAGGATCAGGAAGGGAATCAGTTTCAGCGTGATGCGACGAATAAGCCGCAGTTCCTGGCTCATGAGTTCGGTCTCCGATTGTTGTTGTTATAGAACCTCGGGGGACGCCTCTCGCAGAAAACCGCCAGGGCCATCCCTCCGTTGAAAACGACTATATAGTAATACTATTTAACCAACAACACTTCCAAACAGCCGAAATTGCGCCTATGTTACGCCGTAGCTCGAACAATATAGTCATACAATAAGAGAACCGATCATGTCTGATAAGAAACCCACCCTGCGCTCCGCCCAATGGTTTGGCACTGCCGACAAGAACGGCTTCATGTACCGCAGCTGGATGAAGAATCAGGGCATCGCCGACCACCAGTTCCACGGCAAGCCGATCATCGGCATCTGCAACACCTGGTCGGAACTGACCCCGTGCAACGCGCATTTCCGTCAGATTGCGGAGCACGTCAAACGTGGGGTGATCGAGGCTGGGGGCTTTCCCGTGGAATTCCCGGTGTTCTCCAATGGCGAATCGAACCTGCGCCCCACCGCCATGCTCACCCGCAACCTGGCGAGCATGGACGTCGAGGAAGCCATACGCGGTAACCCGATCGATGGCGTGGTGCTGCTCACCGGTTGCGACAAAACCACCCCGGCGCTGCTGATGGGTGCAGCCAGTTGCGACGTGCCAGCAATCGTCGTCACCGGTGGGCCGATGCTCAACGGCAAGCACAAGGGCCAGGACATCGGCTCGGGCACGGTGGTCTGGCAGCTCAGCGAACAGGTCAAGGCGGGCACCATCACCATCGACGATTTCCTCGCGGCCGAGGGCGGCATGTCACGCTCGGCCGGCACCTGCAACACCATGGGCACGGCCTCGACCATGGCCTGTATGGCCGAAGCACTCGGCACTTCCCTGCCCCACAACGCGGCGATTCCAGCAGTCGATGCGCGCCGTTATGTGTTGGCGCACATGTCGGGCATGCGCGCGGTGGAGATGGTGCGCGAAGATTTGAAACTGTCGAAAATCCTCACCAAGGAAGCCTTCGAAAACGCCATCCGGGTGAACGCCGCCATCGGCGGTTCGACCAACGCGGTGATCCACTTGAAAGCCATCGCCGGGCGCATCGGTGTCGATCTGGACCTGGATGACTGGACCCGCATCGGTCGCGGCATGCCAACCATCGTCGACCTGCAACCCTCCGGGCGCTTCCTGATGGAAGAGTTCTACTACGCTGGCGGCTTGCCCGCGGTACTGCGTCGCCTCGGCGAAGCCAACCTGATTCCGAACCCGAATGCCCTCACCGTCAACGGCAAAACCATCGGCGAAAACACCAAGGACGCGCCGATTTACGGCCAGGACGAAGTGATCCGCACCCTCGACAACCCGATCCGTGCCGACGGCGGCATCTGCGTGTTGCGCGGCAACCTGGCGCCACTCGGTGCGGTGCTCAAGCCCTCCGCCGCGAGTGCCGAATTGATGCAACATCGCGGGCGTGCGGTGGTGTTCGAGAATTTCGACATGTACAAGGCGCGGATCAACGATCCGGAACTGGACGTGGATGCCCATTCGATTCTGGTGATGAAAAACTGCGGGCCCAAGGGTTATCCGGGCATGGCCGAAGTCGGCAACATGGGATTACCGGCCAAGCTGCTGGCCCAGGGCGTGACCGACATGGTGCGGATTTCCGACGCACGCATGAGCGGCACCGCGTACGGCACAGTGGTTTTGCATGTGGCACCCGAAGCTGCTGCTGGCGGGCCTTTGGCGACTGTGAAGGAAGGTGACTGGATCGAGCTTGATTGCGCCAACGGGCGTTTGCACCTGGACATTCCGGATGCGGAGCTGGCGGCGCGCATGGCGGATCTGCAGCCGCCACAGCAATTGATCGTGGGCGGTTATCGTCAGCTGTACATCGACCACGTGCTGCAGGCGGATCAGGGTTGCGACTTCGACTTCCTGGTCGGGTGCCGAGGATCCGAGGTACCGCGTCACTCTCACTAGACCCTCTGGATTCTGCAATCACAGCAGAACCTGTGGCGAGGGAGCTTGCTCCCGTTGGGCTGCGAAGCGGCCCCAATACAGGCAGTCGCGATTTGTCAGGTAGACCGCGCCGACCGATTTGCGACTGCTTCGCAGCCGAGCGGGAGCAAGCTCCCTCGCCACAAGGTATTCACAAGCTCCATATCTGATGAATACCCGCGCGCCTGCTATCATGCGCGGCACCCCATCGCACAGGATCGCGCCGTTCCCCATGGATTACCGCAAACCCTCCGACCGCAAAAGCATGCATTCGCGCATCGTCCAGGAACTGGGCATGCAGATCGTCTCGGGACGTTTCAAACCGGACGACAAACTGCCCGCCGAAGCCCTGCTGTGCGAGGAATACGCGGTCAGCCGGCCGGTGCTGCGCGAAGCCACCCGCGTATTGGTCGCCAAGGGCCTGGTGTATTCCCGCCCGCGGGTCGGCACGGTGGTCAAGCAGCGCAAGGAATGGCACATGCTCGACCCGGACGTGCTGCACTGGCTGATGCAAAGCAGTCCGCAAAATGAATTCTTTGATCTGCTGACCAGCGTGCGCAGCATCATCGAGCCGGCCGCCGCCGCATTGGCCGCGCAGTTCGCCACGGATGAAGACATCGCCTCCATCGGTGAAGCCTACCAGCGCATGGAAGCGGCGCCGACCCCGGAAGCGTTGTTGCAGCCGGACCTGGATTTCCATAGCCGGATCGCCGACGCGACGCATAACGACTTGCTGGCGAACCTGTGCAACATGCTGTCGGTGGCGATTGCCGAAGCCTTGAAGCATTCCAACCAACGGCCGAATCTGCATGAATTGGCGATGCCACGGCACAAGGCGATCCTGACCGCTATCGAGAATCGTGATGCGCTGGGCGCGCGGCATGCGACGCTGGTGCAGCTGGATGATGCGCGTAGTGCGTTGAATGTGGTGCTGGGAACCGATCCCTCATAACCACCACTGAACCCTGTGGGAGCGGGCTTGCC
This sequence comes from Pseudomonas sp. PME37.24/025, assembly GCF_055556615.1. Taxonomy (NCBI): domain Bacteria; kingdom Pseudomonadati; phylum Pseudomonadota; class Gammaproteobacteria; order Pseudomonadales; family Pseudomonadaceae; genus Pseudomonas; species Pseudomonas sp. PME37.24/025. Next base: position 219,208 of record NZ_JBVHNK010000005.1, read on the forward strand.
CGCGATTGCGGAGTGTCAGACGATATAGATGCTGAATGATCCGCCGCCATCGCGGGCAAGCCCGCTCCCACAGGGACTGATGTGAAGTTTGAGATGAAAAAAAGCCGCAACCTTGGTTGCGGCTTTGTTGTTTCAGCGACCGGTCAGTGAGCGAACAGCGAGTTGCCCTTCTGCCCTGCCAATTTCTCCGGTTTGATCAGGAACCGTGCCAGCGCTGGCAGCAGCCACAATGCGCCGAACATGTTCCAGAGCAGCATGAAGGTCAACATCAGGCCCATGTCGGCCTGGAACTTGATCGCCGAGAAGATCCAGGTGCACACGCCGATCGCCAGGCACAGACCGGTGAACAGCACGGCTTTACCGGTGGACTTCAGCGTCTGGTAGTACGCCTCTTGCAGTGGCAGACCGGCACGCAGGAAGCTTTCCAGACGGCTGTAGATGTAGATCCCGTAGTCCACGCCAATCCCCACCCCGAGCGCCACCACCGGCAAGGTCGCCACTTTTACGCCGATGCCCATGAACGCCATCAACGCGTTGCCGAGTACCGAAGTCAGCACCAGCGGCAACACGATGCACAAGGTCGCCGCCCAGGAACGGAAGGTGATCATGCACATGGTCGCGACGCAGATGTACACCAGAACCAGAATGGTCAGTTCGGAGCGCTTGATCACCTCGTTGGTGGCCGCTTCGATCCCGGCATTACCGGCGGCAAGGATGAATTCCAGACCTTCCTTGTTGTTGTCTTTGGCGAAGTCCTGCACCGCATGCACGGCGCGGTCCAGGGTTTCGGCCTTGTGGTCGTTGAGGAACACCAGCACCGGGGCCAAGGAGCAATTGTTGTTGTACAGGCCATCGGCACGGGCGATGGAGTTGTTCAGCACGTCCGGGTTGCGCGACAGGGTTTCCCATTTCAGGTTGCCCTCGTTCATGCCCTTGATCATCTGCTTGGACACGGTCACCAGCGAGATCGCCGACTGCACGCCCTCGGTGTTCTGCATTTTCCACATCAGCTCGTCGATCGGCGCCATGGCCTCATAACGCGAGCAACCTTCGGACTTGGTCTTGACCATCACCACCAATACGTCGGAACTGGTGGAGTAGTTATTGATGATGAAGCTGTTGTCCTTGTTGTAGCGCGAGTCCGGACGCAGCTCCGGCGCGCCCTGGTCGAGGTCGCCGATTTTCAGGTTCTGGCTGTACCAGAGGCCACCACCGAAAGCGATCAGTGCCAGGGCAATGGAAATCGGGGCGACTTTGGGGCTGGCAAAGTTCGACAGCAGGCGCCAGAACGGATGTTCGCGGTGCGCGTCTTTCTTGCTGCGTTCGACGGCGCGTTTGCTGATACCGACGTAGGAAATGGCTACCGGCAGCAGGATCAGGTTGGTGAACACGATCACCGCCACGCCGATGGACGCGCCGATGGCCAGTTCACGAATCACGCCAATGTCGATGATCAGCAGCGTGATAAAGCCCACCGCATCCGCGAGGATCGCGATCATCCCCGGCAGAAACAGCTGACGGAATGTGCGACGTGCCGCAGTCAGCGCGTTCTCCGCCTCGCTGGACTGCAAGGCGATACCGTTGATTTTCTGCACACCGTGGGAAATCCCGATGGCGAAGATCAGAAATGGCACCAGCATCGAGTACGGGTCAAGCCCGAAGCCAAAGAAGTGCATCAAGCCGAGCTGCCAGACCACCGCCACCAGCGTCGTGCTCAAAACCGCCACGGTACTGCGCATGCAGTTGGTGAACCAGTACAGCAGGATCAGGGTAATGACGAAGGCGACGCCGAAGAACATCACCACCATGACCAGCCCATCGATCAGGTCGCCGACTTTCTTGGCGAACCCGACGATGTGGATCTTCACGTTGGGGTTCTGGGCTTCGAACTTGTTGCGGATCTTGTCTTCGAGCTCGTGAGAGAACTGGCGGTAGTCCAGCGCCAGCAACTTGCCCTGGTCCTGCGGGTCCGGGTAGGACTCCAGCAGCGGGATGTCGACGATGCTCGACTTGAAGTCGTTGGCCACCAGGCGCCCGACTTGCCCGGACTTGAGCACGTTGTTACGCAGCAGGTCGAGGCTTTGCTGGGAGCCGTTATAGCTCTGGGGAATCACTTCACCACCGGCGAAGCCCTCCTCCGTCACCTCGGTCCAGCGCACGCTCGGGCTCCACAGCGACTTGAGGCCGGAACGGTCGACGCCGGAAATGTAGAACACCTCGTCGTTGATCTGACGCAGGGTCTCCATGTATTCCTTGGAGAAGATGTCGCCATCGGTGGCCTCCACGGAAATCCGTACCGTGTTGCCCAGGTTCGCCAGATCGTTGCGGTGCTCCATCATTTTTTCAATGAACGGATGCTCGAGCGGGATCATTTTTTCGAAACTGGTGGACGGCCGGATCAGCGTTGCCTGCCAGAACAGGAAAACACTGACCAGCAGGCAGATGACGATGACTGCCGGGCGGTTGTTGAAAATCAGGCGCTCAAGAAACGTCGCCTTGTCCTGATGAGGAGTGCTTAAGGATGTCATAGACCCGCCTTCTTATTATTTGCCCGGCTCATTTGGACGACCCGTTTTTTCCATTCTCTGCGCCGGTGGGCGAAGTGACGCGAACGCCACCCTGTCCTGCCAGAATCAGATTGCCGTTGCCTGCCGCAGTCACCGCCGAAACGGAAATGCGATCCGGGCGATTGAACACGCTGAAGGTTTCGCCGTCATCGGTGCTGCGAATCACGCTGCCGCCATTACCGACGATCACGATGGAACCGTCGTCGAGCAACGTGGCGCCAGAAAGGCCGAACTCCAGTGCACCGCGTGCAGCCTTGAGTTCGACCTGCTCCCACGTGCTGCCGAAATCGGTGGAACGGTAGAGATTGCCGCGCAACCCATAGGCCAGCAGCGTGGCCGGTTGCGCGGTGCCGATCACACCGAACAGCGAGCCTTCGTAGGGGCCTTCAAGCTTTTCCCAGGTCTGCCCTTCATCGGCGGAACGGAACATGCTGCCCTGCTCGCCGACGATGAAAATGCCGGAATCCTTGACCGCGGCAATGGCGTTGAGGTGGTACTGGTCTTCGTTGTCCAGGCGATCGCTGACATCTTCCCAGTTTTTACCGCCGTCGGTGGTTTCCAGCAACGCACCGTATGCGCCCACGGCAAAGCCGCTGTTAACGTCCTTGAACCAGACGTCGAGCAGCGGCGATTCGCGTTTCAGGTCTTCGAATTGTTTGGTCCAGGTGATGCCGCCGTCTTCGCTGGCGAGGATCTGCGCATCATGGCCAACGGCCCAGCCGTGTTTGTCATCGATAAAAAACACCGCCGTCAGCAGTTGCCGGGTTGGCACCTTGGCCTGGGTCCAGGTGGCGCCCTGGTCATCGGAATACAGAATGTGCCCACGATCGCCGACCGCCACCAGGCGTTTGCCGGCGTGTACGACATCGAGCATCAGGCCTTTGCTGGCCTTGGCGGATTCAACGGAGTAGACCACGTCGGCGGCCGACGCGGCAGCGGCCAGCGCAGGCGCCGACAGCACGGTACAGCCCAGCAGCGAGAGCGCTGTAGCCAGCAACGCGAACCTGCGTAACGCCGGCGGGCGGCCAATACTCACACCCATGACAGGCTCACTCATAGACCTTCCCCCACATTATTATTGTTAGGTCGTTCAACCTTTCAGGGCGCCGTAGGGGTGCTTCGGGATTGACCTATTCAGGAAGCATAGTCCTGAAACCCGCAATCCAGAGCCCCTTCGGAAGCTGGCTTATCCTATCGGGGTTTGGAAAGGTCTGACAATCGACGCCGCGTTATGTTTTGTTAACTGGGGGGGATATGGGTTGTGGGTGAATGAGGAGGTATTCGCTGGGGTGATTGGGGTTTGGGGTTTGGTGTACATATCCGTTTCTGCGGTCACGGCGGCTATTGGTTCCGCTCTTACAGCGGGTCAATTTGGAAAAGCGCCAAAGTAACCAAAGCGCTTTTGCCCCTGTCGTTCGGTGCCTCGCCTAGGCTCGGCATGCCCTCGCTCCGGTCCTGCTCCGTGGGCCCGCCGCGATCGGCCATCCATGGCCGTGCGCGGCTAACCCGGCATCCATGCCGGGTTGCCCACTGCGCAGAACCTCCTCTCGGCCTCTCGAGGGGGCATGCACCGCAAAAGCCAAAGCGAGGCGGCCTACCGGCCGGCCTGGATGGACGCGCGTACGCATTTTCCCGTAGGAGCTGCCGAAGGCTGCGATCTTTTGATTTTGCTCTGGCTTTGGCTTTGGCTTTGGCTTTTGATCTTGATCTACCCGCCCCTTCGGGAGGCTGAGTGGAGGTGTTCATCTGGGGATTGGCGCGCAGCGCCGTTCGACGCAGTCGAACCCATCGCATGTAGGTTGAAGCGAAGCCAACCGTAGGGCGATGCCCCCAGATGGATACCGGAGCGAAGGAACGCCGAGCCTTAGCGAGGGGCCGGACGCTTGGGGCGAGACCTTTTGGTTCCTTTTGGGGCGTTTGCCAAAAGGGACTCGCCGTAAGGGCGAAACCATAAGTAGTCGTTACCGCAGAAACGGATATGTACACCATCAAAAAATCCCGGTCGCAGGCAAGCCAGCCCCCACAATTTGGTCGGTGTACATCTGCAAGAGACAGGTCGGTTATCAGGCCGCCTTCGCGAGCAAGCCCGCTCCCACAGGATCCAAATGAACCCTGAAGGAGCAAGGCCAAACTCAGGCCAGGCTTTTGCTGACCACTTCAAACACATCGCTGGATAGTTGCCCCGAAGCGCGAATCCGCTCCAGCTCACCTTTCATCAACGCCTGACGAGCGTCGTCGTATTTGCGCCAGCGAGTCAGCGGCGCCAGTTGGCGAGAGGCGATCTGCGGGTTAAACCCGTTCAACTCGATCACCAGATCCGCCAGGAACCGATACCCGGAACCGTCGGCTGCGTGGAAGTTAATCAGGTTCTGCCCGGCAAACGCGCCGATCAGTGCCCGCACCTTGTTCGGGTTCTTGATTGTGAACGCCGGGTGTTGCATCAAGGCTTTGACCCGCTCAAGACCACCCGGCAACGTGCTGCCGGCCTGAACGCTGAACCACTGATCCATGACCAGCGGATTGTCCTTGAAGTGCTCGGCGAAGCTCGCCAACGCCGTGGTTTTCTGCTCTTCGAACGGCGAATTCACCACCACCGCCAACGCCGTCAGACGCTCGGTCATGTTGTCGCTGGTGTCGAATTGTTCAAGGGTTGCCGCCAACACTTGCGGCTTGCCGCTGAGCATCAAGTACGACAGCGCAATGTTTTGCAGCGCGCGGCGGGCGAAATGCTCGGCCTCGGCCACATACGGCGTTTTCTTCGAGAGATCGCGATTGGCCTGATAACGCAGCCACAACGCCTCGAACAAGCCTTCAGCCAATTGCTTACGGGCAAACTCGCGGGCCGTGTGAATGGCGTCTACGTCAGCCACTTCACTGATCTCAGTCAGATACGCCTCGCCCGGCAACGAGAGCATTTCGGCGACCATCGCCTGATCAAGCGTATCGTCGGACAGCACAGTACGCAGCGCTGAAACCAAACGCTGATCCAGTACCAGCGCTTCACCCTTCTGTTGCTGTTCGATCAACTCTTGCAGCACCTGCACCGACAATTGCTGACCGGCATCCCAACGGTTGAAACCATCACTGTCGTGCTGCATCAGGAACATCAGCTGATCGCGGTCGTACGGGAAGCTCAGTTTCACCGGCGCCGAGAAGCCACGCAGCAACGAAGGCAGCGGCTTTTCAGCAATGTCGATGAAGGTGAAGGTCTGCTCGGCTTCAGTCACCGAAATAACCCGCGAAGTGCCTTGAGCACTGGCTTCACCAACAAGACGCAGGGCAATTTCGCCGCCCTTGCTGTCCAGCAGACCCAGTTCCACCGGAATCACGAACGGAAGTTTTTCCACCTTGTCCGGGGTTTCCGGGCAGCTCTGGCGGAAGGTCAGGCTGTAGGTTTTCGCCGCGGCGTCGTAGGACTCGCTCACCGCCAAACGCGGTGTACCGGCCTGGCTGTACCAGCGTTTGAATTGAGTCAGGTCAACGCCGTTGGCGTCTTCCATGGCCTTGATGAAGTCGTCGCAGGTCACGGCCTGGCCGTCATGGCGTTCAAAGTACAGGTCGCTGCCTTTGCGGAAGCCTTCGGCGCCAAGCAAGGTGTGGATCATGCCGACCACTTCCGAACCCTTTTCGTACACGGTCAGGGTGTAGAAGTTGGAAATCTCGATGAAGCTGTCCGGGCGCACGGCGTGGGCCATCGGGCCGGCGTCTTCGGCGAACTGGTGGGTACGCAGGTAAGCAACGTCCTGGATGCGTTTGACCGTGGCCGAGTTCATGTCGGCGGAGAAGCCGGAATCGCGGAACACGGTGAAGCCTTCCTTCAGCGACAACTGGAACCAGTCGCGGCAGGTCACGCGGTTGCCCGACCAGTTGTGGAAGTACTCGTGGGCAACGATCGCTTCCACACGCTGGTGCGCGGCATCGGTAGCGGTTTCGGCGCGGGCCAGCACGGCGCTGGAGTTGAAGATGTTGAGGCCCTTGTTCTCCATGGCGCCCATGTTGAAGTCGTTGACCGCGACGATCATGAAGATGTCCAGGTCGTACTCGCGACCGTAAACCTCTTCGTCCCAGCGCATCGACTTCTTCAGACTGTTCATGGCGTGCTGGCACTTGTCGATGTTTTCCGGCTCGACGTAGATGCGCAGCGCCACGGAGCGCTCGGTCATGGTGGTGAAGGTGTCTTCGACGCACCACAGGTCACCGGCCACCAGCGCAAACAGGTACGCCGGTTTCTTGAACGGGTCTTCCCAGGTCGCCCAGTGCCGGCCGTCTTCGCCGGGACCTGAGGCAATCGGGTTGCCGTTGGACAGCAGCACCGGATAGCTGTGCTGCTCGGCGACCACCGTGGTGGTGAACGTGCTCATCACGTCCGGGCGGTCGAGGTAATAGGTGATCTTGCGGAAACCTTCGGCTTCACACTGGGTGCAGAACATGGTGCCGGATTTATACAGGCCTTCCAGCGCGGTATTGGTTTCCGGGTGGATCTTGACGCTGGTGTCGACCGTGAAGCTTGTGCTGGTCGGTTGCAGGGTCAGGTGATTCTCGGTCAATTGGTAGTCGGCGGCGCTTAGTTCGCGGTCGGCCAATGTCACCGACAGCAGGTCGAGTTGCTGACCGTCCAGCACCAGCGGCGGCAGGCCCGGGCCACGTTCAGGATTGCGGCGCATCACCAGTTGCGCATGGACCAGGCTGTGGTCCTCGAACAACTCGAAGGTCAGGTGCGTCTCGTCGATCAGGTACTCAGGTGCCTGATAGTCCTTCAGGTAGATCATCTTCGGTTGTTCGGTGCGCATACTGGAATCCTTACTGATGCACGGCGAGCTGGTAGGCCGTGTATTTACGAATATTGATCACGCCGGTGTCGAAAATCAGGTACTGCCCCTTGATCCCCAGCAGCGTGCCTTCGGCAATCGGGTTCTTGTCCAGGTTGAAGCTGACAATCTTGGCCGGGTATTGCTCGACCGGATAGCGGATCTCGAGCGGTTCGACATCGGTAATGGTCTGGATTGCTTGCAGGCCAAATCGTTCCTGCAAACCTTGCAAACCTTCCGCACAACTTTCAAACAGCTGATCACGAACCTGCGCCAGGTCCACCGACACCGCATCGCCCTTGAGCAACGCACGCCAGTTGGTCTTGTCGGCTACCTGGCTGCGAAACAGGTCTTCGACGAAGCCCGATTGCTGGCGGGTCGCGACGCGCACGATCGGCAAGGCCTGGCTGGCGCCCTGATCGAGCCAACGGGTGGGCAGCTGCGTAGCGCGGGTAATGCCGACCTTGATCCCCGACGAATTGGCCAGATACACCACGTGATCAGTCATGCAGAACTTTTCGCCCCACGCAGGCTCACGGCAGGTGCCGGCGTCGTAGTGGCAACGTTCCGGGCTCATGATGCAAATATCGCACTGGGCCAGTTTGGTCATGCACGGGTAGCAGTAACCCTGGCTGAAACTGGTTTTGGTCTTGCGTCCGCAATGGGTGCAGTGGATCGCCCCCAGGTACTCCAGGCGCACTGTGGTGCCGATCAACGGATTGACCGGTACCTCGGCGTCGCCCAGACGAAAAGCGTACTGAACGTTCGGCCCGTCAAGGCGTGCCGACATTTTGCTGATTGCACCGCGGCCAATCTCGATCAATGGATGGCATCCGATTTGAACAGAATGTTTGGCACTTCAATCGACTTCGACTCGCATTCCTGCGGGCCCATGTAGCCGGTGCGCTCTTCCTCGGGCAGGTTCTGGATTTCCCAGGCGATCATCGCTTGCAGAGACAGTTCGCGCTGCTCGGCGGTGAGTTTGCCGCCGTCGGACCATTTGCCGATTTCCACCGCCAGTTTCAGGTTCTGGTAGATATCCGGGGTGATGTTTTTGATCATTTCGTTAAAAGAGGACATCAAGGGCTCCGCGCTCTTTAATCACATAGCTTATTTGGAAGTCAGTTTACGGCGGTTGTACAAACCGCCCAACAAACCGGTGAAGCATCCGATGAGTAACCCGCTGACGTGGGCCGCGTTGGCAATCTGACCGAAGCCGATCATCGAGACCAGCCCGGACAGGCACACCAGCAACCACACCAGCATCATCACCAGCACGCCGCGTGGCAGGCGATACGCCGGGTTCGGCGACAGGACCTGGAAGATCCAGCAATGCCCGAGCAGGCCGTACAGCACCCCGGACAACCCGCCAAACAGGCTCGGACCGCTGAAAAGGTATTGGGTATAGTTGGACACCAGACTGAACAGCAACGTCAGGCCGATCAGGTTGATGCTGCCTTGCCGCGACTCGATGCGCCGCCCCAGTTCCCAGTACCACATGCCGTTCATGGCCAAGTGCAGGATGCCGAAGTGGATCAGCATCGGCGTCACCAGACGCCACCACTGCCCCGCCGCCAGGCTGTCAGCCAATGGCGTGAAATGGATGTACTCACCGACCACACGAAAATCGAGGAAGGTCAGCCAGCGTATCGTTTCTAGGTTTTCGCCCAGCAGCGTCACCATGCCGACGATCAGGCTCAGCAGCAGCACCAGCGCCGTAGCCTTGCTGTAGCGCAATTGCTCGACGAAGCCCGGACGCTGCCGCGTCTGCGCGATCGGGATATCCAGTTGCTGATCGGGGTCGCCCGCCGGAAAGCGTTCGTACAATGAGCGTACGTCTTCGCTGATGTTGGCCGGCACCCACAGCACCTGCTCGCCCGCCTCTTCGCTGACCCGATGGGGCACTTGCATGCGCTGCAGCAGTTTGACGAACCCGCTCAAATCCACCGCCAGAGGCAGACGCAATACTGCTACCGCCGTCATTGCAGCACCTCCGGCCGCTCGACATCGACCCAGACAAATTTATGCGGGTCGAGACGGGTTTCCTGATCCAGACGATAAGCGACCAGTTTGCCGTAGAGCACCGCGCTGTAATCCAGGCACGCCAGGTTCGGACGAATCGGCGCCGGCTTGCCGCTGCGCCAGTAGTGACCGACGAACAACAATGGTTCATCGACGCCGTAGCGCAGCAAGTTGTCTTTTTCGCTGGACGACAGCGGCGTGCGTGCCACCGGCTCAGGCAAGGCGTCGGGCTGGAACACGATATCTCCGTAGGTTTGCGGGTCGTCTTCCCAGAATTTGGTGCGGAAAAACGAACGCGTCAGGCCGTCGCCGCTGGTCATGGTCAAACCGTGGGGCAAGCGCATGTCGGTGCCGCGCAACAGGCGATCGAACACGGTGCAGGCAAAACTGCCCGGCACCGCGGAGGCCTGGAGGAAGTGCTCATCGATGCAGCCGTCGGGGAACAACCCGCGCAACGGCTCGATCAGGCCGGCATCCCAGCAGGCATGCACCACGCGGAAACGCCCGGCATCGACGAACAATGGCAGCTTATAGAACCATTGCAGGAAGTCATGCCATTCCGCGGGATGGTCTTCGAACTGGGTCAGGGTTTCCTTGAGCAGGCGCGCGTGGCGTGGCGTATGTTCACGCACGAACTGCTGGCCACTGCCCGGCAGCGCTGGCGTGCTCCAGCCAAGGGCGTTGAATTCATGGTTGCCCATGATGCACAGCGCCTGCCCGGCCTCGACCATGTCGTGGACGATGTGCAGCGCCTCGCGAATCCGTGGGCCGCGGTCGATGATGTCGCCAAGGAACACCGCCATGCGCGACGGATGCCGCCAGACGCCAGCCTGTTTGTGGTAACCGAGCCGGTCGAGCAAGTGCTCAAGGGTCAGAGCGCAACCGTGCACGTCACCGATCAGGTCGTAGCTACGCGCGGGATCGAGCATCAGTCGCCTCCACCACCCAACTTGCTGCCCCAGCCGAGCTTGGTCCGGCAAACTTCATAGTAGTTGTGATCGAGCGGATGAATCAGCCGCAGTTTCTGTGCTTTCTTGCTGATGGTGATGGTGTCACCGGGCGCGCAGGTGAAGTGATTTTGCCCGTCACAGGAGACTTGCGGGTAAATCTGCATATCTTTGGACACGACGATTTTCAGCTCACTGTTGCCATCGACCACGATCGGCCTACCTGACAAGGTATGGGGGTACATCGGCACAATCACAATAGCGTCGAGCTTGGGATGCATGATCGGGCCACCCGCCGACAGCGCGTAAGCGGTCGAACCGGTCGGCGTAGCGACGATCAGGCCGTCGGCCTTCTGACTGCAGACGAACTGGCCGTCGATGTACAACTCGAACTCGATCATCCGCGTCGATTTGCCGGGGTGCAGCACCACGTCGTTCAGCGCATCGCCCTGGCCGATGGCCTCGGCGTGGCGACGGACTTCGGCTTGCAACAGGAAGCGGTTTTCCACCAGATAGTGGCCGTCGAGCACTTCGGCGACTTTGACTTCCAGCTCATCGGGACGAATATCGGTCAGGAATCCCAGGCTGCCCCGGTTGATGCCGAGCACCGGAATATTGTGTCGGGCCAGCGCCCGGGCGGCGCCCAGCAGGCTGCCGTCACCACCGACCACAATCACCATGTCACACACTTCACCGAGCATCTTGCGCGACGAAGTTTGCAGGCCATGACCCGGCAGGACTTCGGCGATGGTGTCTTCGAGGATCACGTGCAGGTGACGATCGAGCAGAAACCGTTTCAGTCGGCGGACGGTATCCAGCACCTGAGAACTGCCCAGGCGACCGATGATGCCGATATTACGAAATTGCTCCATGGGGCTCCTATTGGGACGCGGAGGGCCTGCGACGGCGAAAAACACGATTATGGGCGAAAGCGCGGCGTAGACAAAACCCTTTCAGCCACGACGGTGCACTCGCGTTTCGGGCTATGCTCGCAAGATGATCCTATTTCCAGATTTGCTCCAGTTACCTCACCAGTTGCGCCACCCTGAAGTGCGCGACCTGGCTTGGGTCATCCTCGCGCCGCCGATGCTCAGCGTCACCCCGTGGCCGCAGCGCCATCCGCTGGCCGGAAGCGACTGGGTGCAGGCACCGGAGCGCCTGGAACACTGGCTCAGGCAACTGGATCGCGACAGTTACGATTTGCTGCACTGGCTGGCCCAAGCCAGGACCCGACGCCTGGGTCTGTACTACGAGCGCCTGTGGCAATATGCCGTGCGGCATGCGCCGGGTATCGAGCTGATTGCCGCCAACCTGCCGATCCGCCGTGAAGGCCACACTTTGGGTGAGTTGGATATGCTGCTGCGTGATCGCGACGGCGTGCATCACCTGGAACTGGCGATCAAGCTCTACCTTGGGCCACAGAACGGTGACGGCCATGACACCGCGCAGTGGCTCGGACCGGGTTGTCATGATCGGCTCGACCGTAAACTGAAGCACCTGAGCCAGCATCAATTACCGATTTCCGCGCGGGCGGAAAGCCGTGCAGTGCTGGCGTCGCTGGATATCCAGCAGTTCAGTGCGCATCTGTGGCTGGGCGGTTATCTGCTCTATCCGTGGCCGGGACAGTCCGAGCCCCCCAGCGGCGCGCACCCTCAGCATTTGCGCGGTAGCTGGCTGCATCAGAAAGACTGGGCGGACTTTGTCGTGCAGCGCCCGTTCGGTCGCTGGCAACCGCTGCCCCGCCATGCCTGGCTGGCACCGGCGCACTATCCCGAGGAGCAGACCTGGAACACTGAACAGCTGAGTGCATGGCTGAGCGATCTGGACCCGCTGGCACCGGCGCAATTGATGGTTCGGCTGACAGAAAGTACGAATGGGGATTGGGAAGAAGCCGAGCGGTTGTTTCTGGTGTCCGATCTTTGGCCGAATGTGCCGGGTAGTGGTTGAGTTTATGTGGTGAATGGATGGGCCCTATCGCGGGCAAGCCCGCTCCCACAGGGTTTAGTGTGATCCTGTGGGAGCGGCCTTGCCCGCGATAGCGGTATGTCAGGCGACATCAATGTTGACTGTACCGCCGTCTTCGCGAGCAAGTCGAATCGTCGCACCGCCGCTCCCACAGGGATTGTGACTGGCCTCAGGAACTAATTAATGCAACGTAAACGGATCATTGCTTTTTATGCTGCTCAACCCACAACGCATACGCATCGATGAATTTCTGCAAGAACGGCTTCACCGACTCCGACAACTTGCCCGCCTCGTCGAACGCTGAGCCGGCGCCGCCCAGGTAGGCTTCCGGTTGCTGCATGCACGGCACATTGAGAAACACCATGGACTGGCGCACGTTGTGATTGGCCCCAAATCCGCCGACGGCGCCCGGTGAAGCGCTGATCACCGCACCCGGCTTGCCGTTCCAGGCGCTCTTGCCATAGGGGCGCGAACCCACGTCGATCGCATTCTTCAACGGCGCCGGCACCGAACGGTTATATTCCGGGGTCACGAACAGCACCGCGTCGGATGAACTCACTTGTTGTCGGAAAGTGCTGTAGGCTGCCGGCGGTGATTCGCCATCGATGTCTTCGTTGTAAAGCGGCAAATCGCCGATTTCGACGATAGTCAGTTTCAGATTGGCAGGCGCCAGTTCGGCCAGCGCCAGCGCGACTTTGCGGTTGATCGACGCTTTTCTCAGGCTGCCGACCAGAACGGCGATCTCGTAGACATTGCTCATGGAAGATTCTCGACTGTCCGATGGAAAGAGCTTCTAGTTATAGATTTCAAATGACGATTCAACCAGTGAGCGACGGAAATCGCCGCCCCTGACTATTTTTTTCCTGTAGGAAAACTTACCTCGCCCAACCACGGTCTACAGAGCCGCAAATTGAGTGATTTATCTCCAGAGGTTCTAAGCAGATGGCAGCAGTACTCGTCGGTCAGTTCCATGCAAGAGACGCGGAAGGCCGCGTTTATTCCGTGCATGAGTTCCAGGAATCCACCCCGTCGCACGACGGCCTCGCCGGCTCGGCGCCTGTCACCACCTATAAGCTGGCCATTGGCGACCGGCTCAACAAACTCGACGAGAACGAATTTGTGCTGGTGCAATCAGGCGTCACCCTCACTCGCGAACCTGAAACGAACGTAGCCTCATAACCCGCTGTTATGAGCAGAAGTCATATGCACGCACTTGGGTTAGGATTCAGTAACTGACTCCCTCACCTGCTGAACATGGACTTCACGCATGCGTTTACGTCATATCGAAGTAATCCAGGCGCTCCTGCAGACCGGTCACCTTGGCACCGCCGCCGAATGGCTGCAACTGCCGGTGGCCGAGGTTGAACGCACCCTGCGTGATGCCGAGGATCAGTTGGGTTTCATGCTGTTTGCCAGCGTGCGTGGTCGCCTGCAAGCCACGCGCGAGGCGCGGGAGTTGCAGGTCGAGATCGCCCACGTCTACGAAGCCCTCGAGCCGGTCCAGCGACTGGCCAGCAGCCTCAAGCAATATTTGGCCCCGCCCCTGCGAATCATCTGCACCCCGCCTTTGGCGCAACAACTGTTGCCACACAGCATCGCGGCCCTGCGCCGACGCCTCCCAGACGCTCCGTGCTCCCTCCTGAGCCAGCCGACCCGCGAAATTGTCAGAAGCCTGCTGCTGCGTGAAAGCGATCTGGGCCTGAGCCTGCATGACCCGGACCACGCCGATATCCATTGCCAGGTCATCGCTCAAGGCAAGCTCCAGCTGCTGGCGCCCCATGGCTGGCTGCAACCGAAACAGAAGTACATCTCGCTGCAAGACCTGGCCGGCCAGTCGATGGTTGGCCTGGAAGGTCACGATCCGTTAAGCCCGGCGCTGGACAACAAGCTGCACGCGCTTCGCCCTGCCCCGGTCATTCAGACCCGGGTTCAGACTCATCAAATGATGCGCAGCATGGTCGAGGCCGGTGAAGGCCTGGCGATCGTCGACCCGTTTACCGCCCTCGGCGCCAAATCGGCCGGGCTCGATGCCTGCCCGCTGGCGCCTGCCGTGCCGATCAGCGTCTATGCCTTGACGCTGAAGGGTGCCGAGCCCTCTTCGGCGGTTCAGGCGCTGCTGGACATCATCACGGAACAAGCCGTGGCGATGTTGGCGAACTGAGCGGGTTTTCCAGCGGATTATCGAACAGTCGATACCAGAACAGCGCCACTTCGGCGGTGTTCGGGTCGATCCCCCGATAACGCAGATGATCGATCCCGCCGACCGTGTAACCGCTACGCTCATAAAGCCGACAGGCGCCCAGGTTGTTGTTCTGGGTTTCCAGCATGATGCCCGGCAGTTTTTTCTTGCGGCTCCAGAACTGCGCCACGTCCAGCAGCGCCTTGGCCACACCATGACGGCGCGCCGGAGCATGCACCGCCAATTCGTCGATATGGGCGAAGCCGTTCCAGTTGGTGCTGACCACCAAATGCCCCACTGGCTCGTCATCCAGATAGGCCATGAAAATCGCGCTGTCAGCGGCGTCGCGAAAACTGCTGAACTCCTCGGGATCGATGCCGTAACACTTGCGATACGGGGTGATTGGCGTCACCGGCCACTGCGCCACCGGCTTACCAATTTGCGCGGCACCATAGGCGGCGACTTCAAAACTGAAATCACTGCCCCAGATATAAGCCGCAAACCCCTCATCGGCGACACGCACCGAGAGGCCTGGGTATTTGGGATTCATGACTGGTTGCATACTCGGAAAGGTCCTCATTCCTTGATGCAATCGACGGTGTAGTGCCGTCCATTGCCCTCGTCTTCGTGTTGCAAGCCATGCACATCGGCGACAAATCCGGGGAAGCTGCTGTCGAACGTACGGGCAAACTTCAGGTAATCGATGATCGAACGGGTCGACTCGGTGAAACGCTCGCCGGGCATGATCAACGGGATCCCCGGCGGGTATGGCACCAGCATTACCGCTGCGATCCGCCCGTCCAGAGCATCGATCGAAACAGCCTCAACCTCCCCGCGTACCAATTGATCATAGGCGTCCGCCGGCTTCATCGCGACTTCTGGCAGTACGGTGTACATGCGTTTGAGGTGTTTGGCCGTGGCATTGCTGCGATAACAGGCGTGCAATTGATCACACAGATCGCGCAGGCCCATGCCTTGATAGCGGGCAATATTGGGTTGCGCCACGCACGGCAGGCAGCTGGCCAGGCTGACATTGGCGTCATAACTGCGCTTGAACTCCAGCAGCTCGGTCAGCAGCGTGCTCCATTTGCCTTTGGTGATGCCCATGGAGAACAGCACCAGGAACGAATACAGGCCGGTCTTTTCCACGACCAGCCCGCGTTCCCAGAGGAATTTACTGACCACCGCCGCCGGAATCCCCCGCGCGCTCAGGGCTCCGCCCGCCGTCAAACCCGGCATCACCAGCGTGACCTTGATCGGATCGAGCAGCACGTAGTCGTCGGTCACCCCGCCAAAGCCGTGCCAGTCGGCGTCGGGTTGCAGCAGCCAGTCTTCGGTGACCACCTGCTCGATACCTTCGGCCGAGGGTGGTTGCCAGATGGAAAACCACCAGTCGTCGGCAGCGATGTGCTGGCGCAGATTGGCCAGGGCCCGGCGAAAACTCAGGGCCTCGTCGAACATTTCCTGCAACAGCGAACGACCGGCCGGCCCTTCCATCATCGCCGAGGCTACGTCCAGCGAGGCGATGATGCTGTACTGCGGCGAGGTCGAAATGTGCATCATGAACGCTTCGTTGAAACGGTCGCGATCGAGTTGCCGTGCACCACCGTCCTGAACGTGAATCATCGACGCCTGACTGAACGCCGCCAGCAATTTGTGCGTGGAGTGCGTAGTGAACACCAGCGGGCTGTCTTTGCTGCGAGAGGTGCCCATGCCGTAGCGGCCGGCGAAGAACTCGTGGAACGCCGCGTAGGCGTACCAGGCCTCGTCGAAATGCAGCACCTCGACGCTGTTGCCCAGGCTCTGCTTGATCAGCTCAGCGTTGTAACAGAGGCCGTCGTAAGTCGAGTTGGTCACCACCGCCAACTTGACCTTGGGCTCGCGACCCTGGGTCAACGGGCTGGCATCGATCTTGGCCTGGATCGATTCGCGGCTGAATTCACTCAACGGAATTGGGCCGATAATTCCCAGTTCATTGCGCTCCGGGCACAGGTACAGCGGGATCGCGCCGGTCATGATGATCGAGTGCAGCACCGACTTGTGGCAGTTGCGATCTACCAGCACCAGATCATCACGGGCCACCATGGAATGCCAGACGATCTTGTTGGCGGTTGAGGTGCCATTGATCACGAAAAAGGTGTGATCGGCGCCGAAATTGCGCGCGGCTCGCGCTTCCGCCTCGGCCAATGGTCCCGTGTGATCGAGCAGCGAACCGAGTTCCGGTACCGATACCGACAAATCCGAACGCAGCGTATTTTCCCCGAAGAACTGGTGAAACGCCTGCCCCACCGGGCTCTTGTGATACGCCACGCCGCCGCCATGACCGGGGGTGTGCCAGGAATAATTGGAGTCGGCGGTGTGCTGCACCAGCGCCTTGAAGAACGGCGGCAATAGACCGTCCAGATATTTGCGCGCCGCGCGGGCGACCTGACGGGCGAGGAATGGCACGGTGTCTTCGAACAAATAAAGAATGCCGCGCAGCTGATTGAGCTCGGCCATGGCGTCGGCGGGAGCATTTTCCAGGGTGACCTGCTCGCCCAGGGCAAAGATCGGCAGGTCCGGCGCCCGAACCCGTGCCAGGCGGATCAGCTCGGCCATGTTATGCAGAAGATGAGCATGGGTGCTGGCGTCTTCGGCGGCAATCAACATGCAAGAGAGGCCGTGATGAGTCGAGGCGACCAGACGCCCTTCGTTGTAATCGACCGCCGAGACGATGCTGAAGCCTTCCTGCTCCAGCTCCCGGGCAATGCCACGCACACGATCACCGGCAACGGTGTCGGCTTTGATGTCGCGGTGGACGATCAGGACCGGGAATTTCAAATCTTTATACATGGGGCTCGGTGTCCTGAGGCGGCAGACCGTAGCCTGCCAATAACCTCAGGGTAGAGGGTTGGAGCGCATGTGGCGAGCGGGATGCCCTGAAGTGGGTCGGCGGGCGCACCAGCATGTGGCCAGCAAACCCATTGTTCAGAAAGTTTACCTGTGGCGAGGGAGCTTGCTCCCGTTGGGCTGCGAAGCGGCCCCCTGCATTCGCTCAGATACACCGTGCTGGCAGGATTTGCGACTGCTGCGCAGCCGAGCGGGAGCAAGCTCCCTCGCCACAAAAGCCCTTCCGCTCGAAAGGGCTCAGGCCTGAGCCTTGGCCTCAGCCAATTGCTGCCACAGCGACGGAGCGCCGGCGGATTTGGCGATGGCTTCGAGGCGCGCAATGTGCTGGGCCAGATCGTCTTCACTGGCGCGGATGATCCGGATCGGCTGACGATCGGCCGGCAGACGACGGATTTCGGTGGCGGAGTTATCCGCGCCTTCACCTGAACCATTGCCATCTGACGCGTTACCGGCCAGCGACAGACTGGTCTGGCCACCGGTCATGGTCAGGTAAACGTCGGCGAGAATCTCGGAGTCGAGCAAGGCGCCGTGCAGCTCACGGCCGGAGTTGTCGACGCCATAGCGTTTGCACAAGGCGTCGAGGCTGTTGCGCTGCCCCGGGTGACGTTCCCGGGCCATCATCAGGGTGTCGAGGATCGAGCAGTGCTGCGTGATGTCCGCGCGATCGTGGTGGCCCATCAGGGCGAATTCGTTGTTGATGAAGCCAACGTCGAACGCCGCGTTATGGATGATCAGCTGCGCGCCCTTGATGAACTCGAAGAACTCATCGGCCACTTCAGTGAAACGCGGCTTGCCCACCAGGAATTCGTTAGTGATGCCGTGGACGCCGATGGCGCCTTCGTCACTCTCGCGATCCGGTTGCAGGTAAACGTGGAAATGCCGGCCGGTCAGGCGCCGACCGATCAACTCGACACAACCGATTTCGATAATCCGGTGGCCGTCGGTCACCGGCATGCCGGTGGTTTCGGTATCGAGTACAACGGATCTGGTGGCCATCAGTGCTCAGCTCTCAACGGGTCAATCGTGCAAAAGCGGCGATGTTAACACGCTCACCGGGGTCTTTCAGATACACCGTGTTGCCCCCATCGCGAGCAGGCTCGCTCCCACATTGAATTCGGGGGTTCACAGAATTTGTGCTCAGCGAAGATCAAATATGGGAGCGAGCCTGCTCGCGATGGGCCACGACGCCGTACATCAGCAGTCCGGAATCAAGCCTGCTTGTACCCACGCACTTCATCCACGCCACGGTTGGCCAGTTGGTCGGCCCGTTCGTTGCCGTGGTGGCCGATGTGCCCGCGCACCCATTTCCAGGTGACGTTGTGGCGGTTGACCTGCTCGTCGAGCAGTTTCCACAAGTCGGCGTTTTTCACCGGTTCCTTCGCCGCGGTTTTCCAGCCGCGCTTCTTCCAGTTGGCCATCCACTCGTTGATGCCTTTCATCACGTACTGGGAGTCGGTCACCAGCAGTACGTCGCAGGAGCGTTTGAGCTCTTCCAGGCCACGGATCGCGCCCATCAACTCCATGCGGTTGTTGGTGGTATTGGCTTCGCCGCCCCAGAGTTCTTTTTCAACGCCCTTGCACACCAGCAACGCGCCCCAGCCGCCCGGGCCAGGGTTGCCCTTACAGGCGCCATCGGTAAAGAGTTCTACGCTATCGCTCATGCCAATCTATCCAGAAAATGCGGTGGCTCGCCGATCGGTGACCGACGATGCCCGAGGCCGGGGCGAACCCGGCCGGGAAAATAAAATGTGTATTACGGTTCGAGGTGACGACGGTTGACCTTGGCCATCGGCAACGGAATCAGCTTGCCCATCGGTTCGCGCCGCTCCTGACGCACCGGCCGCAGGCCCACGACGATCTTGCGCGCGACCAATAAATAGAAGCCACCACCCGACAATTGCCAGTCACCTGCCTTGCGCTCCCAACCGGTCAGACGGGCCTGCCAGGCGGGCGACGCAAGCGGCGGACGATAGCACCCGAAGCGGCGTTTCTCCAGCGCGAAGCCCAGCAGGTTCAGCCAGTCGCCAACCCGCGACGGCGAAATACAACGGGCCTTGCGCAAGGCGTCATGGGCGAATACATGACGCAGGCCCCAGCTGCTCCAGGGGTTGATCCCGATAATCAGCAGATGCCCGCCAGGCCGCACGCTGCTCGCCGCTTCGCGCAGCAAACCGTGGGGTGACAGGCAGAAATCCAGCCCGTGCTGCAACACCACCACATCGGCGGCGTGCTCGCTCAACGGCCAGGCCTGCTCTTCGCAAACGATCTCGACCCCCGGCAACGGCGCACCGAGCCGCACATTGCGCTGGACCTGCGGTGCCGACGGCGGTGTCTGCGCCGAGGGGCCGTAATGCACCAGGTAGCCGCCGAAGAAGCGCCCCAACTCGTCTTCGAGCATGCGTCGTTCTTCGTCCAGCAGAAATTGCCCGATGGGCCCGGACAGCCATTCACGGGCCGCGCTGATCAATGTCAGCCACTCAGGATCGGCCTGAGCGAACGCTTTATCGGTCATTGCATTCTCCAACGCGCCAGGAAGTTCTAAGATGCGCCAATGTTTTCCGCTTGGCGAATCCGACGATGATACAGATCAGTGCCCTGCCCGCCTTCACCGACAACTACATCTGGTTGTTACAAGACCACAGCACCCAGCGCTGCGCCGTGGTCGATCCGGGCGATGCCGCGCCAGTACAAGCCTGGCTCGCGGCGCACCCGGGTTGGGTGTTAAGCGATATTTTGATCACTCATCACCATCATGACCATGTCGGCGGCGTCGAGCGGCTGAAAAAAGCGACAGACGCGACAGTCTACGGCCCGGCCAGCGAAAGCATTCCGGCGCGGGACGTGGCGCTCAAGGACAATGACCGCATCAACGTGCTGGGCTGGGACTTCGACGTCATGCAGGTGCCGGGCCATACCCTGGGGCACATCGCCTTTTATCACCAAGGCCATTTGTTTTGCGGTGACACCTTGTTCGCTGCCGGTTGCGGACGGTTATTCGAAGGCACGCCCGAGCAAATGCATCACTCGCTGAGCCGCCTCGCAGCGCTCCCCGAAGACACGCTGGTCTACTGCACCCACGAGTACACCCTGAGTAATCTGAAGTTTGCCGCAGCGGTCGAACCGGGCAACCCCGATACCCTCGAACGGCTGGCCAAAGTGACCCGCCAACGTGAAGCCGGAATCATGACGTTGCCTTCGACGCTGGCACTGGAAAAGCTCACCAATCCGTTTTTGCGTGCCGGCGAAACATCCGTTAAAGAAAAAGTGGACGAACGGAACGGAACCGATAACCGGGCTCCGAGTGCGGTTTTTGCTGCCCTTCGAGCTTGGAAAGATACGTTCTAGGGAGACTGCTTGACGATACAAAAATTCTGAATGGTTGACCGCAGGGGGTGCGCTTTCTAGAATCGCCCGACATTTTTGCCCGGAACTTACTTCCAGCCAATGTCGTCACCTATTCGTAAAGCCATCAATTCAGACGCATTGACCCGCTTGGCTCAAGCCATCGCGGTGGCTGTGTCCGCCACTTTGGCGGGCTGTTCCAGCCATGTGCCGCAGACCGAAGCGACGCACACTCCGAATATTGCCGCTCGAGCCAAGCAAAAACCCATTTGGCTCAGCGAAAAACCAACACCGCAAATTCCACAGGACGTCTGGGAGCGCATGCGCCAGGGCTTCCAGTTGCAGGACAACCTGGGCGTCAACCCGCGCATCGAGCAACAGCGCCTGTGGTTCGCCAGTAACCCGTCCTTCCTCGAAAATGCCGGCGAACGCGGCAGCCTCTACATTCACTACATCGTCGAACGCCTTGAAGAGCGCAACATGCCGCTGGAACTGGCGCTGTTGCCAGTGATTGAAAGCGCCTACAACCCGATGGCCTATTCCCGGGCCGACGCGGTGGGTCTTTGGCAATTCATCCCGTCCACCGGGCGTTACTTCAACCTGCGTCAGACCCGCTTCTATGATGGCCGTCGCGACATCACCGCCTCGACCACCGCGGCCATGGATTACCTGAGCCGCCTGCACGACATGTTCAACGGCGACTGGTTGCTGGCCCTGGCGGCCTACAACGCTGGCGAAGGTACGGTCAGCCGGGCCATCGAGCGCAACGAACGACTCGGCCTGCCGACCGACTACTGGAACCTGCCGCTGCCAGCGGAAACCCAGGCCTATGTGCCTAAGTTGCTGGCCCTGTCGCAAGTGGTCCTGGCGCCCGAAGCCTATGGCGTGAACCTCAACCCGATCGCCAACGAACCGTACTTCCAGGTCGTCGAAATCAACCAGCGCATGGACCTGTCCAAGGTTGCCGCGGTGGCCAACATCGACGAAGACGAACTGTTCCAGCTCAACCCGGCCTTCAAGCAGCGCACCACCATCGACGGCCCCCAGCATCTGCTGGTGCCAACGTCCAAGGCGCAACTGCTGACTGCCAGCCTGTCGACCATGCGCCCTGACGAGCTGATCAGTCAGCGATCGCTCAAGCCTGTGTTCGAAGGGGCAGACGAGAGCGAAATCGCCAGCCTCAAGCGCGCCTATCGGGTCAAACGTGGCGACAATCTGGGCACCATCGCCAAGGCCAACAAGGTCGACATCAAGGACCTGCAACGCTGGAACAAACTGACGGGCAAAGACCTCAAGGTCGGCCAGACCCTGGTGATGCAGGACACCACCAAGCGCAAATCCGGGCGCGTCAACACTGTGGTGGCGGCGAACAGCAAGACGAATGGCAAGGTAACCAACAAGACGCAACAGACCCAGTACAAGGTCAAGCAAGGCGATTCGCTGTACATGGTCGCCAAACGCTTCAACGTTGAAATGCAGCACCTCAAGCGCTGGAACCCTCGGGTTGGCCAGGCGCTGAAACCGGGGCAGATGCTGACGGTTGCTTCGCCGAATTAAGCAGCACGCCCTGTCGAGGGGCTTTTGTGGTGAGGGAGCTTGCTCCCGTTGGGTTGCGAAGCAGCCCCAAAACCTGAAACCCGGTGATTTTTGACACACCGCGTATTTCGGTTTGCGACTGCTTCGCAGCCGAGCGGGAGCAAGCCCCCTCGCCACAGGTTCTGCGATCCGCCGGACCTTCACCTGCACAATTAACCACGCATTAACCCTCCGTCTTTTTCCTGTCGATACAAGCTGTTACTGTACGGCCCACAAAGCCCAAGCCGCCTGGATCGGATCTCTGACTTGAAGCGTCCCCTCCTCCTGCTCCTGATCAGCCTGGCCTTGAGCTCCCCCGCAAGCGCGACGATCAGCGAAAGCCATGGTTATGCGCAGTTCGGCACGCTCAAGTACCCGGCCAGATTTACCCACTTCGACTGGGTCAACCCGCTAGCGCCCAAGGGCGGTACGTTGCGGGTGATGGCGTTTGGCACCTTCGATACGCTCAACCCTTACACATTCAAAGGCTCGAGCCCGGTTTCCACCGCCAACTTCCTGCAGTACGGCATCAACGAACTCAATGAACCGTTGATGGTCGGCACCGGCCAATACGCGCCGTCCGGCGATGAGCCGACCTCCAGTTATGGCTTGATCGCCCAATCGGTGGAATACAGCGAAGACCGCAGCTGGGTGGTGTTCAATCTGCGCCCCGAAGCGCGTTTCCACGATGGCACGCCGATCACCGCTTATGACGTAGCGTTCTCTTACCGTTTGCTGCTCAAGGAAGGTCACCCGCAGTACCGCACCAACCTTCAGGAAGTGTCGCGGGTGGATATCCTCAACCCACGGCGCATCCGTTTCGTCTTCAAACGCGCCGGCAATCCGCTGCTGATCCTGCGCCTGGGCGAGTTACCGGTGCTGCCCCAGCATTACTGGGAAGGTCGCGATTTCAAAGCCACCACCTTCGAGCCGCCATTGGGCAGCGGGCCGTATCGCATCACCTTGGTAACGCCCGGGCGGCAGATCGTCTTCGAGCGGGTCAAGGATTACTGGGGCAAGGACCTGCCGGTCAATCGCGGCAAATACAACTTTGATCGCATGGAAGTCGAGTTCTACCGTGACAGCGACGTGGCCTTCGAAGCGTTCAAGGCCGGCGAGTTCGACATCTACATCGAGCATCAGGCGAAGAACTGGGACAACGGTTACAACTTTCCGGCCGTGCGCCGTGGCGATGTGATCAAGGCGCAGATCCAGCACCAGATCCCGACCCAGAGCCAGGGCCTGTTCATGAACACCCGGCGACCAACTTTCGCCGAGGCCAAGGTCCGCGAAGCGCTGGGGCTGATGTTCGACTTCGAGTGGACCAACCGCACGCTGTTCAGCGGCGCCTACAAGCGCGCCATGAGTTACTACCCCAACAGCGAGTTCTCCGCCACCGGGCTACCGGTCGGTCATGAGTGGCTATTGCTCAAGCCCTATCGCGATCAGTTGCCCGCCAAGCTGCTCACCGAGCCGTTCAGCCTGCCGCAGACCGAAGGCCGCGGCATTCCGCGGGAAACCATGCGCAAGGCCCTGGAGCTACTCGCCGAGGCCGGCTGGAAGCTCAACGGTCAACGGCTACAGAACACCATCGGCCAACCGTTGCGTTTCGAGGTTCTGCTGGTCAACCCGAACCTGGAGCGCATCCTTCAGCCTTACGTCGAGAACCTCGCCAGCATCGGCATCGACGCACGGCTGCGCACGGTCGATCGCGCCCAGTACAAACAACGCCTCGATCAGTTCGATTTCGACATGATCCTGATGACCCTCAACCAGACCCTCAGCCCGGGCCTGGAACAATGGCAGTACTTCCACTCCAGCCAGGTCGGGATCAAGGGCAGCAAGAATTACGCAGGTATCGCCAACCCGGTGGTCGACCATTTGCTCGAACAACTGCTCGCCGCCCAGACCCGCGATGCACAGGTCGCCGCCGGCAAGGCGCTCGACCGGGTGCTGCTGTGGCAGCACTACATCATTCCCAACTGGTACCTCAATTATCACCGTCTGGCCTACCGCAACCGGTTCGCCTTCGTCACCACGCCGCCCTACACCCTGGGCCTGAGCGCGTGGTGGCTGAAATCTTCGGAGAAAGATCGATGAAACCCGTACGCGCCCTGCTCTTGCAGGCCAGCGGTTTGTTGTTCGCCGGGCTGGCCTGCGCCGCCCCGCAACATGCCCTGACCCTGTACAACGAGCCGCCGAAATACCCGGCCGATTTCAAACACTTCGATTACGTGAACCCCGACGCGCCCAAGGGCGGGATCTTCCGCCAGGCCGGGTTCGGAGGCTTCGACAGCCTCAACCCGTTCATCAACAAAGGCGTGCCGGCCGACGACATCAGCATGATCTACGACACCTTGGCCAAACAGGGTCTGGATGAGCCGTTCACTCAATACGGTCTGATCGCCGGCAAAATCGAAAAAGCCCCGGACAACAGCTGGGTGCGCTTCTACCTGCGCCCCGAAGCACGTTTCCATGACGGCCACCCGGTGCGTGCCGAAGACGTTGTGTTCAGCTTCCAGACCCTGATCAAGGACGGCACACCGCTCTACCGCGGCTATTACAGCGACGTGGAGGAAGTGGTCGCCGAAAACCCGCTCAAAGTGCTGTTCAAGTTCAAGCACACCAACAACCGCGAACTGCCGCTGATCCTCGGGCAACTGCCGGTACTGCCCAAGCATTGGTGGGCCACCCGCGATTTCAACAAGGGCAACCTGGAACTGCCGCTGGGCAGCGGCCCGTACAAGGTCAGCGAAGTGAAGGCCGGACGTTCGGTGCGCTATGAGCGGGTCAAGGATTATTGGGGCAAGGACCTGCCAGTCAATCGTGGCTTCTACAATTTCGACGTAATGACCACCGACTATTACCGTGACAACACCGTCGCGCTGGAAGCGCTCAAGGCCGGTCAGTTTGACTATTGGCTGGAAATGGCCGCGAAAAACTGGGCCAAGGCCTACAACATTCCGGCGGTGACCGAAGGTCGGCTGATCAAGGAAGAGATCGCCAACGGCAACCCCACCGGCATGCAAGGCTTCGTGTTCAACCTGCGCCGTCCGGTGTTTCAGGATGTGCGCGTGCGCCACGCGCTGACCCTGTTGCTGGACTTCGAATGGACCAACAAACAACTGTTCAACGGCGCCTACGCGCGCACCCGCAGTTTTTTCGAGAACTCGGAAATGGCCGCCACCGGCCTGCCGGACGCCGATCAACTGGCGATCCTCGACCCGTTCCGCGGCAAGATCCCCGAGCAAGTGTTCAGCGAGGCGTTCCAGAACCCGGTGACCGACGCCAGCGGCATGATCCGCGTCCAGCAGCGCCAAGCCTATCAATTGCTGCAAGAGGCCGGCTGGCGGATCGTCGACGACAAAATGGTCGACGCCACCGGCAAACCGGTGACCCTCGAATTTCTGCTGGCCCAGACCGAGTTCGAGCGGATACTGCTGCCGTTCAAGCGCAACCTCAGTGATTTGGGCATTGATCTGGTGATCCGTCGGGTCGACGTCTCGCAATACATCAACCGCGTGCGCTCCCGGGATTTTGACATGATCGTCGGCAGCTTCCCGCAGTCCAACTCGCCGGGTAACGAACAGCGTGAGTACTGGATGACCGACGCCGCCGACAAACCCGGCAGCCGCAACTCCATGGGTTTGAAAGATTCGGTGGTGGACCAATTGGTCGAGCAACTGATCAACGCCGATTCACGCCAAAGCCTGGTGGCCCATGCCCGGGCGCTGGACCGGGTGCTGCAATGGGGCTATTACGTGATCCCCAACTGGCACATCAAGACTTGGCGCGTGGCGTACTGGAACCACATCGGCCACCCGAAGGTTTCGCCCAAATATGACATCGGCATCAATACCTGGTGGGTCAAGCCCAACGCGACATTGCCGATAGAAGTCGAAACCAAACTGCTAGCCGACCCTGCGGGCACGGAGTAATCAGATGCTGGCGTATATTTTTCGGCGACTGCTGCTGATCATTCCGACCCTGCTCGGCATTTTGCTGATCAACTTCGTGATCATCCAGGCGGCCCCCGGCGGGCCGGTGGAACAGATGATCGCCAAGCTCGAAGGCTTCGAAGGCGCCACCAGCCGCATTGCCGGTGGCGGCGCCGAAGTGTCGGTGGCCGGCTCGGCCTATCGTGGGGCGCAAGGCCTGGACCCGGCGCTGGTCAAGGAAATCGAGCACATGTACGGCTTCGATAAATCGGCGCCGGAACGTTTGTGGATCATGATCAAGAACTACGCCACCCTGGATTTTGGCGACAGCTTCTTCCGCGACGCCAAGGTCATCGACCTGATCAAGGAAAAGATGCCGGTGTCGATCTCCCTAGGGCTGTGGAGCACGCTGATCATGTACCTGGTATCGATCCCGCTGGGGATCGCCAAGGCGACGCGACACGGTAGCCACTTCGACGTCTGGACCAGTTCGGCAATCATCGTTGGTTACGCGATTCCGGCGTTCCTGTTCGCCATCCTGCTGATTGTGGTGTTCGCCGGCGGCAGCTATTTCGACTGGTTCCCACTACGGGGCCTGACCTCGAACAACTTCGATGAGCTGAGCACCGGCGGCAAGATCCTCGATTATTTCTGGCACCTGGCGTTACCGGTGACCGCATTGGTAATCGGCAACTTCGCAACCATGACGCTGCTGACCAAGAACAGCTTCCTCGATGAAATCAACAAACAGTATGTGGTCACTGCCAAGGCCAAGGGCCTGACCCGCCACCGCGTGCTCTACGGCCACGTATTTCGCAACGCCATGCTGCTGGTGATTGCCGGTTTCCCTTCAGCCTTCATCGGGATCTTTTTCACCGGCT
This sequence comes from Pseudomonas sp. PME37.24/025, assembly GCF_055556615.1. Classification (NCBI taxonomy): domain Bacteria; kingdom Pseudomonadati; phylum Pseudomonadota; class Gammaproteobacteria; order Pseudomonadales; family Pseudomonadaceae; genus Pseudomonas; species Pseudomonas sp. PME37.24/025. Next base: position 246,321 of record NZ_JBVHNK010000005.1, read on the forward strand.
CGTTGCTGGTGGAAGTGATTTTCTCCCTCGACGGCATGGGCCTGATGAGTTTCGAAGCGGCGATCAACCGTGACTACCCGGTGGTGTTCGGCACGCTATTCATCTTCACCCTGCTGGGGTTGGTGGTGAAGCTGATCGGCGACCTCACGTACACCTTTGTCGATCCGCGCATCGACTTCGAAAGCCGGGAGCATTGAGATGAACTTGTCCCCTCTCAATCGCCGGCGTTTCGAGCTGTTCAAGGCCAACAAGCGTGGCTGGTGGTCGCTGTGGCTGTTTCTGATTCTGTTCGGCGCAAGCCTCGGTGCCGAACTGATCGCCAACGACAAACCGCTGGTGGTGCACTACGACAATGCCTGGTACTTCCCGGCACTCAAGCGCTATCCGGAAACCGCGTTCGGCGGCGAATTCCCGCTGGAAGCCAACTACAAGAGTCCGTACATCCGCGAACTGCTCAAGGCCAAGGACGCTTGGGTCTTGTGGGCGCCGATTCCCTACAGCTACCAAAGCATCAACTACGACCTGAAAGTTCCGGCCCCTGCGCCACCGTCCTCCGATAACCTATTAGGCACCGACGATCAGGGCCGTGACGTGCTGGCCCGGGTGATTTATGGCTTCCGGATTTCGGTGCTGTTCGCTTTGACGCTGACCATTCTCAGCTCGATCATCGGCGTGATCGCCGGGGCCTTGCAGGGCTTTTATGGCGGCTGGGTCGATCTGGCCGGGCAGCGTTTTCTGGAAATCTGGTCCGGGCTGCCAGTGCTGTACTTGCTGATCATCCTCGCCAGTTTCGTGCAGCCGAACTTCTGGTGGCTGCTGGGGATCATGCTGCTGTTTTCGTGGATGAGCCTGGTGGATGTGGTGCGCGCCGAGTTCCTGCGCGGTCGCAATCTGGAATACGTGCGCGCGGCCCGGGCGCTGGGGATGCGCAATGGTGCGATCATGTTCCGCCACATCTTGCCCAATGCCATGGTCTCGACCATGACCTTCATGCCGTTCATCTTGACCGGCGCCATTGGCACCCTGACCGCCCTGGATTTCCTCGGCTTCGGCCTGCCGCCGGGCGCGCCGTCACTGGGTGAACTGGTGGCCCAGGGCAAATCCAACTTGCAAGCGCCGTGGCTCGGTATGAGTGCGTTTGCGGTGCTGGCGCTGATGTTGAGTCTGCTGGTGTTCATCGGCGAGTCTGCTCGCGATGCCTTCGACCCGAGGAAGTGAAATGAATCAGGACAATCTGATCGAAGTGCGCGACCTGGCCGTCGAATTTATCGTCGGCGAGCGTGTTCAGCGGGTGGTCGAAGGCGTGAGCTTCGATATCAAGCGCGGCGAAACCCTGGCGCTGGTGGGTGAAAGCGGCTCCGGCAAATCGGTGACCGCCCACTCGATCCTGCGACTGCTGCCCTACCCGCTCGCCCGGCATCCGTCCGGAACCATCACTTATTCCGACCGGAATCTGCTGGACCTGAAAGAGAAAACCATCCGCCATATCCGCGGCAACCGGATTGCGATGATTTTTCAAGAGCCGATGACCTCGCTCAATCCGCTGCATTCGATCGAGAAGCAGATCAACGAAGTCTTGGGCATCCACAAAGGTCTGACCGGCAAAGTCGCGACCAAACGCACGCTGGAACTGCTGGAAATGGTCGGCATCCCCGAGCCCGAGAAGCGTCTCAAGGCCCTGCCCCACGAATTGTCCGGCGGCCAGCGCCAGCGGGTAATGATCGCGATGGCCTTGGCTAATGAGCCGGAATTGCTGATCGCCGACGAACCGACCACGGCGCTGGACGTGACCGTTCAACTGAAAATTCTCGAACTGCTCAAGGAATTGCAGGCCCGTCTGGGCATGGCGTTGTTACTGATCAGTCATGATTTGAACCTTGTACGAAGAATTGCGCATCGCGTATGTGTCATGCAGCGCGGTTGCATCGTCGAACAGGCATCGTGCGAAGAATTGTTCCGCGCGCCGCAGCATCCGTACACGCGGGAACTGCTGGCAGCGGAGCCCAGCGGCAAACCGGCGACCAACGTGATTGGCCCGCCATTGCTGCAGGTCGAGGACCTGAAAGTCTGGTTCCCGATCAAGAAAGGCTTTCTGAAAAAGACCGTGGACCATATCAAAGCGGTAGACGGCATCAATTTCAGCCTGCCCCAGGGCCAGACTCTGGGGATTGTGGGAGAAAGCGGTTCCGGCAAGTCGACGCTCGGCCTGGCGATCTTGCGGCTGATCGGTAGCAAAGGCACCATCCGTTTTGAAGGCAAGCAGCTAGACTGCCTGACGCAGAGTGAAGTTCGACCGCTGCGGCGGGAGATGCAGGTGGTGTTCCAGGACCCCTTCGGCAGCCTGAGCCCACGGATGTGCGTGAGCCAGATCGTCGGCGAAGGCCTGCGAATCCACAAGATGGGCACTGAGGCAGCACAGGAACAAGCGATTATTGCGGCACTCAAGGAGGTAGGTCTGGACCCGGAAACCCGGCACCGCTACCCCCACGAATTTTCCGGTGGGCAGCGGCAGAGAATCGCCATTGCCCGGGCATTAGTGCTAAAACCGGCGTTGATTCTGCTGGACGAGCCGACTTCGGCCCTCGACCGCACCGTGCAACGCCAAGTGGTGGAGCTGCTACGTTCACTGCAAACCAAGTACAACCTGACGTATTTGTTTATCAGCCATGACCTGGCTGTCGTCAAAGCGCTGAGCCACCAGTTGATGGTGGTCAAGCATGGCCAAGTGGTCGAACAGGGAGACGCGCAAAGTATCTTTGCCGCCCCCCAACATCCGTATACACAGCAGTTGCTGGAAGCCGCTTTTCTGGCACCAGCCACTGCGCAATAAACCTGAAAAGAGGAGCAACACATGGGTTTTCTCGCCGGTAAGCGCGTACTGATCGTCGGTGTCGCCAGCAAGCTGTCCATCGCATCCGGCATCGCTGCCGCCATGCATCGCGAGGGCGCTGAGCTTGCCTTCACTTATCAGAACGACAAACTCAAGGGTCGTGTCGAAGAATTCGCACAAGGCTGGGGTTCGAGCCCTGAGCTGTGCTTCCCGTGCGACGTGGCCAGCGATGAAGAAATCGCCAAGGTCTTCGAAGCACTGAGCCAGAAGTGGGACGGCCTGGACTGCATCGTGCACTCCGTCGGCTTCGCCCCGGGCGACCAACTGGACGGCGACTTCACCGAAGCCACCACCCGTGAAGGTTTCCGCATCGCTCACGACATCAGCGCCTACAGCTTCGTGGCCCTGGCCAAGGCTGGCCGCGAAATGATGAAAGGCCGCAATGGCAGCCTGCTGACCCTGTCGTACCTGGGCGCCGAGCGCACCATGCCGAACTACAACGTGATGGGCATGGCCAAGGCTTCTTTGGAAGCTGGCGTTCGTTACCTGGCCGGCTCCCTGGGCCCGGATGGCACCCGCGTGAACTGCGTATCGGCTGGCCCGATCCGTACCCTCGCCGCTTCCGGCATCAAGAACTTCCGCAAGATGCTGGCCGCCAACGAAGCGCAAACCCCGCTGCGTCGTAACGTCACCATCGACGAAGTCGGCAACGCCGGCGCCTTCCTGTGCTCGGACCTGGCGTCCGGCATCAGCGGCGAAATCATGTACGTAGACGGCGGCTTCAACACCACCGCCATGGGCAACATCGAAGAGTGATCTTCGGTTAGCCAATAAAAAACCCGCCTCTTCAGGCGGGTTTTTTTATGCCCTCAATTCCAGTCTTGATGCGCTCAAATGTGGGAGCGGGCTTGCTCGCGAAGGCGGTGTTCGGCATACAGAAAGTGTCGACTGGCACACCGCTTTCGCGAGCAAGCCCGCTCCCACAGGGGTTAGCGTTTAGTCATCGATCTGTGTCAAACACCTCGCAAACAACTGCTGGATAGGTTGTGTGCGCTGGCTATAGCGCTGCAACAGCACGATCTCCCGGTAGAACGTCAGCTCACCCAACGGGATGATCCGCACCTTCGCCCCATGCTCAAGCCACAGTCCCGCCTCGGGCAATAGCGAAACACCCAGCCCGCATTCGACCATTTTGACGATGGCTTCCAGCTCATCCAGCTCCAGAGCCACCTGCACATCAATCTGCTGCTCACGTAAAAAGCGGGTCACCAGGCGACCACCGAAAGAATTACGGTCGTAGCGTACGTGGGGATGGTTGGCGAGCAACTGCAGCGGGTCGTCGCCCTCAAGATCTGCCGGCACGATCAGCACAAACGGCTCCCGGCGAATGACTTGCACCGACAATTCCTTGGGTAATTCAAACGGCGGCTTGATCAGTATTGCCAAGTCCACTTCGCCGGTGTCCACCTGACTCAACAGATTCAGGGACACCCCGGGCACCAGCTTCGCCTCCAGCAACGGTGCCTGTTGCCGGAGTCGCAATAACGCTCGCGGCAACAACCCGGTCTGGACGGTCGCCACCGCGCCGATCTTCAATTCGCCACGAAACTCGCCGACGCTATCACTGACAGCCATGCGGCTGAAGGTCTCAAGGATTTCCCGAGCCATCGGCAACGCCCGCTGCCCCGCCGCGTTGAGAATCGCCTGACGGCCGGTGCGATCGAACAGGCGAATGCCCAAGGCCTGTTCGAGATTGCGAATCTGCGCGCTGACCGCCGACTGGGTCAGGCCAATATGCATGCCTGCCGCAGCGAACGTGCCATGACGTGTCACGGCAATGAAGGTTTTCAATTCCCGCAGCATGGGCTCTCCAATTGATCGAAATAATTTGAGCTCGCTGCAAAAACTATCGTCTTTCAATCAAAAAGCACAGGACTAAACTCGGTCTTAACTCTCAACCGTCGAGGCACGCCCGATGCAACTGTCCCCTTTTCACTTGGCTATCCCGGTTTACGACTTGGCCGCTGCCCGGCGCTTCTATGGTGAGGTGTTCGGTCTGGAGGAAGGTCGCTCCAGCGACCACTGGGTCGATTTCAACTTTTTCGGCCATCAACTGGTGATTCATCTGGCACCGAAAAACGCTTCTCAGGAAGCCGCTCATACCAACGCCGTCGATGGCCACGACGTACCGGTACCGCATTTCGGTGTGGTTTTGGGGATGGAGGAATGGGAGACGCTGGCCGAGCGCTTGAAAGTCCTTGGCACCCGCTTCGTGATCGAACCGGGTATCCGCTTTCAGGGATTGGTGGGCGAACAAGCGACAATGTTTCTCTTCGACCCCTGCGGCAACGCTCTGGAGTTCAAAGCGTTCAAGAATATCGATCAGTTATTCGCCAAATGATCCGCCCGACCGTTGACGCCAGCTCCATCTTTCAACAATGACGAGCATCGAATTCCCGGGCGCACAGCGCCTTATCGGCCAAAGCCAGCAAGTCTTCCGCCGTCTGGTGCAGCCGAGAATCAAACTCGATCTGCCCGATACTGAAGCGAATGTCATAGCCACGATGCGCCGTGGCATTACGTTCATCGAGTATTTCTTCGAGGCGCGCTCTGATCGCGGCGATTTCCACGGCGTCGGCGCCGGTCAGCAAGGCAGCAAACTCATCGCTGCCGAGCCGGCCGATCACATCGCTTTCACGAAAGGCGATGCGTAGCACATCGGCGAAAGTTTTCAGGGCATCGTCGCCCTCGGCGCGACCGTACAGCTGGTTGATGCGCTTGAAGTCATCAAGGTCGAAAAACAGCAGGGTCGCGGGTTTGCCCAACTGCTGACAGGCCTCCAGCCCTAACTGAGCCAAAGCCTCGAAGCCGTGACGATTGGAGAGCAGCGTCAATTCATCCATGCTCGCCATCTGCACGCCCATCAGCGCTTGTTCGGCCTTGCGCGCCAGATCGCGCAGTACATCGCGATCTGCGCTGTCGAGTGCATTCGGCGAACGCATGTCTGCGCCAGCGCCGGGTTTGAGCGGTTTGCCTGGGGTTAACATCACTCACTCCTTGATGGGTATGAACGTTAGAGTCGCTCATACCCGGTATGACTCCCTATAAACGTGCCGCTGGTCAGCTACCTGCCAGCGGACACGGCCCTCCAGCATCGGCCCAGAGTTTGAACTGGGTGACGAAGATGTCGTGAGGTACCGGCACCGGCGCCCGCCCCTCACCTGGATTCCAGCCCCAAAGCACCAGTTTATCGTCGCTGACGTGCTTGATCAGCGCCGCAAAATCACGGTCGCCATTACTGGAACGGTCCTTGATCATCGCGCACAACTTGTCGGCCGGCAGGCCGATCCAGGCCATTTTGTGCGCGGCCGGCGGCAGGCTCCAATGCGGCGCTCCGGGCGGCGCGTGAGGGCCATAACTGGCCGGCGGATTGCTTTCGGCATGACACGTAGCGCACGGCAAACCGGCCGCGCCCTTGCCATCCATTCCGCGAACCACATTCATTGCGTGAGGAATGCCCGCATTGAACTGCAACGGCGAATCGCCGGGGATATGACAGTTCTGACAACGCGGGCTCTGGAACACTTTCTGCACCGTGTCGAACGCCTTCACCGCCTCTTTATCATCAGCGAACAGGTCCGAGGCATAGCCACTCAGACCGATCAGCACCACCGCGCCCAGAATCAGATGTCGTCTCATCTCACACCCCCGACAGTTGCAGCGGCAGTTCCCGCAGACGCTGCCCGGTCAGGGCAAACACCGCGTTCGCCACGGCCGGTGCCACGGGCGGTACACCGACCTCGCCGATGCCACCGGGCTTGTCGCTGCTGGGGACGATATGCACCTCGACCACCGGCATCTCGTTCAGGCGCAGGACCTGATAATCGTGATAATTGGACTGCTGCACCTGACCGTTCTTGAACGTCAGTTTGCTGTGCAAGGTAAATCCCAGACCGAAGGTGATGCCCGATTCCATCTGCGCGGCGATGCTCTGCGGGTTGACCGCAATGCCGCAATCCACCGCACACACCACCCGATGCACGCGAATCGCCAGGTTATCCTGCGACACCTCGGCCACTTGGGCGACATAACTGCCAAAGGACTCATGCACCGCCACGCCCAATGCGTGACCGTCCGGCAAGGGCGCTTTCCAGTTGGCTTTCTCCACCGCCAGATTCAGCACGCCCAAATGCCGTGGATGCGCCTTGAGCAAGGCACGTCGATACTCCACGGGATCCTTGCCGGCGGCGTCTGCCAGCTCATCGATCAACGACTCCATGACGAATGCAGTGTGGGTGTGCCCAACCGAACGCAACCACAGCACGCTGATGCCGGTTTGCGGTGAATGCAGTTCGACCTGGTGGTTGGCCAGCCCCTCAAGATAGGGGCTGTCGGCCACGCCTTCGACGGAGGTTTTGTCGACGCCATCCTTGACCATGGTCGCCGCGAACGACGTGCCCGTCAGGATCGACTGCCCGACCAGCACATGCTTCCAGGCCATTGGCATGCCGTCGGCACCCAGCCCGATGCGCGCCTGATGCAAGAACGCCGAGCGGTAGTAACCGCCCCGAATGTCATCCTCTCGGGCCCAGACGGTTTTCACCGGCCCGCCCGCTGCCTTGGCGACGTACACGGCTTCGCTGACAAAATCCGAGGTCGGATTGGCCCGACGCCCGAAGCCGCCGCCGAGGAATTGGGTGTGGATCTCGACCTGTTCGGGTTTGAGCCCGGTGATCTTCCCCGCGATCATCTGATCCAGCGTTTGAAACTGCGTGCCGGTCCAGATTTCGCATTTGTCCTTGGATATTTTCACCGTGCAGTTGAGCGGCTCCATCGGCGCGTGAGCCAGATACGGCACGCTGTATTCAGCCTCAATCGTCTTCACCGCTTTGCTTAGCGTCGCCGTCGCATCCCCGGCCTGACTGGCGGAAGTGCCGGGCGTGGCGGCGAGTTTGCGAAAGCTCTCCAGCAACTGTTGGCTATCCAGCCCGGCGTTCGGCCCCAGGTCCCATTCGACCTTCAGCGCATCGCGCCCCAGTTTCGCCGCCCAATAATGATCGGCAATCACCGCGACACCCGTGGGCACCTGCACCACTTTGTGCACGCCCGGCACCGCCAGTGCCTCGGCGCCTTCAAAGGATTTGACGCTGCCGCCGAACACCGGTGGGCGAGCGACCAGCGCCGTCATCAGCCCGTCGAATTGCACGTCCATGCCGAACTTGGCCTGCCCGGTGATTTTCTCCGGGGTGTCGAGGCGCTTGGTGGGTTTGCCGATGACCTTCCAGTCTTTGGCGTCCTTGAACTTGATCGAGGCCGGATCCGGCACCGGCAGCTTGCCGGCGTCATCCGCCAGTTCGCCGTAAGTGGCGCGTTTGTCGCCGGCAATGACCACGCCCGATTCGGTGCGAATCTGTGAAGGCGCCACGTCGAATCGCTTGGCCGCCGCCTCAACCAGCATCAAGCGCGCCGCCGCTCCGGCCTGGCGATAGCGGTCGAACTCCATCCAGGTCGAAGTCGAACCACCGGTGATCTGCATTCCGCCAAACGCCGGCAGGCCATAATCGGCCGCCGAGGCCGGTGCATGTTCGACGCGGATTTTCGACCAGTCGGCGTCCAGCTCTTCGGCGATCAACATGGTCAGGCCAGTCCAGATGCCCTGGCCCATTTCCGAATGGCCGAGCAGCACAGTGATGCTGTTGTCATTGCCAATGCGTAAAAAGGCATTGGGTGCGAAGACGTTTCCTTGATTCTCGGCACCAAGGGCAAAGCGATTGGCACCCGGAATGACAAACGCCACCACCAGACCACCGCCCAACACTGCGCTGCCCTTAAGAAATCCGCGACGCGAGACAGGGTTGATTCTGTTCATGGGTCAGCTCCCTTCGACGTGGTATCAACCGATCTCTGCGGCGCGTTTGACCGCTGCGCGGATTCTTGGGTAGGTGCCGCAGCGGCAGATGTTGCCGGACAGCGCCTGGTCGATGTCGCTGTCGGTGGGCTTGGGGATTTTCGCCAGCAAGGCTGCCGCCGACATGATCTGCCCCGACTGGCAATAACCGCACTGAACCACGTCGAGTTCGGCCCAGGCTTGCTGGACCGGGTGCGAGCCATCGGCGGACAAGCCTTCGATGGTGAGAATTTTCTGCCCGTGGGCCACCGCCGTGGCGGGCGTGATGCAGGAACGCAGCGGCGCGCCGTCGACGTGTACGGTGCAGGCGCCACACTGGGCCATGCCGCAACCGAACTTGGTGCCCGTCAGGTGCGCGACATCGCGCAGCACCCAGAGCAACGGCATGTCCGCCGGGACATCCAGTTCCTGGTCCTTGCCATTGATATTAAGGGTCAGCATTGCGGGTTTCCTCAGACTCACGGTGTTCTGAAGGGGCGCCTCGTGGCGAGGGGGCTTGCCCCGTTCGGCTGCGAAGCAGTCGCAAATCCAGTGCATACGGTGTGCTTGGCAGAACGAGATTGCAGGTTTTAGGACAGCTTCGCAGTCCAACGGGGCGGTGCGGCGTTCCGACAAGCCCCCTCGCCACAGGGTTATCCATACAGCTAAGCGCAATTTGACCCACAAGCCATGTTCATCGACCACCGGTCGCTGCTACGAGCACCTAAAAGCAAACCAATATCATTTGCGAGACTTCCGGCCATTTGCTTTAATCGCGACCAATTCTTATTTGCACCCGCGACGCCGGTCGCCATGGACGTGTGCTCTCAATGACAATCGCCGACTTCTCTTCGGTTCAAAACCTCTATACCTGCCATCACCGATGGCTGTATGAGTTGTTGCGTCGACGCCTCAGTAATGCGATGGATGCCGCTGACCTGGCTCATGACACCTTCATGCGGGTGCTCAAGCGGCCGCAGGCGTTCGACTGCGAGGTTCGCGAGCGCTCCTATCTGGCGACCATTGCTCGCGGTTTGTGCATAGATCACTGGCGTCGTCGGCAGTTGGAGCAAGCCTGGCTGCAGACCCTCGCCACACGCCCTCCCGCCTTGCAACCTTCACCGGAACAACGGGCGATCATCGTCGAGACCCTGCACGAAGTGGACGCCCTGCTGCAGCGCTTGCCCAAGCAGGTCAGCGATGCATTTATCCTGGCTCAGCTGCACGGCATGCCCTATCGACTCATCGCCAGCGAGATCGGCGTGAGCGAGCGCATGGTCAAGAAATACCTGGCCCAGGCCATGATGCATTGCGCGATCCTCGAGGCCGAGCTCGATGGGTTACTGATTGAATAACCCCATGCCCGCCGTCCCCTTGAAAAAACTCAGCCATGCCAGCCTCGAGCAAGCGGCCCAGTGGTATGTGCAACTCCACGACCCACACGTGGCCGATCACGAACGCCTGCGCTGGCAGGCCTGGCTGGCCCAAAGTGCCGACCATCAGGACGCCTGGCGCTACATCGAACGGGTCGGCCAGCGCTTCACTGCGCTGCAACACGAGAGTGAGCAACAGGCTGTAAGTCAAGTCCTGCGCAGCACCGGCCGTTCGCCAATCAGTCGCCGACAGACCCTCAAGAGCTTGCTGATCCTTACTGCTGGGAGCCTGACGGGATGGGCGGCATGGCGCGGCACGCCGCTGCCGGAAACGCTCGGTCGGCTCACTGCCGACCTCGCTACCGGCACCGGGGAAACCCGCGAAACCGTGCTCAATGATGGCAGCCGGATCTGGCTGAATGCACTCAGTGCGCTGAATGTCCGCTTCGATGCCACGCAACGTTTGCTGCAGTTGCAGTACGGCGAAGTGTTGATTGACACGGCCAAGGACCCCGACCGACCGTTTTTACTGGAAACTTCCCAAGGGCGACTGCGGGCGCTGGGTACCCGCTTCAGTGTTCGTCTGGAAGATCGACAGACGTTGCTGAACGTCTATGAAGGCGCGGTCGAAGTTCGCACCCGCCAAGGCGCGGTACAGGTTGTCGAGGCCGGTCGGCAACTGGCCTTCAGCGACAGCGCAATGGCGCTGAGCACCGCCGCCAGCCCCTCACGGGAAGCCTGGCGCCATGGCCTGCTGCTGGCAGACAACCTGCCACTGGGCCAGTTGATCGACGAATTGAACCACTACCGTCCGGGGCATTTGCACTGCGATCCGGCCGTCGCCGAGCTACCGGTCATGGGCTCGTTCCCGCTCAAGGATACTGATCAGGCATTGCGCCTGCTGGAAGCGGCATTGCCGATCCGGGTGCAAAAGACCTTCCCTTGGTGGGTCAGCGTCGGCCCGAAAGTCTGAGCAGCAAACTCTTTTTCGGCAATCGGTTCCCTTTTGCCTTTCTCGTTCGGTTAACCCCTCAGAAGCACCTCACATTGCCGATCGAACTGATTCCAGGGAACGCCATGTCACGCAACGCCTTCACCCGCACTCGTTTTGCCCTGCGCCCCTTGGCGCTGGCCCTCCCGGTCGCATTCCTGAGTTTTTCAGCGCCGTTCGCTCAAGCAGACACCACGGGTGCCAGTGAACAGTCCAGCCCCCGGACACGCCATTACTCGATAGCGGCGGGACCATTGGCCAGCGTACTCAATCGCTTCGCCGAGCAGAGCGGCGTCTTCCTCGCCGGCCACAACGACCTCGCGGCCGGCAAGCGCAGCCCCGGCCTCGATGGCGACTACACCGACTCGCAAGCGTTGCAGCATCTGTTGCAAGGTAGCGGCCTGCAAGCCAGCCCCCAAGGCAACGGCGGTTATGTATTGCAGGCAGTGCCCGCGTCGCAAGGCGCGCTGGAACTGGACGCCACGAACATTTCCGGTCAGGGCCTGGGCGCCACCACTGAAGACACTCATTCCTACACCACCGGCTCAACGTCTTCGGCCACCGGCCTGCCGCTGTCCCTGCGCGAAACGCCGCAGTCAGTGACCGTCATCACCCGTCAGCAAATGGACGACCAGGGCTCCACCAGCATTGCCGACACCCTGCGCCGCGCCCCCGGCATCAGCGTGCAGAACTACGACAGCGAACGCTGGGAGTTTTCCAGCCGTGGCCTGCCGATCACCAATTTCCAGTACGACGGTGTCAACACTGACTATGACGGTGTCTACGATTACGGCACCACCAGCACCGACATGGCGACCTTCGACCGCGTTGAAATCATCAAAGGTGCAACGGGCCTGATGACCGGTTCGGGCGATCCCTCGGCCACCGTCAACCTGATCCGCAAGCGCCCGACCAAAGCATTCAAGGCATCGATTGCCGGCACCGTCGGCTCCTGGGACAACTATCGCAGCGAAGGCGACATTTCCGGCCCGCTGACCGAAAGCGGCAACGTGCGCGGGCGGTTCGTCGGGGTCTATCAGGATCGCAGCGCCTACATGGATCACTACCAGAACACCAAGGACATCGCCTACGGCATCCTCGAAGCCGACCTGACCCCGGACACCCTGCTGACCTTCGGCATGGACCAGCAAAATACCCGTTCGCGCGGCGCCAGCTGGACCGGTTTCCCGATGTACTCCAGCGACGGTTCGCGCACGAACTTCTCCCGCTCTTTCAACCCGGCCACCGACTGGAGCCGTCGCGACTTCACCAACCAGACGATTTTCGCCTCCGTGGAACAACGACTGGACAACGACTGGACGCTGAAAGTCAGCTACGACCGCAAACACCGCCAGCACGACACCCTGCTCGGCTCGGCCAGCGGCGGCAATCCGGACCCGGTCACCGGTAATGGCATGTTCATGTACATGGGCAAGTTCAAAGGCGATCAGGTTCAGGACAACATCGACATCAACCTCACCGGCCCTTTCAGCTTGTTCGGGCGCGAGCATGAGTTGATCGCAGGTTTCATGTCGATGAACGCCCGCCAGGACATTCCGGTTCACGGCTCGGTCTATCCGCCCCTGGACAGCAGCATCTTCGACTGGCGCGGCAAGTTCCCCAAACCGGACATCCCGCGCATCGGCGATAACGACATCGTCCAGCGCCAGACCGGTGCCTACCTGGCCACCCGGCTCAAGCCCACCGATGATCTGTCGGTGATCCTCGGCGGCCGGGTCAGCGACTTCAAGGGCAGCGACCACCTCGACTACAGCGATCCGAACACGCCCGACGTGCGCGACGGTTATCGCCAGACTGGCGTGGTCACCCCTTACGCCGGGCTGATCTACGACCTCAACGATACATACTCGCTGTACACCAGTTACACCAGCATCTATCAGCCGCAAATGAGTAAGGACGCCGCGCGACAACTGCTCGACCCGGTGGAAGGCGACAGCTACGAAGCCGGCATCAAGGCCGAATACTTCGGTGGGCGCCTCAATGCCAGTTTCGCGGTGTTCCGCATTGAACAGGACAACGTCGCCCAGTACATCAGCGGCTTCGAGACCGAGTCGGTGTACAGCGCCGTTCAGGGCGCGACCACCAAAGGCTTCGAGTTCGAACTGGCCGGTGAAGTGATGGAAGGCTGGAACCTGTCGGCCGGTTACACCTACAACCACACCCGCGATGCCAAAGGCGATTACGTCTACGGCTCGGTGCTGCAAACCACCGCCCCGGAACAAGTGGTGCGCGTGTTCAGCACCTATCGACTGCCCGGTGCATGGGAAAACCTGACCGTTGGCGGCGGTGTGAACTGGCAAAGCGAGTTTTTCGGCAACGTGTTCCAGCCCAATCCCTCCGACACCGTCAACTTCGGCCAGTACTCGCGCATCACCCAGGATAGCTACTACCTGGTGGACCTGATGGCACGCTATCGCTTCAACGATCACTTGAGCGCGACCGTCAACGTCAAGAACCTGTTCGACAAGACCTACTACACCGGACTCGGCAATTTCGGCACCGGTTTCTACGGCGAACCGCGCAGCCTGCAACTGACGACCAAGTGGGATTTCTGATCCCGGCCCCAAGCGCTGCCGAAAGATCGGCAGCCGTTTTCTTGCGGGTTATCGATCTACGGCGCCACCGGACCACCACAGGCTGACTACGCTGATAATCCAGAGTGATTAACCCGCAGAGGAGCACCGTCATGCACCGCGTTCAAAAACTCACGCCCTGCCTGTGGTTCGACGATCAGGCCGAGGATGCCGCGAAGTTTTACTGCGCGATCTTCGATCATTCCAAAATCACCGGCATCACCCATTACGGCAAGGCCGGTCAGGAAATCCATGGCCGGCCGGAAGGTTCGGTGATGACCGTCAGTTTCGAACTCGATGGGCAGAGCTTCACCGGCCTTAATGGCGGCCCGGTTTTCAAGTTCAATGAAGCGATCTCATTCCAGGTCAATTGCCACACTCAGGAAGAAGTCGACCATTTCTGGGGACGCCTGTCTGCGGGCGGTCCCGTTGAAGCCCAGCAATGCGGCTGGCTCAAGGATAAATTCGGCGTTTCGTGGCAAATCGTGCCCGTGGCGTTGATGGACATGATGAAAGACCCCGACACAGCCAAATCCCAGCGTGCCATGGCAGCGATGCTGCAAATGAAAAAACTCGACATTGCCACGCTGCAACGAGCCTTTGACGGCGAGAGCTAATACACTCCAAAGCTGAACCGCCGAGGACGCCACGATGAAGCACACCGTCGCCAAAGATGCAGACAAAGCCCCGCGCTTCTGGCGCGACGACGCCCTGCCCTTCATCGAGGCCCGTTCCATCGCCGATGGTCGCTCGGTCTGCTACAGCCGGCATTCCCACGCGCACTTTTCCATTGGCGCAATCACCGCCGGGTGCAGCACCTATATCCACGAGCAATCGGAATTCCAGGTCAATGCCGGCACGGTGGTGCTGATGAATCCCGGCGATGTGCACGCCTGCAACCCAATCGACGACCAGCCGTGGTCGTACCTCATGTTGTACGTCGAGACGCCCTGGCTGACCGATTTGCAGCATCAGCTCGGCTTCAGCCAGGACCTGGCGTTTCGCCGGTTTTCCATCACCCACAATCGTGACGTCGAGCTGTTTGCTGGCCTGAAGAATTTGTACGAGGTGTTGGTCGACCCGCAGCAAGAGGTGCTGCCCAAGCACAGCGCGGCGGTGGAGTTTTTCACCGAGGTGCAACAGCGGCTCAACCCCATCGATCAACCGCTGCGCGAACCCAATTTCAAGCTGGAACGGGCCGCCGACTATATCCGCGACAACTGCACACAGATGCTCAAACTCGAAGACATTTGCGAGGCGGCGCAACTGTCGCCGTCCTATCTGATCCGTGCCTTCAAACAGCATTACGGCATGACGCCTCACGCGTTTCTGATCAACCGGCGCATCCAGTTCGCCCGGGATCGACTGCGCAGTGGCAAGTTGATCGCCGATGTGGCGCTGGAAGCGGGATTTGCCGATCAGGCGCATTTTCAACGCGCGTTCAAACAGCATCTGGCGGCGACACCGGGGCAGTATCGCGGCTAACTCAACGGCCCTCGCCACAAATCTTGATGGGTAGAGCTGCCACACAGATCCCTGTGGGAGCGGGCTTGCCCGCGATGGCGTCTGGTCAGCCAACAATGATGTCGAATGGACTACCGCTATCGCGGGCAAGCCCGCTCCCACAGGGAAAGCATTGGCAACAAGAATTGTGCCGGGAACCACTATTGCAGACCTACGGCAACAGCAAGTACACCGCACTCACCGCCAGCAACAACGCCATGAGCCGATTAAACAAACGCATCCCCGCCGGATTGCTCAGATAGCCGCGCAAAAACGTCCCCGCATATGCCCAGCAACCCACCGACAAGTAGCAGATCACCAGATACACCGCCGCAAACTGCCACACCAACCGCGCCTCGCCATCGGCGACAAACGCGCCCATCCCTGCCACGCAGGCCAGCCAGGCTTTCGGGTTGAGCCATTGCATCACCGCGCCGTAGAGCATCGACGGCGCCCGGCCTGATTCCTTGGCATCGAGCTGACCGTTATCAGTGGCCAACTTGAAAGCCATGAAAAGCAGAAACGCCACTCCCGCCCATTGCACCACCCGCGTCAGCGCCGGCCAACGCTGCAACACCTCATGCAAACCCAACCCCATCAGCACCAATAGCAGAACAAACCCCAAGGTCGCCCCGGCCACATGCCGCTGGCTCGCGCGGAAACCGAACTGCGCCCCCGAGCTCAACGCCACAACATTCACCGGCCCCGGCGTAATAGAGGCGACCAGCGCAAACGCGGCCATGGAAAGAATCAGACTCATCGCACACCTGCTTCAAATCAAGGAATACAGCGTCCACGTTAACCGGAGCATTGCTCGGAGTATTGAAGAAAATTGCTCTCGATCATGTAAAGCCCACCCCGACGGCAAGAAATTAATTTATTTAAAAAAACTATCCGCAACATCCTGAAAAACCATCACATGACTTGAAACCAAGCAATCCAAAACAAGAAAAAAGCAACCGGATATAGTTTCCGTTATTAAAAAGCCAGACCTCAACAAGTTACACAGTGAAAAGCAATCAACCTCAAGGACGGACGATCAATTCATGACAACGCCACCAAACCTCTTCGCCCAACCACTCTCCGGCGATCAAACTGAACGCCGCGCAATCGCTGACACATTAAAGTCAGCCATCGATAAAGCAGTGTCTCAGAATGAAGAATCGACCTATTTCTACACCACCCAACTGATCGATATCAATCAACTGGTCGTCACCACGATCAAAGGCAGCCATTTCGATAGCACCCATCTGTCGGCGAGAATCTTGTTACGCAGACTGATTGCCAATCCACAATTTATAGAAGCGGTTGAAACGCTGAACCTTGATGACAACCACTGGACCTTGATAAACAAAGACGGGGATTTCTGCCAAGTTTATTCATCACCAAAGGACATCGGCACCTATATTGAAAGCAAAAACATCACTCCACTTACAAACAGCCTCACCGAACTGAAAGCCGACATTGAACTACTGGCCAAAGCAGCGGCGTTCACAGGGGGAATTGTTTCGTCAAGCGAGCGTATCCCTTTGATCAACTGGCTTCAATTTCATAATCTGGATGTGCCACGCACTTTCGAGCAAGTAAAAAATCTGATTGGGTATTTAAGTTTTTCGCCACCACCGGCACCAAAATTCGGTAATTACTGGGGTGTCTTAGACGAAACAAATGAAACGAACTTGATTGTGCCTGAGCCGCAGCAGCCGCTTATCAAACAAGAAATCAACAATTTGATATCAAGGGACGGATCCGCTCCTGAACGCCTCATCAACTATTTGGCCGATTCGCTGCCCAGTAAGTACTCTCGGGTTCTTTTAGAGGAAAGTCCCGGGTTTGCCTGGGACGTTCTAATCGACACCGAAGCATCCAGAAATTTTGCCCATTCCTGCTTCAATGCACTAGGTTCGGAGCTTTCAACCCCGGACAAGCCAATGACCAGTGGACAACGCAGCAGGCTTCTTATTGCTGCAATCATGGTGGATCTGGATTTGGGCACAGACGAGCAGAGGGAGCGCTTTCATGACTCTGATCTCTACCTCCCGCACTTCCAGAACATGACTGCTTTCGAGGTAAGGAAAGAGCTGAAAGCCCGTTTCGTGGCCCTCGGTATTAACCCGGATACGGCGACACTGACCCTGGAATTAGTACTTGCCGGTCTGGGACCAGAGTTTCTTGTCAATACGCTTCCCTCAGTGCAAGTCGGCTCTTCGGGGTGGGTGATACTTCACAAGTCGGTCATGCTGGCGGAACACATCGCCCCGGGCTTATCGCGACACATGCGCTATGAGCAATTGTTGGAATTGGGTGCAATATCACCAGTGAGTGCCGAACAGAAAAAGTTACATGAAGTTATCACCTTGCGGTGCATCCTGGATTGGGCATTGATCAATGAGATCCAGTCAAAAGAAGAAGAAAATCTTCCATTGGAAGATATAACACATCGCACTACAACGCCTACATCAATGAGATTGCTGATGCGCTCAAGGCCATTACAGCGCCCCCTGTCAGTCGCAAGAAACTGGCCAAAGAGACCATTCTGAATGAGACATTCCTTCACCCCCAGCAAGAACTTTTCCCGGTAGAAACCAGCAAATGGAACCCTGGGCTTCCTCGAATCGTCCTTGAACTGTACATGAACAATCTTTTAACGAGTCAGGAGTGGGACAGCAAAAAAGGCCCTAGCATTTTCAAGCAAGATCCAGACTTGGTAGAACTTACCCCAATCAACAGGCTGTACAAAAACGAAGTAGAAAAACGCTACAAGGCGTTCACGCCCGGTGTCATCACAATGATTCGCCTCGCCCTGTCACGACTGAACCGCAGAGACAGAGTGGCCATTGAATATGGCAAGCTTGCGCTATACCAAGTATTAGGATTCATGCACGACCCCAGCGCAGACGAAACAGCATCTTTCGGAATAGTCATTACTTCCTGGTTCGACAACGAGCTTCATTGCTACGAACTTTTTCCCCTCCAAGGACTTTGTCTGAAAAACGAAGATCTGGCCCTGGGGTTCATTCGTGGTATTCCATTCGATGAGGCCAATGGTCAATTCGGCGAGTCCCCCAATGGTCACAACGGCAACTTCCAGCGCCTGACTTATTTGCAGTATATCTATGCCGACAATGAAGCATATTTCGCCGGCAGCAAACCGGTGCTCCACGGAGGAAAAAGAACCAGCCAATTATTGCCAGACAACTTCAGATCGCTTGACGAGTACCTCAACCTTAGTCGTACCGGAATGCTATTGGTGCGATTCGGTGAGTTCGACGATCAATCACAATCTGCTCATCGCGATCGAAGCTCGATGGAGAGTTTTAATTCGGAGCGATTCAAGGGTATTGGCAATCTTGTCGCCGAACACAACCCGCCGATTACCTACGACCAGTTCCATAGCATGGGCTATGACAAAACCGCGATTGAAGATAGAGACGAGGCTTTTAAAAAACTGATCGACGGCATTCTTAATGTGATCATTCCGTTCAAAGGGTGCATTGAAGGGCTTCTCTCGGACGATCCGAAGCGCCGAAGTGGTGCCGTATTCAGTTGCGCCATGGATGCAGTTGCTGTTTTGCTGGTATTCGCTGGAGGAGTCGGGCCTTTCTTGAAAGCCGCAGCGAGCAGCACGAAACTGATTAACTTGAGCAGGGTCACCGCAGGTGTCGTCGTGTCCATCTTTAATCCGTTGGATGGCGTGCCACAACTGGTGCACGGCGGTGCCAGACTGGTAGGTAAAGGGGCACTGAAACTGACTAATTTTGGCCAGTCCGTCACCAAAACCGCTGTGAGCCAGTTACGTCATTTGACCAACGCCAGCACTTCTTATGACCTTGTCAAAGCGTTGATTAAAACCGGCTCTGCCGCCGAGATTCGGATGACCCTGCCTACGGTGGCCCATGGGCGTGCGCTGTTTAGGGATGACAGTATTGAAACTGTCGAGCAGATCCTCAAGCGCCTGAGCAACAAAGAACTGCCGCTTGATGGCATCCCTCAAATCGAACTCGAGCACCTGTTCGAGAATGCCTTGATCAAGGCAACCACCCAATTAGTGGCAGCACAGGAACTGGAATCTCTGATTGGCAGACAACCGCTGCGGGACCTGTTAAGCAGCGTCATGTCGACCAACAATATCAATTACGCAGTCGCGCGCGCTGCGCGGCAATCGACGGACTATGCCGAGTTGCTGGAGTGTTTTGTCAAAATAGACTTCGGTAACGCGATGTTCATGAACAAGTATCAACAAACATTACTCAAACAGGATCTGGGCAAAGCACCCTATGACAGCGTCATGGCCGAGTCGCTCTTCAATCCCAAAGGGTTCACCGACGACGTGGATCGGGCAGCGGCCTGGATCCTCAATGCATCCAACTCGCAAGGCAATGACTTTTCCAGATTTACCGCGATGCTGCGCGAGTACTTGGGTAACGACAAATTGTTAAATGATCCTGCCGTGATCCGCGAGCTGCAAAAACGCGTTGTCCCCGCCAATACCAAGAGCCTGCGAGGTCCCCATGCCGATGCTCGCTATCCTTCCTCCACCAGTGGCGGCGCCCTGTTGGATCAACATCTCGCCACGCTGGACATCAACCATGAGCACTTCGGAAAACAGTTGTATGGCGCAGTCACTGGCTTCCACGCCTTTGGAGACGGCAACGGCCGTACTGCTCGCAGCCTTTATGCAATCAGCGAACTGCGTGCCAAACGCTTCAACCCGTTGCCCAAGCCTGTAGAAAGTGCGCTCAGCGGCCTCGCCTGAGTTCGTCAGCGCATAAAAGGGACAGGCCACGATTTCAGGTATGAGCTGATCAATCGTGGACTGTCCCCAGCTTTCCCTTAGTCGTTGCAACCCCGCCACGATGTGCTCTGTGGCGGGCCTATACTTCAAGGGTCGGCACACTCGAAGCGACATGCAATGGTGTTTGATGTACGGGGGTATCGCGTCGAGTGATCGTTCACGCAGGCCACAGCCTGCCTTCATCGTAGGGAGGAGAAGATCATGGCGCGTAAATACATCGACTGCCGCGAGTTTCCAAGCGATACCAAATGCTCGGTCGCGCTGTCCGCAGACTCTGAAAACGAACTGCTCGAGGCCGCCGCGCAGCATGCGGTCAGTGTTCACAAGCACACCGATTCACCGGAACTGCGTGCTCAACTGAAGACGATGTTTCACGACGGCACCCCGCCTGTTGAAGCACCGCGTCCCGCTTGATAAGGAGATCCCCTGCAGGAGCTGCCGAAGGCTGCGATCTTTTGATCTTGATTTTCAGAAGGTCAGGATCAAAAGATCGCAGCCTGCGGCAGCTCCTACGGGGGATTTTGGGAACTGCCCAAAATCCGACGATTTAAGCGCAATCTCTGGAAAACCCTGGAGAGTGCCTCGTTACGCTTGCCCACCGCAGCTATTTGGGTTCACGAGAGGGCACCGGGCCTGTGTTGGATGTCGGGCCTGCGCTCACTCTTGCCTGACAATATCGACCGAGATCTCAACCGCCGGAACCGTTCCTCTATTCTCAAGCCAGTGCATGGTGTTCCGATCCTCGGGCCAGCCCACCCCCGGCCCATAGTCCGTGGCGACTCCATCTCGATGGTCCGTGATCGTACCTTGCAGTATGAAGACGGTGCCGGGTCTGTCTTTATGATGATGAACCGGCCCGAAGACGCCTCCGGGCTCGATGGTCACCATACGCATTCTGAGTTGGCGCCCTGCCATGCCCTCGATCTCAGGGCCAAGGTCCATCGTTGCTAGTAACTTCACCGCAACACCTTTTGTCTCAGGTGCCACCTGTTCGTTGCTCATGGTGCTCTCCTCTGTGTACATACAGGGCCTGATTAGAAGTAAACACCCTAAAAGGCGGGAAAGCTCGTTGGGCAGAAGGCAGAAATTCCTGATTCACCTAAAACGCCTGTATGAACGTCGAAACAGGCGTCTCGCACCGTCGTCACAAGGTCGGATGACCCGCTTCATTACGAATGTCGAGGTCATCCCGAAGCGATGCTGCTGCACCGCTGTGTATCACAGCGTGTCTGGCTAGCCTCTTGATACATGAGTTTTCACCTGGCCTGCGATCCGACACAGGCCAGATACGTCGCCGCGTTCAAATGCAAGCCAGGTTTGAAGGGGATCAGCCAGAACCCCTGGCCAACGGCTTGCAACGGAGACATCACCATGAAGATGGCACTGCAGAACAAAACCGGTAAAACCCGCCGCCGTCTGGTCGGCTCGTCGATCCTCGCACTCACCCTGTTCAGCGCTCTCGGTACGGCCCACGCACAAACGACCGCAGCTGTGCAGCCAGGCGCGATCAGTGCCGGCGCCACGCATGCGGCACCCTCCCCGTTCGGTCCGCTGAAGCATGTCAGCGCCGGAGTGTTGAATGTGGCGTACGCTGAAACAGGCCCGGCCGATGGGCCGGTAGTCATTCTTCTGCACGGCTGGCCGTACGACATTCACAGCTATGACGAGGTCGCGCCATTGCTTGCAGCAAAGGGCTATCGAGTGCTGATGCCGTATGCGCGAGGCTACGGCGATACACATTTTCTGTCCGAGAGAACCGTTCGCAATGGTCAACCGGCCGCGCTGGCAAGTGACATCATCGACTTTATGGATGCGCTGAAGATCAAACAAGCCGTGCTCGGTGGCTATGACTGGGGCGCGCGTTCGGCCGACATCGTCTCGGCGCTGTGGCCAGAACGGGTCAAGGCGCTGGTCTCGGTCAGCGGCTATCTGATCGGTAACCAGGCGGCCGGCAAGAACCCACTGCCACCCAAGGCCGAATTGCAGTGGTGGTATCAGTTTTACTTCGCCACCGACCGCGGTCGCTCCGGGTACGAGAAAAATACCCACGACTTCGCCAAGTTGATCTGGCAACTGGCGTCGCCGAAATGGGCGTTCGATGACGCCACTTTCGACCGCAGCGCCAAAGCTCTGGAGAACCCCGACCATGTCGACATCACCGTGTTCAACTACCGCTGGCGCCTGGGGCTGGTTCAAGGCGAGAGCCAATATGAAGCGCTAGAGCAAAAACTGGCTACGGCGCCGTCCATTAGCGTGCCGACCATCACCCTTGAAGGCGATGCCAACGGCGCGCCGCACCCTGCCCCCGAGGATTACGCCAAGCGCTTCACCGGTAAATACGAGTTCCGGCTGATAAAGGGCGGCATCGGCCACAACCTGCCGCAGGAAGATCCGCAGGCGTTCGCCAAGGCTGTGATTGATGCGGACCACCTTTGAATCCGGTCTGACAACGGTGCACTTCCCCGATAAGCACCGTCACGACAACGACTCGTTCCATTTAAAGTGGCCGATGGTCGTTGCATTTCGCTTGTCGCCAGCGTTTGGCTAAGCTGAATAAATCGGGACGAACTGAAACCTGAGTGATAGCGGCCATCAGCGGATCTGGCTTGGCATCAGGACGGTAACGCCCAAAGGAGACAACTATGTATGCAGTTATAAGAACCTACTTGGGTGCTGGCGCGAAGCAGCTTTTCGATCTTTTAGAACAGCGCAGCGCCGACGTCGAAGCTACCCTGCGGACAGTGCCTGGCCTGGTAAGTTACACACTGCTGAATACGGGTGATGGCGGTACGGCGGTGACTGTTTGCACGGACAAGGCCGGCAGCGATGCGAGCTTGAAAGTCGCGCGCGACTGGATTCAGAAAAATGCCTCGAATATCCACGCGAACCCGCCGATCGTGACGGAAGGTCCGGTGATTGTGCAGATCAAATAGCGTGCCTCTCCAGTTGATCTTGCGTTAGAAGGGACAGGTCGCGATTCAAGGCGAATGCCGAGCAATCGTGGTCTGTCCCCTGTTTTTCTCCCAACCTGAATCACGAAGGAGATCCCTGTGGGAGCGAGCTCGCTCCCACAGGGATTTTGGGTGTTTAGGGGAGCTTGTTTAATGTGGCTGTGCGTTACTTCCTGAAAGCTACAGCGTCTTGCGTCATTGCCTACGACTACGCCAGAATCCGCCGGCTTGTGCGCCTTGGCCCTGGCCTCTATCGTTTCCCTGCCACTGCCCATCAGTGGTCGGGTTTAGTCGCCCGTTGTTGCTAAGTCGCATAAGTGCCATTCAGTCAGGTATCCCATCCCTGCACTTTATGGTGGCTGTGCGCAGGGCACCCTCGGGTGCGCCGATTTCTTAGCTCGTCGGTCGACTAACCTGTGCACAGCTGCCTCCATTCGTTTAGTCGCGAACTGGTCGTAGCCTCACTTTGAGAGTTAAGACATGTTCAAGATCACACCTAATCCACCGGAAACCGACGACGACGTTTCCCCCTACGAATCCATCGATTCAAAAAAGCTCCACGACGCGGCGCAACGCGCGCTCGATCATTACCTCAAGTCCCCCAAAGAACCCGCCGCTGCCCGTAAACCCAGCAGAATGTTCATCGTCGCCCCCGACATGGATACCGAAAGCTTGCTGGCCCATGCCTGCGAATCACTGGCATCAGCCAGTGTCATGCTCAGTGATTTTGCAAACCTTCTGGAAATCCCGCATCGCAACACAATACTGGGGATTCAGCAGAACATCATGCTGGGCGAGTTGGCGGTAAACCGGGCGCTGGATAACATCGATCCGCAGAACTAATCGCTTCGTCTGTTGAAAAAACGGCCTTAGCCAAGGCCGTTTTTTATGGGAGTCCCACTAGCCAACGCAAGTGTACGGCGATTTGCGTCCACCGCTGTACGGGACAGGCCACTGACCCTTCGTGATAAAAATACCGCTCTCGTTCCTGGAGCCCCGTTCATGGACCTCGCCACCCTCACCTTATTTCTCCCGGCCTGCTTCGCCCTGAACATGGCTCCCGGCCCGAACAATCTACTGTCGGTCAGCAACGCCACCCGTTATGGATATCGTCGCGCCTGCGTGGCCGGTGTTGGACGCTTGCTGGCGTTTGCCGGAATGATCGCCCTGGCCGCCGCCGGGTTGTCGGTGGTGCTGCAAACCTCGGAATGGCTGTTCTACGCGATCAAGATCATTGGCGCCGCTTACCTGTTGTACCTGGCCTGGCAACTGTGGCGCGCCAATCCCGAGGCCGAGCAGGTTGTGACCGGCGCGCCAATTGGCATTGTCGCTTTGGCGCGGCAGGAGTTTCTGGTGGCGGCGGGTAATCCCAAGGCCATTTTGCTGTTCACCGCGTTCCTGCCGCAGTTCGTCGACCCGACTCGACCGATTGCCGCGCAATTCGTCGTGCTCGGCGCGTTGTTCCTGCTGCTGGAATGGATCGCCATCAGCGCCTACGCCTACATGGGTTTGCACATGCGCCGCTGGTTCGCCGAACCACGGGGCAAGCGGATTTTCAACCGTTGCTGCGCGGGATTGTTGTCGGCAGCGGCTTCGGTGTTGTTGATGGCGAAACGGGCGTGATCTTTACCCTTGAGACGGCCCTTTCAGTTCGACCTGGTTGCCGTCCGGATCGAAGCAATAGATCGACAGGCCATGGCCTTCAGCGCCGAAACGCACGGCGGCTTTCTCGGGCGTCAGGCCATAGGACTGCAAGTGACTGACCAGGGCTTCCTCGTCGAACGGTTCAATGCGCAGGCAAAAGTGATCGACGTTGCGCCGTTCGTTGCCAGCGGCAGCACCGCCCTTGCGGCCGAGTTCGCCCTGGATGTCGACGAGGTCGATCATCGAGGTGCCCGCACGCAGATGCACCATGCCCAGATCGTCGCGGCGCTTGACCAGTTCGGCGCCGAATACCTCGCGGTAAAAAGTGATGCTTCGTTCGAGATCCTTGACGCGCAGGACGATGTGATCGATGTGTTTGATCGTGAACGGTTGCATTAGGAAGATTCCTGAAAATAGCGTTTACAGGATTATCGGTGACCCGATGACTGTAGCTCAGGGCCACAAAAATTCACTGTCGATTTTCCGGTGGAGGCGCCGGGCGACGCGGCATATGCTCAGCCCATGAACCTACAAAACGCTGTGCTTCCGCCCCACGCCGAGATGGTTCGCGCCATGCTCGAACGCGACACCGCCTACGAGGGGGTGTTCTTTACCGCGGTCAAAACCACTGGCATTTTTTGCCGCCCCGGCTGTACGGCGCGTAAACCGAAGCCGGAAAACGTCGAGTTCTTCGCCCATGCCGATGAGGCGATGTCGGCGGGCTATCGGGCCTGCCTGCGTTGCAAGCCGCTGGACGCCGCGGCCATCGCGCCGGACTGGGTGCAGCGGCTACTCAAATCCGTCGACGCGGATCCCGACCTGCGCTGGACCGATGCCCAGTTGCTCGCCGAGGGCATCGAGCCGCTGAAACTGCGCCGCTGGTTCAAGCAGCATTTCGGCATGACCTTTCACGCCTGGCTGCGCAGCCGGCGCCTGGGCATCGCCCTCGGTGGCATCAAACAGGGCGAATCCATCGACAACGCCGCGTTCGACTCCGGCTACGAATCCCTGAGCGGTTTTCGCGATGCGTTTCAGAAGTCGTTCCACATCACACCCGGCCGCGCCGCCCACAGCGAGCCACTGCTGTTCACTCGACTGACCACACCGCTGGGGCCGATGATCGCGATGGCCGAGCGTCGCGGACTGGTGCTGCTGGAATTTCTCGATCGACCGGCGCTGACCAAAGAAATCGAAGAGTTGCAGAACCGTTATGGCTACGCCGTGGCACCCGGACACAACGAGCATTTGCAGCAGATTGAACAAGAACTGACGCAATACTTCGCTGGTAAACGAACCGAATTCAACGTGCCACTGCACTTGCCCGGCAGCGCTTTCGCCCGACAGGTGTGGGCTGAACTGATGAAGATTCCGTACGGCCGGACCACTACTTATGGCGCCATCGCCGCGCGACTCGGCAAGCCCGGCGCCAGTCGCGCCGTGGGTCTGGCCAACGGACAAAACCGCTTGGCGATTATCCTGCCCTGTCATCGGGTGATCGGCGCAGATGGCTCATTGACCGGCTATGGTGGAGGACAGCCGCGCAAGGCGTTTCTGCTCAGGCTGGAAAGCGCTGCGGTGCAAATCACTCAACAACTCACGTTCTGATCAATCCACCGTTTATTCAAAAAAAATCATAAGGAAGGACATTCGATGGACACACTCGACAACCAATTCCACCAACTGCACCAAAGCGGCCTGCTGATTCTGACCAACGTTGCCGATGCCACCGGGGCGCGATTGGTGGAGCAGCTGGGCAGCAAAGCCGTCGCCACCAGCAGCGCGGCGGTGGCTTGGGTTCACGGTTACCCGGATGGCAACACCTTGCCGCTTGAACGTCTCGTTTCCACCGTCGAATCCATCGCCCGAGTCATCACGGTGCCGTTGACCGTGGACATTGAGGCCGGTTATTCCGATGATCTGGGGCGGGTCGCGGAAGTGATCGACGCCGTCATCGCTACCGGTGCCGTGGGGATCAATATCGAGGACGGTGCTTCGCCGCCCGAGCTGCTGGCGCGCAAGATCGAAATCGCTCGCCAGGTCGCCAATCGCCGGGACGTGAAGCTGTTTATCAACGCTCGCACCGACGTGTATCTCAGGGGCTTGGTACCTGCCGAAGATCGCGTCGCAGAGACACTCAAGCGTGCCGCGTTGTATCAAGCCGCCGGTGCCGACGGGCTGTTCGCGGCGGGCGTCACGGCGGCGTATGAGATCGAAGCGCTATGCCATGGCACGACGCTGCCGGTAAACGTGCTGGGTTTCGCGGGCCTGCCTTCGCCGGAAGAACTGCAAGCCCTCGGCGTGCGCCGTTTGAGCGCCGGCTCGAGCATCGCCGAATTCCTCTACGGCGCCATGGCGTCGGTAGCCAAAAGCTTTCTGGAAACCGGAAAACTCGATAGCAGCGACCTTAAGGCCTTCACTTATGGCCAAGTGAACGCCCTGCTGCCCCCCAACGGCAGAATTTGACCGCAAGCAATGGAGTGCGGCGCTGCGGGGGGACGACTAATCTTCCCGCAGTCACCCGCGTTTCAGGATGTTCCATGCCCGACACCTACCAACTGGCCAGCGAATTTCTCTCGGCCCTCGATGCCGACTGGCAACGCCACATCAGCGCCATCGGCCCCTGCCTGCATCAACCCCATGCAGCTCGCGACCCTTACGAATCGCTGGTGCGGGCGATTGCCTATCAGCAACTGCATGCCAAGGCCGGCGATGCGATTGTCGGCCGACTGCTGGCGTTGTTTCCGGCAAGCACCTTCCCCAGACCCGAGCAGATTCTGGCGACAGACTTCGAACAGATGCGCGGTTGCGGGTTTTCTGCCAGCAAGATCGCGACTATTCAGGGCATCGCTCAGGCGGCTCTGGAAGGCGTGGTGCCGGATTACGCCACAGCGTTGGCCATGGACGATGAAGCGTTGATCGAGCGCTTGATTACCTTGCGCGGAGTGGGTCGCTGGACGGTGGAAATGCTGCTGATCTACAGCCTGGAGCGGCCGGACATTTTGCCGGCCGATGACTTTGGCGTGCGCGAGGGCTATCGGCGGCTGAAGGGGCTGGAGGTACAGCCGACTCGTAAGCAGATGATTGAAATCGGGTTGGCGTGGAGTCCTTATCGGACGGTGGCAGCGTGGTATTTGTGGCGGGTGCCCAGCCGGTAGACCGCGTTATCGTTCATCGCGGGCAAGCCCGCTCCCACAAGGATCGAGGCTGTTCACAGATTTTTGTCCCTCCCACGGAACCTGTGGGAGCGGGCTTGCCCGCAATAGCGGCCGCTCAGCCACCCTGAATTCAACTACCCGGAAACCCTGACAGTCCAGGCTGTCTTGAGCCATCCCAAGACCCGTCGGAGGTTCTCATGCAGCTCGAAGGCTCCTGCCATTGCGGCGCGGTGTCGTTCAGCCTGACCAGCGCCCACCCCTACCCTTATCAACGCTGCTATTGCTCGATCTGTCGCAAGACCCAGGGCGGTGGCGGTTATGCGATCAACCTGGGCGGCGATGCCGACAGCCTCAAGGTGCACGGTCGCAAGCACATATCGATTTACCATGCACGGCTCAAGGACGAAGGAGATAAACGCGCCCGCCGCAGCACCGCCGAGCGGCATTTCTGCTCTCTTTGCGGCTCGGGATTATGGTTGTTCAGCCCTGAATGGCCGGAGTTGATTCATCCGTTTGCCTCGGCCATCGACACTCCATTGCCGGTGCCGCCAGAGCACACGCACCTGATGCTCGGTTCCAAGGCTCCGTGGGTGGAAGTCGAGGCGCATCCGGGCGACCAGCAGTTCGACGTCTATCCCGAAGAGTCCATCGCCCAATGGCATGAGCGCCTGGGGTTGAGCCGTTAGGCTGCTTCTGATTTATGAGGGCCCCAAAAGATCGCAGCCTGCGATCTTTTGATCTTCTGCCTTTATCACGCCGCCACCGGCACACCACTGTGAAAGCGAAACTCCACATCCGGCGACTCGATCAACGCCTGCTCGGCGTCACGAACCTTGTCGATCACCTGAGCGATGTCCTTGGCGTCTCCGTACTGATAGGCCAGTTTCAGATAACCCTGAAAATGCCGCGCCTCGCTTTTCAGCAGACCGAAGTAGAACTTGCCCAGTTCCTCATCCAGATGCGGCACCAACGCCTCGAAACGCTCGCAGCTGCGGGCTTCGATGAAGGCGCCGACCACCAGCGTATCCACCAGCTTCACCGGTTCGTGGCTGCGCACCACTTTGCGCAGCCCCGAGGCGTAACGCCCGGCGGACAGCTGACGCAGCTCGATCTTGCGCTTTTTCATCAGGCGCATGACCTGCTCGTGGTGCACCAGCTCTTCCCGGGCCAGACGCGACATCAGGTTGATCAGATCGACGTGGGAGTGGTATTTGGCAATCAGGCTCAACGCCGTGCTGGCCGCCTTGAATTCGCAGTTTTTGTGGTCGATCAGCAGGGTTTCCTGATCGGCCAGCGCGGCCTGGACCCAGCCATCGGGCGTGCGGCAGCCAAGGAACTCGTGAATTTCGGGAAGGATCATGGGGCTCACGGATAAAAGGTACAGAACGAAGGGCGCCGATTATACCGGCCTGCCGACAGACCACCAGCCGCCAACCGTTGATATGCATCAAGTCGCTGAATGCCGACCAGCAACTATAGTTGTCCAACGCAGTGTTTTTTACCTTCCAGGGAGATTCCGATCATGCAAGCCATTCGCAGCATTCTGGTGGTCATCGAACCCGAGCACTCGGAGAGCCTGGCGCTCAAACGGGCCAAACTGATCGCTGGCGTGACCCAGGCCCATTTGCACCTGTTGGTCTGCGATAAAAAGCATGACCACGCTGGCATGCTGGGAGTGCTCAAGGCGGCCCTGCTGGAGGACGGTTACAGCGTCACCACCGAACAGGCCTGGAACGAGAGCCTGCACGAAACCATCGTCGATGTGCAGCAGGCCGAAGGCTGCGGGCTGGTGATCAAGCAGCACTTTCCCGACAGTGCATTGAAAAAGGCCCTGCTGACCCCGGCGGACTGGAAACTACTGCGCTCCTGTCCTACTCCAGTGTTGCTGGTGAAAACCTCGAAACCCTGGACCGGCGGCGTCATCCTGGCGGCTATCGATGTCGGCAACATCGACGGCGAACACCGCACCTTGCACGCCAGCATCATTGATCATGGCTACGACATCGCCAGCCTGGCCAAAGCCCATTTGCACGTGATCAGCGCTCACCCGTCGCCGATGCTGTCGGCGGCTGACCCGACGTTCCAGCTAAAAGAAACCATCGAGGCCAGTTATCGCGAGCAGTGCAAGGCGTTCCAGGCCGAGTTCGACATTGATGATGACCATCTGCACATCGAGGAAGGTCCGGCGGATGTGTTGATTCCGTATATGGCCCATAAATTGGGGGCATCGGTGACGGTGATCGGCACCGTGGCGCGGACCGGGTTGTCCGGGGCGTTGATCGGTAATACGGCGGAAGTGGTGCTGGATGCGCTGGAAAGCGATGTGCTGGTGCTCAAGCCGGATACGGTCATGGATCATCTGGAAGAGATCGTGACCCAGCATTGAGATTTTCGGCGTCAGGTAGATCGCCATCGCGGGCAAGCCCGCTCCCACAAGGTCGATGAAGAACCTGTGGGAGCGGCGGTGCGACGATTCGACTTGCCCGCGATGCTTTTAAGGGTTACCCGCCAAAGGCATCCTTGAGAAACCCCGGTGCAATGTAGCGCTGGTAATGCGCCTCGGACAGCAGGAAAAATTCCCGATCAATGGCATCGCGCAGCTCCGGCAGGTTCCAGTCGCGGAACTCCGGCAGCAACACCATCCCGTAGGCTTCCAGATTGTTGATGACCCGCGCGCCCCGGGCAATCAGCTGATAAGCCCAGCAATATTCCGACTGATGCGGCACAAAGCGGATCTTGCGCTGCTCCAGCTGCAGACGCAGCAACGCGGGATCGAAAATCTCTACCTTGCTGGCCATCACCTGTGACAACAGTTGCTCAAGACGCAGCCACACCGCGCGTTTTTCTTCTTCGTTGTAACCGTTCCAGTGAATCACTTCATGGTGGAAACGCTTGCAGCCACGGCACACCAGATCACCGTAAACAGTGGAGCAGAGGCCGACGCAGGGGGTCTTGATGGTCTGATTGGGCATAGGTAGGCAAAACACGGGAAAGCAGAACAGGTCAGCATGTTAGCCCTTTGTCTAACATTCATCACCCCTCAAAGTTCAGGGGCTAACTTACCTAAATTTTTTTTTTGCCGTAGAATCAGCCAGCCTTTTAAGGCGCCAATGTCCGTTAGAAGCTGTTTTCAAAGCGTCACGAGCACAGTCGTTCCTTCAGAGCGGTGTTGGCGAAGGGTTTTTCAGCGGTGAAAAACCTGACGCCAACCCTCATCAGCTCCCCGTTCTGCAGGCGTAAAACTTTGAAAGCAGCTTCTGTAAGGAATTGCCGGTAATTCTGGCTAAGCGGCCCACAACGCCACGCAGCGCATGAGTACGGCAATTTCGGGATGAGCGTCCCGGACACCCATTTGGGACCACTGATGAGGGTAATAACTGTGCTTGAAGCCTACCGCAAACATATCGAAGAGCGTGCAGCACTGGGTATCGTTCCCCAGCCGCTAAACGCCGAACAAACTGCAGGCCTGGTCGAGCTGCTGAAGAATCCCCCGGCTGGCGAAGAAGCCTTCCTCGTTGACCTGATCACCAATCGCGTTCCGCCAGGCGTGGACGAAGCTGCCTATGTAAAGGCCGGTTTCCTCTCTGCCCTCGCCAAAGGCGAAGCCAAATCCCCTCTGATCGACAAGAAACGCGCTGTTGAACTGCTCGGCACCATGCAGGGTGGCTACAACATCGTGACGCTGGTCAATCTGCTGGACGACGCCGAACTGGCACCCGTAGCCGCCGAAGAACTCAAGCACACCCTGCTGATGTTCGATGCCTTCCACGACGTCGCTGAACGCGCCAAGAACGGTAACGTTCACGCTAAAGGCGTGCTGCAATCCTGGGCCGACGGCGAGTGGTTCAAGAACCGCCCTGTGCTGGCCGACAAGATCAGCCTGCGCGTGTTCAAGGTGACTGGCGAAACCAACACCGACGACCTGTCCCCTGCTCCTGATGCCTGGTCCCGCCCGGACATCCCGCTGCACGCCCTGGCCATGCTGAAAATGGCTCGCGACGGCATCGTGCCGGACGTGCAAGGCTCCATCGGTCCGATGAAGCAGATCGAAGAAATGCGCAACAGCGGCTTCCCGATCGCCTACGTCGGTGACGTGGTCGGTACCGGTTCGTCGCGTAAATCGGCCACCAACTCGGTGCTGTGGTTCTTCGGCGACGACGTTCCTTTCGTGCCGAACAAGCGTGCTGGCGGCTTCTGCTTCGGCAGCAAGATCGCTCCGATCTTCTACAACACCATGGAAGATGCCGGCGCTCTGCCGATCGAGTTCGACGTTACCAACATCAACATGGGCGACGTGATCGACCTGTACCCGCACGCTGGCAAAGTCTGCAAGCACGGTACCGACGAAGTCCTGACCACCTTCGAAATGAAGACCCCGGTGCTGTTGGACGAAGTCCGTGCCGGCGGTCGTATTCCGCTGATCATCGGCCGTGGCCTGACCGATAAGGCTCGCGCCGAACTGGGTCTGCCAGCGTTCGACCTGTTCAAGAAACCGGATGCCCCGATCGAAAGCACCAAGGGTTTCACCCTGGCGCAGAAAATGGTCGGCAAGGCGTGCGGCGTAGCCGGTGTGCGTCCAGGCACCTACTGCGAACCGAAGATGACCACCGTCGGTTCTCAGGACACCACCGGTCCAATGACCCGTGACGAACTGAAAGACCTGGCGTGCCTGGGTTTCTCCGCTGATCTGGTGATGCAGTCGTTCTGCCACACCGCGGCTTATCCGAAGCCGATCGACGTGACCACCCACCACACCCTGCCTGACTTCATCATGACCCGCGGCGGCGTTTCCCTGCGTCCGGGCGACGGCATCATCCACAGCTGGCTGAACCGCATGCTGCTGCCGGACACCGTCGGCACCGGTGGTGACTCGCACACCCGTTTCCCGATGGGCATTTCGTTCCCGGCCGGTTCCGGTCTGGTCGCATTCGCCGCTGCCACTGGCGTGATGCCGCTGGACATGCCGGAATCGATCCTGGTGCGTTTCAAAGGCGAGATGCAACCGGGCGTCACCCTGCGTGACCTGGTTCACGCCATTCCTTACTTCGCGATTCAGGCTGGCTTGCTGACCGTCGAGAAGAAAGGCAAGAAGAACGCCTTCTCCGGCCGCATCCTGGAAATCGAAGGCCTGGACAACCTGAGCATCGAACAGGCTTTCGAGCTGTCCGACGCCTCGGCCGAACGTTCGGCTGCCGGTTGCACCATCAAGCTGTCGAAAGAGTCGATCACCGAATACCTGCAATCGAACATCACCCTGCTGCGCTGGATGATCGGTGAAGGCTACGGTGATGTGCGCACCCTGGAACGTCGTGCTCAAGCGATGGAAGCCTGGATCGCCAACCCTGAGTTGATGGTTGCCGATGCTGACGCCGAATACGCTGAAGTCATCGAAATCGACCTGGCCGACATCAAAGAGCCTGTGCTCTGCGCGCCAAACGATCCGGACGACGCCCGTCTGCTGTCCAGCGTTGCTGGCGAGAAGATCGACGAAGTGTTCATCGGTTCGTGCATGACCAACATCGGTCACTTCCGCGCTGCCGGCAAGTTGCTGGAACAGGTCAAGGGTCAGCTGCCAACCCGTCTGTGGCTGTCGCCGCCGACCAAAATGGACGCTCACCAGCTGACCGAAGAAGGCTACTACGGCATCTACGGCAAGGCCGGCGCACGCATGGAAATGCCAGGCTGCTCGCTGTGCATGGGTAACCAGGCACGTGTGGAGCCGAACTCGACTGTTGTGTCGACGTCGACCCGTAACTTCCCGAACCGTCTGGGTGACGGCGCGAACGTCTACCTGGCTTCGGCCGAGCTGGCGTCCGTTGCGTCGATCCTGGGTCGCCTGCCGACCGTCGAGGAGTACATGGAATACGCTGGCAAGATCGACAGCATGGCGGCCGATGTTTACCGCTACCTGTCCTTCGACCAGATCGCCGAGTTCCGTGAAGCTGCTGCGAACGCCAACATCCCGGTCGTTCAAGCCTAACGTTACAACGCCATAAAAAACGCCGCCCATCGTGAGATGAGCGGCGTTTTTTTATGCCTTCAGGAAGACCGCGTTATCGTTCATCGCGGGCAAGCCACGCTCCCACAGGGATTTGCGCGAACCATGAATCACATAAAACAAATGTGGGAACGGGCTTGCCCGCTCCCACAGGGTATTCAGCGTGTCTGGAAGATCTATTCTCAAGCAGTCAGCGAATAGATCAACGCCGAAATCGCCACCAGGCCCACTGCCGTCACGAAGACGTTAGAGGCTTGACCACGAAAGCGCGCCATGGCCGGAACCTTGCGGATCGCGTACATCGGCATCAGGAACAGGATCGCCGCGATGACCGGGCCGCCGAGGGTTTCGATCATCCCGAGAATGCTCGGGTTCAGCGTGGCAACGATCCAGCAGACCACCAGCATGAACGCCGCAGTCATGCGGTCCAGCGTCTTCGGTGTCGGGCGTTTGCCGCTCTTGACGATCAGGCCCTTCAAGCCTTCGCTGGCGCCGATGTAGTGACCCAGGAACGACTTGGAAATGGCCACGAAAGCAATCAACGGCGCCGCGAAGGCGATGGTCGGGTTGCTGAAGTGGTTGGCCAGGTACGACAGAATCGACAGGTTCTGCGCCTTGGCTTCCGCCAATTGCGCCGGCGACAAGGTCAGCACGCAACTGAAGACGAAGAACAGCACCATCACCACCATCAAGAGGTGGGCGCGGGAGAGGATCTGCGAGCTGCGCTCTTGGGCATGCACGCCATGGCGACGCTTCTGGTCCACCGCGAACGCCGAGATGATCGGCGAATGGTTGAACGAAAACACCATCACCGGAATCGCCAGCCACAGGGTGTGCAGCAACGCCGAGGGCTCAGGTAGCGTAGTAGCGGTGCTGAGGATGCCGCCATTCCAATGCGGAACCAGGAACACCGCCAGGAACAGCAGCGCGACGATGAACGGATACACCATCAGACTCATGGCCTTGACGATCATCTGCTCACCGCAGCGCACCACTGCCAACAGGCCGAGAATCAATACGAACGACAGCACGGCGCGCGGTGGCGGCATGATGTGCAGTTGATGCTCGAGGAAACTGCCCACGGTGTTGGTCAGGGCCACGCTATAAATCAGCAGGATCGGGAAGATCGCGAAGAAATACAGCAACGTGATCAACGCGCCGGCCTTGATGCCGAAGTGTTCTTCCACCACTTCGGTGATGTCGGCGCCTTCGCGGCCGGACAACACAAAGCGGGTCAGGCCACGGTGTGCGTAAAACGTCATGGGGAACGCCAGCAATGCCAGGATCAGCAGCGGCCAGAAGCCGCCCAGCCCCGCATTGATCGGTAAAAACAGGGTACCGGCCCCAATTGCCGTGCCAAACAGGCCCAGCATCCAGGTGGTGTCATGGCGATTCCAGCTTTCGAGGCTCGCTGGTGTCGCCGCTACATAGCGTTCGTCGACGCTATTGGCCTGATCATTCATCCGGTCGGATCTCCGCTTTCCGGTCACTTGCCACCCGGTCAGGACGAGTCGGAAAAACCCGACAGGCAGCGCCCTGGCCGAAACAGGGGCGCGATTGTCCGGGATTAAGCTACAGAAGCAAAGACTTAGCTGAGCAATGGTTATGCGGATCAGATGCAGCGGGCACCTGCGTTCTCCTGTAGGAGCGTGGCTTGCCCGCGAACCAGTCGCCTCGGTCCATCAGGAATACCGCGTTATCGTTCTTCGCGGGCACGCCTCTCTCCTACGAGCTGCGGACAAATCCTCTCCATCTGCCCCGCTCTGATCTAGTGTTGTCATTAGAAGGATCGCAAGCTTCGCCAGCTCCGACACCGGGAGCCAAAACCCTGGCCATTGCCAAACCGCTCTGAGGTCAGCAATCTGAAGCGACGTTCGAGCCCCCGACATTCCGCTGCCCGCAGGAGCCCAGCATGACCGCAACTGTTCTGGTACTGGTTGAAACCATCAATGAATACCTGCCGATTCTCGAACATCAGGGGTTTCATCTGATTCTGGCCCCAACCCCAGCCGAGCGCGCCGCCGCCATTGCCCGACAGGGCAGTCAGATCGAAGCGGTGCTGACGCGCGGCCCATTGGGCCTGTACGCCAATGAAATTGCCGCCCTGCCCAACCTCAAGATCATCTGCGTGATCGGCGCCGGCTACGAGCACGTCGACCTGCAAGCCGCCGCCGACCGCGGCATCACCGTCACCAACGGGGCCGGCGTCAATGCCTCTTCCGTCGCCGACCACGCCATGGCGCTGCTGCTGGCACTGGTGCGGGATATCCCTCGGGCCGATGCTGCCGTGCGTCGGGGCGAGTGGCCGAAAATCATGCGCCCTTCCCTGGCGGACAAACGCCTGGGCATCCTCGGCCTTGGCGCCGTCGGCATCGCTATCGCCAAACGTGCGGCCAACGGCTTCGACATGAGCGTGAGTTACCACAACCGCCAGCATCGCAGCGACGTGCCCTACAGCTTCTGCTCGACGCCGACCGAACTGGCGCGCCACTCGGATTTTCTGATAGTCGCCGCACCCGGCGGGCTCGGTACCCAACACTTGATCAACAGACAGGTGCTCGATGCCTTGGGCCCCCAGGGGTTCATCGTCAACATCGCGCGGGCCAGCGTTATCGTCACGGCAGACCTGATCAGCGCGCTGGAACAACGACGGATCGCCGGTGCTGCGCTGGATGTCTTCGATAACGAACCCCAGGTGCCGGACGCCCTCAAGGGGTTGGCCAACGTGATTCTGACCCCGCATGTCGCCGGATTGTCCCCGGAGGCCACCCAAGGCACCGTGGAACTGGTTGGCAAAAACCTGACGGCGTTTTTTTCCGGTCAACCGGTCCTGACCCCGATTGCTTTACCGCCGCCGACGGCAGCCACCCTGCACAATCACTAAAGGACGCCCAATAGCAGTTATCGGTACGCTTCTTCACTATTCGCGGGTTCGCTGAGTATTGGGGTGCCGGGATGACTGGCGGCATGGCGGCCGGGGTCGATGCCGCCACCGCGAGCGTATCGACAGGCGCCGGGGTTGGTTTGGCGCTCGACCGATGCTGCCGGAGCTTAAAGCCTTGTATTGACTGAGATCGCCTCATCGCGAGCAGGCTTGCTCCCACATTTTGGATCTCCGTCGTACATAAATACCGTACTCAACCGAGATCCCTGTGGGAGCGAGCCTGCTCGCGATGACGTCGGCACATTCAATATCGATGCTGGCCGACATTCGTCCACCGAGCCTGCGCTCGCACATCAGGAACGCTGATTATCCGGCAACACGCTAACCTATAAGTCCGTGCCGCGCTTGTGGCGACCCCGGCGCACCATTAGATTAGCCAATGATGTCTGGCCTCCAAAATAAGCAGAAGGGATAAGCATGGCGCTTACTGACCAGTCCACCCGTATCCGCTCCGGCGAAGAACTCGATGCCAGCCTGATCGATCCGTACCTCAAGGCGCACATTCCGGGCCTGAGCGGCTTGCCGAAAATCAGCCAGTTTCCGGGCGGTGCGTCGAACCTGACTTACCTGCTGGAATACCCCGAACAGGAATTCGTCCTGCGTCGGCCACCGTTCGGTCACAAGGCCAAGTCCGCCCATGACATGGGCCGCGAATTTCGTATCCTCAATCAGCTGCGGGACGGCTTTCCCTATTGCCCCAAAGCCTATGTGCACTGCACCGACGAATCAGTGATCGGCGCCGAGTTTTATGTGATGGAGCGGGTCAAGGGCATCATCCTGCGCGCCGAACTGCCGCCGGAACTGGGCCTTGATTCAGCGAAGACCGAAGCTCTGTGCAAGAGCTTCATCGACAAGTTCGTGGAACTGCACCAGGTCGACTACAAAGCCTATGGCCTGGGCGACCTCGGCAAACCCGAAGGTTATGTCGCGCGGCAAATCAAAGGCTGGAGCGACCGCTACGAAAAAGCCCTGACCCCGGATGCACCTAAATGGGATGCGGTGAAGGCCTGGCTCAACGACAAGATGCCGGCCGATCACCCGACGTCGAGCATCGTCCATAACGATTACCGCTTCGACAACGTGATCCTCGACCCCGAGAACCCGATGCAGATCATCGGCGTGCTGGATTGGGAACTGACCACCCTCGGCGACCCGCTGATGGACCTGGGCAATACCCTCGCCTACTGGATCGAAGCCGACGACCCTGCGCCGGTGCAATTGATGCGCCGCCAGCCAAGCCACGCTCCCGGCATGCTGACCCGCCGTGAGTTCGTCGATTACTACGCCGAGCGCGCCGGCATCCAGATCGACAATTTCGACTTCTACTACACCTACGGCCTGTTCCGTCTGGCTGGCATCGTGCAGCAGATCTACTACCGCTTCTTCCATGGTCAGACCCAGGACAAACGCTTCGCACAGTTCATTCACATGAACAAACTGCTGGAGCAGATGAGCCTGCAAGTCATCTCGAAATCCAGCCTCTGATCACGGCCGCTGATCGGGCCCAAAAACAAGGAAAAATCATGTCCAAGACTCAGTTGTTCGACCTCGACGGCAAGATCGCTTTCGTCTCCGGCGCGAGCCGTGGCATCGGTGAAGCCATCGCCAAACTGCTGGCGCAACAAGGCGCCCACGTCATCGTTTCGAGCCGCAAACTCGATGGCTGCCAGCACGTCGCTGACGCAATCATCGCCGCCGGCGGCAAGGCTACCGCCATCGCCTGCCACATCGGTGAAATGGAGCAGATCACCCAAGTCTTCGCCGGCATCCGCGAACAATTCGGGCGCCTGGACATTCTGGTCAACAACGCGGCGACCAACCCGCAGTTCTGCAACGTACTGGACACCGACCTCAGCGCCTTCCAGAAAACCGTTGACGTGAACATTCGCGGCTACTTCTTCATGTCGGTGGAAGCCGGCAAGCTGATGCGCGACAACGGTGGCGGCAGCATCATCAACGTTGCCTCAATCAACGGCATCTCGCCGGGGATCTTCCAGGGCATCTACTCGGTGACCAAGGCGGCGGTGATCAACATGACCAAAGTCTTCGCCAAGGAGTGCGCGCAATTCGGCATCCGTTGCAACGCCCTGCTGCCGGGTCTGACCGACACCAAGTTTGCTTCGGCGCTGGTGAAGAACGACGCCATCCTGAAAACCGCGCTGCAGCAGATTCCGCTCAAGCGTGTGGCGGATCCGAGTGAAATGGCCGGTGCGGTGTTGTATCTGGCGAGTGATGCGTCGAGCTACACGACTGGGGTTTCGTTGAATGTGGATGGGGGGTTTCTGTCCTGATCTGGTTCTGTGAATGAACCGAAGGCAGCCAAAAGGCTGCCTTTTTAGTTTTCAGCACTCTCACCACTGACCGTTCCCACGCTCTGCGTGGGAATGCCTCATCGGATGCTCTGCGTCCGCTCTTTGGGACGCGGAGCGTCCCTAGCTGCATTCCCACGCGGAGCGCGGGAACGATCAGACTTCCCGACGATGGCCTGAGTCATGGAAAGAAACAGGATTCAATATAAGAATATTTATTCTACTATTTGCATATTGAGAATATTTATTCCATAAATACTCCTCCTAAAAACAAAAACCCAAAGGACCCCGACTATGCGCGAACTCGGTATCGGACTCATCGGCACAGGTTTCATGGGCCGTGCCCACGCCTTGGCCTTTCGCAACGTCAGCGCCGTTTTTGAATTGCCGCTGAAGCTCAAACTCGCCGCCCTCGCCGACGCCGATCCGCAGCGCGCCCGACATTGCGCCGACGCTTGGGGCTTCGATGCGGCTCACAGCGACTGGCAGCAGTTGATCAATGACCCCAAGGTCAACCTGATCGCCATCACCACCCCTAACCATCTGCACTACCCCATGGCCATGGCCGCCCTCGCCGCCGGCAAGCCGGTGTACTGCGAAAAACCGCTGGCGGTGAACCTCGAACAGGCCAGTGCCATGCGCCTGGCTGCAAAAGCTGCGGGCGTGGTGACGCGGGTCGGTTACAACTATCAACATAACCCGATCATCGGCCTCGCTCGGGATTTGATTCAAAACGGAGAGCTGGGGCAGATCATCAGTTTCCAGGGCGAATTCAGCGAAGACTTCATGGCCGACCCCGTTTCACCCTGGTCCTGGCGCTGCGACGCCGATTACGCCGGTGGTGCCTTGGCGGACTTGGGCAGCCACTTGCTGGCGATGGCTCGTCATCTGCTGGGCGACATCGAGGCGGTGTGCGCGGACACCCAGACCGTACATGCGCAACGCCCCGTAACGTCAGGTGGCCAGGAACGGCGCGAGGTCGCGGTCGACGATCAGGTCCACGCTTTGCTGCGGTTCGCCAACGGCGCGCGCGGGACATTCAGCAGTAGCTGGCTCAAACACGGTTACAAGAATCACCTGAGTTTTGAAATCAGCGGCACCCGAGGCACCCTGGCGTTCGATCAGGAACGCTTGAATGAACTGCGGATGTATCGCGCTGGGCAAGGTGGTTTCCAACGGCTGCTGGCAGGGCCGGATTTACCGGGTTATGCCGCCTTCAGCCCTGCACCGGGGCACCAGTTGGGTTACAACGAACTCAAGACCCTTGAAGTGCATGAGTTGGTGATGGCACTGGCCGGCCTAAGTCAGGATGGGACGGATTTCGAACAGGCATGGGAAGTCGAACGCCTGGCGACGGCGATTCGTTTGGCGGCACAAGAGTCGCGGTGGGTCAGGATCGAGGAAGTCTGACCCGCTACTCAAGCCACACCATTACACCGGAGCAGGCTTACTGAGTGACGCAACGGGTCAGGGTCGTGGTCCGGGTCACCTGCCCTTCAGCTCTCATATCACCCTGCACATCAGTGTTTTCGGAAGTCTGACAGGTACGAACCGGTGGCGGTGGCGGCGCAGCGGGTGGTGGAGGCGGCGGACTGGCGCAACCACCCAGAATCGCCGCGCAGAGTACGAGCGACAGTGGCGAAAAAATACGTATCCCAAAACTGTTCATAGGCTGACCCGCGGTAAGTAATCGACATTTTCCGCGACACAAAAACCACACCGCACACCCGCGGCCCCGTCACAGAAAAAGAATACCCTCGCATTCCTTATAGCCCAGCCACCCGCCAATGCCAGAAAAACACCGGATAGACTGGCTTTGGCTTTTGATCTTGACCTACCCGCCCCTTTCCCAGAGGCCGAACGCAGGCATTGCACAGGGGGCGATGCCGGAGTGAGGGCATGCCGAGCCAGGGCGAGTCACCGAATGGTTGGCATGAAGGGATCAACCACATAGGTAACAGAAGAGTTCAGTCACATAGGTAACACCTGATCACTTATTTCTGATTACTTTGAGCGTCAGATAAGCATCTTTGGCGTCACCGAGCGCAACAGGTCGATGCAGTGCCGGGTGCAAGCGGTGGTAAGCCAGGCGGCCGGCGTGGCAATGGAGGCCCGGTCGGCCTCCAGCCACTTGATGAACAGCTCTTGCACCACATCCTCGGCTTCGGTGCGCGAGCCGAGGATGCGATACGCCAGACCGAGCCAAAAGGGCCTGCGCTGCGCGAATACAGCGGTGGCGTTTTCAGCGGAATTCATCGATCAGTGCCTCGACACCTGCAAACGTGTTCCACAGGTTGATCATGCCGATCTCGGCCGTCAAGGCACCGATCTGAGCATCGTTGAAATGCTCGCGCAGGGTGGCGTAATCGGTCTTTTCATCGAGTACGGTCAGGGCTTCGGTCCAGGCCAGCGCCGCACGTTCGGGTGTTGGACGACATCGTGTTGCTCCGCAATTTTAGGGGGGCAACAGGATGACGATTGAGGATTCGGGTTTGTGACGCGGGGCAATTTTTAATATGTAAAAAGACAAAAGATCGCAGGCTTCGCCAGCATCTACAGGGGTTGCGTACATCCATGGGTGTACACGCTCAATGCAGGAGCTGGCGAAGCCTGCGATTTTTTGATCTTCAGGCAGCAAGTTCACCGCGGGCAATCGCATCCGAAGCCGCCAGCATCGCCCGCAACAACACCGCACATCCGGCAGCCAAGTCATCGGGCGCGGCGTTTTCGATTTCGTTGTGGCTGATGCCGCCTTCGCAAGGCACGAAGATCATCCCGGCCGGGCCGAGTTCGGCGAGGAAGATCGCGTCGTGCCCTGCCCCACTGACGATGTCCATGTGCGACAAACCCAACCCTTGAGCGGCGCCGCGTACTGCTTCGACGCAACCCTTGTCGAAGTACAGCGGCGGGAAGTCGGCGGTGGGGGTCAGTTCGAACGTCAGGCCGTGTTCCTCGCAGGTGGTTTCGATGACTTCGCGAACTTCGGCGATCATTGAATCGAGTCGCGCCGGTTCCAGATGACGGAAGTCCAGGGTCATGCGCACTTCGCCGGGAATCACGTTGCGCGAGCCGGGGTAGGCTTGCAGGCAGCCGACGGTGCCGCAGGCGTGGGGTTGATGGCCGAGGGCGGCGCGATTGACCGCGCCGACGATCACTGAGGCGCCGACCAGAGCATCCTTGCGAAGGTGCATCGGCGTCGGGCCGGCGTGGGCTTCGACGCCGCGCAGTTTCAGGTCGAACCATTTCTGCCCGAGAGCGCCCATCACCACGCCGATGGTTTTGCGCTCGTCCTCAAGAATCGGGCCTTGCTCGATGTGGGCCTCGAAATACGCACCGACGGCGTGGCCGCTGACTTTGCGCGGGCCAGCGTAGCCGATGGCGTTCAGGGCTTCGCCGACCGTCACGCCCTCCGCATCGACCTTGGCCAGGGTTTCTTCGAGGGTGAATTTTTCCGCGAACACGCCGGAGCCCATCATGCACGGGGCGAAGCGCGAGCCTTCTTCGTTGGTCCAGACCACCACTTCCAGCGGCGCTTCGGTTTCCACGCCGAGGTCATTGAGGGTGCGCAAGACTTCGACCCCGGCCAGCACGCCGAAGCAACCGTCGAACTTGCCACCGGTGGGTTGAGTGTCGATGTGGCTGCCGGTCATCACCGGCGGCAGGTTCGGATTGCGCCCCGGACGGCGGGCGAAGATGTTGCCGACGGCGTCGATGCTGACGGTGCAGCCGGCTTCCT
The DNA here is from genome assembly GCF_055556615.1 of Pseudomonas sp. PME37.24/025. Taxonomy (NCBI): domain Bacteria; kingdom Pseudomonadati; phylum Pseudomonadota; class Gammaproteobacteria; order Pseudomonadales; family Pseudomonadaceae; genus Pseudomonas; species Pseudomonas sp. PME37.24/025. The sequence goes on from NZ_JBVHNK010000005.1 coordinate 289,031, forward strand.
CGCACCAGTTCACGAAGATGTCCCGGGCCTGGCGGTCGAGGTCGGTCAGTGCCAGCCGGCAGACGCCGCCCTTGACCGTGGCACCGAGCTTGGCCAGGTCCATGAGCGACTGCCACAGACGGTCGCGATTGATGTGCTGATGGGTGGACTGCAGAACGTCTATGGCAGCGTTCATGGTGATCTCCTCAGGCAGTTGTTATAGGTTTCTTCATGGAAATTTGTGGTGATTGTGAGGCCGTCATCGCGGGCAAGCCCGCTCCCACAGGGGATTTCAGTGTTCACAAAATCCATGTGGGAGCGGGCTTGCTCGCGAAGGGGCCATCCCTCACACCGCCGATTTCACAGCAGTAGGACTCGGCCGCATCACGCTCAACCCGTAATAAATCAGCCCACCAAGGGCCGAGCCAGTAAACCAGCCATAGCTGTAGAACCAGCTGAACGCATCGCTGCCCAGCGACAGCAGCGTCAACGCCACCGGCACACCGAATGCAATAAAACCGAACCAGTTCCACGCCGGGTAAACGTCGTCGCGGTAGAGGCCTGCCAAATCCAGTTGCTGTTTCTTGATCAGGAAATAGTCCACCACCATGATCCCGGCGATCGGGCCCAGCAGACTGGAATAGCCCAGCAACCAGTTGGAATACACCGTCTCCAGACTCAAATCCGAAACGATCAGCCCCAGTTTCTTCAACAGTTCATGGGCCATCAGCGCCAAGCCAACCAACCCCGTGAGAATTACCGCTTTGGTGCGGTTAATGATCTTGGGCGCGACGTTCTGAAAGTCGTTGGTCGGCGAAACAATGTTAGCCGCGGTGTTGGTCGATAACGTGGCGATGATGATCAACGCCATGGCCAGGGCGACCCAGACCGGGCTCTGGATATGGCCGATCAACGTGACCGGATCAGAGACAGTGACGCCCACCAGTTTTACCGACGCGGCTGTCATCACCACGCCAAGGGAGGCGAACAGGAACATAGTCAGGGGCAAGCCGATAATCTGCCCGACGATCTGATCCTTCTGGCTTTTCGCGTAGCGGCTGAAGTCCGGAATATTCAGCGACAGGGTGGCCCAGAATCCGACCATCGCAGTCAGCCCGGCGGCAAAGTAACTGACCACGCTGGCCCCTTCCGGACGCTTGGCCGGGATCGCCATCAGTTCAGTCATCGATACATTCGGCATCGCCCATACCAGCAGCCCCACGCCCACCAGTACCAACAACGGTGCCGAGAGGGTTTCCAGCCATTTGATCGAGTCCGCGCCGCGAATCACCACCCACAGGTTCAAGGCCCAGAACAGCATGAAGCCGATCACTTCACCGGTGCCGCCGAGGGCTTTCCAGTCATCGAACACCGAACCGAGAAACAGGTGAATCGCCAGCCCTCCGAACATGGTCTGGATGCCGAACCAGCCGCACGCCACCAGGGCACGGATCAGGCACGGAATGTTGGAGCCGAGGATGCCGAAGGACGAGCGCAGCAACACCGGAAATGGAATGCCGTATTTGGTGCCGGGGAAGGCGTTCAGGGTCAGCGGGATCAGTACGATGATGTTGGCGAACAGAATCGCCAGCAGCGCTTCGCCGACGGTCAGTCCGAAATAAGCAGTGAGCACGCCGCCGAGGGTGTAGGTCGGTACGCAGATCGCCATGCCGACCCATAACGCGGTGATGTGCCATTTGTTCCAGGTTCGTTCACGCACCTTGGTCGGTGCCATGTCGTGGTTGTAACGGGGACTGTCGAGGACATCGCTGCCGGCTTCGAGCTCAAACAAGCCGTCGCGCTCGGTCACTTGCGATCTAATCTGTTGCATGGCCGCTCCACTGTTTTTTTGATTATTTTTGCTCACCAGCGGCTGGCGCAACGCGCGCGAGCCGGACGATGGCCGGAGAAACTGACAACTTTCATGGACCGGCCAAGGTGTCAGCGGCGGCATCAAAAAACGTGCCGGGTGCCCCGCTTACGCATCGGGCAGTGCCATAAAATTTCGCTAACCAACTGATGTTAATCAGCTTTATTTATCCAACTATTGAATCCGCAGTCAGTTGCCATGCCACTCAGGCCGAATGTCAGGCAAGTTGTCCGAACAGTCAGGACTCAATCTGGTGCGTCGATCTTTTTTGAAAGATTGCGCATCAACCATAGACCATCCTCAAGCGGCTGATTTCACATAGAAAATCTCGTCTATTTTTGGAACCTGTCAAGTGCGTCAAAATGGTGAGAGGCCTCACCATTTTGGTGATTTTCAGTTTTAATCGTTATTTTTCAATCAGTTAAAACAGCCATAAGCTTATAAAAAATATTCTTGCTCAATCCGTAAACTGCAGCTAGCGTCTATTCTTGACAGCGCTGACAGGAATACACCGATTAGCGTCTGCTTCATATAAAACATTTAGAACCGGCATCAGTCGGTCAATGCCTGCGAGGAACTCGGAATGTCTCTGTTGATCCGTGGCGCCACCGTTATTACCCATGATGAAAGTTATCGCGCCGACGTCTATTGCGCCGACGGCGTGATCAAAGCCATCGGTGAAAACCTCGATGTTCCCGCCGATGCCGAAGTGCTCGACGGCAGCGGTCAATACCTGATGCCCGGCGGTATCGACCCGCACACTCATATGCAGCTGCCCTTCATGGGCACGGTGGCCAGCGAAGACTTTTTCAGCGGCACCGCGGCGGGGCTTGCCGGCGGCACCACCTCGATCATCGACTTCGTGATTCCCAACCCGCAGCAATCGTTGATGGAGGCGTTTCATCAATGGCGCGGCTGGGCGGAGAAGTCGGCGTCGGACTACGGTTTCCACGTCGCCATCACTTGGTGGAGCGAGCAGGTCCGCGAGGAAATGGCCGAGCTGGTCAGCCATCATGGGGTCAACAGCTTCAAGCATTTCATGGCCTACAAGAACGCGATCATGGCCGCCGACGATACGCTGGTGGCGAGTTTCGAGCGTTGTCTGGAACTGGGCGCGGTGCCGACCGTGCACGCGGAAAACGGCGAGCTGGTCTATCACCTGCAACGCAAGTTGATGGCCCAGGGCATGACCGGGCCGGAAGCGCACCCGCTGTCGCGGCCTTCGCAAGTGGAAGGTGAAGCCGCGAGCCGAGCGATTCGCATCGCCGAAACCCTCGGCACGCCGCTGTACCTGGTCCACGTCTCGACCAAGGAAGCCCTCGACGAAATCACCTACGCCCGCAGCAAGGGCCAACCGGTTTACGGCGAAGTGCTGGCCGGGCATCTGCTGCTGGACGACAGCGTTTACCAACACCCGGACTGGCAGACCGCCGCCGGTTACGTGATGAGCCCGCCCTTCCGTCCTCGCGGCCATCAGGAAGCCCTTTGGCATGGCCTGCAAGCGGGCAACCTGCACACCACCGCCACCGACCATTGTTGCTTCTGCGCCGAGCAAAAAGCCGCCGGCCGTGACGACTTCAGCAAGATCCCCAACGGCACCGCCGGGATCGAAGACCGCATGGCGGTGCTCTGGGATGAAGGGGTGAATACCGGACGTTTGTCGATGCAGCACTTCGTTGCCCTCACCTCCACCAACACCGCGAAGATCTTCAACCTCTATCCGCGCAAGGGTGCGATCCGTGTGGGCGCTGATGCGGATCTGGTGCTGTGGGACCCGGAAGGGACGCGGACGATTTCAGCCAAGACCCATCACCAGCAAGTCGACTTCAACATCTTCGAAGGCAAGACCGTGCGCGGCGTGCCGAGCCACACCGTCAGCCAGGGCCGAGTGGTGTGGGCCGATGGTGATTTGCGGGCCGAGCGTGGTGCCGGTCGGTATGTCGAACGGCCGGCGTATCCGGCGGTGTTTGATTTGCTGAGCAAGCGAGCTGAGTTGTGCAGGCCGGTTGCTGTGAAACGCTAAGAGCGGCCTTCGGCCTATCGCGGGCAAGCCCGGCTCCCACAGGGATCTTCAGTGTTCACAAAACCCTGTGGGAGCGGGCTTGCCCGCGATGAGGCCCGGTCAAGCAACAACAAACCAATGCCCACCAGAGGCAGCACCTCAAATAATCGTGAGGCCAACACCGTGATCAAGACCCTGAACCACCTCCCCCATCCACATGAGGACGCAGCCGCCCTCGCCGGCCATTTCACCGATCTGGCACCGCCACTCAACGACCGCCAGGCGCATCTGGAAGCCTCGCGCTGCCTGTATTGCTACGACGCGCCGTGCGTGAATGCCTGTCCGAGCGACATCGACATTCCATCGTTCATCCGCAATATCCATCAGGAAAACGTTCAGGGCGCCGCACAGAAAATCCTCTCGGCGAATATCCTCGGCGGCAGTTGCGCCCGGGTCTGCCCCACGGAAATCCTGTGCCAGCAAGCCTGCGTGCGCAACAACGCCGAGGAATGCGCGCCGGTGCTGATCGGCCTGTTACAACGCTATGCCGTGGACAACGCACACTTCAGCGAACATCCGTTCCAGCGCGCCGTCGCAACCGGCAAGCGCATCGCCGTGGTGGGTGCCGGCCCGGCCGGTTTGGCCTGCGCGCACCGCAGCGCGATGCACGGCCATGATGTGGTGATTTTCGAAGCCCGGGAAAAGGCTGGCGGCCTCAACGAATACGGGATCGCCAAGTACAAACTGGTGGACGATTACGCGCAGAAGGAGCTTGAGTTCCTGATGGGGATTGGCGGAATCGAGATTCGCCACGGGCAGAAACTCGGCGATAACCTGACCCTCAGTGAACTGCATCAGCAATTCGATGCGGTGTTCCTCGGCCTCGGCCTGGCCGCCAGCAAACAGTTGGGGCTGGCCCAGGAGGATGCCCCCGGCCTGCTCGCCGCCACCGACTACATCCGCGAACTGCGCCAGGCCGATGACCTGACGCAACTGCCGCTGGCCGAGCGCTGCATAGTCCTCGGCGCCGGCAACACCGCCATCGACATGGCCGTGCAAATGGCTCGCCTCGGCGCTCGCGATGTGAATCTGGTGTACCGCCGTGGCGTCGAGGACATGGGCGCAACCGGTCACGAACAGGACATCGCCAAGGCCAATCAGGTGCGCCTGCTGACCTGGGCGCAACCGCAAGAGGTGCTGCTCGACGATCAGGGCAAGGTACGCGGCATGCGCTTCGCCCGCACCCGGATGGCGGAAGGTCGCCTGCAAACCACTGGTGAAACCTTTGAACTGGCCGCCGACGCGATCTTCAAAGCCATTGGCCAGGCCTTCGACAACAGCGCTCTTGCCGATCCGCTGGCCCGTGAACTCAAGCGTCAGGGCGACCGCATCCTCGTCGACGAACAGCTGCGCACCAGCATTCCTGGCGTGTATGCCGGCGGCGACTGCACCAGCCTCGATCAGGACCTCACCGTGCAGGCCGTGCAGCACGGCAAGCTGGCCGCCGAGGCCATCAACGCTCAACTCATGCTCAACGTGGAGGCTGCGTAAATGGCCGATCTCTCGATTGTTTTCGCCGGCATCAAGGCCCCCAATCCGTTCTGGCTGGCTTCCGCGCCGCCGACCGACAAAGCCTACAACGTGGTCCGCGCGTTCGAGGCTGGCTGGGGCGGTGTGGTCTGGAAAACCCTGGGTGAAGACCCGGCGGCGGTCAACGTATCGTCGCGTTACTCAGCACACTTCGGGGCTAATCGGGAGGTGCTTGGTTTTAGCAACATCGAGCTGATCACCGACCGTTCACTGGAAATCAACTTGCGGGAAATCACCCAGGTCAAAAAGGACTGGCCGGACCGCGCGCTGATCGTGTCGCTGATGGTGCCCTGTGTTGAAGAGTCGTGGAAAAACATCCTGCCGCTGGTGGAAGCCACCGGAGCCGATGGCATCGAACTGAACTTCGGCTGCCCCCACGGCATGCCGGAACGGGGCATGGGCGCGGCGGTCGGCCAGGTGCCGGAATACGTCGAACAGGTCACCCGCTGGTGCAAGACCTATTGCTCGCTGCCGGTGATTGTCAAACTCACGCCGAACATCACCGACATCCGCGTCGCCGCCCGTGCCGCTTACCGGGGCGGGGCTGATGCGGTGTCGCTGATCAACACCATCAACTCGATCACCAGCGTCAACCTGGAACGCATGGTCGCCAATCCCGCCGTCGGCAGCCAAAGCACCCATGGCGGTTATTGCGGTTCGGCGGTGAAGCCGATTGCGTTGAACATGGTCGCCGAGATCGCCCGCGATCCTCAGACACAAGGCTTGCCGATCTGCGGCATCGGCGGGATTGGCAGTTGGCGCGATGCCGCGGAATTCATTGCCCTGGGCAGCGGCGCGGTGCAGGTGTGCACGGCGGCAATGCTGCATGGCTTCCGGATTGTCGAGGAGATGAAGGACGGTTTGTCACGCTGGATGGACACTCAGGGCTACGTCAGCGTGTCAGAGTTTTCCGGGCGTGCGGTGGGCAATACCACGGACTGGAAGTACCTGGACATGAACTATCAGGTGATTGCGAAGATTGATCAGGAGGCGTGCATCGGCTGCGGTCGTTGTCACATTGCTTGCGAAGACACGTCGCACCAGGCAATTGCGAGCCTTAAGCAGGCGGACGGGACGCACAAATATGAAGTGATCGATGATGAGTGCGTGGGGTGCAATCTGTGCCAGATCACGTGCCCGGTGCAGGATTGCATCGAGATGGTGACGATGGACACCGGCAAGCCGTTTCTGGATTGGAACCATGATCCGCGCAATCCCTACCATGTTGTCCTTTAAGCCCTGCGGTGCCTGAACGGACGCCATCGCGGGCAAGCCCGCTCCCACAGTGATTTATGTCGTACACAATTTCCGTGTACACCGAGAACCCTGTGGGAGCGGGCTTGCCCGCGATGGGGCCAGCCGCTGCACCGCACAACTCAAGGCTCCAACCCAATCCCGCGCAATATCACGCTGGTCACCGTCTGCACCGCCCGCTCGAACTGCATGTCCGACAGCGGCTGGTGATCGTTAAGAATATTCACCTGGTGGTCAAAGTCGGCGTAATGCTGGGTCGAGGCCCAGATCATGTACAGCAGGCTGGAAGGCTCCACCGGCAGGATGCGTTTGTCTTCCACCCACTGGCGAATTTTCGCTTCTTTCATCTTGGCCCAGTCGTACAGGCTGGCGTCCAGTTTCTCACCCAGTGTCGGCGCGCCGTGGATGATTTCGTTGGCCCAGACTTTCGAACCGTACGGCCGGCTGCGGGAATGGTTCATCTTGGCGCGGATGTAGCTGCTGAGCACCACTCGCGGGTCGTCGAACATCTCGAAGCACAAGGCGTCCTGCTTCCAGACCTCCAGCAAACCCAGCAGCACCGCGCTGTACAGTTCACTTTTGGTGCTGAAGTAGTAATGCAGGTTGGAACGCGGCAGTTGCACTTCGGCGGCGATGTCGGCCATGGCGGTGCTGCCGAAGCCTTTTTCGGCGAAGACTTTTTCGGCCCCCAGCAGAATTTTTTCGACGTTACTGCGACGAATCTCGATCTTGTGATTGCCCATGAGGGCTCCCTGACAACAGCGTTGATCAAGACTAGCATCCGCTCTGGATCGGGCGACAGGGGGAAACGAAACTTCGTACGGTGGTCTTGTGGCAGGTAAACTGGCCGCCTCTTTGAACCTGCCCCTGAGGTCTTCACGATGCTGCTCAAGAACGCCCTGATTACCACCGCCCTCCTCGGCTCGCTGCTCGCCGCCTCCTCGGTGTTTGCCCACGCGCACCTGAAAAGCCAGACCCCGGCGGCCGACAGCACCGTGAGCGCGCCTGCGGAACTGCGCCTGAAGTTTTCCGAAGGGGTTGAAGCGACGTTCACCAAAGTGACGATCAGCAAGGACGGCACCGACGTTCCGGTAAAAAACCTCGCCACCGAAGGCAGCGACAAGAAAACCCTGATCGTCACCCCGGCCGCGCCGTTGGCCGCTGGCGATTACAAAGTCGAATGGCACGCCGTGTCGGTCGACACCCATAAAAGCGAAGGCGCCTACCGCTTCAAGGTCGGTCAGTAATTCATGACCGATGCGCTGGTGCTGTGCCGCTTTGTGCATTTCACCGTGGTGCTGATGCTGTTCGGGGCCTGGGTGTTCCGGCCTCTGCTGTTGGGCCGTGAAACGGCGTGGCTGGATCCGTCTCTGGCGCGAGTGACTCGCGGGCTTACCGCTTTAGCGTTAATCAGTGGCGTTGGCTGGTTGCTGCTGATTACCGCCAGCATGGCCGCCTCCGCGGATGCGGCATTCGATCCGGCGACGCTAGGCCTGGTGCTGAGCAATACCTTTTTCGGTCAGGTCTGGCGCTGGCATCTGCTGCTCAATCTGTTGCTCATGGCCCTTTTGCTGACGCCCTGGCGTTCCAGTTCGCTTTGGCGCATCAGCCTTTCGAGCTTGCTGCTCGCGACCCTGGCCCCGGTCGGTCATGGCGCCATGCTCGATGGTCTGCAAGGCCAATTGCTGATCCTCAACCAGATCTTTCATCTGACCTGTGTCGGCGCCTGGCTCGGAGGGTTGATGTTGCTGGTGATGATCTTGCGCCAACCGGCCGATCATCCCTTGAGTGCAATATTGCACCGCTTCAGCGGGATCGGTTACGCCTTGGTGGCGGGACTGGTGATGACCGGGCTGATCAACGTACGGGTATTGACCGGTGTGTTCTGGCCCACGCCATTGCTGTCCGGGTTTGCGCTGATCCTGTTGATCAAGGTTGTGCTGGTGATCGGGATGTTGGGGTTGGCGCTGTTCAATCGACGGAGGGTCAAGGATTGCCAGCAGCATTTGGGACAGTTGCGTGCCAGCGTAATGCTGGAGTGGTTGCTGGGGATTGGCGCGGTGGCAGCGGTTTCGCTACTGGGCACCATGCCGCCGATGACCATTGCCTGAACAAAATTCCATACAAGCGAGCCTGCTCGCGATGACGGACTGTCAGCCGACATCCATGTTGAATGTCAGACCGCTATCGCGAGCAGGCTCGCTCCCACTTTGAACGGTGCGCAGCCCCAGGCTGCAATCTTTTCAACCCTCGCTACGCCAACAGCTGAGTCAGCACCGCGCGCAACTTGCCGGGCTTCACTGGTTTGTTCAGCAGCGGCGCGTCGAGGCGCTGCAATGAGCGCCGACACTGGTCGGTGCGGTCGGCGGTGATGATCACCGCCGGAATCGCCTGGCTGAAATGCTCGCGCAAATGCCGAACCACCTCACAACCCACCACCCCGTGGTCCAGGTGATAGTCCGCCAGAATCAGTTCCGGCGCCTGTCCCTGCAAAGCCACCAGCGCCGTGGCCTCGTCGGTGGCGGTGACCACCTCGCAGCCCCACTGCCCGAGCAGCGCGCTCATGCTTTCAAGAATGCTGATTTCGTTGTCCAGCACCAACAGCCGCCGGCCCGGCAACGGATTGCCGGTACTCGGTTGCGGCGCGACCTGACTGATCGGCAGTGGAATCTCATGGGAAATCGGTACTTCGATGCTGAACATCGAACCGCGCCCCGGCAGCGAATGAACCTGAATCCTGTAGTCGAGGATCTTGGCGATGCGTTCGACAATCGCCAGTCCCAGGCCCACACCCTTACGATCGGCGGCGCGTCCGACGTCCAATTGGTTGAACTCGAGGAAGATCGAGTCAAGACGATCCGCAGGAATCCCGCGCCCGGTGTCCCAGACTTCGATACGTAGCGCATCGCCCCGGCGCCGTGCCCCCAGCAGAATGCAGCCCTCGTCGGTGTAGCGGCAGGCATTGCTGAGGAAGTTGCGCAGGATTCGAGTCATCAGGCGCAAGTCGGTATGAATAGCGTAATCGCCCATGTGTACCCGCAGGTTCAACCCGGCTGCCGCGGCCACCGACTGAAACTCCGAGACCAGCGGCGCGAGCAATTCGTCGAGGCGGTACAGGGCGATGTCCGGCTTCACCGCGGCCTGATCGAGCCGGGAAATATCCAGCAGGTCGGTGAGCAAATCCTCGGCCCCTTCCAGCGCCTGATGCGTGCGCTCCACCAGCACCTGCTCGACGTCGGGCAGTTTGCGTTCGCGCAAGGTCGAGATCAACAAACGCGCAGCGTTGAGCGGTTGCAGCAAGTCGTGACTGGCGGCGGCGAGGTATTTGTCCTTGCTGCGATTGGCGGCTTCGGCGGCATCACGGGCATCGCGCAAGGCTTCTGCGATCTGTTTGCGCTGGGTGATCTGCTGTTGCAGATTGCGATTGGCATCCAGCAGCTCGTTGGTGCGCGCGGTGACCCGCTGCTCCAGTTCGTCATTGAGTTGTTGCAGGCGCTGCTGAGCGAGTTTTCGTTCGGTGATGTCGGCGACAAAGCCCTCCACCAAACCTTCCTGATCCGGTTTGAGCAGCAAGTTCATCAACACGTCAAGAACGCTGCCGTCCTTGCGCCGCAGCTGAGTTTCATAGGCCAGCAGGCTGCGCTCGCGCTGGAGGATTTCGCCGATGCTTTCCAGCTCTTGCGCCCCACCGACGAACAACGTACCCGCCAGGTCCGTCAGGGAAAACAGCACTTCCTGCGGGCTTTGATAGCCGAGCATTCGCGCCAGCGCCGGGTTGGCGGCGCGCATGCCTTCCAGCAGGCTGGCCTGGAAGATCCCGTGCACCGCGTTTTCGAACAGCCATTTGTAGCGGTTGCGTTCGGTTTCCAGTTCATCCAGGCGCGCGGCCAGTTCCGGGTAATGACTCTTGCGCGCCGAGTGGTTGCCTAAGCCGAGTAACCCGGCCAGCGCCCGTTGTTGCTCGTCAGAGGGCTTCGCCATAGACGACCTCGACGTCGCGCTGACTGGATTCGCGCGGGTTGGTAAGGATGCACGGATCGTGCATGGCGTGTTGCGACAGGAACGGAATGTCCGCCGTACTCACCCCGTGCAGACCGAGGGTTTCGTGGAAGCCGATGGCGTGTTTGAGGGCGATCAGGTGTTCGACCAGCCGCCCGCAAATCTGCCGGTGATTGAGACCACGGCAATCGATGCCGAAGGTCTCGGCAATCACCTTGAAGCGCTCCGGCGCCGAGCTGTAGTTGAACGCCACCACGTGTTCCACCAGCACCGCATTGCACAGGCCATGGGGCAGATCGAGGAAGCCGCCGAGGCTGTGGGACATGGCATGGACCGCGCCAAGGATCGCGTTGGAGAACGCCAGCCCGGCCTGCATGCTGCCGAGCATGATTTTTTCCCGCAGGGCGATGTCGCTCGGGTTGGCGATCATTTGCACCAGATTGCCGTTGATCAGCCGCATCGCCTCCAGTGCATGAGGGTCGGTGAGCGGCCCGTGACCGGTGGAGACGAAGGCTTCGATGGCATGGACCAACGCGTCGATGCCGGTACAGGCCGACAGGAACGGGTCCATGCTCAGGGTGGTTTCCGGATCGATCAGCGACACGTCCGGCACCGCGGCCTTGCTGACGATGGAGAATTTCATGCGTTCTTGCTGATTGGAGATGATCACGAACTGCGACACGTCGGCCGAAGTGCCGGCGGTGGTCGGGATCAGGATCAGCGGTGGGCTGGCGATGCGCAGGGTGTCCACGCCCTCGAATTCGAGGATGTTGCGCCCGTGGGCGACGACAATGCCGATGCCCTTGCCGCAATCCATCGGGCTGCCGCCGCCGATCGCCACGATCACATCGCAGTGATTCTCCCGGTACAGCTCGGCGCCGAGCATGACTTCCTCGATCCGCGGGTTGGGCGAAACGTCGCTATACAAAAAGAAATCAATGCCCTGGGCTTGCAGACTGGCCTCGACATCGGCGACCCAACCGGCGGCAATCACACCGGGGTCGCTGACCACCAGCACCTTGCGGGCGCCGAAGGTCTTGGCGTAATTGCCGACGTTATGCCGACAGCCGGCACCGAAGATGATTTCGGGCGAAACGAATTTACGCAGCTGGCTGAGATTCTGGCTCATTGGAAAGCCTGTTTTTATTGTTTTGAAAGGTAAAGTCCACACTAAAGCATCCGGCTGCGAATGCAATCAGACCAATGGATAGCGAGTCGCCCGGGGGTGCACTCCGATTTCAGATTCACTGAGAATCCCTGTGGGAGCGGGCTTGCCCGCGATAGCTGTTTTACAGTCAACATCAATGTTGAATGTGCTGGCCTCATCGCGGGCAAGCCCGCTCCCACAGGGTTCTGTGCTCACAACTCATCCGCGATAGATCAGTCGCGAAGCCTTTTCATTGCGCAAGGTCAGGTACTCCATGCCCTGCCCCGGCGCGTCGGCTTCGTCCCGGGCCTTGAGAATAACGTCGTGGTGCGGCGACTTGCTGCACACCGGATCAGCGTTGCTCGCGTCACCCGTAAGCATGAACGCCTGGCAGCGGCAGCCGCCGAGGTCCTTGTGCTTTTCATCGCAGGAACGGCACGGCTCTTTCATCCAGTCATCGCCGCGAAAACGGTTGAAACCGAAGGAGTCGTTCCAGATGTGCGCGATGCTGTGCTCGCGCACGTTGGGAAACTGCACCGGCAACTGGCGAGCGCTATGACAAGGCAACGCCGTCCCGTCCGGGGTGATGTCGAGAAACAGGTTGGCCCAGCCATTCATGCAGGTCTTGGGGCGTTCTTCGTAGTAATCCGGGGTCACGAAGATCAGCTTGCACGGATGGCCCTCGGCCTCAAGCCGCTGGCGGTAGTCATTGGTAATGCGCTCAGCGCGCTGTAGCTGTTCACGAGTTGGCAACAGACCGACACGATTCAGTTCAGCCCAACCGTAGAACTGGCACGTCGCCAACTCGACGAAATCCGCCTCCAGCTCCAGGCACAGTTCGATGATCTGCGCGATCTGGTCGATGTTGTGCCGATGGGTGACGAAGTTCAGCACCATCGGGTAGCCCTGGGCTTTCACCGCCCGGGCCATGGCCAGTTTCTGGGCGAAGGCCTTGCGCGAGCCGGCGAGCAGATTGTTCACCTGTTCATCGGCGGCCTGAAAGCTGATCTGAATGTGGTCCAGCCCGGCGATCTTGAAGTCACGGACCTTCTGTTCGGTCAGGCCGATACCCGAGGTGATCAGGTTGGTGTAGTAACCCATGTCCCGCGCGGCCTTGATCAGCTCGGCCAGGTCTTGGCGCACCAACGGCTCGCCCCCGGAAAAACCCAGTTGCGCAGCGCCCATCTCCCGCGCCTCGCGGAACACCCGAATCCACTCTTCTGTGCTCAACTCCTCGCCCTGTTGGGCGAAGTCCAGCGGGTTGGAGCAATACGGGCATTGCAACGGGCAGCGATAGGTCAGCTCCGCCAGCAACCACAGCGGTGGGCCGGGTTGCTGTTCGATCAGGCTCACAAGATGATCCCCCGGTGCCAGACCCGCTCGTTGGTGACGGTGTGATACGGCGGGCGATCCAGCTCGTAGGCCATGCTCATCGCGTCGAGCATGCTCCACAACACATCGAGTTTGAACTGCAGAATCTCCAGCATGTGTTGCTGGCCTTCGACCGTGACGTAGTGCGCCAGGGTGATGCGCAAACCATGCTCGACATCGCGCCGCGCCTGACTCAAACGCGTACGGAAATAGTCGTAGCCGGCCGGGTCGATCCATGGGTAATGGGTGGGCCAGGCGTCGAGCCGGGACTGGTGAATCTGTGGCGCGAACAGTTCGGTCAGCGAGCTGCTGGCCGCTTCTTGCCAGCAAGCGCGACGGGCGAAATTGACATAGGCGTCCACGGCGAAACGCACGCCCGGCAGCACCAGTTCTTGCGAAAGGATTTGTTCGCGATCCAGCCCCACTGCTTCGCCCAATCGCAGCCACGCTTCGATGCCGCCTTCACTGCCGGGGACGCCGTCATGGTCGAGGATCCGTTGCAGCCATTCCCGGCGCACGTCGCGGTCCGGGCAGTTGGCGAGGATCGCGGCATCCTTGAGCGGGATGTTCACCTGGTAATAGAAGCGATTGGCGACCCAGCCCTGGATCTGCTCGCGGGTGGCACGCCCGGCGTACATGGCTTGGTGGAATGGATGATGGATGTGGTAATAGGCCCCCTTGGCGCGCAGGGCTGCTTCGAATTCGGCGGGGGTCATGGGAGTGTCAGTCATTGCGGTTCTCCGGGGAATAACCGTTGGGTTCTGCGGTGTCTGGTCGGGCCCTATCGCGGGCAAGCCCGCTCCCACAGGAGTCCGGGTCTTAGCCGATTTTCTGCACAAAGCAGGTCCATTGTGGGAGCGAGCCTGCTCGCGATGGGGCATCCTGGTCTGGCGCCTTCGCGGGCAAGCCTCGCTCCTAGAAGGGATCTGCGGTGTACACAAAACCCTGTGGGAGCGGGCTTGCCCGCGATGGGGCCATCCGCTACAGCTCGATACTCATGCCGTCATAAGCCACTTCAATCCCGCGCCGCTCCAGCAATGCGCGCTCGGCCGAGTCTTCATCGAGGATCGGGTTGGTGTTGTTGATGTGGATCAGCACCTTGCGCTGGCGATTGAAGCTCTCCAGCACGTCGAGCATGCCGCCGGGGCCGCTTTGCGGCAGGTGGCCCATTTCGCTGCCCAGGCTTTGGCCGACTTCGCACGCGCGCATCTCATCGTCGCGCCACAGCGTGCCGTCCAGCAGCAGGCAGTCGGCGCGCTGCATCCAGCTCAATACCTCTGCATCGACTTGCCCCAGCCCCGGGGCATAGAAAACCGATGCACCGCTGCGCAGGTCTTCGATGAACAGGCCGATGGTGTCGCCTGGCTGCGGATTGCCGCGATTGGGCGAGTACGGCGGTGCATTGCTGACCAACGGAATCGCGCGAAATTGCAGGTGTGGGCAGGCAACGATACTGAATGGCTCGCGATCCAGTTCGATGGGTTGCCACTGCAAGCCACCGTTCCAGTGCTTGAGCATGGTGAACAAGGGAAAGCCGCTGCTCAGGTCTTCGTGAACCCGCTCGGTGCACCAGACCGAATGCGGGCAGCCCTCGCGCAGGCTCAACAGCCCGGTGCAATGGTCGATCTGACTGTCCAGCAGAACGACACCGGCAATCGCCGTGTCTCGCAAGCGTCGGGCCGGTTGCATCACCGGAAAGCTTTCGAGTTGCGCGCGAATGTCCGGTGAAGCATTGCAGAGCACCCACTCCACACCGTCGTCGCTCAGGGCAATGGACGACTGCGTGCGGCGTTGCGCGCGCAGATTGCCGTTGCGCATAGCGGCGCATTGACGGCAGTTGCAGTTCCATTGCGGAAAACCGCCGCCAGCGGCGGAACCGAGAACACGGATGTGCATGGGATGGCTCCAGAAGGCAGGCCCGGCCAACGCGACGGCTGACCGGGCGATCAATCAACGGTTGGCGAAATACATCGTCACTTCGAAGCCAATGCGCAGATCGGTAAACGCGGGTTTATTCCACATGGGTCAATCCTCTTCTTGTGCCGGACGATTCCGGTAAGACCATTAATGCACGGGGGGCGAAGGGACCGAATGCTACTTTCGAAGGAGGTTGTGGGGTGCGTTGGTAGGGGGTGGGACAAAGTCTTCAAGTACATCCATAACCCTGTGGGAGCGGGCTTGCCCGCGATGGCGCCATCACATTCAACACATTCGTTGACTGCCAGTTCGCTATCGCGGGCAAGCCCGCTCCCACAGGTTTCAATGGTGTTCTGGCGGGTTAGAAGAACCCCAGCGGATTGATGTCGTAGCTCACCAGCAGGTTTTTGGTCTGTTGGTAGTGGTCGAGCATCATCTTGTGGTTCTCACGGCCGACACCGGATTTCTTGTAGCCACCGAACGCGGCGTGGGCCGGGTACAGGTGGTAGCAGTTGGTCCAGACACGCCCGGCCTTGATCGCCCGGCCCATGCGGTAGGCGCGGTTGATGTCGCGGGTCCACAGGCCGGCGCCGAGGCCGAACTCGCTGTCGTTGGCAATCGCCAGGGCTTCGGCTTCGTCCTTGAAGGTGGTGATACCCACCACCGGGCCGAAGATTTCTTCCTGGAACACACGCATTTTGTTGTGGCCCTTGAGCAGGGTCGGCTGAATGTAATAGCCGGTCGACAAATCGCCTTCAAGGCGCTCGGCCGCGCCGCCGGTGAGCAGTTCGGCGCCCTCCTCCTGAGCGATTTTCAGGTACGAGAGAATCTTGTCGTATTGCTGCTCGGACGCCTGGGCGCCGACCATGGTTTCGGTGTCCAGCGGGTTGCCGCGCTTGATCTTGACGATCTTCTTCATCACCACTTTCATGAAGTCGTCATAGATCGACTCCTGCACCAGCGCCCGGGACGGACAAGTGCAGACTTCGCCCTGGTTGAAGAACGCCAGCACCAGGCCTTCGGCGGCTTTCTCGATGAACTGCGGTTCGGCGTTCATGATGTCTTCGAAGAAAATGTTCGGCGACTTGCCGCCCAGTTCAACGGTGCTTGGAATGATGTTCTCGGCAGCGCAATGCATGATGTGCGCGCCCACCGGGGTGGAACCGGTGAAGGCGATCTTGGCGATGCGCTTGCTGGTGGCCAGCGCCTCACCGGCTTCGCGACCGAAACCCTGGACGATGTTCAGCACACCGGCCGGCAGCAAGTCGGCGATCAGCTCGGCGAACACCATGATCGACAGCGGCGTTTGTTCGGCGGGTTTGAGCACGATGCAGTTGCCGGCAGCCAGGGCCGGGGCGAGTTTCCAGGCAGCCATCAGCAGCGGGAAGTTCCACGGGATGATCTGCCCGACTACGCCCAATGGTTCATGGAAATGATAGGCGGTGGTCAGTTCGTTGATCTCGGCGGCGCCGCCTTCCTGAGCGCGGATGCAACCGGCGAAGTAACGGAAGTGGTCGGCAGCCAAAGGCACGTCGGCGTTGAGGGTTTCGCGCACGGCTTTGCCGTTGTCCCAGGTTTCGGTGACGGCGAGGATTTCCAGGTTCTGCTCGATGCGGTCGGCGATTTTCAGCAGCACCAGCGAGCGGTCCTGCGCCGAGGTTTTGCCCCAGGCATCGGCGGCAGCATGGGCGGCGTCGAGGGCTTTTTCGATGTCGGCGGCGCTGGAGCGCGGGAACTCGGCGATCACTTCACCGTTGACCGGTGAGGTGTTGGTGAAGTACTCGCCGTTGATTGGGGCAACGAATTCGCCGCCGATGAAATTGCCGTAGCGCGGTTTGAAGGAAACGACGGCGCCGGGTGTTCCGGGTTGTGCGTAGATCATGGTGGGCCTCTGTCTGGGTCGATGCCTGTCGAGCCAACAGGCGATGAACCGATAGTAGAGAGCCCCGCCTGCCAGACGAATGCGCCGTTGGCAGGGGGATTCTCGTTATTTGGTAGTAGAAGGTGCCTCGGTATCAGCAGGCTTTTGTGGCGAGGGAGCTTGCTCCCGCTGGAGTGCGAAGCGCTCCAAAACCCAGGCGCTGCGGTTCATCTGTCACACCGCATTGGCCGGTTTTACGACTGCTTCGCAGCCGAGCGGGAGCAAGCTCCCACGCCACAGGTTGTGTCGGTATTTAGATCAGTGCTTGGCTACCAGATCTTTAGGCAACTTGAACGTCCAGAGCATGCCGCCCTGGTTGAAGTCCTTGATGCGCTTGGCCACTTCGCCGCCCCACAGCGGTACCGCGCCGCCCCAGCCGGAGAGCACGGAGACGTATTGCTCGCCGTCCATTTCCCAGGTGATGGGCGAGCCGAGTACGCCGGAACCGGTCTGGAATTCCCAGACTTTCTCGCCAGTCTTGGCATTGAATGCCTGCAGGAAACCTTCCGGCGTACCGGTGAACACCAGGTTGCCCTTGGTGGTCAGCACCCCGCCCCACAGCGGCGCGAAGTTCTTGTGGCGCCAGACTTCCTTGCCGGTTTTCGGGTCGATGGCGCGCAGCACGCCGATGTAGTCTTCGTTCAACGGTTTGATGGTGAAACCAGCGCCGAGGAACGCCGCGCCTTTCTTGTAGGCGATGCCTTCATTCCAGATGTCCATGCCCCATTCGTTGGACGGCACATAGAACAGGCCGGTGTCGCGGTTGTAGGCCATCGGCATCCAGTTTTTCGCCCCAAGGAACGCTGGCGCGACGAACACCGAACTGCCTTTGGCTTCGGAGCCCGGCGCACCCGGACGGCTGGCTTCGTTGTAGATCGGCCGGCCGTTCTTATCCAGACCGCTGGCCCAGGTGATCTTGTCCACGAACGGGAAGCCGCGAATGAATTTGCCGTTGGTGCGATCGAGCACGTAGAAGAAACCGTTACGGTCCGCCGTGGCCGCTGCTTTGATTTCTTTGCCACCTTCGTTGTAGTTGAACGACACCAGTTCGTTCACGCCGTCATAGTCCCAACCGTCGTGCGGCGTGCTCTGGAAGTGCCATTTGATCGTGCCGTCATCCGGGTTCAGCGCCAGGCGCGAGGAGGAGTAAAGGTTGTCGCCAGGACGCAGGTGCGAGTTCCACGGCGCCGGGTTGCCGGTGCCGAACAGCAGCAGATTGGTTTCCGGGTCGTAGTAGCCGCCCAGCCAAGGCGCCGCGCCGCCGGTTTTCCATAGATCGCCCGGCCAGGTCTTGCCCGCTTCGCCGCCGGAGATGCCGTTTTCTACCGCTTTGCCGTCCTTGTAGACATAACCCATGTGGCCTTCGACGGTGGGACGAGTCCACAGCAGGTCGCCGTTTTTCGGGTCGTAGGCTTCGATTTTGCCCACCACCCCGAACTCGCCACCGGCCACACCGGTAATCAGTTTGCCGTTGACTACCAACGGCGCGGCGCTGATGGAATAGCCTTCCTTGTGGTCGGCGACTTTCTTGCTCCAGACGACCTTGCCGGTGTCCTTGTTCAGGGCCACGAGCTTGGCGTCGAGGGTGCCGAAAATCACCAGGTCGCCATACAGCGCGACACCACGGTTGATCACGTCGCAGCACGGGCGGATGTCATCGGGCAGCCGCGCGTCGTATTGCCAGAGCTTGCGACCGGTGCGCGCATCCACAGCGAACACCCGCGAGTAGGAGCCGGTCATGTACATCACGCCGTCCTTGATCATCGGCTGCGCCTGTTGACCGCGCTGCTTTTCCCCGCCGAACGAAAAGGCCCAGACCGGGCGCAGATCCTTCACGTTGTCGACATTGAGGGTGTCCAGCGGGCTGTAGCGCTGACCCTGGACGCCAAGGCCGTTGGTGACGACCTGCTCCGGGTTCTTCGGGTCCTGGAGAATGTCTTGGTCGGAGACTGCGGCCAATGCCGAGCCAGACAACAGCATGGCACTGAGCAGCACGCTCAAGGCGAAGGGTTGGCGACGTGCGGGTTGGGTCATGACGGCTACCTCTGCGGTTTTTGTTATACCCGGGAAATTTTCCCGGTCTGGTGCAGATTCTTGGGCGCCGCCGCCCTTGCAACAATTGCCCGCAATGCGGAGATTGCTAGTTCCTTAGTACCGGGTCGGAGGAGATGAGTACCGAACCGTATGCCTGACACCGATCCCACAGGGGGCCGGTGTTGCTCACAAATCTTTGGCGGAATCGACTCGGCTCATCTGCGCGCGCTCATAGCGCGGGTACAAATGGCTGACGCTGCGAATCAGCTCATAGCGGCTCAAGCTGATGCCGGCGAAACGCTCGGGGATGGGGCTGCGGATCATCTCGGCCATGTCGCTACCGTGGGCGGCGCCATCGCGCATCAGCTGGTCCAGCCAGGTCAGGTAATCGCGCATCTGCTCGAACGGTTTTGTGTCCGTGGCCACCGGCCCATGTCCGGGGGCGATCAACGTCCACGGCAAACCTTGCAGGGTCGCGATGTCCGCCAGCCACACCGACAGCCCCGGGCTGTTGGGCGTGGTCAGGGCGCGTTGATAAAACACCAGGTCCCCGGCAAATAGCACGCCGGTTTTCTGGTCGAGAATAGCCAGATCCGCGCCGGTGTGCCCACCCAGACTCAGTAGGCGCAAATCGTGATTCCCAAAACTTTTCACGCCTGGCATCAGCGTCTGCGTCGGCGACACCACCTCGGTGCCGCGCATCCAGTCGCCCACCAGCCGATACATGTTCTCGGCCATGGCATCACCCTGTTGCCGCAACAGCTCGGTGGTGCCAGCCAGTGCACCGATCGGCACGTCGGTGAAAGCCTGATTGCCCAACACATGGTCGGGATGGTGATGGGTCAGCAGCACCTGGATCACCGGTTTATCAGTGATCGCCGCAATCGCTTCGCGCAGGGCTTCGCCATAGCGCTTCGACGGCCCGGTGTCGATGACCACCACGCCCTGCTCGGTGACGATGAATGCGGTGTTGACGATGTTGCCGCCGTTGCTCTTGGCGAAATTATCGGTGCTGCCTTCCAGCAACCAGGTGTCTTCGGCGATCTGCCGGGGCTTGAGTGCGTAGTCGGAATCGGCCAGGGCCGGCAGGCTCAGACTGATGAACAACAGCAGCATCCAGCGCATCACTCGCTCCTTGGGTCAGGGAATGGCCGCATCGAATTGATTGCCGCTGTTGTCGCGCAACACCAGGCGCGTCTGCCCTGCTCCTTCGATATCGAAGGCCAAATTGGGGTTTTCGCTGACCGCCGGGAACAACTCCAGACGCGCCAGCAATTGATCGTTTTGACCGCGCAGCTCGGCCTGATTGATGAAGAATTCCGGGATGCCGCTGACCATGCCGTTGTCCATCGGATGCGCCACCTGCAAACGCACGCGACTGAATTCGCCACGGGGATAACGGCCACCTAACACCTCGCCGATGTGTTCTTCCCAACCTGGCTGAGTGCGCACCACGCTCGGTGCCGTGCAACCGCCACCTGCCGCATCGATCAGGGTCGAGCCGACGTGCCACAGCCCGTCGCGGGTCAGTACCGCCGCGCGCAATGGCGTGGCCTGTTCAACGCGGATGCGGATCGACAGCCACGGCAGCACACCGGTCAAGGGTTCGAAGTCGACGATTTTCGGCAGCGGATTAAGTTCGGCCCAGGCGAGGATTCGCACCACTTCACCCTTGAACGCCCGGGCGTCAATTTCCAGCGGCACTTGTCGGGCGTCTTCGGCAAATGGCGGCGCGAGCAACTTGACCCGCTCGTCGAACACGAACGGTGCGTCGCCGAGCATCTGCTTGTGATAGAACGCCCACATCACTGACGGCACCGGATCGACCTCAACCGCGTTCGCGGCCAAGGGTAACCAGCAGGCCAACAGACAACTCGCTCGCCAGTTCACTATTGATACATCTCGGGCACGTCATACCGCAGGCCGTAACGGGCATAAATGGCTTTCACCGAGCCCTCGCGAATCAACGCTTCCAGCGCCTCTTCCACGGCATAGGCCAGTTGCCGATTGCTTTCATGCACCGCCATGCCGATCTCCCAAAGCTGCTTGCCCATGTTCGGGTAGGCGTTTTCCGCCAGCGCCACTTGCGGGTCGGCGGCCTGATGGACTTGCCAGTCGATCTCGCCGCGCATAGCCATTACCGCGTCGACTTCACCGGCCTTCATCGCGGCAAACGCCTGAGATACGCCTGGATAATGATGGGTCTTGGCGGCGAGCATGCCGTTGAACACCGAGGTCAGGTAAAACGACGGCACGCTGTCGACTTCGACGCCGATCGGGTGTTGCTGGAACACCGCGACGCTGGTCACCGAGTCCAGACGACGACGGTCATAAGCCACTTGCCATTGTTCGGTCTGGTACGGCCCGAACATCACCACATGGCCGTTTTCCAGTTCACCCAGTTCATTGCGTTTCTGTGAGTAATCGCGATCGTACGGCACGCGCATCATCAGGTCGGCCAGTTGCTGATTGTGCAACTGACTGGCCCGCCAGATGTAATCGCGCAGGTCGTCGTCGAGCTTCTCCCCGGCGGGTGCCCAGATCAGTTTCAGGCGTACCCCCATGGCTTTCGCCAGGGCCTGGGCAAGTTCGACATCGACCCCGCGAGCCTCGCCAGCGTCTTCAAAGCTGTAGGGCGCGAAGTCCTTGTACACCGCGACTTTCAACTCGGCGGCGGCGATCATTTCGTCATAGGTACGGACCTGCGCCTGCGCTGCCTGGCAACACAGCCATACAGCGCTGATCAACACCGCGAGCAAACGCATGGGTCACTCCTCGACGTGCACGCTGTCCAGGTAGGTGCGCACCGCCCACAAGGCTTCCTGACTCAGGTAGTCGGCCATTTTCGGCATGTACACCCGGCCATCACGCACGGCGCCATGGCGCACGCGTTCGACGAACCATTCATCACCGGCCTCGCCGACATCGAGCATGCGCAAGTCGGGGGCGATACCGCCGGACTTGGCTTCCAGGCCATGACAGGCCGCGCAGTTCTGGTTGTAGGCCGAAGAGCCGATTTCCAAGGCTTTATCGCGTTCCGGGGAGGAGCGGTAAGGGTTCGCCGCCGCCCAACCATCGGCATCGACCTGCACACCGGCATCCTTGATCGGGGTCAGTCCCTTGGTTTCGACGGCCTGGGGTACCACGTTGCCGTGGGCCCAGACGGCACCTGCGTTGATGAAACCGGCCAGCAGTCCGGCAACGAGCAAGGCGTTGCGTTTTGTTGTCATTGTTCTGCCCTCAAGATTGCACGCAAAACCTCTTTGAAGAGGCTATGGCACCCATCTTAGGAACGGCTTTGCGCCAACCCCATGCTGCTTTGGTGGCCGCGGCCTACTCCCTTGGTAGTAGGGCTTGTGGCGCAGGCCCAACCAATACGGGCCGGGCGCCGTGAAGCTTGTCGACGCCGATCAGGGTCAGGATCAGCAAAAACGGCAGGAGCAGTGCTTTGAGAATTCGCATGGCCAATCTCCCCCCTTGAGTGATGGCTGTTGTAGCCCATGCTAAAACCGCGCCGCCCGGGGCGAGTTACTACCTTGGTACTGGCCCATCGGTACTTTCTGCATATTTCCCCGCCCGCCCAGGGTTCCTATGCTGACGCTACCTGTGATGGAGTGCCTTTATGCGCCAGCTCGCCCCTTATGCCTTGATCTACTTGCTGGCGATTGCCTGCGCCGCCGGGGTGGCGACCCAGGTTCAGGCGGCGGATGCGCCGCTGCAGGTGCAGATCGGCTACCTCGGTTATCGCCCTGACCCCGGGCCGTTGCTGTCGAATGTCATCCCCGAACCGACCGACGCCGGCCTGCGCGGCGCCGAACTGGCGATCATCGACAGCAACAGTACCGGGCGCTTTCTCAATCACAGCTACAGCCTGGTCAGCGCCAGCGTCGACAATCCGGATGCGCTGATCGAAGCAGCCAAAACCCAACACGAACAAGGCCTGCGCCTGTTTGTGGTGAATGCACCGGTGGAAACACTGCGCCGGCTCAGCGCCGTGCTACCCGACAGCTTGCTGTTCAATGCCGGCAGCCCCGATGACAGCCTGCGCAGCACCGACTGCTTGCCGAACGTGCTGCACAGCCTGCCAAGCCGCGCCATGCTGGCCGATGCGCTGGCGCAATTTCTGGTGCTACGTAAATGGCAACGAGCGCTGCTGATCGTCGGCCCGACCGCGGACGATCAAGCCTATGCCGCTGCCCTGCGTCGGGCGGCGAAACGCTTCGGCCTGCAACTGGTAGCGGAGAAAACCTGGAGCTTCGATAACGACCAGCGCCGCAGCGCTCAGGCCGACATGCCGCTGTTCACCCAGACCGCCGAGTACGACGTAGTGCTGGTGGCCGATGAACGCGGCGACTTTGGCGAATACGTGCCCTACCAGACCTGGTATCCACGGCCGGTCGCCGGCACCCAGGGTCTGACCCCGGTGGGCTGGCACAAGACCGTGGAAACCTACGGCGCCGCGCAGTTGCAAAAACGCTTCGAAGCCCTGGCCGGGCGCTGGATGAACGATCGGGATTTCGCCGCGTGGATGGCCGTACGCAGCATCGCCAGCGCGGTGGGCAAACTGCGTCAGGCCGATGCCATGGCGATTCGTGCGCTTGAAATCAGCGATCAATTGCCGCTGGACGGCTTCAAGGGTCGCAAGCTCAGTTATCGACCGTGGAACGGTCAGTTGCGCCAGCCGATCCCCATCGTGCAACCCCGGGCGCTGGTCAGCACTTCGCCGCAAGACGGTTTCCTGCACCCCGTCAACGAAATGGACAGCCTGGGTTACGACAAAGCCGAGGTCAGCTGCCGCTTTCTCTGATCCTTTTTTCACGACAACAACAATAAGGAATCTGCCATGCGCCGCACCCTGCTTTCCTGCGCCCTGCTGCTCGCCGCCGGGCACGCCGCTGCCAGCACCGCCTGGGTCTCCAACGAAAAGGACAACAGCCTGAGCCTGATCGACATGCAGACCCTGAAAGTCACCGAGACCCTGCCCGTCGGCCAGCGCCCGCGCGGCCTGTTGCTGTCCCACGACAACACGCTGCTGTACATCTGCGCCAGTGATTCGGATCGGGTCCAGGTGATGGACGTCGCCACGCGCAAGATCATCAAGGAACTGCCTTCGGGCAAAGACCCCGAGCAATTCGCCCTGCACCCCAACAATCGCTGGCTGTATGTCTCCAACGAGGACGATGCGCTGGTGACGGTGATCGACACCGAAACTTCCAAAGTACTCGGGCAGATCAACGTTGGCGTCGAGCCCGAAGGCATGGCCGTCAGCCCCGACGGCAAGTGGGCGGTGAACACCAGTGAAACCACGAACATGCTGCACTGGATCGACACCAGTACCCAAACCCTGGCCGACAACACCCTGGTCGATCAGCGGCCGCGTTTCGTCGAATTCAATCCCGACGGCTCGCAGCTCTGGGCCTCGGCGGAAATCGGCGGCACGGTGACGATTCTCGACGTCGCCAGCCGCAAGATCCTCAAGACCCTGACCTTCCAGATCAAAGGCGTGCACCCGGACAAAGTCCAGCCGGTGGGGATCAAACTCAGCGCCGACGGCAAGTACGGTTTCGTCGCCCTCGGCCCGGCCAACCATGTGGCGGTGATCGACGCCAAGACCTTCGAAATTGTTGATTACCTGCTGGTGGGCCGACGGGTCTGGCAGATGTCGTTCACCCCGGATCAACGGCAATTGCTGGCCACCAATGGCGTCAGCGGCGACGTGTCGGTGATTGATGTCGACAGCCTCAAGGTGACTAAATCGGTGAAGGTCGGGCGCTATCCGTGGGGCGTGGTGGTGACGCCATGAACGCCCTTGAAGTCAGCGACCTGAGTTTCGCTTACGGCGCGCGGGAGGCCTTGCGTCAGGTGAGTTTCAGCCTGGCACCCGGGCGTTTTGCCGCGCTGCTGGGACCGAACGGCGCGGGCAAGTCGACGCTGATCGCCCTGCTCACCCGCCTTTATGATGTGCAGCGCGGTGATATTCGGGTCGGCGGCTGTTCGTTGCGCAATGCGGCACGTCCGGCGTTGAAACAATTGGGTGTGGTGTTCCAGCAAAGCACCTTGGATCTGGACCTTAGCGTCGAGCAAAACCTGCGTTACCACGCCGCGCTGCATGGATTATCTCGACGCCAGACCGCCCTTCGGGTCGACGCCGAACTGGCGCGCCAGGCCCTGACCGAGCGCCGTCGCGAACGGGTGCGCGAACTCAATGGCGGCCATCGTCGGCGAGTGGAAATCGCCCGCGCGTTGCTGCACGAGCCAAGCCTGATGCTGCTCGACGAGGCGAGCGTCGGCCTCGATCCGGCCAGTCGCCTGGCGCTCAACCAACACATCCGCAGCCTGTGTCGCGAGCACAACATCAGCGTGCTCTGGACCACTCATTTGCTGGATGAAGTGCAGCCCAGCGATGACTTGCTGATCCTGCATCAAGGCCGTTTGGTGGCCAGCGGACAGGCAGACGCCCTGAGCCTGGAACATGGCGGCGATCTCGATTCGGCCTTCACTCGCCTGACCACCTCGGTCTCTTCAGGGGCAGTCGTCCAATGAACGCTTACTGGCAATGTTTCAGCGGTATCGTGCTGCGTGAATGGCTGCGCTTTGTGTTGCAGCGCACGCGGTTTCTCAGCGCGCTGGTGCGGCCATTGCTGTGGCTGCTGGTGTTCGCCGCCGGTTTTCGCGCGGCTCTCGGCATCGCCATCATCGAGCCCTACGACACCTACATCCCCTATGAGGTTTACATCATCCCGGGCCTGGCCTGCATGATCCTGTTGTTCAACAGCATGCAAGGTTCGCTGTCGATGGTCTACGACCGGGAAATGGGCAGCATGCGCGTGCTGCTGACCAGCCCCCTGCCCCGGACCTTCCTGCTGTGCAGCAAATTGCTGGCGACGTCGCTGATTTCGCTGTTGCAGGTGTATGCCTTTCTGGCGATTGCCTGGCTGTACGGTGTGCAACCGCCGGCCATGGGTTTGTTGCTGGCACTACCGGCGTTGCTGCTGGTGGCGTTGATGCTCAGCGCGCTGGGCCTGTTGCTGTCCAACGCGATTCGCCAGTTGGAGAACTTTGCCGGGGTGATGAACTTCGTGATTTTCCCGCTGTTTTTCCTGTCGTCGGCGCTGTATCCGCTATGGAAGATGCGCGATTCCAGCGAGTGGTTGTATTGGCTATGCGCCTTGAACCCGTTCACCCATGCGGTGGAACTGGTGCGGTTCGCGCTGTATGAACGCTTCAACCCGTTGGCGCTGGCGGTGTGCGTGGGGCTGACGCTGGTGTTCGCCCTGCTGGCGGTACTCACCTTCAACCCGCAGCATGCGGCCCTGCGCAAAACCGGATAACAACACTAATCCCTGTGGGAGCGGGCTTGCCCGCGATGGCGGTGTGTCAGTCGACAGTAATGCTGATGTGATGGCCTCATCGCGGGCAAGCCCGCTCCCACAGGAGATTTGTGTTGAACAGGTCAAAATTACTACTTTAGTACTGGTTTACCTGTCTATCGTCGCATTCACAATGCACCGCTACTGGCATGTAATGGGTTCATAACTATAAGGACTGAACCCCCATGCCGCGTGCACGACGTGTTCTGCTGTGCCCTTCTCTCGCCGCACTGTCGCTGAGCCTGTTGCTGGGCGTCGCGCAGGCTGAAACAGCGCTGTTCTCCGCCGAAGGTTATCGCATCGGTTTATACCGCAGCCCGACCCCGACTCAGCTCCAGGGCGCGAGTATCATCGACACGCCTGCCCTGCAAACCCTGCTCAAGCAGACGCCGCAGCCACTGCTGATCGATGTCTACCGCCGGCAATGGCTGCAAGGTCGTTTCATCGAAGAAGAGGCCCACGAAAACCTGCCCGGCAGCCATTGGCTGGCCAATACCGGTGACGGTGACCTGACGCCCCCGTGGCAGGACTATTTCGCGCATCATCTGCAGCAATTGACAGCGGGCGATCTGACGCGACCGTTGGTCTTTTACTGCCGCTCCGATTGCTGGTTGAGCTGGAACGCGGTAAAACGCGCCGCTTCCATGGGCTATAAAACACTGTATTGGTACCGCGACGGACTGGATGCGTGGCAAGCGGCAAATCTGCCCGTGACGCCGGCCCGGCCCGAGCCCTTTCCCTGACATGAGCGCTTGCGAGTTGTTGCCACACCCTGATCAAAAAAATAATGAGGTGAAAGGCCATGTACAAAATTCTGATTGCCGACGATCACCCGCTGTTTCGCGAAGCCATTCATAACGTCATCAGCGACGGTTTCCCCGGCAGCGAGGTCATGGAAACCGCCGACCTCGACAGCGCCCTGGCCCTGACCCAGGAACACGATGATCTGGACCTGATTCTGCTCGACCTGAACATGCCCGGCATGCATGGCCTCAATGGCCTGATCAATCTGCGCAACGAGGCGCCGACCATTCCGGTGGTGATCGTCTCGGCCGAACAGGACAAACAAATCGTGCTGCAAGCCATCACCTATGGCGCGGTGGGGTTCATCACCAAGTCGTCGCCACGGGTGCAAATGACCGAGGCCATTCAGCAGATCCTCAATGGCAACGTCTACCTGCCGCCAGACATCATCCGCACGCAAAAAAGCGGCACCCATCGCCGGATGAATGACACCCCGAGCTTCCCGCCGGAGCTGCTCCAGGCCCTGACCCGCAAGCAGTTGCTGGTGCTTGAGCGTATGACCAAGGGCGAATCGAACAAACAGATCGCCTACACCCTGGAAATCGCCGAAACCACGGTCAAGGCCCACGTCTCGGCGATATTGCGCAAACTCAATGTGCACAACCGGGTGCAGGCGATTTTGAGTGCCGGGGATATTGATTTCGGGTCTTATTTGCGGCGCTGATTCTGGGGGCAAGAGTTAGACCGAATCGCCCCCATCGCGGGCAAGCCCGCTCCCACAGGATCTCCACAAACCTGTGGGAGCGGGCTTGCCCGCGATGGGGCCAGTAAACACACCAGAAAACTCAAGGCCGACCAAGCAAATGACTCATCGCCGTCTTGAGTTTCATCGGCCGCACCGGTTTGTGCATCAGGGTGTGGCCCAGTTCGCGGATCTGCTGTTTGAGTTCATTGCTGTAGTTGGCGGTGATCATCATCGCCGGGATCGCTGAAGCGCGACGGGCGTTGATGCGAGCAACAGCGTCGACACCATTCTTCTCGTCATCCAGGTGATAGTCGGCAATCAACAGGTCGGCTTCGTCGTGATAATTATCCACTTGCCGCGCCAGGTCCTCCTCCGACAGCGCCGTGATTACCCGGCAGCCCCAACCTTCGAGCAAGGTGCGCATCCCGGCGCAAATGGCCGCGTCGTTGTCCAGCACCCACACCCGCGCGCCGCGCAGGCGTTCGAGCATCGGTTCGCTCATCAGCAGGTTCGGCAACGCCTTCGGCGCCGTGGCACTCAACGGCACTTCGACGGAAAACATCGAGCCCTTGCCCGGCCATGAACGCACATGAATCCGATGGCCGAGAATGCGCGCGATTTTCTCGACGATCGCCAGGCCCAGCCCCAAACCGCGATCCTGATCCGGGCGCTGCACGTCACCGCGTTTGAACTCCTGAAAAATCTCCTCCAGACGGTTTTCGGCAATGCCCATGCCACTGTCCCAGACTTCGATGGTCAGCCGCTGATGATGACGCCGGCAGCCGAGCACCACGCGCCCGCTGTAGGTGTAGCGAATGGCATTGCTCAGCAGATTACGCAGGATCCGCGCGAGCAACTGAATGTCGCTGCGCACCAGCGCCGAACACGGGATGAAATGCAGCTCAAGCCTTTCACTGCGGGCCACTTGGGTGTATTCGGCGGCAAGGTTTTCCAGCAACTCGCTCAGGGCGAACGGTGCAATGTCGGCCTTGATCACCCCGGCATCGAGTTTGGAAATGTCCACCAGGGTGCCCAGCAGGTTTTCCACGTCTTCCAGGGAATTGCTGACGTTGCGCACCAGCGTTTCGTTGGCCACCGGCTCCCGGCGTTCCAGTAACGCACTGGTAAACAGCCGCGCGGCGTTCAGCGGTTGCAGCAGGTCGTGACTGACGGCGGCGAGAAATTTGGTCTTCGACAGGTTGGCCTGTTCGGCCTCGAGCTTGGCCTCGCGCAAGCGTGACTCCACGCGGCGGCGCTCGTCGATTTCGCGCAGCAATTGGTCATTGAGAGTGGTCAGCTCGGTGGTGCGTTCACGCACCCGCAACTCAAGATTCTGATAGGCCTGATGCAGCGCCTCGGCGGTGCGGCGGCGCTCGGTGATGTCGCGGATCAACACGAAAATCCCCACCACCTCCCCGGTGGCCAGACGATTGGGCACGTAGGAGCGCAACATATAGCGCTCCTGATTGTTGATGTTGGTCTCGGCAAACTCAAACGTCACGCTCTCACCGGCCAAGGCCCGGGCCACGTAGGTTTCCAGGCGTTGATAATGCTGCTCGCTGTGAACTTCGCGCAGGCTCTGCCCGAGCATCACGCCCCGGGGCCAGCAGTACCATTCTTCGTAGACTTTGTTAGTGAATTCATAGACCAGATCGGCATTCAGGTAGGCGATCAGCGCTGGCACATGGTCGGTGATCAAACGAATCCAGCGCTCGCTTTCACTGAGCGCTTCGGCGTGCTGGTAGCGTTCGGTGATGTCGGTGAAGGTGTTGACGAAGCCGCCGGTGGGCAGTGGATGGGTGCGGATTTCCAGCACCCGGCCATCGTAGAGGCGCTGCTCGCACTCCTGCACGTGCCGCCCGTTCGGGTCGCGACTGGCCGGGGTCAGCAGGTTCAGTTCGCTGTCGGCGATTACTTCGGCGAATGGCCGATGGGCCGCCACCGGGGCCAGGCCGCTGAGTTCCAGGAAGCGCCGGTTCCACAGTTCCAGAATGCCCTCGGCGTTGACCATCGCCACCCCTTGGGACAGGTTGTCGACAGCCCGTTGTAACAAGTGCGACTTCTGCGCCACGGCCTGCTCGCGGCGCAGGGTTTCGCTGAGTTTGACGTCGGTAATGTCAGTAAACAGGATCACCCGCCCGCCTTCCTGAGTCGGCCGTTCGCTGACTTGCAGCCAGCGCCCGTTGTGCAGGCGATAGAGCAGGTTTTCATCGGCATGCCCGCGGGGTTCTTCGCTGAACAGCCCGGTCGCGGTCATCAACCGTTTGACCTCGCTCAGGCGCATGCCGGCATTGATTCGCACCCGACTGTTGCCCCAAAACGCCTTGAAACGGCTGTTGAACAGCACGATCCGTTGCTCGGCGTCGAACAATACAAAGGCGTCGGAAATGCTTTCGATGGCGTCGATCAAGTGTTGATGGGCGGTTTCGGCCCGCAGCCGTGCCTCGCTGAGCAAATGATTGCCGGCCTTGAGTTCGGCCATGGCCTGGTTCAAGGCGTCGGTGCGCTCACGCACTTGTTCGGCCAGCACCACTGAATGCTGGAACGCGGCATACGGGTCGTTGCCCCGGGTGATGCCCGATTCGATGCGCTCGATCAGCGCGCCATTGATGCGCTGCAGTTTATGGTTTTCGTGGCA
This sequence comes from Pseudomonas sp. PME37.24/025, assembly GCF_055556615.1. Lineage (NCBI taxonomy): Bacteria > Pseudomonadati > Pseudomonadota > Gammaproteobacteria > Pseudomonadales > Pseudomonadaceae > Pseudomonas > Pseudomonas sp. PME37.24/025. Next base: position 319,612 of record NZ_JBVHNK010000005.1, read on the forward strand.
CAGGCTGGCGATCTGCGCCTGAAGGTCAGCGCTGTCCAGGGGAGCGGCCTCGGGCAATGGCAACCCCGGTGAAGGTCTGGTTGATGTGCATGCCATTGAACTGTTCTCCATAGGTGTTGAAACCCATCACCCGTTGCTCCCGCAGAAACGCGCCGATCTGCTCAAGACTGCCGCCGTCTTCCAGTTCCAGACGCCTGAGAAAACAGTCGCAGCCGATGGTCAGCAACAGGTCCCCGAGGCGCTCCTGCAAACCGTCGAACAGGTTTTGCAGATTCGGCAGCATGGGGCCCGGGGTCATGACGGTGAGGACGATGCCGTTTTCCACCGCACAGTAAAAACTCAGGCTCAGGTCTGGGTGAACCTGCTGAATCGCCCGCACGTAATACTGATCGTTGATCCTCACCGCCAACGGGTGCGCGGCAAAGATCCGATAGTCGAGATCGGCCACCGCCACGCCGATGTGCCGGGCGTACTCCTCGGCGGCCGGTTCGGCATTGAGTTCGAACACCCGGCGCGAGGCGCTGTCGGCAGCGGTGACCACCAGTTTTTCGGCCCTGGGCAGGATGTGGTGAGTGGTGAAGACTTCGAAGTCCAGCCAGGTGTTGACCAACACCACCACTGCCGCGCCGCTGTGAAACTCGCCGCCGAAATACACATGGGTGTGGGTCAAGTAGTTGTCGTCGCCGGCCGATCCGCCGAAATGCGGAATGTCGCCCAACGCCGCGCTCAGGGCAGCGAGAACCATCTCTTCACGACTGGACAAGCCATCGAGCAGGGTCAGGGCAAAGCTGTTGCCCTTGATCGGCGCCAGGGTGTTGCTGCGACAGCCACTGACCAGTCGCTCGACCATTTGCTGGGCATCGATCAGGCTGAAATGTTCCATCTCGTCGATCAGTTCGGTGGAGATGGAAAAATGCCGATGATCGAAGCCCACCGCCGTTACGCAGTTGCGGCCATAACCTTGGGGGGTGATTTCCCCAGCGCTGGTGCAGCCCACCAGACGAATGCCGCCGAAGCTCTGTTGCAACGCCTGCCCCAGCGCCTGCAAGTCGTACTCGGCGGAACAGAAGAACAGCACGAAGCCCAAATGCGGGTGCAAGAGTTGTCGCGCCAGATCCTGGGCCGCTTGCTGGGCATCGGTGGCCTGGGACATGGCACTGACCACACCGTCGTTCTGAACCTGCTCCATCCTCGCCCCTCGCCGGTGCGCCTGTATGAGGCACGAGTGTACGAAGCCTGCGGGCGGCGGCGAATGCTACTTGGGTAGTGGGTGGGTGGTTCGATGGGATGAGAGGGGGATTTGCACGATTGCGCGGCTGGCGCTCTTGTGGCGAGGGAGCTTGCTCCCGCTGGACTGCGAAGCAGTCCCCCTGATTCTGGCCGATGCGCGACTAGAAATCGGGGGCCGCTTCGCGACCCAGCGGGAGCAAGCTCCCTCGCCACAGGAAGCTCTCTCGCCACAAGTAGTAGTTAGCCAGCCAGTTACCAGGTCAACACCGCCCCCACCGCAAACGTATCGGTGTCTTCATTCTGGGCACTGGTGTCGTGGCCATTGATTTCGAACTGGTTGTACTCGGCCACCAGCTTCAGGTTGTCGTTGACGTCATGGAACAGCGCAATGCCGCGGGTCTCGTAATCGGCGCCGCTGCCGACCACGCCGTTGCCGTCGTCCTCGGTCTTGCCGTAAGACAGCGCCAGGCGGTTCTTGCCCAGTTTGTAGGAGCCCTGCAACAGGTAACCGTCACTGTCGACATTGCGCAAGGTCGGTTCGCCAGCGTTGTTGGTGAAGAACGGGTTGATGCCTTTGGCCTGGAAACCGGAGCCGGTCAGCGACAGCCCGCCCATCTTCGCCTGCACGCCGTAGCCGACGCCTTTGGAGGTGACGGACTCGACGCTTGCGTCGGTGTTGTCCGAAGTCTGGTAGCTGCCGTTGAGCCAGCTGTAAATCTTCGCCCCGCCGAGGTCGAACTGATAGGTGATCTCGCTCTCGGTGCGCGGGTTCTCCTGATACGCCTTGCCCGTCGCGCTGCTGTCGTTGGTATCGACCGGGTCCATGATCCCCACCGCCACCCGCAACCCGTCCATCACCGGGGTGCGATAGGTAATCTGCGACGTCGGGAACGGGTATGGGTAACCGCTGCCGATGTTGCCGAACGACACCCCGCCGCCGTCCACCAGGCCCAACGTATCGCTGACCTGACCATAACCGGCGAGCAATTCGTCAAGCAGGATGTTGGAGCGGGCAAACAGGCCGAAGTCCTTGCCGATCAGCACCTCGCCCCACTCTGGATTGGCCACCGTGCCGTAGAACTGCCGCACATCGATGGCGGTGTCGGTGCCGTTGGTTTCGCTGTCGTTGATGGTTACCCAGAACGAGGCGCGGGCGCCGAGCTTGAGGTCATCGACCTGCTTACCCATGTTGAAGCCCAGGTAGTTGGGCAGGAATCCCATCTTCACCCGCGCCTGGCGCCGGTCGTACTGCTCGCCGGCCCGGTCCACGTCGCTGTTCACATAGAAGGCGTTGATGTAGCCATCCGTGGAGAACGTGGTCTGGTCCTTGTCGTACAACATGATCTCGGCCTCGGCCATTGAGCTCAGGCCAAGGGAGGACAGGCTGGCGATGAAGGCCGGCAAGAAACGATGCTTGAAGTTCTTATTGTTGTGCATGACGCGCTCCGCAACGGGGGACTTGATGTCGGAGGCGATTATCGAAAGTGGACCGGCGGCGTCATACGCTGCCTTGGGGGCGGTTGTCAGCTGCTTTGGATTGGCGGGTAGCGCGCGGCAAATTCGGTGTAAGACCGCCCGCCGCACAGGCCCGGAACTTAGGGTGTAAGCCTGAGGACCCGACTGGCGTCCACAGGAACCGGTGCCCGCTAGGCGAGCGCTCTAAACAGCATGTATACGGCGATCACCACGCAGACGCTGGCGAAACCGATCTGCAGCCCTCGGGCCGGCACCCGTGCGCAGAGTTTTCGACCGAGGATCATCCCGACGATGCTGGCGACAATGAACGACACGCCCAAACCATCGATCCGTACCCCGGCATGAAACGCGCCGATCACGCCAATCACCGAGATCAGGCTGATCACCATCAGCGACGTGGCGACGATCCCGCGCATCTGCACATCGGTCAGTTGCTTGAACGCCGGCACAATCAGAAAACCGCCACCCACCCCGAGCAGCCCCGAAACCACACCGGTCACCGCCCCGAGTGCCGCCAGGGTTGCGGTGCATTTGCCGGTCCAGGAAAAACGCCCGGTCTGCTGATCAAGCATGCAGTTCTTCTGGCCCCAGTTGGCATGACCGTGGTCGCTCGGGCCGTCATCGTGCTTTTCCCGGCGCAGCATCCGCCAGGCCACCATGACCATCAGCAGACTGAACAGGACCATCAGGATCTTTTCCGGCAACTGATGGGCGAAGTAGATGCCCACCGGCGAAAACACCGCGCCCAGCAGTGCAATCAACAACGCCGCGCGATAGCGCACCAGGCCATGGCGCAAACCGTCGATCGCACCGATCGCGGCCGCACTGCCCACCGCGAACAAGGCGACGGGCGCCGCTTGGGTCATGGTCAAACCCAGCCCCAGCACCAGGGCCGGCACCGCAAGAATACCGCCACCGGCGCCGGTCAAACCCAGCACCAGCCCCATGACCACACCGAAAAAACTGGCCAGCAACATAGGGTTCTCTCAGTCAACCTTGGACAGATGGGTCAGCCATTCACGGCCCTTGAGCAGGCCATTCCAGTAGAACCACGGCAGCAAGGTCGCCTTGAGAAACCAGGCCGAACGACGCGGCACTGTCGGGTCGAGGGGAAAGGTCGGCAGCAACTTACCGGCGTAACCGAACTCGGCGAGAATCACCTTGCCCTTCTCCACCGTCAGCGGGCAGGAACCGTAGCCGTCGTACTTGAGTGGCAACGGCTGTTGCTTGCGCAGGGCCAGCAGGTTTTGCGCCACCACCACGATCTGCTTGCGCACAGCGGCGGCAGTTTTCGCGTTGCTGGTGGAGCAGACATCGCCCAAGGCAAAGACGTCTGTATAGCGCACGTGTTGCAGGCTGTGCGGGTTCACTTCGCACCAGCCAGCGGCGTCGGCCAACGGGCTTTGGCGGATGAAATCCAGTGAGACCTGAGGCGGCACGACGTGCAGCAGGTCGAAGGTTTTTTCTTCTACGGTCACGGCACCTGCAGCGTCCTTGACCTCGAACCACGCAGTTTTCGACGGCCCGTCAACCTTGACCAGATTGGAATTGAAGGCCAGCCGGGCGTTGTACTTTTCGATGTACTTCATGAGCGGCGGCACGAATGTCGCCACGCCGAATAACGCAGCGCCGGCCAGATTGAACTCGACGTCGAATTTGTTCAGAACGCCAGTTTTACGCCAGTGATCGCAGGACAAATACAAGGCTTTCTGTGGCGCACCGGCGCATTTGATCGGCATCGCTGGCTGGGTGAAAATCGCTTTTCCGCCGCGCAATCCCTGGACCAGTTCCCAGGTGTAGGCTGCGTGCCGATAGCTGTAATTGGAGGTCACGCCATTCTGGCCGAGGGTGTCCTGCAAGCCTTCGATTTTCTCCCAGGCCAGGCGCAGGCCGGGGCAGACGACGAGGTTCTGGTAACTGACGGTGCGGCCATCATCGAGGGTCAGCTGTTTGCTGTCCGGGGCGATGTCAGTCACGGACGCCTGCAACCAGGTGGCCTGACGCGGCATCACCGAGGACATCGGGCGCGTGGTGTTTTTCAGCGCATAAGCACCGCCGCCCACCAGCGTCCACGCCGGTTGGTAGTAATGCTGGCTGTCGGGTTCGATGACGGTGATGTTTAAACCCGGATCGCGTTTCAGCAGGCTGGCAACCAGGCCAATGCCGGCGGTCCCGCCGCCTATTACCACGATGTCGGCACTGATGGATGGGCCCCAGTGTTGATCGTTCATCATTCATTCCTTGTTATTGCACGCATGGCGCCGGGTTCATTAAGTCGCGGAACCTGTGGGAGCGGGCTTGCTCGCGAAAGCGGTGTGTCAGGCGACATCATTATTGACTGTGCCGCCGCCTTCGCGAGCAAGCCCGCTCCCACATGGATTGCGCTTAACTGACCGGCATCAGGTTCAGCCCCAGCTTTTCAGCACCGCTCCGCAGTACAGGCCGGACAGCGTCTTCATCACCTGAATCACTTCGTGACTGGCTAAACCATAGAATATGTACTTGCCTTCACGACGGGTGACTACCAATCCTTCGTCGCGCAGGATGCCAAGTTGTTGGGACAGTGTGGGTTGGCGCACGCCGGTCATTTTTTCCAGTTCGCCGACGTTGCGCTCGCCCTGGGTCAATTGGCAGAGAATCAGCAAGCGGTCCTCGTTGGCCAAGGCCTTGAGCAGCGCGCAAGCTTTGGAGGCCGAGGCCCGGAGTTGGGCGACTTCACATTCGGTCAGACTGGATTGCATTTGCAGGATGCCTTCGACGTCACTTAAGCTGCGGACATTATGTTTAAACATAAAGTGTTGCAACCGGTTATTGTCCTCCCGCCCCTTTCCACAGGTTCGTACCCATGTCTGCGTTGATTGAAGCCTTTCTTGACCCCGCCTCGTCGACCTACAGCTACGTGATCTACGAACACGATGGCGGGCACTGCGCGATTGTCGACCCGGTGCTGGATTACGACCCCGCCGCCGGGCGCACCGCAACCGTCCAGGCCGACAAAATCATCGCCTTCGTGCGCGAACACCAGTTGCAGGTGCAATGGCTGCTGGAAACCCACGCCCATGCCGATCACCTGTCCGCCGCGCCTTATCTACGTCGGGAACTGGGCGGCAAGATTGCGATTGGTGAGTCGATCAGCAAGGTTCAGGACGTGTTCAAGGCACTGTTCAATCTGGAGCCGGGATTTAGCGTCGATGGTTCACAGTTCGATCACCTGTTCGCGCCGGACGAGTCATTCCGGATCGGCAATCTCAAGGCCACGGCCCTGCATGTGCCCGGGCATACCCCGGCGGACATGGCCTATTTGATCGACGGCGATGTGATTCTGGTGGGCGATACGTTGTTTATGCCGGACGTCGGCACCGCGCGCTGCGACTTCCCCGGCGGCAACGCCAACCAGATGTTTGCCTCGATCCACAAACTGTTGGCCTTCCCCGCCAGCGTGCGGCTTTACGTCTGCCACGATTACCCGCCCACGGGCCGCGCCCCGCAATGCCAGAGCACGGTTGGCGAGCAGCGCAAAAGCAACATTCATATTCACGACGGCATTGATGAGGCCGCTTTCGTCGCCATGCGCACCCGGCGCGACGCCGGGTTGTGCATGCCGACGCTGTTGTTGCCGGCGATTCAAGTGAATGTGCGGGCCGGGAATTTGCCGCCGGCCGAGGACAACGGTGTTGTGTACCTTAAAATCCCCCTGAATCAACTCTAGCCCCGTAGCAGCTGTCGAGCTGCCGCGAGGCAGCGTCTGCGATCGGCCTGAAGGAACTCGGTTGCAAGGTTTGCGACGGCTGCGCCGCCGAACGCTGCCTCGCGGTACTCGACAGCTGCTACAGAGATTTGGACGTTTAATTGGCCAAGGTCAACCCATTGGCCGGCAACGGCAACCCCGTCTTGTACCGCACCTGCTTGAGTGCAAGTACCTGAAGATGTATAAAAAGGTGCTACTTATTCCCCTGATCTCTCATCAATGCTCTGATGGTAATCGATGACGAATTACAACGACATCAGAGCATTATATCTACGGCAGATAACTATGGGATTTTCCCCATAAACTCAGAAAGCCGCTGAGCAACACCTTTCGATTTCGCGACTGGCACAGTATCACCGACAACCCCGACATCACTAACTACAATTTCGATATTACCTATTTCATCCTTAATCTCTCTAAAACCATCTCTAATCGAATCTTGATGCTGCTCCAATAGCATCTTTAAATTATTTTCAGATGCATGTTTAAACACTCGCACCAACACCAACAAAGATACAACCATGACAAAAAGAGAAATCACATTAATCAAACTTATAGCCTTAGCATTCACAGAGGAATTTATTTCACCCCCCCCTTCATCATCTACAAATTTAACGACATAGGAAAACGGAATACTTGATTGCATCGCAACTTTCAAGCTTGAGTTACTGGAAAGACGATCTAACGACACCCTTATATCTTTATCTTTAACTACAACACTCCCAACGTCTTCATCGCTGGAAACATCGTACTTAGGAACAGCCCCTTCAAAAGAAAATATCAACTTTAGCTTTTCGGAGGCCGCCCCTCCAAAATTTTCAACTTTTGCGAAGCCAACGTACCCAGGACCACCACCGAGTTTTTTGAGATCAACGTATTCTTTCGCGAGTGACAACTCAGCCACCCGATATATGCTTCTAGCATCCTCACCTATACATAAAACAACCACTGAAACAATTAGCGCAAGCGTCGAAAGCAGTGCCATAACTTTATCATTTAGCTTCATATTTAAACCTTCCGACGCTGCGTAGCCCGTTCAAATCATCCAAATCCAGGACTATTTTATCTTTTGGCACATCATCGCGGATGGTGAACTCAATATACTGAATACTTTCCCTCTTAGAAATAATCCTTTCTAATAACTGACGAGCCACTGAGTGTTTTCCATTATCAAGATAAGGATACAAATAGCCATCATTAACAATAACGCCAGAAAAGTTGTACGACTGTGTAGCGGAAAGATCTGCTATAACCAGCAGCAGTATAAATCTCAGAAGCACACCCTCGCCCTGAGAAGTCCTACCTTTATCTTTCCCTTTTGCTAATGACTCCGCACCTTCATAATACAATTTACTCAAATCAAACTCAGCCAATACTTTAGAAACAGCTTCATCAATGAGCTTTATTTTTTCACTTATATACTTATCACAAAGAAATCGCCCCTCATCATACTTAAGAGAAGCATCCGCGAACAACTTCTCCGCTAGACGATACTCTTTATAAAACTCCATTTTACTGCGCTCAACCAAAGCATCCAGATTATTAGTTAAACCTTCCTTTTGAGAGTTAGCCAATAACAACTCTGAAAATCCATCAACTGCAGCTTCCGACTCTTTATTCTTTCGAACAGATGCTTTCAGCTCAGAAATCTCTTTATGAAACCCATCCAAAAAAGCATTATCTACGCCACACACTGCGCACAGAGCATCCCATTGCTGACGACGATTAAATGCCCAAGCATCAGACAAAAAGCCAAATTCAAAAACATCAAAAGCCCGCTTACCCTCAACTTCGAACAAATATTCTAGAGATAATTTTCCACTAAAAAATCTATCAAGCTCAGAAGATCTCGCTCGATATAGCTTTACCTCTCCGCTTGCTGACCGGACTGCCAGTTCAGGATCTCCCGCAAGCCGCTTAAAAGAATAAACTTCTCCAGAAAAGCTGACAGCCACCTCAACCTGCTCGAAAAAAGTAATACGCAGCGAATCAACCACACCTAAAGCATATTTAATATACCCAAACAATGTACTTTTGCCACTGGCATTCTTTCCAACTATGTAATTAACCCCTTCATTAAAATCAACGTGCAAACCATCCACTCGCAAATACACAAACTTAAACTTTTTCATCCGCCCCCCACAAACAACCCCAAAGACAATAAACCCAGCCACAACCAGTAAAATAACATAATCATCTTGATGAAAATGATTTAGACCTAAATCCCCCATAGAAATCTCTTTAGTATAGCCGCACGTCTACTCTAAGCCCCTACTAAGGTCAATCCATTCGCCGGCAACGGCAGCGCCGTCTTATACCTCACCTGCTTGAGCGCAAAGCTCGAACGGATGTTCGCCACCCCCGGCACTTTGGTCAGAAAGTCCATCATGAAGCGCTCCAGCGACTGAATGGTCGGCACCAGTACGCGGATCAGGTAGTCCGGGTCGCCGGCCATCAAATAGCATTCCATCACTTCCGGGCGATCCGAGATCGCCTCTTCGAAATGCTGCAACGCCTCCTCCACCTGTTTCTCCAGGCTGACGTGAATGAACACATTCACATGCAGCCCCAGCAGGTCGGCATCCAGCAGGGTCACTTGCTCACGAATCAGCCCTAATTCTTCCATTGCCTTGACCCGGTTGAAGCACGGCGTCGGCGACAGGTTCACCGAGCGCGCGAGGTCGGCGTTGGTGATGCGCGCGTTCTCCTGAAGGCTGTTGAGAATGCCGATATCGGTACGGTCCAGTTTGCGCATGAGACAAAACCACCTGTTTTTTATGTTTATGCAGATTTTTTATCCTCAAATGACTTCAAGCGCAACGAAACAGAGAGAAATATTCTTCTTGGGCCGGCCTATGATTGTTGTAGGACAAGAATTCTTTTACCGAAGAATGACTGCCAGCTCACTACAAGAAATTCACAAGATCGAGCGTAGAAGCCATGAACCAAGCGTACGAACCGCTGCGCCTGCACGTTCCCGAACCTTCGGGCCGCCCCGGCTGCAAAACCGACTTCTCCTACCTGCATCTGACTGACGCAGGCTTGGTGCGCAAACCCCCAATCGACGTTGAACCGGCCGACACGGCTGATCTGGCCAAAGGCCTGATCCGCGTGCTCGACGACCAGGGCAATGCCCTCGGTCCATGGGCCGAAGGCGTGCCAGTCGAGATCCTGCGTAAAGGCATGCGCGCCATGCTCAAGACGCGAATTTTCGACAACCGCATGGTGGTCGCCCAGCGTCAGAAAAAAATGTCGTTCTACATGCAAAGCCTTGGCGAAGAAGCCATCGGCAGCGCCCAGGCCCTGGCCTTGAACATCGACGACATGTGCTTCCCCACCTACCGTCAACAGAGCATCCTGATGGCCCGCGAAGTGCCATTGGTGGACCTGATCTGCCAACTGTTGTCCAACGAGCGCGATCCGCTCAAAGGCCGTCAGCTGCCGATCATGTACTCGGTCAAAGACGCCGGCTTCTTCACCATTTCCGGCAACCTCGCCACTCAATTCGTTCAGGGCGTGGGCTGGGGCATGGCCTCGGCGATCAAGGGCGACACCAAAATCGCCTCGGCCTGGATCGGCGACGGCGCTACCGCTGAATCGGACTTCCACACCGCCCTCACCTTCGCCCACGTCTACCGTGCGCCGGTAATCCTCAACGTGGTCAACAACCAGTGGGCGATTTCGACGTTCCAGGCGATTGCCGGTGGTGAAGCCACCACCTTTGCCGGTCGCGGCGTCGGTTGCGGCATCGCCTCCCTGCGGGTCGATGGCAACGATTTTGTCGCGGTGTACGCCGCTTCCGCCTGGGCTGCCGAACGCGCACGCCGCAACCTCGGCCCGACCATGATCGAATGGGTCACCTACCGCGCCGGCCCGCACTCGACCTCTGATGATCCTTCCAAATACCGTCCTGCCGACGACTGGAGCCACTTCCCGTTGGGCGACCCGATTGCCCGCCTCAAGCAGCACCTGATCAAAATCGGTCAGTGGTCCGAAGAGGAACACGTCGCCGTCAGCGCCGAACTGGAAGCCGAAGTGATCGCCGCGCAGAAAGAAGCCGAGCAGTACGGCACCCTCGCCGGCGGCCAGATTCCGAGCGCCGCGACGATGTTCGAAGACGTCTACAAAGAGATGCCGGAGCACTTGAAGCGCCAGCGTCAAGAGTTGGGGATCTGACATGAACGATCACAACAATAAAATCGAGTTGGAAACCGCCATGACCACGACCACCATGACCATGATCCAGGCCCTGCGCTCGGCCATGGATGTGATGCTTGAGCGTGACGACAACGTCGTGGTGTTCGGCCAGGACGTGGGCTACTTCGGCGGCGTGTTCCGTTGCACCGAAGGCCTGCAGAACAAGTACGGCACCTCCCGCGTATTCGATGCACCGATTTCCGAAAGCGGGATCGTTGGCGTCGCCGTGGGCATGGGCGCTTACGGTTTGCGGCCGGTGGCCGAGATCCAGTTCGCCGACTACGTGTACCCGGCGTCGGACCAGATCATTTCCGAAGCCGCACGCTTGCGCTATCGCTCGGCCGGCGAGTTCACCGCGCCGATGACCCTGCGCATGCCTTGCGGCGGCGGCATCTACGGCGGCCAGACCCACAGCCAGAGCATCGAGGCGATGTTCACCCAGGTCTGCGGTTTGCGCACGGTCATGCCGTCCAACCCTTACGACGCCAAAGGCCTGCTGATCGCCTCCATCGAAAACGATGACCCGGTGATCTTCCTCGAGCCAAAACGCCTGTACAACGGCCCGTTCGACGGCCACCACGACCGCCCGGTAACCCCGTGGTCGAAACACCCCGCCGCACAAGTGCCGGACGGTTACTACACCGTGCCGCTGGATGTCGCCGCCATCGCTCGTCCGGGCAAGGACGTGACCATCCTGACCTACGGCACCACGGTTTATGTGTCGCAAGTGGCGGCTGAAGAAACCGGTATCGACGCCGAAGTCATCGACCTGCGCAGCCTGTGGCCGCTGGATCTGGAGACCATCGTCAAGTCGGTGAAAAAAACCGGGCGCTGCGTGGTGGTTCACGAAGCCACCCGCACCTGCGGGTTCGGCGCCGAACTGGTGTCGCTGGTGCAGGAGCATTGCTTCCATCACCTGGAAGCGCCGATCGAGCGCGTCACCGGTTGGGACACTCCCTATCCGCACGCGCAAGAGTGGGCGTATTTCCCTGGTCCGTCCCGTGTGGGCGCGGCTTTGAAACGGGTCATGGAGGTCTGAATGGGCACGCACGTTATTAAAATGCCGGACATTGGCGAAGGCATTGCAGAAGTTGAACTGTCTCAGTGGCACGTCAAGGTTGGCGACATGGTCGTCGAAGATCAGGTGCTGGCCGATGTCATGACCGACAAGGCGATGGTCGACATCCCGTCCCCGGTGCATGGCAAGGTGATTGCGCTGGGCGGACAGCCTGGCGAAGTCATGGCGGTCGGCAGCGTCCTGATCAGCATTGAAGTTGAAGGCGCGGGCAACGTTAAAGAGTCGGTTCAGCCAGTAGCGGTTAAAGAAGCACCGGTTGCAGCGCCTAACGTTGAAGCCGTTGTTGAAAGCAAACCGGTTGCGGCGCCTCGCCCGGCCGCTGTCTGCCAAGGTCCGATGGTTGCCCGTGAAGCCGATGAGCGTCCGCTGGCCTCCCCGGCCGTGCGCAAGCATGCGCTGGACCTCGGCATTCAATTGCGTCTGGTGCGTGGCAGCGGCCCTGCCGGTCGGGTGCTGCACGAAGACCTCGAAGCCTGGCTGGCTCAGGGTCAATCGAACGCATCGACCGCCACCGCCGCTTACGCCCAACGCAACGATGAAGAGCAAATCCCGGTGATCGGCATGCGCCGCAAGATCGCCCAGCGCATGCAAGACGCCACTCAGCGTGCCGCCCACTTCAGCTACGTCGAAGAAATCGACGTCACCGCCATCGAAGAACTGCGCGCACACCTGAACGAAAAACACGGCGCGACCCGCGGCAAGCTGACCTTGCTGCCGTTCCTGGTCCGTGCCCTGGTCGTGGCTCTGCGCGACTTCCCGCAGATCAACGCCCGCTATGACGATGAAGCGCAGGTCATCACCCGTCTCGGCGCGGTGCATGTGGGCGTCGCCACGCAAGCCGACATCGGTTTGATGGTGCCGGTTGTGCGTCATGCCGAAACCCGCTGCCTGTGGGACAGCGCCGCGGAAATCTCCCGTTTGGCAACTGCCGCGCGCACTGGCAAGGCCAGCCGTGACGAGCTGTCCGGTTCGACCATCACCCTGACCAGCCTCGGCGCCCTGGGCGGCATCGTTAGCACCCCGGTGCTGAACCTGCCGGAAGTGGCGATCGTCGGCGTGAACAAAATCGTCGAACGGCCGATGGTCGTCAAAGGCCAGATCGTGATTCGCAAGATGATGAACCTCTCCAGCTCTTTCGATCACCGCGTGGTCGATGGCATGGACGCGGCGCAATTCATCCAGGCCATCCGTGGCTTGCTCGAACAACCCGCAACGCTGTTTGTGGAGTAAGTCATGCAGAATTTGAACACCACGCTGCTAATCATCGGCGGCGGCCCTGGCGGCTATGTGACGGCGATCCGTGCCGGTCAGTTGGGCATTTCGACCATTCTGGTGGAAGGCGAATCGTTGGGCGGCACCTGCCTGAACATCGGCTGCATTCCGTCGAAGGCGTTGATCCACGTCGCCGAACAATTCCATCAGACACAGCACCACAGCCAATACTCGGCGCTGGGCATCAGCGTCTCGGCGCCGACCCTGGACATCAGCAAAAGCGTCGAGTGGAAGGACGGTATCGTTGATCGCCTGACCACCGGCGTCTCGGCGCTGCTGAAGAAGCACAAGGTCCAGGTCATTCAAGGCTGGGCGAAAGTGATTGACGGCAAAACCGTCGAAGTCGGCGACACGCGCATTCAGTGCGAGCACCTGGTGCTGGCCACCGGTTCGAAAAGCGTGAACCTGCCGATGCTGCCGATTGGCGGGCCGATCATTTCCTCCACCGAAGCGCTGGCGCCGAAAAGCATGCCGAAACGGTTGGTCGTGGTCGGTGGCGGTTACATCGGTCTGGAACTGGGGATTGCCTATCGCAAACTCGGCGCCGAGGTCAGTGTGGTCGAGGCCCAGGATCGCATCCTGCCAGCTTACGACGCCGAACTGACCCATCCGGTGTACGAAGCGCTCAAGCAACTCGACGTGAAGCTTTACTTGAAGCACAGCGTTGAAGGCTTTGATTCACAAGGCAATACATTGCAAGTTCGTGACCCGAATGGCGACACCTTGAACCTGGAAACCGATCAGGTACTGGTCGCCGTCGGTCGCAAACCCAACACTCAAGGCTGGAACCTCGAAGCCTTGAATCTGGAGATGAACGGTTCGGCGATCAAGATCGACAACCGTTGCCAGACCAGCATGCGCAACGTCTACGCCATCGGCGACTTGAGCGGTGAACCGATGCTCGCCCACCGGGCCATGGCTCAGGGTGAAATGGTTGCCGAACTGATCAGCGGTAAACACCGCGAATTCAACCCGACCGCCATCGCCGCCGTGTGCTTCACCGACCCGGAACTGGTGGTGGTCGGCAAGACCCCGGACGAGGCCAAGACCGCGGGGCTGGACTGCATCGTGTCCAGCTTCCCGTTCGCCGCCAATGGCCGGGCGATGACGCTGGAGTCGAAAAGCGGCTTCGTACGGGTTGTGGCACGCCGTGACAATCATGTGATTGTTGGCTGGCAGGCGGTGGGTGTAGGCGTTTCGGAGTTGTCGACGGCGTTTGGCCAGAGCCTCGAAATGGGCGCTCGGCTGGAAGACATCGCCGGCACCATCCATGCGCATCCGACGCTCGGTGAGGCGGTGCAGGAAGCGGCGTTGCGTGCCTTGGGCCACGCGTTGCACTTGTAAACGCGGATCAACTGTGGCGAGGGAGCTTGCTCCCGCTGGGCTGCGAAGCGGCCCCAACCGCACCACCGCGATTTACCTGATGCACCGCAGTGTCCGGTTTTACCAGTGCTGCGCACTGGAGCGGGAGCAAGCTCCCTCGCCACAAAGTTTCGAGTAATGCGGGATCGACAGCGTATTTCATGAGCAGGCTAAGAAATATGCCAATCACCCGATAGTCCGGGCTGCGAAATGGGCCCGGAATGAAGTATTGTTGTCCCCATCCAGAAAAATGTCAGAAGCCTTGAACCGTTTCGGCGGTTGTTAAGTGATAGAGGGTGTCATGGGTAACGAAAGCATCAATTGGGACAAGCTGGGTTTTGACTACATCAAGACAGACAAGCGCTATTTGTCGCACTGGCGTAATGGCGAGTGGGACAAAGGCACCTTAACCTCTGACAACGTGCTGCACATCAGCGAAGGCTCCACTGCCCTTCACTATGGCCAGCAATGCTTCGAAGGCCTGAAGGCCTACCGTTGCAAGGACGGTTCGATCAACCTGTTCCGCCCGGACCAGAACGCCGCACGCATGCAACGCAGCTGCGGTCGCCTGCTGATGCCGCAGGTGTCCACCGAACAGTTCATCGAAGCGTGCAAGGAAGTGGTTCGCGCCAACGAGCGTTTCATCCCGCCTTACGGCACCGGCGGCGCGCTGTACCTGCGCCCGTTCGTGATTGGCGTAGGTGACAACATCGGCGTGCGTACCGCGCCCGAGTTCATCTTCTCGATCTTCTGCATCCCGGTCGGCGCCTACTTCAAAGGCGGTTTGACCCCGCACAACTTCCTGATCTCCAGCTACGACCGTGCCGCCCCACAAGGCACCGGTGCGGCCAAGGTCGGTGGCAACTACGCCGCCAGCCTGATGCCGGGCTCCCAGGCCAAGAAGGCGCATTTCGCCGACTGCATTTATCTGGACCCACTGACCCACACCAAAATCGAAGAAGTCGGCTCGGCCAACTTCTTCGGGATCACCCACGACAACAAGTTCGTCACCCCGAATTCCCCTTCGGTGTTGCCAGGTATCACTCGTCTGTCGTTGATCGAGCTGGCCAAAACCCGTCTGGGCCTGGAAGTGGTTGAAGGTGACGTGTTCATCGACAAGCTGTCCGACTTCAAGGAAGCCGGTGCTTGCGGTACCGCTGCAGTAATCACCCCGATCGGCGGCATCAGCTACAACGACAAACTGCACGTGTTCCACAGCGAAACCGAAGTCGGCCCGATCACCCAGAAGCTCTACAAAGAGCTGACCGGTGTACAGACCGGCGACGTCGAAGCGCCAGCGGGCTGGATCGTCAAAGTTTGACGCGACTGACCGTTTGAACACAAAAGCCCGGCCATCACATTGAAGGCCGGGCTTTTTTTCGTCCGCGTATCGTGGAAAACGTCACTAGACTTGCCACGCGTGCAACAGCCATCAAAAGGTGCCATCAAAACCATGGGAAAACTCTGGCGAAAGTATCTGGCCTTGCTGGACACCGATTTCACCACGCAAGTGTTCGACAACATCAAAAATCTGCTGGTGTGCGCCCTGCTGTTCGCGGCGGGCACCAACGCGTTGCACAGCGATCAGTACTTGTTTATGGGGTTTCTCACCTCAAGCCTCGCCGGCTGGGGATTGATCCTGGTGTCAGCGCTACTGATGCTGCTCAGTGTCAGCGACGGCCTGCGTCGGCTGTCCAGGTTGCCGTATCACACAGCGTTTCAGATCATTCTGTTTCTGGTTTACCTGGTGCTGGCAGTGCGGGTGGTGGAGATTGTCTGGAATTTCAGGGCGTAACAGTTACAGCACAAGGTGTTTGCCAAAGCAGCTCATCCTGAGCAATCCGGGCAAACAACCACTCCACAAACACCCGTGTCTGCACCGTCACGTCCGGCGCAACACCGTAGTAATAGCGCGGCAACGGCACGCGCAACTCAGGCAACGGGCAGATCAACTGTCCGCTCAAAAGATGGTTGCCCAGCAAAGAGGTCGGGCACAAGGCAATGCCCTGTCCTTCCACGGCAGCCTGAAGCACCAGGTGCATGTGATCAAACTGCCGGGTGACCTGAGTGGCTGACAGACTTTGACCAAAATGCATCGCCCAATGGTGCCAGTCTTCGCGGCGCGCCTTGGCGGTCAGCAACGTGTGTCGGCTCAGCGAAGTGAGGTCTTCAAGTGGCAGGCGCTCGATCAGCGATGGCGCCGCGACCAGCACGAGTTCGTCTTCGAACAGCGTTCGCGCCTCAATCGCCGGAGCCCAATCGTCACGACCACGGCGAATGACGATGTCGAACCCGTCGCGTGCCTGATCGGGTGCCTGGGTTTGTGTGATCACCTGCGGCTTGATGTCCGGGTGCTGCGCAATGAAATCCGCCAGCCTGGGCGTCAGCCAAAGCACGGCAAAGGACGGACGGACATTGATCTTCACGGTAGGCAGCGAGGCATGTTGCTTGAGCGCAGCGGCAGCGTTGGCGATCTGCGCCAGCCCGGCACTGACCTGCTCATAAAAGCGCTGGCCGGCCGGCGTCAGCACCGATTGACGAATGCGCCGCTCGAACAGCAGCACGCCCAGGTATTCCTCAAGCAATTTGATGTGCCGGCTAACGGCACTGTGGCTGACATGCAGCTCTTCGGCCGCCAGGCTGAAGCTCTGATGACGAGCCGCAACGGCGAAGGCGCGAACAGCATTAAGCGGCGGTAGTTGATTGATCATGCGTCTAATTTAGTCACCTATGCGCTTTAATTAAAGCGTTTGTCACGCTCTCGTCGTCACGCCACTCTGCCAGCACGCAGCCAGCGCCATCTGACGGAGCACGACATGAACAGCTACGGACTCTTTGTACTTTTCGCCACCCTGACCATTTTGAGTCCGGGGCCTGGTGTGCTCCTGACCCTGTCCAATGCGGTGCGCCACGGTTGGACGGGGGCAGTGCCGGGCATTCTGGGGATCGCGTCGGGGGCGTTTGTCGTCGCCGCCATCAGCGCCACCAGTGTTGGCCTGATACTCAGCACCTCCGCGAATGCTTTTACCGCGTTGAAATACGCAGGAGCCGCTTATTTGTTGTACCTGGGCTACAAAAGCTGGCGCTCGGATCGTTTCGGTTCGCTGCTTGAAACGCGCCCCTCAAGCCCTGGCTACCGCTTCCTTGAAGCCGCTTCGATTCAGTTTCTGAACCCCAAGGCGGTGTTTTTCTTTCTGGCGGTGTTCCCGCAATTCATCGACACCTCGGCGCACTTCTACACCCAGTTCTTCAAACTGGTCGCTTCCTATGCCGCGCTGGTGATTCTGGTGCATGGCAGCTATGCCTTGCTCGCCAATGCCGCCAAAGGCTGGTTGTCGAGCCCGAAAGGTTCCTGGCTGGCGGCGAAAGTCTCAGGCGTGACCTTCGCCGGCTTTGGCGTGCTCATGGCCTCGTCGAGTCGCTAAGCCACAGGACTGATGATCGCGCGGCGCCTGTTCTCGGTGGACGTGGGTTGTATTGTCGTTTCCTGAATCGGCAGCTCAACGGCGAACCGGCTACTGAGCTCCTTGCGCCCCACCGCCGTCAACGCCAGCGCCCGGCTGTCCAGATCCTGTGTCACCCATTTGCGTTTGATCGCCGTTTGCAGCAACGCCGCGCCCAAGGCGCCGCCCAGGTGCGGCCGACGCATGCTCCAGTCCAGACACGGGCAGGCGAAGCGGCGGCGCAAGGTGCCGAGGTCTTTGACGTCAATTCCCAATGCTTCGAACAACGCTTCGCCGCTGTCGCTCAGTCGATAAACCTGCTCATCGGCTTCCAGCAACCACCCCGCATCGATCATCCGGTCATGCAGCAACACCGCCAACGTACCGGCCATGTGGTCGTAGCAGGTGCGCGCGAATTGCAGGCGGTCGGGGGTGCGCGGGTTGAACGTCGGCGCGACGTTCTGGCCGATCACCATCAGTGCTTCCAGGGCCTGGGCCACGCGCTTGTCCGCGAGGCTGTAATAGCGGTGACGGCCCTGAACGTGCAAACGCACCAGCGCCAGTTCCTTGAGCTTGGCCAGATGAGCACTGGCGGTCGAGGCACTGACTTCGGCAACCGCCGCCAGTTCGGTGCTGGTGCGGGCGTGACCGTCCATCAGCGAACAGAGGATTTTCGTCCGGGCCGGCTCAGCAATCGCTGCCGCCACTTGAGAGACGCCAATGTCGTGTTGTTCTGCGTTCATATTTCGCTCCCGGACGAATCAAGGCCCTTTCGGACTGGAGATAGTAGCAACACTTTTCAACCACCGATAAGGCTGCGACCCATGGACCCGATCATCGCTGCGACTCACGCCGATCCCTACCCTTACTACGCGCAACTGCGTGCCGAGGGTGGATTGGTTTTTCATCAGGGACTGAAACTGTGGGTGGCCAGCAGCGCCCGAGCCGTTGCCGCCGTGCTGACGCATGCGGACTGCCATGTGCGGCCGTCCCATGAGCCGGTGCCCAAGGCTATTGCTCAAGGCATGGCCGGCAAGGTGTTTGGTCAGTTGATGCGGATGAACGAGGGCGAACGGCAGCGTTGCCCGAGGGCGGCGATTGAACCGGGGCTGACGTTGATTGATGTGAACGAGGTCAACGCATTGGTCGGCGCCCGGTTGATTACCCCGGGCGCCGACGGGTTGTACGCGGCGATGTTTCGCGGGCCGGTCTGCATAGTAGCGGCGTTGCTGGGGTTTTCTCCGGCACAGGGCCGGGCCATCAGCGAGCTGACCGCAGACTTCGTCGCCTGCCTGTCGCCCCTCAGCGATCAAGCGCAGCTGGACGCCGCACATGCCGCGGCGGAACAACTGAAGGGTTATGTCATCGAGCTTCTGGACGACCCGAGCAATCGAAGCGCACTGCTCGCTGGTATCCGGCAGCGCTTCGCTGCCACATCGACCGATTCTGAAACCTTGATCGCCAACCTGATCGGCCTGTTCTCCCAGACCTATGAAGCCACTGCCGGGCTGATCGGTAATGCGCTATTGGCGTTGATCCGAAACCCACAGTTGGATTCGGTTCAAGTTGATGACCTGATCGCCGAAGTGCAGCGCTTCGACCCTTCGGTGCAAAACACCCGTCGCTTCGTCGCCGCGCCGTGTGAGATCGACGGCATAAGCCTGAACCCCGGCGACGTCCTCCTGGTGCTGCTGGCCTCGGCCAATCGTGATCCGCAGCTTAATGATGATCCCGATACGTTTCAGCTCGACCGCCCGAACCGTCGCAGCTTCACGTTCGGCGCGGGGCGTCATCAATGTCCGGGACAGGTACTGGCCATGAGCATTGCCAGCGTCACGCTGACTGAGATCCTGGCGATGAAACCTGCTTTGGACCGTTTGACCTGGCACTATCGCCCTTCCCTGAATGGGCGCATTCCTTTGTTCACCGACTTGCTGAATACCTGACAGACCGAGTCATCGTTCTTCGTGAGCAAGCTCGCTCCCACACTTGGTCGTCGATGTTCACAACATTTGTGATCGACACAAATCCCCTGTGGGAGCGAGCTTGCTCGCGAAGGCGGCATGACAAACGATGCATCATTTGCGGCATGCGCAACAGGCTACATCGTCTTGCGTCATTGCCTACAACTGCGCCAGAATCCGCCGGCTTGTGCGCCTTGGGGCCCGTCGGTAACTTGAATCCCGTCACTGATCGTCAGTGATCGGGTTTAGTCGCTCGGTAGTCTTCACAAGCAGCATGCACTCCATTCAGTCGGGCGTACCTACGCCTGCGCTCAATGGCAGCTGTACGCAGGGCGCCTTCGGGCGCGCCGGTAATTGCTTGTGTCCCCGGTCGACTAACCTGCGTACAGCTGCCACCCACTTGTTTAGTCGCCAGTTGGTGTCAGCATCACTTAAGGACTAACAAGCAATGTTCAAACACACTCCAAACCCTCCTGAATCGGAAGCCGAATCGGTTTCGTCCAAGACACGCAAACCCAGCACAATGTTCGCCGTCGTCCCCGACATCGATACCGAAAGCTTGCTGGCCAATGCCTGCGAATCACTGGCATCAGCCAGTGTCATGGTCAGTGATTTTGCAAACCTTCTGGAAGGCCCGCATCGCAACACAATGCTGGGGATTCAGCAGGTCATCATGCTGAGCGAACTGGCCGTGAACCGAGCGCTGGACAACATCGATCCGCAGGAGGTTTAACATGTTGATCGTTCCTACATCTATGTGGGAATGATCATAAAACTGCGCCGTTCCCAATGTAGGAGCTGCCGAAGGCTGCGATCTTTTGATCTTTAATGATTCAACTGCCGCCAAAGATCAAAAGATCGCAGCCTTCGGCAGCTCCTACGCCGACCGGGTACACCCGTAAAATCGAGCTCAGCGCATAGCGACAAGCACCATTTGTAACAACGGCCAGAGTTTCAGACTAGTCCTACATCTATCAAATGCCCTTTGATATAGCGTCCGCATCGCTTTCAAAAGATGAAACAAGGACGCTCATGGCTCGCAAAACAGACATACCCAGGGTTCAAAACCCACCATCGGGCGACGGGCACCACATCACCAGCCGCTACATGACCGCCACCGAACTGGCAGAGCGCGAGGCCAGACAAAAATCCTATGACGACATATTGGCCCGACAGCAGGCCTATGAAGACCGTTTTGTCAGGCAACCTCTGCAGCAGGATCAATCCAGCTCCATGGGTTGCGTGTTCACCAAAAGTTGCAATCTCCCCGACGGCGTAATCAACCACGACAACCCAACCGGGTTTGTCCCGGTCGAGAAACTGACCGACTACGGAAAATTCTCCCTGCTGGGTGGCCGCGAAAGGGATGCGGCGGGAAACATCCCACTCAAAAAAATCAGTGGCAGCGCGTTACCTGCTGCACTGGGAACGCTTCTTCTGGGCGGAGTTGGTGCTGCTGGTACCGGGACGGGTGCTGCTGGCGCAGGCATAGTGACGGCTGGTGTTGCAGCTGGAGCCTTGGCCGGAATGGTTGCATTGCTGTGGCCGTCGAGCTTGGGCGACAGCTCCCTGTACACAGAAGAACAGCTCAAATCGCTCAAGAAAGGCCGTACACGGGTTCGACTGCTTGTCGAGCAACAAGCTGATGGCACCTTGAAGGGTTACGGATACAACACCCAGAAGCGCCGTGACTGGGAAATGACTCCTGTAGTCCGGTTCAAAAGTCAGGGTTCTCAGCAGGTGGCTGACTTTGGTGATGGAATAACTCTGATATGGACGCCAGCGGTTGACCCATCCAGCACCTCCGAGATTCCCCCGCTAGAGGCCGCACCACAAGCACCTCATATCTGGATTTATCCGCCTACCGAACAGGCAGATAACATCATCGTCAACCCGATCTACCCGCCTGAGTACAAGGACTTCATTCTTGTTTTCCCGGCTGATTCCGGCATCAAGCCTCTTTACATTGTCTTTTCCCTGCGATTCGTTGCTGCCGGGTACCATGGAAAGACGGATACACCAGTTAAAAGTAAGGGTCCCGAGAATGGCCAGGAAGCTTTGGATAATTCGGTACAGGTAAAACCTACATCGGAACGCAGGATTGGTATTGATCCCAAAACCAACGAGTTTGTCGTCTTTGATCATACGGGAGGGGACGACTACCACGGACATGTCAGAGCATGGAATAAACTCCATCAAGATATGAAAAATGTATTGATCAAGGCAAAAAAAGCCGACACCAAGGGAAACATCCAGGGAGCTAAACAGTGAGTCTTATCTACCACGATCCGTCGATTAGCCATGACGAAGCAATCAGTCTCTTTGATAGCGGCTTAGAAAGGAACATTGTCACCGCGCTGATTTCCATCGGATTAAATGAGCAAGACAGTGCCTGGGCTCAGACCATTTGCCTGAAACATCTCGAGAGTGGTACTCAGTCGGTGGCTGCGGCAGCAATCACCGCACTCGGCCATGTAGCCCGCAGATTCGGTGAGCTTGAAATGCAAGCCGTGATGCCCGCCCTTGATTCCGTAAAAGGAAAATTCCCTGCACTTGAAGCCACAGTTGCTGACACGCTCGACGATATTGAAATGTTCACCTGACTCGCTAAATCAAAACCAGAAATCACCCTCCCAACACATAAAAACCCCACCATTTCTTCTAACAGAGATGGTGGGGTTCGCCATTTCAGCCCACCCCCAACAAATCAATCATCCCGCGTCAGCACTTCCAGCAATTCAATCTCGAAAATCAGATTTGAATTCGGTGTAATCGCACCCATCGTCCGCTCGCCATAAGCCAGATGCGCCGGCACCAGCAGCTTGCGTTTACCGCCAACCTGCATGCCCATGATTCCCTGATCCCAGCCCTTGATCACCCGCCCCGTGCCAATCACGCACTGAAACGGTTTACCCCGGCTGTAGGAAGAATCGAATTCAGTGCCGTCTTCCAGCCAACCCCGATATTGAGTGGTGATCAGCGCGCCTTTGACAGCCGCTTTGCCGTCGCCCACTTTAAGGTCGATTACCTGCAATTCATCATTCATTACATTCACTCTAGTGTGCGCTTGCCCGAACAGGGCTTCATGGGCGCCGTTTTCCCAGAAATGCGGGCAATTGGCAACTTATTCAGATAGACCCCGTCGCGATCCTTGATCGCTCATGTGGGTCCTCACGCTGGAGCAACCTATCCGGTTTCCTTCACCACGCGACCTACGGAAAAAAGGTGCCAGCAACCTGTAGCTGCGAACGCCTCGCCGCCCTTACCACAGAGCAATATCGTAGTTGAAATAGATCCGGTTACTGTCACGTCCACGCGCGAAGTCCGAACGGTAGACGTAGTTGCGCAGCTTCACGCCCACGCCCTTGAACGTGCCACTCTGGACCACATAGGCCAGTTCCGTGTCGCGTTCGGACTCTTTGATGTTGGTATCAGACTTGCCATCGTTGCCTTTGAGATAACGGGTCATGAACGTCAGCCCCGGCACGCCCAACGGCGCAAAGTCGTAACCGTAACTGAGCATCCAGGTCTTCTCGTCCTCCTCGATGAACTTGCCGATGCCAACGTTGCTGAACGAGTACACCGTCGCACCACTGATGTAAGGCAACCCGGCGTCACCGCTTAATTGTTGGTAACCGCCACCAATGGTGTGCCCCGCCACCGCGTAGGACAGTTGGCCGCTGAGCATGTCGTTATCGATTTTCGCGGCGTAGGCACGGCCCGCGTCATTGCTGTTGAAATAACGCAGGTCACCGGTCAACACCCCGGGGCCTAACGGCAGATCGTGCTGGATGCCGGCAAAATTCTGCCGATAGAAGTTTTCCAGCTCACCGTAGAAGTAACTCAGACGGGTGTTCTTACCGAGTTTGTAGTCAGCGCCGGCGTAGGTGAAATCGCCACCTTTGTCGCCTGAATAACCGTCAGGAACGATCGACACGCTGTCGGTGGAATCGCGCAGTTTGAATCGGTCCAGATGACCGCCGGTCAGGGTCAGGTTTTCGATGTCGGTACTGGTGACTTGCCCTCCCTCGTAGGTTTGCGGCAGCAAGCGCGCATCGTTGTAGATCAGTACCGGGTTTTTGGGCAGCAAAGTGCCGTACTTGAGGGTGGTCTTGGCCAGTTTGACCTTGGCCGTCGCCCCGGCGCTGGCGAACTCATCGGCGGCGCGACCGTCATCGTGTACCGGCAACAGACCGGTGCCACTGCGGCCACGACCGGAATCGAGTTTGACACCCAGCAGGCCCAATGCGTCGACCCCGAAACCGATAGTGCCGGGGGTGAACCCCGACTGGAAATCCAGCAGAAAACCCTGGGCCCACTCGGTGCGCTCACTTTTGGCGGTTCTGGCGGAGCGCGCGCTCAAACCATGTTCATCGCGAAAATTTTCATTGAAATAGACGTTGCGCAGTTGCAGCTTCAACTTGCTGTCGTCGATGAAATCACTCGCACCGGCAGTGGCCATCGGCAACACACCCAGAAGAGGAAGAAGAGCCCCGCGAGTCAGAAAGTGGGTCATGTCGAACTACTCATATTGTTGTTTTAAGGATGCACGTGACCGCGCGTCCGCCATCGGGCACGTGAAGTTTTATTAAGTGGCGAGTCAGGGGGAAATCAGGAGAACAGCGTCAAGGCACCGGTCAGCAGGGCTAAAGCTGTGACCACCAGGGAGGTGAGCACCGCCCATTTGACGGTGGCACGCTGGAAGTCGCCAAGGTCGCGATCGACCATCCCCACCAGCAACAGGGTCGAGGCCACCAGCGGGCTCATCAAGTGCACCGGTTGGCCAAGAATCGACGCCCGGGCGATTTCCACCGGGTCGATCCCGTAGGCTGCCGCCGCGTTGGCGAGGATCGGCACCACACCGAAGTAATAGGCATCATTGGACAGCACGAAGGTCAACGGCATGCTAGTGATCGCCACTACCAGCGGGAACAGATGCCCCCAGGACGGTGGAATCCAGTCCACCAGGGTTTGCGCCAGAGCGTCGACCATTTTGGTTCCGGAGAAAATCCCGGCGAAGACACCGGCCGCGAACACCAGCAGGACTACAGTCATGGCATTGCCGGAGTGCGCGAGGATGCGTTCCTTTTGAATGTCCAGTTGCGGGTAGTTGATCATCAGCGCCAGCACGAAACCGATCAGGAACAGGATCGCTGAGTGCGCCAGGCCCATGACCAGCGCGGTCATCACCGCGATCACCAGTAGCAGGTTCAAATAGGCCAGTTTCGGACGCTTGTGCGGCGTGTCTTCAAGGATCGCCTTGATGTAGCAATCGCCGCCACCGCTCTGCAATTGAGTATTGCCGATGCGTTTACGCTCGGCGCGGCCCAGCAGGAACGCGGTGAACACCACCCACGCGGCGCCGCCGATCATGGTCGGCAACAATGGAATGAAGTATGCCCCGGCATCCAGCCCCAACGCGGCAATTGCACGGGTCGCCGGGCCGCCCCAAGGAGTCATGCCGCTCATGATGCTCAACGCCAGCATTGAAATGGTCGCCAGAATCATCGGGTTCATACCGATGCGCTTGTACAACGGCAGCATGGCCGCGCAGGTGATCATGTAAGTGGTCGTGCCGTCACCGTCCAGGGCGACCGTCAGCGACAGCAGCGCAGTGCCGACCGCAATTTTCATCGGGTCGCCGTTGACCCGTTTGAGAATCTTGCGGATCAACGGATCGAACAACCCCGAGTCGATCATCAAACCGAAAAACAGAATCGCGAACAGCAGCAGTGCCGCCGACGGTGCGACCATCTTCAGGCCGTCGAGCATCATTTTGCCGGTGGTCCCACCAAAGCCACCGATCACCGCAAAGACAATCGGAACAACGGTCAACGCAACGATGGGTGACAGACGCTTGGTCATGATCAGGAACGTGAACACAACCACCATGGCCAAGCCGAGTAAGGCGAGCATAGGGCAACTCTCTTGTTGTTATGAAATGCGTGGCCGACGCGCAGGCGAACGACCCTGAGCCCGCCAGGCGACGCGATCAGCGACGCCCGGCAGCAGGCAATAAAAAAGGTTAGGTTGTTGCAGTGGTTGCGCGGTGCTAGAGGTGACCGGTGGTCCCGATGCGGTCCCAGGTTTGATCGCCGCCAGGCGCGTCTGGTTTTTTACCGTCCAGGGTATCGAGCAGGACCTGACGGTCGCAGGCGTTCTCGGAGATTGAGATCACCACCGTCGCCACGGCGTTACTTGCCAGGCTGGTCAGCGCCCGCGCCTCGGACATGAACCGGTCGATCCCGATCAACAGCGCCAAGCCTGCCAGCGGAATGTCGTGCATCACCGTGAGCGTGGAAGCGAGGGCCACGAAACCGCTGCCCGTCACCCCGGCCGCGCCCTTGGACGACAGCAACATGATCGCCAGCATGGTCAAGGTTTGGGTCAAGGTCAGATCAATGTTGCAGGCCTGGGCAATGAAAATCGCCGCCAGCGACAGGTAGATTGCCGTACCGTCGAGGTTGAACGAGTACCCCGTTGGCAACACCAGCCCCACCACACCTTTGCTGCAACCCAACGCCTGGAGTTTCTCCAGCATGCGTGGCATGACCGGTTCGGTGGAGGACGTGCCCAGCACCACCAGGAACTCTTCGCGCAGATAACGCAACAGCTTCCACAGGCTGAAGCCGTTGGCGCGGCAAATGCTGCCGAGCACCACGAATACGAAGAAAGCGCAGGCGATGTACAAGGTCATGATCAACTTCGCCAGCGAACCCAGCGAGGTGATGCCGTACTGTCCGACGGTGAACGCCAGTGCCCCGAAGGCACCGATCGGCGCGAATCGCATCAGGTAGGAGAAAATCTTGAACACCATCTGCGACGCCGCTTCCAGTACATCCAGCACTGGCTTGCCGCGTTCACCCAGGGAAGACAGGGCGAAACCGCACAGCACCGCGATAAACAACACCGGCAGTACTTCGCCTTTACTGAATGCACCGATAAAGGTGTCAGGGATGATGTGCATGAAAAACTCGACCACCCCAAGCTTCGCCGCGGACTCGGTGAATTGAGACAAGCCCGCCGTGCTCAATTGGCTCGGATCGATGTTCATGCCTACGCCCGGTTTGAACACGTAGACCGCGACCAGGCCGATGATCAGGCTGATCACCGTCAGCCCGAGAAACAGCAGCATGGTTTTGCTCAGCAAGCGACCGAGGGAGCGTTTGTCGCTCATCCCGGCGATGCCGGTGACGATGGTGCAGAACACCACCGGCGCGATCATCATTTTGATCAGCTTGATGAAGGCATCACCCAGCGGCTTGAGGGCAATGGCCTGCTGGGCCCAAAAGTGCCCGACCACAACACCCAGCAGCACGGCGCAGAGGATCTGGAAATAGAGCGATTTAACAATTTTCATGGCATCACCCATTTTTTAGAATTGTTCTGATGCAAAAACTGCAGTGACTGCGCGGGAAGACTACCCGGCGAGCCGTTGGGAAACCGGGGCATATACAAAGCCGGAAAACAGCCTTCGGGCGGTACGAACAACGGAGGCGCGGATTGTCTCACCGTTCTCACCGGTGTAGGACAAGACGACATCGATGCCGCCGCTCGGATGCTCGATTCGCACCTGTTGCAGACGCGGCCCACCGGTATTGCCGAGCATCTGCGCGACCACACTGCCTTCGCTGACACAGGCCGTGGCCAGACCGATGGAGCCGGTAATGGCCAGCGCACGGTGGCAGTTGTGCGGCATGAAGTAGCGAACCTGAATCGTGCCGCCGGCCTTGGCCTTCGATACCAGCACCGGCTTGGGGATGACCTTGTCGCTGACGTCGCCCAGCCCCATCGCCATTCCGGCCCGCAAACGAAGAGCTTCGAGGCGCTGCAGAAAATCTTTGTCGGCGTCCAGTTCGGCCGGTGTTTCATCGCCGTGTTTGCCCAGGTGACGCGCTTCGATAATCAGCATCGGCATGGCCATGTCGATGCAGGTCACTGGAATGTCGTCGAACCAGTCCTGGGTGCTGCCGGTTGGAAACAGCTTGCCGGTCTTGCTGCCCGCAGCGTCGAGAAACGTCAGTTGAACCGGTGCCGCGCTGCCAGGCACACCATCGATGGCGGTGTCGCCTTCATAGCTGACCTTGCCGTCTGGCGTCTGCACATCAGAGGTGACGAAGGTGCCGGTGTTGAGGTTGCGAATCCGCACGCGAGTCAGCTCACCGGCCGCCTTGACCAGCCCCTGCTCGATGGCAAACGGCCCGACCGCGCAGAGCATGTTGCCGCAATTGGGGGCGGTATCCACCCGACGCTGGGACACCATGACCTGCACGAACAAGTAATCAACATCGGCATCGGGATGCAACGAAGGGCTGACGATGGCGACCTTGCTGGTCTGCGGACTGCCGCCGCCGATGCCGTCGATCTCCAGTTCGTGACCGGAGCCCATCACCGAGAGCAACAGCTCATCGCGTTCTTGAATCGAAACCGGCAGATCCCAAGCGAGAAAAACCGGCCCCTTTGAGGTACCGCCGCGCATCAGCACACAAGGAATTCGTTGCATGGCCACTAACTCTTGTTAATCAATCGAGGTAATTGATGTCGTGCAAACAAGAGTGACAGGGAAGTAATTGTGTTTCCAATGCAAAGATCAGAGCGATTATTGCGTTTCACAAAAGAAAGTTTTACCGTGATTCAGCGCCCTCCTCCGACGAGATAGAACATGGAATATGAACTCCAGGACATCCGATCTTTCGTGAAAATCGCCGAACTGGGGAGTTTTCACGAAGCTGCCGACGCACTGCATCTGTCGCAACCAGCCTTGAGCCGACGGATAAAAAAACTTGAGGAGGGTTTGGGGACCACGTTGCTCGACCGAACCACGCGCAAGGTCAGCCTGACCAGCGTCGGCCGCGATTTCCTGCCCAAGGCTCGCCGATTGCTGGATGACTTCGACGATTCGATCCTGAACATCCGTGAGTTGGCCGAACGGCAAATCGGCCAGGTGACCCTGGCCTGCATTCCAACCGCTGCGTTTTATTTCCTGCCGTCGGTGATTCGTCTTTATAACGAGCGCTACCCGAAAATCCGCATCCGTTTGCTCGACCTCAGCGCCAATGAAGGGCTCGAAGCGGTGCTGCGGGGGGAAGCCGACTTCGGCATCAACATGATGAGCGGCCAGCACCCGGACATCGAATTCGTTTCACTGGTCAACGAGCCCTTTGTCCTGGCCTGCCGCCGGGATCATGAACTGGCCCGACGGACGTCCGTGACCTGGTCAGAATTGAGCGATTACCGGTTGATCGGCGTCGGGCGCCTGAGCGGTAACCGCATGATACTGGACCACGCCTTGTCGGGCCTGAGCTGGCGTCCGCAGTGGTTCTATGAGGTGCAGCATTTGTCCACCTCGCTGGGTATGGTCGAAGCCGGTCTAGGGGTTTCCGCCATGCCGAGCCTCGCAATGCCGGCGGCGGATCACCCGACACTGGTGAGCATTCCGCTCACCGATCCTGTCGTGAACCGGACACTCGGCCTGGTATACCGTCGGGGCGCATCACTATCGCCAGCGGCGGAGAAATTCGTTTCGATCCTGCTCGAACAATGGCCCCACTAAGCCGTGAACTCGACCCGCAATCTCCTTACTGACTGAACGGACGCCAGCCTTTATCCTGACGCCCCGCTGAAAATCGGGCGAGCGCCACTCTCGCCTGCCACACCCTGGAGTTTCGCCATGCCCCACGAAGGCAACCTGTTGCAAGCCGCTGTCGTCTTTTTATTCGCGGCGGTGCTCACCGTCCCCTTGGCCAAGCGCCTGCAACTTGGGGCAGTGCTGGGTTATCTGTTTGCCGGGGTGATCATCGGGCCGTCGGTGTTGGGCTTGATCGGTAATCCGCAAAGCGTCAGCCACATCTCCGAACTCGGGGTGGTGTTGTTGCTATTCATCATCGGCCTTGAGCTGTCGCCGCGACGTTTGTGGGTGATGCGCAAATCGGTGTTCGGCGTGGGCCTGGCGCAGGTGCTGCTGACCGGGTCGGTGATTGGCGTGCTGGCGTTGTTCGTGTTCGGCCAATCCTTGAACAGTGCCATCGTGCTGGGCCTGGGCCTGGCGTTGTCATCCACCGCGTTTGGCCTGCAAAGCCTGGCCGAGCGCAAGGAACTGACCAGCCCGCATGGGCGGTTGGCGTTCGCGATTTTGCTGTTCCAGGACATCGCCGCGATCCCGCTGATCGCGATGGTGCCGCTGCTGGCCGGCGGCGATCACACCAGCAGTGCCGCCGATGATCTGAACCATGGTTTGCGGGTGCTGGGCAGTATTGCGGTGGTGGTGATCGGCGGGCGTTATCTGTTGCGACCGGTGTTTCGCGTGGTGGCCAAGACCGGTCTGCCAGAGGTGTCCACGGCCACCGCGTTGCTGGTGGTGATCGGTACGGCGTGGCTGATGGACCTGGTCGGCGTGTCCATGGCACTCGGCGCGTTCCTCGCTGGTTTGCTGCTGGCGGATTCCGAATACCGCCACGAACTGGAAGCGCAGATCGAGCCGTTCAAGGGCCTGCTGCTGGGGCTGTTTTTCATCAGTGTCGGCATGGGCGCCAATCTGAGTTTGCTGCTCAGTGCGCCAGTCGCGGTGCTGGGGCTGACCGTGCTGCTGATCGCGATCAAGTTGCCGCTGCTGTTTGTGGTCGGTCGATTGACGGGAGGTTTGGGCAAGGTCAATGCGATTCGTTTGGGGATTGTGTTGGCGGCCGGTGGTGAGTTTGCCTTTGTGGTGTTCAAGATCGGCCGGGATCAGGGTTTGTTCGAGCCGCGTCTGTACGACTTGCTGGTGCTGACCATCACCCTGTCGATGGCGCTGACACCGCTGTTGCTGCTGGCCTGCGCACGACTGGTCAAGCCGAAAGTTCAACCGGTGGAAGTGCCGCAGAAGTTCCGCGAAATCGACACCGACACACCGCGTGTGGTGATCGCCGGCATGGGCCGTATGGGGCAGATCGTGGCGCGGATTCTGCGGGCGCAGAACATCAAGTTCGTCGCCCTCGACACGTCGGTGGAAACCATCGAACTGTCCCGCAGCTTCGGCGGCGTGCCGGTGTTCTACGGCGACCCGATGCGCCCGGAAATCCTCAGTGCGGCCAAGGTCGAGCAAGCGGAGTTTTTCGTGATTGCCACCGATGATCCAGACACCAACATCAAGACGGCCGAGGTGGTACACAAGCTTTATCCGCACATCAAAATCATCGCCCGCGCCCGTAACCGTCAGCACGTGCACCGGTTGGTGGATGTCGGGGCTCAGGCGGTGCGGGAAACCTATTACTCCAGCCTGGAAATGACCCGGCGGACCCTGGTTGGACTAGGGCTGACCCAGGCCCAGGCGGATGCGCGGATCAAGCGCTTTACCCATCACGATGAACAAGTGCTGGAGGCCCAGCACGCGGTGTATGACGATGCGGCCAAGGTGATGCAGACCGCTCAGGAAGCGCGGGCGGAACTGGCAAAACTGTTTGAGTCGGATCAGTTGGAAGAGGAAGCGGGTAAGGTTTGAGGTGAACCTGATAGCCTCTTCGCGAGCAAGCCCGCTCCCACATTGGGTCTATGTCAGCCACAAAATTTGCGGCTGACTCGGTCAATGTGGGAGCAGGCTTGCTCGCGAAGAACGATAACGCGCTATTCCTGGCAAACCCGATTATCGCTGACGCTCGTTGACACCCACACCAGAGCCCCCCGGCAGCATGCGCGTGAGCGTGTTATCGCGGACCCAATAGTGATGGAACAACCCCGCCGCTGCGTGCAAACCAATCAACCAATAGCCGGTGCTACCGAGCAATTCATGCCAATGCTTGAGTTGCTTGGCCAGATCGGGATCAACCGCAACCGGCGCCGGCAAGAAAAAGCCGAAATACGGCATCGGCTTGCCCCCGGCGGCCAGCATCAACCAGGCCAATAGCGGCGTAGCGATCATCAGCCCATACAGCGCCAGGTGCATGAGGTGCGAGACGCCCGTCTGCCAGGTGGGCGGGGCCGGGGTAATCGGTGGCCGAGGCGTGAGGCGCCCGAGCAAGCGAACCCAGACCAGCACAAAAATGCTCAACCCGAATAAGCCGTGCAGCCCCAGAAACAGGCCCTTCAGGGCATGTCCACGGGGCAACAATCCTTTGATCTCGATGCAACCATAAACACCGACGAATAGCGCCAGCATCAGCCAGTGCAAGGTGATCGAGAGTTTTCCATACCGGTGTACTGCTGAATCTCGGGTCATACGGGGCCTCGTGAAGATCAGTGGCGGCTGCCGACTCATTTCGTACAGCCTGGATCCGGTTTCGTCGAACCGACCGGCACCACCCTGCCCGTCCAGTCTTAAGACAATCTGAAGGTCCACCTTCAGACTCCGTTAAGAATTGCCTTTGATACTCCTCCCAAACTTACTCAGGGAGGCGTTCTTGCCCATGCCCGATTTCGACTGGAACATCCCTCTGCCCCTGCACTTCGGCCAAGCCGAAACTCCGCAGATGAGTCTGGCCAGAGCCTTGCCGGACGATCCCCAGCGTTCGGCTTTCGAAGCCTTTATCCAGCAACGTTTTCGAAAGGCCCACGGCGCCGACATCCGCCAATTCATGCCGCAGCTGTTCGGCATGAGCGATGCGTCAGGGACGCTGTGCGCAGTGGCCGGCGTACGACTGGCCAGTGCCGAACCGCTGTTTCTGGAGCGTTATCTGGACGAGGCGATTGATCCGCTGATCAGCGACGCTGCCGGCCAACCCGTGGACCGGGCCGGTATTGTCGAGGTCGGGAACCTCGCCGCCAGCGATACCGGCAGCGCGCGCCTGAGCATCATCGCCATCACTTACCTGCTGGCCATGGGCGGGCTGGAATGGGTGGCCTTCACCGGCAACATCGGGCTGGTGAACAGTTTTCATCGCTTGGGCTTGAAGCCGGTGACGCTCTGCGCCGCCGATCCTGCGCGGCTGGGCGACGACCGTCACCTCTGGGGCAGTTATTACGAGAGTCAGCCATGGGTGCATGTCGGCAACATCCGCGCCGGTTTCATCCATTTGCGCAACATCGGTCTGTTCAATCGCCTGGGGTTGCCGACGTCCCTTGAGGAGTCCAGCCATGTCGCCTGAAATGGAGCGGTTCAAACAGACCCTGCGCAGTCATGCCGAGCGCAAGACCAACGCCATCGCCTTGTGGGGCGATCAGTTGAAACTGGACTACGCCACGCTGTACGCCGAGGTCATGTATCGCCAACAGCGTCTGCGCGATGAGCACGTCAAAGTGGTCGCGCTGGCCCTGGACAATGGCACCGAGGCGATGCTCTGGGACCTGGCCGTACTGTTCGAAGGCCTGACCTGTCTGACGTTGCCGCCCTTTTTCAGCCCGGCACAACGCAGTCATTGCCTGGAACAGAGCCAGGCCGAACGGGTGATTGCCGAACCGGAACTGGAAGCCGAACTGCAGGCGGCCGGCTACGAGAGGACCGGCGAATTCTGGTGTCGCACCTTCAGCGGCCCAAACCGGATACCCGAAGGCACCGCCAAACTGACCTTCACCTCAGGCACCACCGGCACACCCAAAGGCGTGTGCCTGAGCGCCGAGAGCCTTTTGCGAGTGGCCCGCGAGCTGGATCAGGCAAGCAAACCCACCGATCCACGGCATCACCTGGCGCTGCTGCCCCTGGCGATTCTGCTGGAAAACCTCGGCTGTTATGCCGCGCTGTATGCCGGCGCGACCTTGAGCGCACCGAGCCAGAAAACCCTGGGCATTCAGGGTGCCAGCGGTGTCGATGTGCCGCGGCTTTTGGGTTGCCTGGCCATCCGCGCACCCGAGAGCTTGATCCTGGTGCCGCAGTTGCTGCTGATGCTGGTCAGCGCCGCCGAGCAAAAAGCATTCAACCCCCAATCGTTGCGTTTTGCCGCGGTCGGCGGAGCACGGGTTAGCGAAGAATTACTGCATCGCGCCCAGCGCATCGGCATTCCGGTTTACGAGGGTTACGGGTTGTCGGAATGCTCGTCGGTGGTGTGCCTCAATCGCCCGGGCGCGCGCCGCCCTGGTAGCGTCGGCCGGCCCCTGCCCCATGTCGAGATTCGCCTGGCCGACGATGGTGAAGTGCTGGTCAAGGGATCGACCCTGCTCGGCTATCTGGGGCAAGCACCCTTCAGCAATGATTGGTGGCCGACCGGCGACCTCGGCGAGTTCGACCCGGAAGGTTTTCTCTACCTCAACGGGCGCAAGAAGCATCAGTTCGTCACCAGTTTCGGCCGCAACGTCAATCCGGAATGGGTCGAGGCCGAACTCACTCAGCGTCGCCACATCGCTCAGGCGTTCGTCTACGGCGAAGCGATGCCAACCAACCACGCCCTGCTCTGGCCGCATCGGCCGGACTGCACCGATGAAGAATTGGCCGCCGCCGTGGCCCAGGCCAACGAGGCCTTGCCCGATTACGCCCAGGTTCATCACTGGACCCGTCTCGATCAACCGTTCACCGCCGCCAACGGCTTGCTGACCGCCAATGGCCGACCACGCCGCGACGCCATCGTCGAGCGTTACCGGGGGCAGCTCTCTGACTCCGTTTTTTCCGAGGAATCCGCATCATGAGTTTTTTCGACACCCTGCAAGAAGCCACCCAGCAAGAACGCCACGAGTTGTTCAACCTGCCGATCATCCGCGATGCCCTTGAGGGCAAGGTCAGCGTGGACAGCTACCGCGCCTTCCTCGCCCAGGCCTACTACCACGTGCGCCATACCGTGCCGTTGATGATGGCGTGCGGCGCACGTCTGCCGCAGCGACTGGAATGGCTGCGCAAAGCGGTGTGCGAGTACATCGAGGACGAATACGGCCACGAGCAATGGGTACTCGACGACATCGAGGCCTGTGGCGGCGACAGAGAGGCGGTGCGTGACGGTCGTCCATCGCTGCCAATCGAATTGATGGTCAGCTTTCTCTACGACCTGATTGCCCGAGACAACCCGGTGGGCCTGTTCGGCATGGTCAACGTGCTGGAAGGCACCAGCATTGCCCTGGCCACCCACGCCGCCGGCAGCATCCGTGAACGCCTGGCGCTGCCGGAAACCGCCTTCAGCTACCTGAGTTCCCACGGCTCGCTGGATATCGAACACATGCAGACCTACCGCCGACTGATGAACACACTCGAAGACCCGGCGGATCAAGCCGCGGTGATTCATGCCTCGAAGGTCGTTTACAAGCTTTATACCGACATGTTCCGCGGCCTGCCCCGCGATGGGGAGAACCTGCATGCAGCTGCATGAAGCCCGTGTGGTTTTGACCGGAGCCAGCGGCGGTATCGGCCTGGCCATCGCCAGTGCCCTGTGTGCCAGAGGCGCGCGGGTGTTGGCCGTGTCCCGGCACCGGGAGTCGCTGGAGCCCTTGCTCGAAGGTTACCCGCTGCACCTGTGTTGGGTCGGCGCTGACCTGACCGTCCCCGGCGACCGACACAACGTGCTGGCCGCGGCCGAAGCCATCGGCGGCATCAACCTGCTGATCAATGCCGCCGGGGTCAATCACTTCGCCATGCTCGAACAGCTCGATGACAGCGAGATCAATTCGATGTTGGCGGTGAACATCAGCGCGCCGATCTGCCTGACCAAGCTTTTGCTGCCGCTGCTCAAGCAAGCCGAGAGCGCCATGGTGGTGAACGTCGGCTCGACCTACGGCTCCATCGGCTACCCCGGTTACGCCAGCTATTGCGCCACCAAGTTTGCCCTGCGCGGTTTCTCCGAAGCCCTGCGCCGGGAACTGGCCGACACTCGCGTCAGCGTGCTCTACGTCGCCCCCCGGGCGACCCACACCAGCATGAACAGCCCGGCAGCCCAGGCGCTGAACGATGCGCTCAAAGCCAATGTCGACGATCCGCAAACCGTCGCCACGGCGGTCATCCACGCGATTGCCGGTGACCGGCGCGATCTTTACCTGGGCTGGCCGGAACGCTTTTTCGTTCGCCTGAAC
Source organism: Pseudomonas sp. PME37.24/025 (assembly GCF_055556615.1). Taxonomy (NCBI): domain Bacteria; kingdom Pseudomonadati; phylum Pseudomonadota; class Gammaproteobacteria; order Pseudomonadales; family Pseudomonadaceae; genus Pseudomonas; species Pseudomonas sp. PME37.24/025. Next base: position 355,279 of record NZ_JBVHNK010000005.1, read on the forward strand.
AGTCTGTTGCCGCACCTGGTGGACCGTGGCTTGCGCAAGCAATTGCCGCTGATCCGTCGCCTCAGTCAGAAGCCCGATAACGAGAGCCTCAAACCATGAAAAAAATCGTCACGTGCCTGCTATTCGGGGTGTTGAGCCAAAGCGTCTGGGCGCTGGACGCCGCCGATCAGCAGCGCCTCAATGGCATTCAGCAAAGCTGGGCGCACATCCAATACGAATTGCCCGCCGAACAGCGCACCGCGGCCTTCGAAAAGCTCGCGACCCAGGCCTCGGCGTTCACCCTGGAACGCCAATCCCTGGCCGAAGCGTGGATCTGGTCCGGCATTGTCACCAGCAGTTGGGCCGGAGCCCAGGGTGGCCTCGGCGCCCTGAGCAAAGCCAAGGCCGCCAAAGTCGATCTGGAAAAAGCCCTGGCCATTGATCCCAAGGCCCTCCAAGGCTCGGCCTATACCAGCCTCGCGGCGTTGTATGATCGCGTGCCCGGCTGGCCCCTCGGTTTCGGCGATGCCGACAAGGCCGAACAACTGTTAAAGCAGGCTTTGCAGCTGAACCCGGCCGGCATCGACAGTCTGTACTTCTGGGGCGATCACCTTTACCGTCAAAAGCGCTATGGTGAAGCCAAGGACGCACTGCAAAAAGCCCTGCAAGCGGCACCGCGTCCTGGCCGGGAAAGCGCCGATGCCGGGCGCCGCAAAGAGATCGAAGCGTTACTGGTGGACGTGAACAAGAAACTCAACTGACAGGAGTCCGCGTGCGCTTATTACTGATCGAGGATGACGTCGCTCTCGGCGAGGGCATTCATCAGGCCCTGGGCCGTGAGGGTTACACGGTCGACTGGCTGCAAGACGGCAGCAGTGCCTTGCACTCGCTGCTCAGCGAGACGTTTGACCTGGCCGTGCTCGATCTCGGCCTGCCGCGCATGGACGGCCTGGAAGTGTTGCGCCGCCTGCGTGAAAGCGGCTCCAACCTGCCGGTACTGATCCTCACCGCCCGGGATGCCACCGAAGACCGCATCGCCGGGCTGGATGCCGGGGCCGACGATTACCTGATCAAGCCCTTCGACCTGGCCGAACTCAAGGCTCGCCTGCGGGCCTTGCTGCGACGCAGCGCCGGTCGCGCCCAAGTGCTGATCGAGCACGCCGGCATCAGCCTGAACCCAGGCACCCAGCAAGTCAGCTATCAAGGCGAGCCGGTGGCGTTGACGCCCAAGGAGTATCAACTGCTCCACGAATTGCTCTCGCCGCCGGGCCGGGTCATGACTCGCGATCACCTGATGCAACTGCTTTACGGCTGGAACGAAGAAGCCGAAAGCAACACCCTGGAAGTGCATATCCATCACCTGCGCAAGAAGTTCTCCACCGACCTGATCCGCACCATTCGCGGTGTCGGGTACCTGGTGGAGGAGCATCGATGACTTCGATCCGGCGTCGCACCCTGACGCTGATCATTGGCCTGTTGCTGACTGGCCTGGCGATCATCAGCGTGCTCAACCTGCACGACAGCAATCACGAGATTGCCGAAGTCTACGACGCCCAACTGGCCCAGAACGCCCGCCTGCTGCAGGGTGTGATGCGCATGCCGCTGGCCAGCAGTGAACACGCCGAACTGTATCAAGCGTTCAACATGGCCTTGAGTGAAGCGGTGCCCAGAGTCGATGGTCATCCCTATGAAAGCAAAATTGCCTTTCAGGTCTGGAATCGCAAGGGCGAAGTGCTGGTGCATACCGCCAGTGCGCCCTCCTTCACGGCACCGCCGACGAAATCCGGTTTCAGCGATGTGGTGGATCTGCACAACCGCCATTGGCGAGTGTTCATGCTCGAAGACAAACAGAATGACTTGCGCATCTGGGTCGGTGAACGGGACGACGTGCGCGCGGACCTGGTAGACCGGATCGTGCGTCATACCCTGTGGCCCAATGTGCTGGGCAGCCTGATACTGGCGGCCATGGTCTGGCTGGCCATTGGTTGGGGGCTCAAACCCCTGGCCAATATGGCCGCAACGTTGCGGGCACGGCATAGTGGTTCTCTGGAGCCATTGCAACTGACCCCGTTGCCCAGCGAACTGGAACCGATGCAGGCAGCGCTCAACCGTATGCTCGCGCAAATTCAAGAGGTGCTTGGCCGCGAGCGGCGCTTCATCGCCGACGCCGCCCACGAATTACGCACCCCGCTGGCCGTGCTGCGGGTGCATGCGCAAAACCTGCTGGAAGCCGGCACGGAACAGGAACGTCGTGAGTCCCTGGCGTTTCTGATTACCGGGGTCGACCGCACCAGCCGCCTGGTCAATCAGTTGCTGACCATGGCCCGTCTCGAACCCAAAGCCGTGGCGCCGGTGCTGACCAGCATCGACCTGAGCGAAACCGTGCGCGCCAGTCTGGCCCAACTCACGCCCTGGTTACTGAGCCGGAACCTGGAACTGGCCTTCGACGTCGATGACCGGCCTTTTGAAGTCCTAGCCGACGCCGCCGCCATCGACATCGCCCTGAACAATCTGGTCACCAACGCCGCGAATTTTTCGCCGGAGCATGGCGTCATCACCGTGCAATTGAGCCAAGAGGACGGGTTCTACAACTTGAGCGTCCAAGACCAGGGGCCGGGCATCGACGAAGCAGATCGCACGCGGTTGTTCGAACGTTTTTACAGCCGCGGAAATACCGGGGGGGCGGGGTTGGGGCTGACCATCGTCAGCACCATTGCGACGCGGCTGGGTGGGCGGATTACGCTGGTCAATCCACCCGAAGGCGGGCTGCGAGCGACCTTGTCGATTCCCGATGGCCAGAAGCACAGTGCTGTGCAACGGACGCCCAATGGCTGAATGACTTCAACCCCGCTCCTACAGGGGAATGGTGCATGCGGCACATCCTGTACGTGGCCGCTGAACAATCTGTGGCGAGGGAGCTTGCTCCCGCTGGGCCGCGAAGCGGCCCCAAAAAAGGAGCCACTGCACAACCCTGCAGCCACTCACTCACCACAGCAGCCCATACCTACTCGGGCGTATCAATGTGATCCAGCACCCGGTTCGCGGTGACCTCCGCCACCATGATGCTGTTTGAAATGCCCAGCAGGGCGTAGCGCGACTCACCCTCCAGATGATCCACCAACTGATGGACCATCACATCGACCGAGGCCAACGTCTCGACCAAAAAAACCGCCAGGGTTTTGGTAGTCGCCTCTGGGTCCACGGCAAACAGCTTGCTGGGTTTACGCGCGGTGGCTTTGATGTCGGCATTCGACGGGAAGTGGAAGTCGAGAGCCCGCTTGGCGGCCTCGTTGAGTTCTTTTGAATCGGGTTCGTACGGGAATATCGGATCGGTGTCCGGCGGATTGGGCGTAGGTTTGATCATGAAGAAACTCCTGATTGTTCATTAGGAGCTACCAGCATCACTTGCAGATGAAGGGTGGCAGCTATGTGCGGGTCTGCAAGACCGGGAAACCAGGAACCCGGCAGATCCGAAGATCTCCCGCACAAAGCCGCCATTACGCGGACATAAACGAGCGTCCTTTGGCAGGGCTATGCGACTGGTATTCCGGCGGGCTTGCAGACCCGATCACTGATGAGCAGTGACGGGAATCAAGTTACCGAGCGACCCCTAGACGCACAAGCCGGCGGATTCTGTCTTACGTGTAGGGGGTGGCGCAAGGCGTTGTAGCCCTTAGGTGGTAACGGCAAGCTTCATTTAAACGATCGCGGTTTTTCTTGTTTAAAACGTGCCCCGTAGGAGCGTAATGATGTTCACTTAAGCGCGACTCTTCAGTCATGCCTACCTTTGTGGCGAGCGAGCTTGCTCGCGCTGGGCTGCGTAGCGGCCCCAAAATCTGAACAATCGCCGATTTTTGTGAGTGCTACGCACTCAAGCGGGAGCAAGCTCCCTCGCCACAGGTTTCTCACTGACTCAAGATTCTCTTAAGTGAACAGCATTACCCGTAGGAGCCTCGCAGCAGATCCTGTTCACGCTCACACAACTCCACCACGTAGTCCCACAACACCCGCAACCTCACGGACTTGTGCAGCTCGCGCCGCGTACTGATCCAATAACTGCGCTGGATGCTTTCGTCCGGCAGCAACGGCACTAGCTCGGGATCGGCGCTGGCCATGTAGCACGGCAGCACGGCGATCCCCAGGCCCGAGCGCGCGGCCTGTTGCTGGGCGATGACGCTGGTGCTGTGAAAGACCACTTGGGGGTTGCGGCAGAAGCTGTTGAGGAACATCAGTTCCTGGCTGAACAGCAAGTCGTCGACGTAGCCGATCCACGCATGACGACCGAGGTCTTCGCGGCTGCGCAGTGGTGGCGAACGGTCCAGATAGGCCTGGCTGGCGTAGAGCGCCAGTCGGTAATCGGTGAGTTTGCGGGTGACCAGCATGTCGGCGGCCGGGCGTTCCAGATGGATGCTGATCTCGGCTTCACGGTTGAGGATGCTGACGAAGCGCGGCACCGCCACCAACTCAACTTCCAGCCCTGGATAGCGTTCGAACAACCCGTTCATGCGACTGGCGAGGAACATGATGCCCAGCCCTTCCGTCACCCCGACGCGGATCTTGCCCAGCGGCGCGGAGGATTGGGTGATTTCTTCCTGAGCCAGCAGCGCGACGTTTTCCATGGCTTCGGCGTGTTTGAGCAGCGCTTCGCCGGCCGGGGTCAATTCGTAGCCTTGGGCATGCTGAACGAATAGCGCGGTGCCGAGGCTTTTTTCGATGGCTTCGATGTGCCGGGCCACGGTGGCGTGAGTGGTGTTCAAACGGCGAGCGGCGGTCAGCAAGCGGCCGCTGCGCTGCAATTCGAGAAAAAACCGCAGGTCATTCCAGTCGAACATGAACCCTCCTTGTCGTTATGCCGTGTGAATGACGTTGTTTAAAAACGCACAGCAGCTGCGTAAAAACTAACATTCTTTTAACGAAAGCTAACAACTAGGATGACCGACAACAAGAACAACAATACGAGGTCAGGGATGCAGACTTCCCTTGATGAATACGACTACATCGTGGTCGGCGCCGGGCCGGCCGGTTGTTTGCTGGCCAATCGACTGTCAGCCAACCCGCAGCATCGCGTGTTGCTGCTCGAAGCCGGCGGCCGCGATAACTACCCGTGGATTCACATTCCCGTGGGTTACCTGTTCTGCATCGGCAACCCGCGCACCGACTGGTGCTTCAAGACCGAAGCGCAACCGGGCCTGCAAGGTCGCGCCCTGAGCTACCCGCGCGGCAAGGTGCTCGGCGGCTGTTCCTCGATTAACGGCATGATCTACATGCGCGGCCAGGCTGGCGATTACGACGATTGGGCGGCCGAGGGCAATGCCGGCTGGAGCTGGCAAGACGTGCTGCCACTGTTCAAACAAAGCGAAAACCATTTTGCCGGCGACTCGGAATTTCATGGCGCTGCCGGCGAATGGCGGATCGAGCGCCAGCGGCTGTCGTGGCCGATTCTCGATGCCTTCCGCACGGCAGCCGAGCAAAGCGGCATCGCGAGCATCGATGACTTCAACCAGGGTGACAACGAAGGCTGCGGCTACTTCCAGGTCAATCAGAAAGCCGGCATCCGCTGGAACGCGGCCAAGGCGTTTCTCAAACCGATCCGCCAGCGCGCCAATCTGACAGTGCTGACTGACGTCGAAGTGGACCGCGTGCTGTTGGAAAACGGCCGTGCTTCGGCGGTCAGCGCACGCTGGCAAGGCCAGGCGAAAACCTTCAAGGCGCGTAAGGAAATCGTGTTGTGTGCCGGCTCCGTCGGTTCACCGGGCATCCTCCAACGTTCCGGTATCGGCCCTCGCCCGCTGCTGCAAAAACTGGGCATCGGCGTTGCCCATGAACTGCCCGGCGTGGGTGGCAACCTGCAGGACCATCTGCAACTGCGGCTGATCTACAAACTGGAAAACGCTCGCACCCTGAACCAGATCGCCGGCACGCTGTGGGGCAAGATGGGCATGGGCCTGCGTTATCTGTATGACCGCAGCGGCCCGCTGTCCATGGCGCCGAGCCAACTCGGTGCCTTCGCCCGTTCGGGGCCGGAGCAGACCTCGGCGAACCTCGAATACCACGTGCAACCGTTGTCGCTGGAGCGTTTCGGCGAACCGCTGCACGCCTTCCCCGCGTTCACCGCGTCGGTCTGCGATCTGCGCCCGCAAAGCCGTGGCCGGATAGACATTCGTTCCGCCGACCCGCGGGAAGCGCCGCTGATTCAGCCCAACTACCTGAGCCATCCCGAAGACTTGCGAGTGGCTGCCGACGCCATCCGCCTGACCCGCCGCATCGTCTCCGCGCCCGCGTTGCAAGCGTTCAAACCGGTCGAGTATCTGCCCGGCGACAGCTTGCAGAGCGAAGAGCAATTGCACGAAGCCGCCGCCCGGATCGGCACCACGATTTTCCACCCGGTGGGCACCTGCCGGATGGGCAACGATGCGGACGCGGTGGTCGACGCCGAGCTGCGCGTCCACGGCATTCCCGGCCTGCGCATCGCCGACGCCTCGATCATGCCGCGCATCACCTCGGGCAACACCTGCTCGCCGACGCTGATGATCGCCGAGAAAGCCGCGCAGTTAATCCTCAACTCTGTTGTAAACACCAACCCTGTGGGAGCGGGCTTGCCCGCGATGACGGCGTGACATTCAACATCACTGTTGACTGAACCACCGCCATCGCGGGCAAGTCGGATCGCCGCACCGCCGCTCCCACAGGGATTGCATTAGATTCACGGACATCGAGCATTACCCCTACAAGGAACACGCAACACCAGTGGAACAACAAAAACAATCACTGTGAGGGATACCGATATGTCAGAACATGTTCAGCCCCTGGAAGCCGTCCGCAGCGCCGGCACCAGTCAGGAAACCCAGAAAGTCATCTTCGCCTCGTCCCTCGGGACGGTGTTCGAGTGGTACGACTTTTTCCTCTATGGCGCCCTCGCGGCGGTCATCAGCAAACAGTTCTTCGCCGGAGTCAACGACACCACGGCGTTCATCTTCGCGCTGATGGCCTTCGCCGCCGGCTTCATCGTGCGGCCGTTCGGTGCGCTGGTGTTCGGACGTTTGGGGGACATGATCGGGCGCAAATACACCTTCCTCGCAACCATCGTCCTCATGGGCCTGGCGACGTTTTGCGTCGGTTTGCTGCCGACTTACGCGAGCATCGGCATTGCCGCGCCGATCATTCTTGTGGTGCTGCGCATGCTCCAGGGTCTGGCGCTGGGCGGTGAATACGGCGGCGCGGCCACTTATGTCGCGGAACACGCGCCGATGGGCAAACGCGGTTTCCACACCAGCTGGATTCAGTCCACCGCCACCCTCGGCTTGCTGCTGTCGCTGCTGGTGGTGCTCGGCTGCCGCTACTTCACCGGTGACCAGTTCGAAGTCTGGGGCTGGCGCATTCCGTTTCTGTTTTCGATCGTACTGCTGGGCATCTCGACCTGGATTCGCTTGAGCCTGCACGAGTCGCCTGCGTTCGTGAAAATGAAAGAAGAAGGCAAACTCTGCAAGTCGCCGCTGCGCGATTCCTTCGGCAAATGGGACAACCTTAAAGTGGTGCTGATTGCACTGTTCAGCATCAACGCCGGGCAAGCGGTGACCTTCTACGCGGCGCAGTTTTATGTGCTGTTCTTCCTCACCCAATTCCTGAAAATGGACCCGGCCCTGGCCAACAGTCTGCTGATCGTCAGCGTGATCATCGGCGCACCGTTCTTCATCTTTTTCGGCTGGCTGTCGGATAAGGTCGGGCGCAAACCGGTGCTGATGATTGGCCTGTTGCTGGCCACCGCGCTGTACTTCCCGATCTTCAAGACCCTGGCCCACTACGCCAACCCGGCCATCGACCAGGCCAGCCGTCAGGCACCGATCACTGTGCTGGCCGACCCGGCCACCTGCACCTTCCAGTTCGATCCGGTGGGCAAGGCTAAATTTGATAGCCCGTGCGACAAGGTCAAAACCTTTCTGGTCAAACAGGGCCTGCCCTACAACAGCGAAGCGGCCCCGGCTGGCAGCGCCGTGCAGATCAGCATCGGCGAGGTGAAAATCGATGGCTACGATGAGGCTGCCCTGCGCGGCGCAGTGACCCTGGCCGGGTATCCGTCACAAGCCGACACCCAACTGATAAACAAACCCATGATCGTGGCGCTGATCGTCGCGCTAATCATCATTTCCGCCATGTGCTATGGCCCGTTGGCGGCGCTGATGGTCGAACTGTTCCCGACCCGCATCCGCTACACGTCCATGTCCCTGCCCTACCACATTGGCAATGGCTGGTTTGGTGGTTTCCTGCCGACGGTGTCGTTTGCCTTGGTGGTGTACACCGGGGATATTTTTTACGGGCTGTGGTACCCGGTGGTGATTACCGGGGTCAGCCTGGTGGTGGGAATGATCTGTTTGCGTGAGACGAAGAATGTAGATCTGCATAGCAACTGATATCAACCGTAAAAAACGCCCCGCAATGCGGGGCGTTTTCGTTGATGTGTGGAAAGCAGCCCTCACTCGACGTCTTTGAGCACCTCAAACGTGACTTGATCGGGATAGAACGCCACGTAGCCACGAATCTGATCGACCGACACTTTAGGGTCCTCATAGCGCCACACCGCGTTAGCACCCTCATGCCCCGGGATTTGCAGACTGTAATAAGTAGCGTCACCCTTGTACGGGCAATAGGTGGTGTGGTCGGTACGGGCAAAATACTGTTCGGCAATGTCCTCCCATGGAACGTAGTACACCGGAGGATAATTGGCCTCGAGCAGCACCAGTACGCGCGAGGATGCGGCCACCTGAATACCGTGAAACTTCACCAACAGGCAGCCCGGCTGCTCTGCGATGGTGATGACAGGACTGGGACCGGAGCTTTTCATGGAATGTGTTCCTCATGACGCTGATGAACCTGTGGGAGCGTGGCTTGCCCGCGATGAGTCGCGCAGTGGCCCCAAAACATGAGAGCACGAGTATCAGGTATAACCCAAATTTCGCCAGCACGACTGCTTCGCAGCCGAACGGGGAACAAACGCCAGTTTGAAGCTCTGATGGACTCCTTGCTGTCGAAAAAGGACGTTGCCAATTGGCATCAATCACCCTTGGCAATCAATCGCAACGCATGGACTGTACATCCATACAGATAATGATTGCTCCTTCGCTCATCAACCGCCATTCTGTGCACCTCTCGGACCTTGAGCGACGATGGTGGTTATGCAGCTGTACCTCTGTGAAAAACCTTCCCAGGCCAAAGACATCGCGGCCGTGCTCGGCGCCAAGCGTCGGGGCGACGGCTGCTGGCTGGGAACGGGCGTCACGGTGACCTGGTGCATCGGCCATCTGCTGGAAACTGCCCCCCCGGATGCCTATGACGCGCGTTACAAGCGTTGGGTGCTGGCGGATCTGCCGATCATTCCCGGAAAATGGAAGATGACCGTCAAACCGCGCACGGCCAGCCAGTACAAGGCGGTCAAACGCTTGCTGGGCGAGGCCAGTGAACTGGTGATTGCCACCGATGCTGACCGTGAGGGCGAGATGATCGCCCGGGAACTGGTGGAGCATTGCCGTTATCGCGGGCCGATCCGGCGGCTGTGGCTGTCGGCACTGGACGATGCATCGATCCGCAAGGCCCTGGCGGCGCTCAAGCCGGGGGCCGAGACGTTCAGCCTTTATCATTCGGCGTTGGGGCGCTCCCGGGCCGACTGGTTGATCGGGATGAACATGAGTCGGCTGTTCACCCTGCTGGGGCGTCAGTCTGGCTATCAGGGTGTATTGCCGGTCGGCCGGGTGCAGACGCCGACCTTGCGCCTGGTGGTGGATCGCGACCGCAGCATTGCCGATTTCGTCCCGGTCGCTTATTGGGCGATCGATGTGCAACTGCTGCACGACGGCACCGCGTTCACCGCCCAATGGCGTGCGGCCTCCGACGTTTGCGACGATCAGGACCGCTGCCTGAATCAGGCGCTGGCTCAGAAAGCGGCTGCGGCCATGGGTGGTGCGGCGAGCGCTCGGGTGATCAAACTGCGCACCGAGCGGATGCGCGAAGTCGCGCCTTTGCCGTTCGATCTGGGCACGTTGCAGGAAGTCTGCTCGAAGAAGCTCGGGCTCGGGGCTCAGGAAACCCTCGATATCGCCCAGGCGCTGTACGAAACCCACAAAGTCATTACCTACCCGCGTAGCGACTGCGGTTACCTGCCGCTGAGTCAGCACAGCGAAGCCCCGGGTATTCTGGCAGCGCTCCGGCAGGCCGATCCGGCCCTGAACGCCTTGCACGATCACCTGGAGCCCCAGCGCCGCTCACGGGCCTGGAACGATGCCAAAGTCAGCGCTCACCACGGCATCATTCCGACAGCCGCGGCTAAAAACCTCGACCGACTGGTAGGCAAGCAACGGGCGGTCTACACCCTGATTCGTGCGCGTTATCTGGCGCAGTTCCTGCCCAACCATGAGTACGACCGGACACAGGCCGACTTCAACTGTGCCGGTGAAGCCTTGCGTGCCGTGGGCAAGCAGATTGTCGAACCCGGCTGGAAACGCGCCCTGCCCGAGGCCCTCGCGCCTGCCAAGGGACGCGAAGCACCCGCGCCGCAAACACTGCCGGCACTGGCCGAAGGGCGTGACTGCGCGGTGGCCGATGTGAAGCTTAAGGACCTCTGGACCCAGCCGCCCAAGCCGTTCACCGAAGGCGATCTGATCAAGGCGATGAAGAATGTCGCCAAATTGGTGGAAGATCCGCTGCTCAAGCAAAAGCTCAAGGACACCACTGGCATCGGCACCGAAGCCACCCGCGCCTCGATCATCCTGGGCCTGCTGGATCGAGGTTACCTGATCAAGAACGGCAAGGCCCTGGCCGCGACGCCGGCGGCTTTCAGCCTGATTGACGCCGTACCGCGCGCGATTGCCGATCCCGGCACCACGGCGATCTGGGAACAGGCACTGGACATGGTGCAGAGCGGTGAAATGAGCCTGGAAGAATTCGTCACCAAACAAGCTGCGTGGATGAGCAAGCAGGTGGCACGTTGCGCCGGCCTGAACCTGACCATCAGCGGGCCGGCAAGCCCGGCCGGGCGTGGCGCCACACCGTGGAAAAACAAGCGCAAACCGGCCAAACGCAAACCCTCGACCGGTGCCAAACGCGCGGCGAAACCGGCAAGCAAGGGTTGAGAGCACTTGCAACGAATCGAAATGGTCTAGTGTTCTTCAACGTCAATTAATGCGAGGAACCTGTGGGAGCGTGGCTTGCCCGCGAAGAACGATGACGCGTAATACCTGAAAAACCGCGGTGCATTCTTCGCGG
>NZ_JBVHNK010000006.1:0-355308 GCF_055556615.1 Pseudomonas sp. PME37.24/025
TGTAAGCGCTGTGAGGCGTTGAGCTAACCAATACTAATTGCCCGTGAGGCTTGACCATATAACACCCAAGCAATTTGTGAACTCGAAAGAGGCCAGATTGCGGTGTGTGAAGACGAAACGAACCGAAAGTTCGGCTTACTCACAAAAAGCCAAGGCAACACACAAACTATCGCATACCCATTCGCTGGAGCGTGATCTCGCATGAGAACACGAGCTGGCTACCGAATTTCTTGACGACCATAGAGCATTGGAACCACCTGATCCCATCCCGAACTCAGCAGTGAAACGATGCATCGCCGATGGTAGTGTGGGGTTTCCCCATGTGAGAGTAGGTCATCGTCAAGATTAAATTCCGAAACCCCTATCTGCGTATGCAGGTAGGGGTTTTGTTTTGTCCGCAGGAAAGTTCGTACAGCAACATCGGACTGCTCCCGGCTGTCACAGTCTCGCTCAGGATCATGGCGATAAATTGGAGCCAAGGTCATGGCTATATTTTTATTATTGAATATCGCAATATATAAAACGATATAGCGTATGGCCTGCGCTTTCCTACAAAAGGGAATGACTGATGACAATGGCCCTGAGCGGCAAAGAGGCGGTAGGCGAGCGTTACACGCTGGAGACGATGCGCCACGCCCAACAGATGACCTGGAAGGCCATCGAACAGATCGCTCTGGTTATTTCTCCCGGCATGCGCGAGTCCGAAGCCCAGTTGCGAGGCAAACAGATCCTGTCCGAACTGGACTTGGATCGAATCTGGCATCCACTACTGATTCGTTTTGGAGCCAACACCCTCAAGACATTCAAACAGCGCTCCGATGGCGATCCTGTACTGGATGATCAAGACATTTTCTTCATTGACATGGGCGCAGTCTGGCAAGGACACGAAGGTGATGCAGGGGCGACTTTCACCACGGGTTCCGACCCGGAAATGATCGCCTGTGCCGCGGCCGCCCGGGAGCTTTTCAATCGGGTCGAAGGCTTTTGGCGCAGCGAGCGGGTTTCCGGCATGGAGCTTTACAGCTATGCGGCCGACCAGGCGCAAGTCATGGGGTGGAGGCTCAATCTGGACATCAAAGGTCACAGAGTCAGCGATTTCCCTCATGCAATTCACCGTGGCGGCGACCTCGGGGATTTAGACAAATCCCCGACGACCGGCCTATGGATTCTGGAAATCCAGATCGCCCACCCAGAACGTCCTTACGGAGCGTTCTACGAAGATTTGCTTATCTGATCGAGGACATCTCATGCCAAACCAGCCAGAGCAACCGGTTCTGCTGTTTTCCTACGGTACCTTGCAGGATCAGGCGGTTCAGTTGTCCACCTTCGGGCGCGAGTTGAAAGGGCGCCTGGACAGCCTGCCAGGCTACAAGCAGAACCTGGTCGAGATAACCGATCCGGCGGTGCTGGCCGCTAGTGGGAAAACCCATCACCCCATCGTGCAGGAGAGTGGCGACCTGTCGGACGAGATCGCCGGCACTGTTTTCGAGATCACGGCCCAAGAGCTGGTCGCGGCCGACAAATACGAGGTGGCGGACTACAAGCGCGTCAGTGTGACCCTCAAGTCCGGCATCAGCGCTTGGGTCTATGTGCGAGCGTGATTGCTGGTAAGGGCTGCAGCAACTGTGCGAGGGGAAACAGATTTGTTTCGGTTCCGCTGTAGGCTTCGGGTGGGATGATGGCCGGAAGATTTCCATCCTCCGTATCATCACCCTGAAATCAAGGCTGCGACTGGCTGCTCGCTCTCATGACTTCTACCTCGCCATTGGCCACGAGCCAGCGAAACAACTCGGTCACCGACACCGTATGGCTGCGCTCTATCCAGCGCACCAGCGCCGGGCCGTAATGTTCGGTGTAGCGGCTGAGCACCAGTTGGCGACAGTCCGGTGACAGGCGCAGGGTGATTTCCCGACAGTGCAGATGCCGATTGGCCGAGTCGTCCCGGATCACCCGTTGCTGCAGAGTCAGGCTATTGCTTTCAGAACCCATCGGCCGGTGCTCCTGTGCACTTAGGAGTGGTGTTCTCTGGCAAGCCTTGTTTGCCATCAGCCACGTAAGCAGCACGATGCTCGGCCACCACATTACGCAACGCGCTGTAATAGTCCGGCAGTTTTTGCAGGCTGTCGGTCAGCGGTAAGGCTTCTGCCCGACCATCGACGAAGCCACCGACAGTGCTGATAGTGGACAGCGTCTCCACGGTATCGCTATTGCTGCCGAACGGATCGACCACAAAGCCGAGCACGCGGCCGGCGGCGTCGCGACTGTTGGAGGTCCCGAGCAATGGCAACTCGATGATTGGACCGTTGCCGATGCCCCACACGCCGAAGGTCTGGCCAAAGTCCGAGTCGTGGCGCGGGATACCGGCCATGCCGGAGACGTCGATCAAGCCCACCACCCCTACCGTGGTGTTGAGCGCGAAACGCCCCAGGGTATTGACCGAGCGCATCGGGTTGCCTTGCAGCAGGTCATTGATAAAAACCTTGGGCTCACCGAAGTTCGCCACAAAGTTATGCACACCGGTCTGGAAAAAGTCCGGCAAGTAGCGATAGCCGCGAGCGACCGGCGCCAGAGCATAATCGTCGACCGTCCGATTGAAAGCGAAAACTCCGCGATTGAACGGTTCCACCGGGTCGTACACCGAGTAAGTGACGTCGGCGCAAGCCACGTTGGTGGTGGACGGCGGCTGGCTGCTGCAACCCGTCAGCCCTGCGGCCAACACGGCAATTGAGGTGTTGCGGGCCAGCCAGGGAGCACATTTGAAAGGCAACATGGACGCAAGTCTCAGGAGGAATTCGCCGTGATGCTGAGCTCCAATCCTTGCGGCAAGATGTCTGGTTTATTGCTGTGCTGACGCTTTATTGCAGAGTTGAAATATATGACGCGCGGCCGTGAATAGTTTTAGATGGCGGTTCCATTCGCCCCTTAAGTGACCTTCGGTGAACAGCCTTTTAATTGTGGACGACGACCTTGAAGTCCTTGCTCTACTGAAAAAATTCTTCGTGCAGCACGGCTACAGCGTCGAGGTCGCCACAGACGGTGCGTCGCTGTGGTCGGCCATAGAGCGCAAGGCGCCGGACCTGATCATTCTGGATGTGATGTTGTCCGGCGATAGCGGGCTGATCCTGTGTCAGCAACTGCGGATTCGACACGCAATACCGGTGATCATGCTGACCGCCATGGGCGAACTCAGTGATCGGGTGGTCGGCCTGGAGCTGGGCGCCGATGATTATCTGACCAAACCCTTCGACGCCCGTGAACTGCTGGCCCGAGTACGTGCCGTGCAGCGCCGAGTGGACGAGCGCCGTCCGATATCGCAGGAACGGCCACGGCCGCTGATTGATTTCGCTGACTGGCACCTGGACGTCACTCGCCGTGAGTTGCGCTCGCCGGACAACGTGATGATCCCGCTGTCGGCCGGTGAGTTTGACCTGCTGCTGGTCTTCGTCGAACACCCCCAACGCATTCTCACCCGCGAGCAATTGCTGGACCTGGCGCGCGGGCATTGCCATGAGGCGTTCGATCGCAGCATCGACGTTCAGGTCAGCCGTCTGCGACGCAAACTCGAGTCCGACATCAAGCGCCCGGCGATGATTCGCACCGTGCGCAACGGCGGTTACCTGTTCACCCCCAGCGTGACGCGGCGATGAGTTGGCTGAAGCGGATTCGCGCTCGAGACTGGCCGCAAGATACGGTGGCGCGCTGGATCGCGTTGACGATCATCCTGGCCATGCTCATTTCACTGGCGCTCAACGGGCTGTTTATCCAATTGGCCGGCGTATGGGCGCGCCCACCACTGACCGAAATCGGCTTGCTGGAAAAAGCCGCCGCCATCGCCCGCATCATCGAGGCCGCCCCGGCGCCACTGCGCAACCCATTGGCGCAAGCAGCCAACGAGAGCGGCTTCACTGTCACTTGGCACCCTGACCGACACGATCTCAATCTGCCGACCGTGGAAGATCCGAAGTCCGACATCGGCTCGACCATCCTGCAGCCGATGCTCAGAGCCCCTGATCGGCGCATCGAAGCCTATGAGCCGGCCGACTGGGCGGAGCACACGGCGGACGCGCATTATGCGCTGCTGATCGAGCTATCGGATTCATCATGGCTGATGTTCTCCGCGCCCTCGCGCAGTTGGGGCCTCGACGAAACGCCACGCTACCTGATCGTGATCCTGCTGGTGCTGATCTCCACCGCCCTGGTCGCGCTGATTGCCACCCGGCGCCTCGCCACACCTTTGCAGCACTTTACCGAAGGTGCTCGACGCTTCGGCGTGGACTTCCGCGCACCGCCCATCGAACCGCTGGGCCCCCATGAAATCCGCCAGGCCATTCTCGCGTTCAACGCCATGCAGGCGCAGCTGCAACACTTCATCCGCGATCGCACGCAAATGCTCGCCGCCATCTCCCACGACCTGCGCGCTCCTCTGACGCGGATGCGCTTGCGTGGCGAATTCATCGAAGACAGCGAGCAACAGCAACGGTTGTTTCGTGACGTGGATGAAATGCAGGCAATGATCAACTCGGCGCTGGAGTTCTTTCGTGATGATGCACGGCTTGAGCCGGCGACCCAGTTTGATCTGGCGGAACTGCTGCAAACGTTGCTTGATGATTATCGAGATCAGGGAGTCGACATCACGTTCAGCGGGCCGCTGCGGTGGGTGTATTTCGGGCGTCCGTTAGGGCTTAAACGGGTGATGACCAACTTGCTCGACAACGCTATCAAGTACGGTAGTGAGCCGGGGATTGAACTGATTCCGAGCGCTGGCCAGGTGCGGATCAAAGTACTGGATCGTGGGCCGGGCATTCCAGATGCCTGCCTTGAGCAAGTGTTTGTGCCGTTCTTCCGGATGGAAGGCTCGCGGAACAAAAGCACTGGGGGTGTTGGTTTGGGGTTATCGGCGGCGCGGGCGATTGTGCTGGAGCACGGAGGCGAGTTGACACTGCGTAATCGGTCGATGGGCGGGTTGGAGGCGTTGGTGGTGTTGCCGATGCATTAGTCCCGAAAGACTCGCCTCGAAATGATCAAAAACTTGTGGCGAGGGAGCTTGCTCCCGCTGGGTCGCGAAGCGGCCCCAAAGAAGGGACTGCTGCGTAGTCCAACGGGAGCAAGCTCCCTCGCCACAGTTTTCAGTCAACAGGCCAAGGGGCAATCTTCCCCAAGGATCGTGTAAACCTAAGCCTCCCAGCCCGCCCCACTGACCGCAGCCTGCGCCAGCGGGTGCAAGTCTGCCCCCTGATGGGCTGTCTGCCAGGCCAGCAACTCCTTGCGCATGCCGGGCGTCCAGTACATCTGCAGGTGATTACGCACGCCGAGCACAGCCTGTTGCTGGTCCGGTTCGCTGGCGAAGTACTGGGCGATCTGGTTGGCCATTTTGATCAGATTGTCAGTGCTCATCGGCGTACCTCGGCTTTTGTTCCGGTGGTGCGTGCCTGGCGGCGTTCGTCGAGTAGACGTTGTTGTTCGTCGCTGAATGCCTGATAGCGTATTTGCCACTCGGAAGGGTGGTAGACGCGGCTGACTTCCACGGCGGTGACCTTGTACTCCGGACAGTTGGTGGCCCAGTCGGAGTTGTCGGTGGTGATGACGTTGGCCCCTGATTCAGGGAAGTGGAAGGTGGTGTACACCACGCCTGGGGCTACCCGTTCGGAGACTCGCGCACGCAGTACGGTTTGTCCGGCGCGGCTGCCGATGCCGACCCAGTCACCCTCGTTGATACCACGACTTTCGGCGTCGGTCGGGTGGATTTCCAGGCGGTCTTCGTCGTGCCAGGCAACGTTATCGGTACGCCGGGTCTGGGCGCCCACGTTGTACTGGCTGAGGATGCGTCCGGTGGTCAGCAGCAACGGATAGCGACTGTTGACCTTCTCTTCGGTGGGCACGTAGCCGGTGAGCATGAAACGCCCCTTGCCCCGCACGAATTCCTCGATGTGCATGGTCGGCGTGCCGTCCGGTGCCGCGGCGTTGCAGGGCCATTGCAGGCTGCCGTGTCGCTCCAGTTCGGCGTAGCTGACGTTGGTGAAGGTCGGCGTCAGGCTGGCGATTTCATCCATGATTTCCGACGGATGCTGATAGTTCATCGGATAGCCCAGGGCGTTGGCCAGGGCCACCGTGCCTTCCCAGTCGGCCTTGCCGCCCAGAGGTTCCATGACCTTGCGTACCCGGGAGATGCGTCGCTCGGCATTGGTGAAGGTGCCGTCCTTTTCCAGGAACGAGGCACCCGGCAGGAACACGTGGGCGAACTTGGCGGTTTCGTTGAGGAAAATGTCCTGCACCACGATGCACTCCATGGCCGATAGAGCTGCAGTGACGTGCTGGGTATTGGGGTCGCTCTGGGCGATGTCTTCGCCCTGGCAATACAAACCCTTGAAACTGCCGCCCAGGGCTGCCTCGAACATATTGGGAATGCGCAAGCCCGGGTCGGGTTGCAAGGTGACATTCCAGGCTTGTTCGAATTGCGCCCGTACCGTTTCGTTGGAGACATGCCGGTAGCCGGGAAGCTCGTGGGGGAAGGAGCCCATGTCACAGGACCCTTGAACGTTGTTCTGCCCACGCAGCGGGTTCACGCCCACGCCTTCACGGCCGATGTTGCCAGTGGCCATGGCCAGGTTGGCGATGCCCATGACCGCGGTGCTGCCTTGGCTATGCTCGGTGACGCCCAGGCCGTAGTAGATCGCCGCATTGCCACCGGTGGCATACAGACGGGCGGCGGCACGGATGTCGGCAGCGGCGACGCCGCAGATGGGGCCAAGGATTTCCGGCGAGTTTTCCGCGCGGCTGACGAACTCGCTCCAGCGAGCGAAATCGCTGCCCTCGCAACGGGCGTCGATAAAGGTCTGGTTGAGCAAGCCTTCGGTGACGATGACGTGGGCCAAGGCATTGAGCATCGCGACGTTGGTGCCCGGGCGCAGGGCCAGGTGCAGTTCGGCGCGGGCGTGCACCGAGTCCACCAGATCAATGCGTCGTGGGTCGATGACGATCAGTCGCGCGCCTTCACGCAGACGGCGTTTGAGCTGGGAGGCGAACACCGGGTGAGCGTCGCTCGGGTTGGCGCCCATCACCAGGATCACATCGGCCTGCATCACCGAGTCGAAACTTTGGGTGCCGGCGGACTCGCCCAGGGTTTGTTTCAGACCATAGCCGGTAGGCGAGTGGCAGACTCGTGCACAAGTGTCGACGTTGTTGTTGCCGAAAGCGGCACGCACCAGTTTTTGCACCAGATAGGTTTCTTCGTTGGTGCAGCGGCTGGAGGTGATGCCACCAATGGAGTCGCGGCCGTATTTTTGCTGCAGCCGGCGGAATTCGCTGGCGGCGTAGGTCACCGCTTCATCCCAGCTGACTTCCTGCCAAGGGTCGTTGATGTGCTGGCGGATCATCGGCTTGGTGATGCGATCCGGGTGGGTGGCGTAACCCCAGGCAAAGCGCCCTTTGACGCAGGAGTGGCCGTGGTTGGCCTGACCGTTCTTGTCCGGAACCATGCGCACCAGTTGGTCGCCTTTCATCTCGGCGCGGAACGAGCAGCCCACGCCGCAATAGGCACACGTGGTGATCACGCTACGTTCGGGTTGACCCAGTTCGACCACACTTTTTTCCATCAGGGTCGCGGTGGGGCAGGCTTGCACACAGGCGCCGCAGGACACGCATTCCGAGTCGAGGAAGTTATCGCCACCGGCGGCCGCAACTCGGGATTCGAAGCCGCGCCCGGTAATGGTCAGAGCAAAGGTGCCCTGGGTTTCTTCGCAGGCGCGTACGCAGCGGTTGCAGACGATGCACTTGCTCGGATCGTAGTCGAAGTAGGGGTTGGAAGTGTCCTTCACGTCGGCCAGATGGTTGTCGCCTTCATAGCCGTAACGCACTTCTCGCAGGCCGACCTGGCCGGCGACGGTTTGCAGCTCACAGTTGCCGTTGGCCGAGCAGGTCAGGCAGTCCAGCGGGTGATCGGAGATGTACAGCTCCATGACGTTGCGGCGCAGCGTCGCGAGCTTGGGCGTCTGAGTGTGCACGCTCATGCCTTCGCTGACCGGCGTGGTGCAGGACGCCGGGTAGCCGCGCATGCCATCGATCTCCACCAGGCACATGCGGCAGGAGCCGAAGGCTTCCAGGCTGTCGGTGGCACACAGTTTGGGAATGGTGGTGCCCAGCAGCGCGGCGGCGCGCATCACCGAGGTTCCTTCGGGCACGCTGATGCTGCGGCCGTCGATGTTCACGGTGACCTGCACCTGGCTTTCGCGGGCCGGCGTCCCCAGATCAAGAGAGCCAAGGTCGATATCGGTTTTCGGGTCGAAGAGAGTGATCATTGGTCGGCCTCCGAGGACTGCAGACCGAAGTCGGCGGGGAAGTACTTGAGGGCGCTGACCACCGGATAGGAGGTCATGCCGCCCAACGCGCACAGCGAACCGTATTGCAGGGTGTCGCACAGGTCCTTGAGGATGATCACCTGCTCATCACGACTGTTCTGGTCAGGTGCGGCCAACAGGCGATCGATCACCTCCACGCCCCGGGTCGAGCCGATGCGGCAGGGGGTGCATTTGCCACAGGACTCCTCGGCACAGAACTGCATCGCGAAGCGCGCCATGCGGGCCATGTCCAGGGTGTCGTCAGCCACCACCACACCACCGTGGCCGAGCATCGCGCCAATCGCCGCGAACGCTTCGTAATCCAGCGGCGTGTCGAATTGCGACGGTGGAACCCAAGCGCCGAGCGGGCCGCCAACCTGAGCGGCCTTCAGCGGCCGACCACTGGCGGTACCACCGCCGTAGTCGTCCACCAGTTCCCGCAGGGTCAGGCCAAAGGCCCGTTCCACCAGCCCGCCGTGACGAATATTGCCTGCCAGCTGGAAGGGCATGGTGCCCAGGGAGCGGCCCATGCCGTAATCGCGATAGAACTGCGCGCCCTTGGCCAGAATCAGCGGCACCGAGGCCAGGGTCAGCACGTTGTGCACCAGCGTCGGCAGGCCGAACAAACCCTGCAAGGCGGGGATCGGCGGCTTGGCGCGGACGATTCCGCGCTTGCCTTCGAGCGAGTCCAGCAGCGCGGTTTCTTCACCGCAGATGTAAGCACCGGCACCGACTCGCACTTCCATATCGAAGGCCTGGCCGCTGCCGGCGACATTGGCGCCGAGGTAACCGGCATCTCGGGCGATGTTCAACGCTGCACGCAGCGTGGCCACGGCATCCGGATATTCCGAACGCACATAGATGTAGCCGTAGGTGGCGCCGACGGTAATGCCGGCAATCGCCATGCCTTCGATCAGCAGGAAGGGGTCGCCTTCCATCAACATACGGTCGGCGAAAGTGCCGGAGTCGCCTTCATCGGCGTTGCATACGATGTATTTCTGCGCAGCCTGGGTGCCGCGCACCGTGCGCCATTTGATCCCGGCCGGGAAGGCTGCGCCGCCACGGCCGCGCAGGCCCGAATCGAATACCTCAGTCGCAGTCTGTTCGCCACCGAGGGTAACGGCTCTTTTCAAACCCTCGAAACCGCCATGATCCAGGTAATCGTCGATGTACAGCGGCCGGGTGATGCCGGCGCGGGCAAACAGCAGACGTTGTTGCGTCTTCAGATAGGGCAACTCTTCCACCAGGCCCAGGGCCAACGGATGGGCAGACGACTCGCCTTTCAAGGCTTCGAGCACTGACGGCACATCGTCAGCAGTCAACGGACCGAAGCCGATACGGCCTTGGGGCGTGTCCACTTCCAGCAATGGTTCCAGCCAATAAAGGCCGCGCGAACTGGTGCGTTGCAACTCAGACATAACGCGGCCCCGGCCCCGGCCATGGATGATAAGGGCTGCCGCAATCTCTTCGGCGCCTACGGCACGGGCCAGCGAATCACGGGGCAGATAGAAAGCCGGCATCACGCGTCCTCCCGGCAAGCATCGAGCAATGCATCCAGACGCTCGGCACTGAGCCGCGCATGCACCCGACCATCCAGCTCCAGAGCCGGCGAACAGGCGCAGGCACCAAGGCAATACACCGGGCGCAGACTGATGCTGCCGTCGGCGCTACTGCCGTGATCGTCCAGTTGCAGACGCTCGCGCAACTGCGCGGCAAGCTGCTCAGCGCCGCGGCTCTGGCAGGACTCGGCCCGGCACAGACGCAGAATATGCCGGGCCGGCGGCGCGGTGCGGAAGTCATGGTAGAAACTGATAACCCCGCGAACCTCGGCCTGACTCAGGTTGAGGGCATGGGCAATCTCGGGGATGGCGGCATCGGGGATGTAACCGATGCCCTCCTGAATCTCATGAAGGATGGGCAACAGTGCGCCGGGGGAGCGCTTGTGGCGCTCCAGCAGGCTGTTGACCATAGGCAGGTGCAACATCTCATCAGGCATACAGCATTCCTCACGATCACGGACAAACCAGGCGGTTGTTGGTTGTCCGAAAGTGTCGGCTGCGGCAGTCACACCACGTCACGGTATCGTGGCATTTTCAGGCCGTTGGCCAGGCACCCTGAGCGGGCATCTTGTTGGGCCCGGTGCGGTCTTTGCCACACCTCTTCAGGGCATAACAGGCAGCTTGCCACGCTGCCTTTGATTCATCTGCACCAAAGCGACGTGTTCGATTCTGTCTACGACTATCTATTAAGTCTAGAAGAGTGCAGCCCGAGGCGTTCGCTCACTGAGTATTTTTCAGGTAACCCTTGAACGCGATGAGAGGGGGGCAAAACACTTACTTGGCGGGAAGGATCATCACCCACAACACCACCGTGGTCAGTGCCGCTAGCACACTGCACGCTCCGGCGATCAAGTGACGGACGACGGGGTATTCAGACTGCTTGAGCCTGGCGATCACCAGAAGCCAAGTTCCGACAAAGGCACCTAAAACTGCCATCAATGTATAGAACATGAATACAACGCCCCGTGCCGAGTTTCCTCCGGGGACAAACCACCTGTTGAACAGAATCAGCACCGCAATCCCGACAATAAAACTACCCACGGCACCTGCCAGATTAGCGAGCCACAGATTCATGGTGCCACGGTTCCTCACCACCCAAATCCACATCCCCGCTGTCGCAGCGAAGAACACCAGCACGCCGATTAGCTGCATTCAATCCTTTTCCTTGTTAACAATGCCCCTGAAACCGCCATGGGGCATCTTTGAGGAGATGAGGCGATGGAGGCACGATATCAAACTGGTGGCTCTGTGCTGAAGGGCGTTGCTGCCCGGTGTGGGTTTGGGCTCCCTCACTGAATATCTTTCAAGTAGTCCTTGAGTGCGGTAAGCGGTGCATCAAGTTGCTCCAATGTCTGCGCACCGCGCAAATCAGCCGACAATCTATGTAGTTCACGCCCTAACGGCGTATTTACGCCGCCTATAGCGTCCAGCGCCAAACCCACGCAATGCGCCACTCTAAACTGAATCCCCTCAACATCCCCCCGACGCACCAACAACCCAAACACCTCCCGCTCGTAATCGCTCATGATCGGATCATCCCGCAGAATCGGGCTTTCACCTTCCGTCTCATAAGCCAGCTTGAGGGCGAAAAGGGCAACGGTTTCCAGTGGCAATTCCATTGTGTGAATCCTTGATTCGTTAGCCGAGCGTTTTCGGGTTGTGGCGTTGGAGAGCAAGATCAAAAGATCGCAACCTTCGGCAGCTCCTACGGGCGGCGGGGCGAGGTCACTTTTCTACAGGCGAAAAAAAAGGCCTTGCAAAGCAAGACCTTTCTTAATTTTGGTGCCCGAGGGAGACTGGAGCGTTCCATATAAATCAAGGCTTGCGGGCGAATTATATATTCAGGGATACAAGGAGGGATACAAGCCTCCTGCTGCTGGAACCGTTTCCAATGAGATTCGTCGAGTAAACCCTGAAGACGTCGTATTGGCGAATTCTACAGGACACCCTTTCGTTGCCTAGGGCCATCGCTTCTTCCGGAGTACATATTGACGGTCTAACCACAGAAAGTTGAAAAACTCACTGAGCTCCGGCACACGGTCTCCATGGGGATTTATGGAAACTGCCACTGCGTCGGCGGCGTAGCCCGCACTCACGACAGAGTCACGAAGTGGCGATAGAAGGGTGCAGATTTCCCATACCAGGTACTTTGAAGCCGTATCTAAGGTTGACGGTTCAGAGAATGCCGACGAGAGGGTCAGTGGGTTGCCTGCAAGATCGCTAGCGAATACAGCTGCATGGCCTTCCAGCGCTTCAGCAATGGCTGTGGCCCGAGTATTGATTTTATGTTTTGCCGCATCACTCATTTTTGAGGCAATGGTGTGCTGCAGAATCTCGTTCCATTCGCTTAGTGGATCACGCTCTGACTTCCCTGATGCTAAGGAGTCGAGGTTTGCGTAACGCATGCCCGTAGCGAAGTCTGAAAGAAATGCTACTACACGTGTGCACAAAGGATCGGTTGGAAAGGGCGTTGATAGATCGTATCCGCGAGCGCTGGCTACGTTAGATACATTGGATATTAGAGTTCGCAAATCATGGCCATACCCTTTGAAAACTGGGCGCCCTGGAGCCTGAAGCTGATTCTGTGCCATGTGATCTAGGATCAAAGCCAGCTTTGCTAACCGTTCAATTCCTATCGCAAGCTGAAAGAAGGCGGTGTAGTAGCGTCCCTTCTCATTCAGGTTTGCATTGCGCAGCTCTGTCAGACCAATCGTGAGGCACGACTGAATTACGTAGCCTTCCTGTGAAAGGGGTCTGGATAGCTCACCGTACATGCCACTCTCCTGCCTAAATTTCTCCTGAGGATGCATCTCTCCGAGACCAACGTTAGCGGATATGCGTAGAAACGGATGAAAAATCTGCCGGGGACCCTGAAGGAAGTCCTTTGACACGGGGTCGGAAACCCGCGACATCGTGGTAGCGACAGATTCTCCAGCTTACTGAAATTTCAACGTTGAAATTGAAAGGATCTTGAAGAAAAAGGGGCATCGTTACCGTATTGGTAAAGATGCCCCTTTGTGTTGCTGATAACGCACGCATGGCGTTCGTCAACCGAGTCAACTCCGTCAACCTGTCAACCAACTTCAAAAATCCAGCCGCTAACACGAACGCGCGGGTTCTCTGCCCCGTGTCTGTCCGAAATGCCCAGGGTCCCCCGCGACACTCCGATTCATAGTGCAAATGCACTGGTGAACAGCAGTTCACCCGGTTCACCTGTTCACTAAGCTGGGCAGTTTTCCGCTAACACGATCACGCGGGTTTCCGACCCCGTACCTCGCGAATATGCCCAGGGTCCCCGGCGGGTTCCGACCGGTTATTGATAGGAACCTCATTGGGACCCCTTGTAGCCGTCAAGAGACCCACCTGTCGGATAGAGTTCCGCTGGAGGTTCGGTTGCTTAAGGGGGGCGGGGATAAACATGTTCTAAACACATGTTACGCATGTAACGTGTGTAACGTAGCCAGTTATATCCTTGAATCTAAAGGACTAAATTTTGTTACACGGCAATTTCAAGTGTTGAATGAAGGGTGTTACTCATGAGTGTGGTGTTACACCGAGACCACGCAAATAGGCGACTAGAAGGCAGATGGAGGTGTTTTCGGCCGCGTTCAACGGAGCGGAGGATATCTGTACCCATCCTCCTAGCGGTGGCAGCAGAAGCGATTTGGCGGAAGCATCCACATAGTCGGGACTATCGACTGAGTGGCACAGGTGCTAGGCGTAGCAGTATTTTACTGCTGTGTTCACATTGAAAAACCGAACGGATGAGGACAGAATGAGGTGGAAAAAGGATTAGCGCAGAGTTTGTAGATAGTGGGATGAGCTCAGAGCTGATGTTGGGTAATTTATTCAGGATGTCCAGGGATGATAAGCAATAAACATACTGACCCCAAAGCATTTGAGCGTTACTTTAAAGATATTATTAAGTTGCATTACTCTCCTGCTAACTATAGAGATGTACCCGACGGGCAGGGAGGTGATTATGGTATCGAGTGTTACACTCTGCTAGGTCATGCCTTTCAGTGCTACCTCCCTGAACAGACGTCAGATGTGGCGAAACTAGTAGCAGCCCAAAAATCAAAAATTAATCGTGATATAAAAAAACTTTCTACGAATCAAACTAAGCTAGAAGCACTGTTTGGATCTACAAAAGTCTGTCGCTGGATATTAGCGACCTCGGCACATAAATCTGCAGAGGTTACTAGTTTTTGTGCTCAAAAATCATTAGAGGTCCGAGGGCAAGGGCTTAATTTCGTAGCTGGCGACTTCGAAATACTTATTCATACTGAAGATGATTACAAAATTGAGGCGGCACATTTAAGTAGGCAGGTGTATCAGCTGAATATTGATTTTGAAAGAACATCCCCTCAGGGTGTCGAGGGGTGGATTGATAATAACCTGACCTTCTTAGATAATCTTGATAGAAAGCTTCCAAAGATAATAGGCAGCGAAGAAAAGAAACGCCAAACAAAAAGCTATTTGGTTCATCAATATCTAGATTATCAGAATCTTTTGTCACGATTGCTCCAGGATTGGGCAGATATTTATGAGATCGTGACAAGGTCGGTTCAGCATCGGCAAAGTTACTTAGAGTCTAGGTTTATCATCTCCCCGGACCTTCTTCCTAATGATGTCATAAAAGATGAATTGCAAAAGCTAGAGGCGGATTTAGCCAGGGAAGTCAGCACTTTAAAGCGTACAGATATTGAGCTAATAAAGTGGGGTGTTGTTTCCGACTGGCTTATTCGTTGCCCATTGGATTTCTAATGAACCTAGAAGAACTTCTCAATAGTCCTTTTTCCTTCAAACAAAGAAAAACCTTTACTCCATGCGAGACTAGGCCTTTGTGGAAGTGCTCGCTTGTGATCCTGATAATTGGAATTACAGGTCGTGAAAAACGCTGCTCGCTAAAGAAGATCCATGCGGCCAACTGGTTGACTAAATCATCAGAGCATCTTGAAGAACTACTGGAATGGTCTAGGTCGGAAACTCTTTTTGCGCCGCATATTCGACTGGACCCCACCGTAGATAGAGCAATAGATTTAATAGCAGCGTCAGGGTATGTCTGCAAAACGGGAGGTAAGATATCGCTAACTCCCGCCGGAGAAGATTTGTATTCGCAAATTTTTTCCAATTTGGAAATCATGGAGCGCGAGAAAAAAACACTAACGGCTGCGAAAAAATATCTATCAGAAGCGGCTGTTGAGCGTATTTTCAAGGCGAATTAATAATATGTTAGAGATAAAAAGACTCAAAATTATAGCGAAGACTTCTGTAGGCGATTACGGAGTTGATATACCTTTCGAGACTGGTTTGTTCATACTTAGAGTTGAGAATACTCACGGGAAGTCTACGTGTATGAACGCCATTGCATATGCTCTTGGCATGGAGAAAGCTCTGGGGTTGGCAGATGTAAAGCTACCGTTTCCGCCTTCTTTGACTAAAGAGATCCAGGATGAGAATGGCATAGAAATGCCCGTAATATCTTCTTTGGTACTTTTAGAGATAGGTAATGGTGCGGGAGAGGTGGCAACTATAAAGCGACAAATTTTGGGCGTTACAGAAGAAAATGCTATTCATGTTCACCCTGGAGGCATAGATAGTATCGCAGTGACAACCCCTCAAAAACTTTTTTTGCATAGAGAAGGTGATACAACTAGATCTCTAGGGTTTTACTATTGGCTCAGCAAGTTTGTAGGTTGGGATTTACCCAGTGTTCCGACAGTTGACGGTAGAGAAGCCCCACTTTACCCTGCGGTTTTTTTTCCTGCTTGGTTTGTTGAGCAAAAGAAGGGGTGGGGTTCGATACAGGCCACAACTCCTCTTTTTCTTAAAATAAGAGAGGCAAAGAAACGAACCATCGAATTTCTTCTCGCGCTAGAAACCAACTCGATCATAAAAAAGAAGCACTTTATTAAGTCCTCTATGGATGATCTGTCTTACTCTTGGAAGGCTTGCAAAAAAAACCTTTCACTTGCAGCTGCGAGGATTTCTGGTGAGGTTACCGGTATACCAGATGTTCCGGAAGTTGGTTTTGATCCTTATAAAATGGATATTGCAGTTAAAAGCAATGATAAATGGAGGTCGATACAGTTCCTGAAAAGCGAAACAGAGGCCGAGCTTGATATATTTTTGGCCAATATGCAGCAGCGAAATAACGATCAGGTTAAAGAGTCTAAGGTTTTGGAGGAAATAGAATCGCGAAAGTTAAAAGCGCGGTCGCTAACCTACAGGGCTAACTCTATCGAGGAAGACGTTAGCTATTCGGCTCAGCAGATACAGTCTGCAACTGTCCGCATCGATAGGCTAAGAGAAGATAGGAGGAAGTATGAGGATCTAAAGAAGATTGGCCAGTTGGATATTTTAAAAGGGTCCTCTTTAGGAGGTCAAACTTGTCCTGCATGCTCTCAGGGGATATCAGATAATCTGGTTAATCTTGAAGAGTCTTCTTCTATTATGTCACTTGATGAGAGTTTGAATTATATAAAAGAACAGGCTAAGTTGGTTGAAAGCATTAGAGATGGTCTTGAGGTGGAAAAGAGGCTTAAGATTACTGAACTCGATAAGCTAAATTTGGAAATCTCTACCTTGTTTGAGGAAGTGGTGCGACTCCAGAAAAATGTTATGTCGCCAAGTAGCATTTTGATGGAAGAAAACTTGCGTAAGAAGATAGATTTAGAAAATTTGATCAAGTCTTATTCGGACGGGATAGCGGCAATCCTGCAGGCGAG
Organism: Pseudomonas sp. PME37.24/025; assembly: GCF_055556615.1. Taxonomy (NCBI): domain Bacteria; kingdom Pseudomonadati; phylum Pseudomonadota; class Gammaproteobacteria; order Pseudomonadales; family Pseudomonadaceae; genus Pseudomonas; species Pseudomonas sp. PME37.24/025. Next base: position 16,624 of record NZ_JBVHNK010000006.1, read on the forward strand.
GTTGGAGCTGGATAAGCATGTTAAGGACTATAAAAGACTTATTGATGCTCGAAGAAAGTTGCCGCAGAACATTTTGTCCTTTACTGATTCTGAAAAGCTTGCAAGGCTTCAGAGCTTCGTCGTTGAACTGTTAACGGATTTTGGGTTTTCAAGTTTTAAGCCGGAACTCATTCAGATATCAGAAGAGACGTATCTTCCTACGCGTGAAGGTTTTGATTTAGGGTTCGATACATCCGCCAGTGACGGTATTCGAGTTATTTGGAGCTACCTGATAGGTATTTTTAAATTATCAAAGGTTTACAGAACTAATCATCCGCAGGTTTTGATATTTGACGAACCTAGGCAGCAAGAGGCAAAGAAAGTTAGCTTTACAAAGCTTCTTAAAGAATCTGTTGCTGCATGTGTTGGGGGCGGGCAGATAATACTGGCGACTTCCGAAGACGAGGATGTGTTGGTCGCAGCCCTTGGTGCCAGTTCATATACTATGCGGTCTTTTCCTGCAGGTGATGGGAAAATATTACGGAAGCTTTGATGTAACAAATTCTAGGAATGCGTCGACTCCCAGTAGGTCTGCCTGCCCGGGACTTCCTAACAGACTGTGTATTCTAATAGGTTATTGTTCTTTAGATTTGTTATGACAGGAGGACATAGTGGCTAAGCCAGCAGCAAGGAAAAGCGACCCATAAAGCTGTCCTTTGTCGTGAAAGGTCACCTGGCTTGCTCTTCGACGGTTTGTGTATAGGTTTCAGTGAGTATGTTGGAAGGGCGGATAGTGTATTCGGATTGGTTTCATATTTCAGAATTTACCTTACTTGTTAAGTCGTTAATTTAGTTGTTTGGTTGGTTCTGTATGTGGTTTTCAGCGAGGCTTCAAAAGTTTGCCATTGTCACGACGCTCGATTGAGCGTAAGAAATATGTTATGATTGGTAAGGTTTTTTTAGGGCTTGCCCACCATGGATTATAGAGAGTTTGATAGATCTTTCAGGTACAGGAGGACAGCATACTCCGTGCCATCATTGCTAGAAAGTATTCGTAGCGGACGAATTCAGTGGGATCCTATGTTCGCTTATACGAAGTCATGGTCACATTTCTCAAAGTCAACATTCATCGAAAGTATACTTGTCGGAATGCCTGTTGCAGACATTTTGTGCGAAGAGAATCATTATGGTGAACTTTTTGTGCTTGATGGGGTGCAACGATTAATTTGCTTGCAGGAGTATTTTAATAACGAATTCAGGCTTCAAGGTTTAAAATTAATACCTTCGCTTGAAGGTTGTAGGTATTCGGATCTTCCTTATAGTCAATCATCAGTATTTCATAATCGCTCTGAGTTAGGTTTGACTGTAATAGGATACGATACAGATACTATTTTGAAGTTTGAGTTCTTCAAAAGAGTACATGCAGATACTTATCGATTCCCTATCCAGCTTGCGAGAAATTACGCGTTTCGAGATCAGTTGTCTTTTATCCGGGAGCTACAAAGGTCGAACGTGTTTCAGCTGGCTCCAAAACAACATTATGAATATGGTTTTTCAATTGAGACTCCTAAGGCAATTCATCGAGAAGTTACTGATTTTGATGAGCTGTTTTTACTTCTCTGTTTTGCTACATTGACTTTTCACGAGCGCATTTCTCTTCCCCATGCTCGCTTTCCCGCTCGTTTCAACGACCTGCTTGATGAGGCTGCGATCTATTTGCATAAAAATCCAGCAGACTTTGAACCTTTGGGGCAGGCAGTAACCGGCGCTCTTAAAATAGCAAGTGAATCTCTAGGCGCTACGATGGTTTTTTCTAGTCAGCCAAATAGGGATTTACATAATAATTATCCCCCTGGTCAGATGCTTTTAGATAGTGACACTATTGTTGATTGTTTTATTCAAGGGTTAAAAGGGAGAGGGTATAATTTGAATAATTCGGAAAGTCATCGAATAGGTTATAGGGCTAATCGATCGCCACAGAATTTTCTCAAGGAACTTATAGTGTGAGACTTGTCGTATGATTTCGAAACTTATTTTGCAAAATATAAAATGCTTTGGTGATGTATCTTTCAAGTTTTCGAATCTGACCGTGTTTTGTGGGGCGAACTCTGCTGGCAAGTCTACGGCAATACAAGCACTTCTTTTGCTCAGGCAAAATCACAATGCTAATAAATTAAGACTTGGTAGGCTTAATTTGGTGGGAGAATATTTTTCTGCGGGTCACGTTCGGGATTTGATTAATCATTCTCCTGTAGGCGAGGCATTGTCGATTGGAGTTGATGAGCTAAAGTTCTCCTGCAATCTTAAGAAAACTAACGCCGATGATTATCATATTGATCTGGACCCTTTGCCAGCGCTTGAGCATGATTTATTTGAGTCGGACTTTAATTATCTAAGTGCATACCGGCTTTCGCCGCAAAACAGTTATGATACTAATTTCGAAACAGATAAGTTTGATGTCGGTATTTATGGGCAGTATGCTATCGCCGAATTAGTAAGGTGCGGTGATAGGCCCGCACCAAATCAGAAGCTTGCTAAAAAAGTCTGTTCACCGGCTGAGAGCGGGGAAGAGTCTGATGAACGAGCCATCACCTTGATCATGGCGTTTAGGCAGGCGATGAAACTCATTAGTTCGGATTTTGATATCGCCACTAATGCGCATCAAAATCTCGATAAAGTATCTAATACATTTTCAGCGGGCGCTACCGCGAACCAGGTTCGTCCTGTCAATACGGGGTTTGGAATTAGTAACGTTGTCCCCATCGTGCTTGCAGCGCTTTGCACTAGAGAAGGGGGTTACTTAATAGTCGAGAATCCGGAAGTTCATCTTCATCCTGCAGCACAGTCGTCACTGGCTCGTTTGCTTACCCTAACTGCAACATGTGGTGTTCAGGTTATCCTGGAAACCCATAGCGATCATATAGTGAACGGGATCCGGGTTTTCACTAAGGAAGAGGGGCTCAGGGATGGATTTGTGACTATAAACTCTGTCCGTTCGACTAAGTCTGGACGTACCGTTACAGAAATTATCGTAGATAATGATGGCGGATTAAGTGATATGGATGAAGGTTTTTTTGATCAGGCCGAAAAGGATTTGCTGAGGCTTTTTTAATGAAAGTATATATTAACGAGCTATCATTGGTTGGGCAGGCTACTGATAATGACGAAGCTATGGGTATACTTTTTAACCTTGCATCTGCAGTTGCAAAGACTAGAGGTATCAGCTTCGAGCAGAAAGCTTATCGGTCTCGGACGCTCGGTGATAAATTGGTTACTGGGGAGGCGACTGTCAGGGATGTGCTATTTTCCAGTTCAAGCAAAGCTTTGATAAAAGATGAACGTCAGCGAAGGTTGATTCTCGAGGTGTTGCTGAAAAAACCATATTCAGAAAGCAACCACGTTGGCGAGCAAGACTCTATTACCGATGCATCTGGATCATGTTTGAAAGACACATGCTTTGATGGTGCCGCTTCTTGTGTGGGGTCGCCACTCACAGTATCAGCTCAGAATTGTCATTCTTACCAATTAGCGTCAACCCAGATCTATAGTTCAATCTGGGGTGAAAAAAAGGTCTTGAATGTAACTGATGAGTCTGGTCTGGCGGAACTTGTTTGGATTTTCGAGCATAACCCTAAACATCGACCTGTCGCGTACAGTGCGTCTGGTGAGAGTATTAGTGCAATGGATCTATGCGCGTCAGATGCACAAATTGCACTCAGTAATGGAATTATGATCGACTCTAGGGTCTATAGTTATTTTAATGGTGAGTGGTATCAGTTCCATTGCCATCAAGGTAATAAGTATCATGGGTTTAAAATTGACTTAGAAGAAAATATTGTTGAGCATATGAAAGCGCTCAATATCTCCGAGTCGTTGAAGAATCTTCCCTATGGGCAGATTTTCTCGTGAGCCTTTCAAAGTAACAAAAAAATGGGCCTTAAAGGGCCCATTTTACTGCTTGGTAGATTGTTTTTGGTTTTACCGATTTTGTGCGGAGCAATTTGAGTTTAAATGGCACGGCGCGACAAGCTGGGTTTTGCGAGCTTTCAAGAGGCTCTGATGATCAGAGTCTTTTATTCAGCTGTCCAGTGCGCTTATCAACATGTTCATTGTGTCGATAGAAGCCTTCCTATCTCGGTCGATTCCTTCACATCCAAAAGGGCTACAGATGAGCTCTTCTTGCTTTCAGTACATTAGTAAAGCTTGAGGCGTTGCAGGAGGGGGCATGATGGAATCCTTGCAGTGTTCGAAACAGCCCACGCCCGTGGGCTGTTTCGGGAGAACTTGTTCGTTACATCTCTAGGACGTTCTGCACGGTGTGCTTGTACGACCGATCAGAGAGTTCGCCGAATTTCCAGTCGTGGAAGTTTTCACCCTGTTCCGGAAGGACCAGTTTCATGAGGCTGAGTGGATCGTGACCGATCAGGTGATAAGAAGCCCACAGCTTGCCTCCGACATCGAGCAACGCTTCTGCCGCTTGATTCCACTTTTCCTCCAGCACGGTGTGCGCCAGGTGGAGGGCTTTTTTCTCGATTGTTGTGTGCTCTTTTTGAGCTTCCGCAATGTACCGATCAACAGTGGCCAGTTCATTTTCAAGAGCGGCGATGATCAACTGTTGTCGACGATTTTGCTCGGTTGCAGTTGCGAGGTTTTTCGCCGCTTTCACTGCGTCGGCGTTGGCGTTCTTCTCGCCCTCTGTGTCGCCCCAGGCCACCGCCTGCGCATAGGTCATCGCTGCATCGGTTTCGGCTTGTCGGGCTTTAGCCATGTCGACAATCGCTTGCTGACGGACTTGTTCAAGACGGGTGCTGAGGCTTTGACGTTTCTCGTGGAGCTCCTGCTCGTCGGTTTTCCAATCGCTCATTGCCTCAATGTATCCCGCCATGAGGGAGTCACAGTTAACGAGGTTTTCGCGACGATTGATCTTCTGTTCCAGAAGGCTGGCGTTGTGTTGGCGGGAATCAAACTGCCTTTTCAAATCGTCGTAGTTATCGCGCAACTCGCGTTTTTGGCCTGCTTCAATGGTTTCCTCGCTTTCCAGCATTGCCTCATAGGGACGCAGTTTGGCATGCAGGCATTCCGCTTCGTTGAGTAGCTGATCACGCCTTTCTTTCAATGCCTGGATCTCGTTTATCCTCGTCTGCTCTGCGCACTTCAATTGATTGTTCGTTTCGTTGCCGTCCAGCGCTGTTTTGGGAAGCAGGGCGGCCTGGAAGTTCTCCACTTCATTGGTCTGCGATTCGCGTTGCTCTTTGGGTTGTTGAAATTCGTTCATTGTGTTGGTCCTGTGCAATTTGATTTTGGGTTGAATGAGCGGCTGGCGAGGCCGGGAAAGAGCCGGCGCTACCTCGTTCAGCAGAGATGCCCTAGGCAGCCCGAGCCTCGCTCTCATCCGTTCCCGGAATCGTCTTCACGATGTAGCAGCGTTGTGGGCCGAGGCCGGGCAACCGGACCAGACTCGACGCTTTACCGTCGCTAGCCGGTTCCAGCACGCCGCGCTGCAGCAGTTCCTTGTTCACTGCGTTGATGTTCATGCCCCGGAAGATCTCGGCGCGCCAGGCCTCGGGCAGCACGTAATAGGTGTTGGTGGTGTGCATGGTGTCTCCCATGCCGTGTTCGAGCGTCTTGCGAAAGCCGAGGCGGTCGATGGTGCGCGGGCCGTGTTCGTCGATCTTTGCCGCCGCCGATTCCCAGCGGGTGAAGCGGCTTTCGCCGAAGCGCTCGATGACTTGGCGCAGGCGCGCCAAGATCGCATCACTCTCGAAATTCCCAGCGCCGCCGCGCTCGTTTAGCCAAGCGTTCAAGCACACGCGGGCGGCAGTGGTCGCGGTCCCGTCCGGCCAGCCGGTGATGCCCATGGCGGTGGCCAGCTCGCCCGCTGCGGCGGCGAGGCCGAAGCGAGCGGCGGCACGGTGTGCTTGACCGCTGGCGGATGCCGGGAGCGACTTGGCGATGAAGTCTTCCAGCGTGCGGCGCAGGATTACCGACCAACCGTGGCGCTTGCCGGGTTCGCACAGCGCCGACAGGAACGCGGTAAGCGGTGTGCCGTAGTAGTTCGCCACCCGCGCCTTGAGCGCATCGGACAACGCAGCCGCATCCTCAAAACCGTTGAGCGTGTCGAACATGCCGAGGCCTTTGCTGGCATCGGCCGGGACGGCGAGCATGCGTACCTCCATACCTGCTTTCAGCTCCTTGTTCGCTTCGGCCATGTGCTGGGCCAAGGTCTTTTCCCCAGTGGAAAGAAACAGCAGGCGCCACTCCTGTACCTGTCGGCCAGCTTGGCCCCGGTCATTGGCGCGTGCCTTGCCGGTGCCGTTACCGAGCATGTACACCGTCTCGCCGATAATGCGCGGATCGCACATGCCGATTTCGTCCAGTACCAGGAGGCCGTCGGAATGCGCGGCGGCGATGGATTCCAGCGCGTTGTCGGTGGATCGCCATGAGCGGACCAAGCGCGGTCCGCCATAGATCGAGGCAGCAACTTGTAGGTGAGTGGTCTTGCCGCCGGAGCTGTCGCCGTACAAGTGAAAGCCGCCCGACTCATGTCCGAGCATGTGCAGTAGCGGGCCAGCAAAGGCAACACCGACCACAAACGCCAAGCGATGGTTGCCGACACACAGCGCGCCGATCTGCTGTTGCCATTGCTCCAGCGTGCCCGCTTCGCTGATGGGTGGAAGCTGCGCACCAGCCTCATAGAAATGCAGGTGTTCGCTGTGCGCTCCGACCTGCTGCTCAGGCAACAGAAAGGCGCTATCGTGCCAACCCAAACGGGTCACTAGTCGCGCACGTTCCGCGCTGTCGAAGCTGCCAAGGTAGCTTTGCAGGTCGTTGCGCGCATTGCGTCCCGACCGGCTTCCAGCGAGGCGTAGCCCCATGTCCACCAACGGGCCGAGAACGTCCTTGCCAAAGTCGCCTGTCATGGTGCGCGCCGGAATGTTCCAGCGCTTCTTGGTGCCGTCGGGATCGTCGAACTCTACGAGCAAGCCCCAGTTGTGACCCTTGTCGTCACGAGTGCGGGCGAGAATTTCCAGAGGCGAACATACCGGGCGCGCCTCGCCGTCGTCGCCGGCATAAAACACACCTTCGGGCGTCAGGCGAAAGCCTCCCTGTATCAGGTCATTTTTCGATTTTGCGGGACGCTTCGCTGCTGTTTTCGTCTTCGGTTCCGGCGTGGTCTCAGCCTGCTCTGTCGCAGACTTTTCTACAGGCAAACCAAACAGTTCACCGCTGCTTTCGAGCTCGGCGAAATGGACCGCTGTCCAGCCTTTGGCGAGTGCATTGGCTGCGTCGTCGCCCTCGTCCCATTGACCACCTTTGGCGAAGGCGACGCGTTCGTTCTTCAGCGTGGGCTTGCGTTTGAATACATCCATCGCGATGACTCGGACCGAGGCTGCGCCGATTTCGCGCAGCTTGTCGGTGACGGCTTCCATGCAGGCTTTGCCGCTGACGTCGTTGTCTGGCCACAACAGCACGTCGCGACCTTTGAGCGGTGTCAGATCGGCTTTGTGCCAAGAGTTGGAACCGTTCGGCCAGCAGGTAGCCACGTAGTTGTGCAGCAGTTCGGCGGCGGCATCAGCGGCTTTTTCGCCTTCGCACAGGGCAACTGGCGCATCACCACGCTGGGTCAGTTCGTCTAGGCGCAGAAGAGGGCGCGGATCCGGCAGACCCTGCCAGCGCCATTGCTTGGTCTTGCCATCGGAGCGATGACACCACGTCAGTGGCGCAAAGACCTTCTTCGGTTTGCCGTCTTCATCGGGGCCGAGGTCGAAGCGGTAGAGCGCCATGAGTGGCTGGCCATGCGCATCACGATAGATCCACGCCTTGGACGGTGCGCCGTGTTTCCGGTGCTTGGACGGGCACTTGTTCATGGCCTCGTCGGGGATCGGCTGGATGGCTATCCACTCGGGTGCTTTGGCCTTGCTGGGTGCTGTCTTCGACTGGGCCGTGCCGGGCGAGACGTTCAGCAGGTCAGCCAGTTTATTGCAGGCCTCGACGTCGGTACCGCCATCCAGATAGCGCACCAGATCGATCAGATCACCGCCCTTGTCGCCGGTAGCGAAGTCGGCCCAGGTGCCCTTGCTCAAATTGACCTTGAGCGAACCGGCGCGCTTATCAGTGCGGGTCGGATTCGGGGCGGTGTATTCCTTGCCGCCGTCCACGCGCTTGCCGTTGGGCAGCCAGTGCGACAGGACGAGATCAACGTTTTTCAGCGAGGCGGCCTTCACGTCGGCAAAGCTTGGACGTTTTGTGGTGCTGTTCGGGCGTTGGCTCATGCGTCGGCCCTCGGCAGAAACAGAGCGTCGTTGATGTCATCGATCAGGGCTTTGGGCATCTCGCCCAGGTACAGAGCAGGCCAACTGAATCGTTCGCCGTGGTCGCTCATGGCGGCGTCGAGATTGAGCTGGTTGGCATGATGCTGCAGCAGGGAAACTATCTCCAATGCGTCCTCAACGGGTATACCGGCGTTGACCCGAAACAGCTTCTGGTCCGAGGCGTTAGCGCGGGAAAAAGTGGCATGGCCAAGGGTGGTGGAGGTGCTCATAGCGCACCGCCTTTCTGCACCGCAGGCGTCGAGGTGGTGTCGCCATGCAAGGCGAGCGTTTTGATCAGACCGAGGGTGCCGCGCACGTCCCAAAGGACGGCGGCAATAACGTGGTTAGCGAGGCGTGAGGATTCGCTTTCGAAGTGATCTTCAAGCAGCGTCAGCACCGAGTCGGCACGTTCAATAGCGCAGGTGATGGCGTCGATGGGTACACCGGCTTCGGCGGTTGTGCTGACACAAAGAATGTCTTCGGGCAGGGCAAAGCTCAGGGCGTTGTTCATTGGGCACCGCCTGCGGTTTCGAGTGCGCGGGCTTTGGCCATGTGGTTGTTGTAGCGGGCAAGACGTGTAGCGAGGCTGGAGTTGGCGTGTAAAGCGGCGAGAGCCATTGCACGGTGTGCAGCGGCGCGAATTTTGGACGGATTGAGGGCGTGTTGCATGTGAGGCTCCTTGTACTGAGGAACCGTCACCGTCTGCCGCCAAGCAGATTTGGGTGACGGATTGCGCAGGATTGGCGGACCGGCGTACAAGGAGACCGGCGCACCCGAGGGTGCTCCTACGCAACCCGCCATAACACGGGAATGCGGGCACAAAAAAAGCGCCTGCAATCGTAATGGGGGCGCTGTTGCGCCTTGTACTGTTTGGGCCGCCAAGCCCAATCGCTGAGTTTGCAGCGACGACCAGAGAGTAACGTTCGTTTTTCGAAAGTGCAACTGCGCTGATGGCTTGCGGATTTTTCAAGTGCGGCATAAATTGTTCGTGCATGTTGATTCACCTCAACGCCTCCGGATCGCCCCCGGAGGCGTTTTCGTTTCAGGCATGAGCTTCCCAGCGCAGGGAGAGCAGGGGCAGGAAGCCACCGTTGAGCATCGAGCGAGCGTCTTCGTAGGCATGCGTTTGCTGGCCTTCGTCGACAATCACGGCTCCGGTGTTTTTGCAGTGGAGGGAGAGGGCGCACCAGGTGCCGTCGGACCAGCTGAGTACACTGACCACGCGATCCTGTTTGTCCTGCTGGCTGCGGTAGCGCTCAAGGCGTTGCATGAGGCGCGGCGAAAAGCCGATCCGGCGTAGTACGGAAAAGGGATGCATCAAGGCGTTATTGGCAATCTGACGGCTCATGCGGCCTCCTGTACGTTGGCAAACAGCGGCGGCGGTGTTTCACCTTTGAGCCAAGCCAAGATCTTGCTGTCCTCGGCGCACCGTCGGCGGTGTTCTACAGCCAGCAGATCGCGGCGCTGTGCTAGGCATTCGTCCACATAGCCGGTCAAATCGGAGGTCAATCGCATGTCACGGTGAAGGCGTTCGGTAGCGGCCTTTTCCGTGGCGAGATCCTCATCGGTGATGCGTTGCCATACTGCTGGATCGTTTGCATATCCAGCCGATTGATCCACTAGCCAGTAGGTGACCCAGTCGGTTAAACCAAGCGAATTCAGCGAGACGCGACGGCTGTCTTTCATGGCGAAATACCCGGTGCCGTGAATGCTGGAGAACTCTCTGCGTACCGCGTTTTTACGGATCAGTTCAGGCAATTCCCACGGATTGGCTATGAGCGGCAGAACGAGGCCTTCAGGGCTGAAAAAGAACGCTTCCTGCTCTTCGCCGTTCCAGCTCACGCCTGCGATGGTGCGATGCCGCCAGTTGATTGCGCCGGGTTGATAGAGGCGGAAACCGATGCTGTAGGAGTCGAGGAAGGGCCCTTTGATTGGACTGGAGTTGCGCTTCATGCCGCCACCTGATCACGCACCTCGATGCGGCTGCGTGCCCATGCCTGAACTTCAGAAAGAACCCATGCGACAGGAGCGCCGCGAGCGTTGCTGTTGCTCAGTTTGACGGGCAGGGGGAATCTGCAGTCGGGGCGCTGCATCAGCTTGTAGATGGTCGAGCGCTTCATGCCCAAAATGCCCTCGACTTCGGGCATGCGGATCAGTGTCGTAGCTGCATCGAAAAGTGGGCTTGAAGTAGTAGAGTTCAGGCGGAGAAGTTCGGTATTAGATGCTTTCATAGGTCTTGCTCTCGACAGGTTAGGACTGAGAGCAATGATCTAGAAATGGGTGATCGGTAAGCAGTTCACTTCCAATTGAAATTTTGGTTTACAGCACGAAATTTCGTTTGAGGATGGTGTCAACGGATTTACGCGATAGCGCCTTTTCTGTTTCGAGTGTGATCCAACCAAGGCGCTGCTTGGGCGGTTTAGCCACTTCCCGTTTTAGCCAGGCTTGCACTGCTGTTGCAATGTTCCTCTCGGGCATTCCGCTCGCCAAGTAGTGCCGCCCCTGATGAATGATTGCAGCGTCGCGGGCAACGATGTCTTTATTGCGCTCCATACCGCTGATGATGCCCCCTTTGCTACGGATGGCGTTCTTGATTGCCCTGTCCGCGATGGGGAGCAACTCGTCGTTGATCAAGCAAGGCAGGGAAATGATGGGCTCCAGATAAAGAACATACTGGTCTAGTGCCTGGATACGTTCGTTGGGATTGACTTGCATCTCCACAAACTGACAATAGAGATCCCACGGCCAGTCGGTCGGACGCTCAGTAATATGCGACCAAGCCTCCTGATCGGTGGCACGCATCCAGTCGGCCAATGCTCCCAGCGCCTTTACAGCACAGGCCATGATGTAGGCCGCATGTGTCTCGCGTTCAGATGCCGAATGGCACTTGCTGTACTGGCGAACCCAATGTGCAAGACGGGCTCTGTTGTCGGTTGAGGCGTACTGGAAAATTGCCTCTTCGTGCATCGTTGTCTGTATGCACATGCTGCTGAGATCGCCATTGATGTCGCCGGTCTGAATGCGCACGCAACACCGATTGATCAGCTCGCAAACGTCAGCGAGCTGTTCATTACAAAACTCGTAGAGCGGTTGCCCTGAGAGATATTGGATCAGGCCAGCGGTTAGCGCCGAGTGCAAGATTGGGTGAGTATCAATCATTGGCAATCGCTCTCAACGTGTAACGCTTTATCCCACGCCCTGCGTCGCGCAGGCGTAGCCAGCGAGAATGACGCTCTCGCCAAGTGGGTCGAACGTCGGCCCGCAGCAAGCGAGGGGTTTGTTCTGGCGTTACACAACAGAGGTGCGTTACATCGAATGTACGGAAGGTCGGGCAGGAGTGTAACGGGCGCGAGAGCCAATGAATTCTGGTGTTTGGCGAAGGTCGTTACACGAGTAACACCCGTAACAAAGATTTTGAAAGGGGTACGGATATGCGCACTCATACCGCTTTTCCAAACGGTCCCTTGATCACCTTTTCGCTTGCTAACGCATCAAGGTGATCTGCATACCACTGCATCATTTTCACCCGGTGCTCAAGGTATTGAGCCTTGTTGTAAACCCCAGAGATTCCCTCTTCTTTATGAGCAAGCTGCGCTTCGACATGCTCTTTCGGCCAGCCGTGTTCCCTGAGCAGAGTGCTAGCGGTATGGCGAGTGCCATGGCCAACCAGGCGACCTTTGTAACCAATCGTCGCAAAAACTTTGTTGATGGTGTTTTCACTAATGGTCGGGTTCTTAGCGCCGACTCCAGGAAATAGCCATCGACTGCGCCCGGTGAGGCATTGGAGTTCTTTGAGAGCGGAGAGCGCCTGCTTAGGGAGTGGGCACACAAAATCCCTGCGCATCTTCATCTTAGCGGCAGGGGTCGTCCAAATAGCTTTATCAAGGTCGAACTCTTTCCATTCAGCTAAGCGAACCATTCCCGGTCTCGATGCCGTCCATATGCAAAGCCATGCTGCAGTTCGGGCTGTCAGTCTGCTGGGTGTGTTTTTCAACGCGGCCAGAAAGTCGCCAAGTTCGGGTTCGAGCAGGTGTGGATGCTGTTGAGTCTTTGGTGCTTGGGCGGCGATATCGCGAAGACGGCTCCCCGGATCGTTTTCGGTCAAGCCCAATCCAATGGCTCGACCGAAGATCTGGTTGATCCAAGTGCGACACTTCTCCGCTACGTTGTGAGCGTCTCTAGCTTCTATGGATGCTTGGAGTTCTGCGCAATCTGTGCGGGTAATTTCGTCGAGAGGTTTGTCCCCCAGAGCAGGAAGGATGTCCTTGTCGAGGTACGTCCGGATCTTATTGAGGGTGGAAGGGGCAAGACCCTTTTCTTCTTTTGCCTTGAGCCAAGCATCGGCAGCCGCCCGGAAGGTTCGAGCTTTAGCCGTATCGATTGCAGCTTTTGCAGATCGCTTTTGTTCAAGGGGATCGGCGCCACTGCTCACTACTTTGCGTAGATCAGCAGCTTTGTCGCGTGCCAATGCGCCACTTACTTCCGGGTAACCCCCAAGCCCCATCCAAGCCCAATTGCCAGCCGGACGTTTGTAGCGGAGTTGCCAAGATTTACCGCCGTCGGGTTTGACTCTGAAGTAGAGGCCGTTTCCGTCCAGCTCACGGTATTCCTTTGATTCCGGCTCCAGCCCCGCAAGTGTCGTGTCAGCGAGAGGGCGGCGCTTGATGTCTGCGCGCTTCATCCTTGTATCCCAAAGTTCGGTATTTTTCTCAGGATACAAGCAGGGATACAGGGATACAACGGATAAGGGGATACAGGGATAGACTGACAGGCACAAAAAAACCGACCAAGTGGCCGGTTTCTCTGGGTCTGAGAGGCTGGTAGAGACTCTCAGATACTGCTATGTGGTGCCCCGAGGGAGACTCGAACTCCCACTTCTTGCGAAAACGGATTTTGAATCCGCCGCGTCTACCAATTCCGCCATCAGGGCTCAATGGCGGCGAAGTATAGAGATGAGATAACCGTCGGTCAATCAGGTACATGGAGAATTTTTGATATTTCCGCTAGACTTCCCGGCCCTGCTAGACGAACCCCATCATGCGCGTTGCTGACTTTACTTTTGAGCTCCCTGATTCGCTGATTGCTCGCCATCCTTTGGCTGAGCGTCGCGGTAGTCGCCTGTTGACCCTGGACGGGGTCAGCGGCGCCCTGGCACACCGTCAATTCACTGATTTGCTTGAGCATTTGCGCCCGGGCGATTTGATGGTGTTCAACAATACCCGGGTGATTCCGGCGCGGCTGTTTGGCCAGAAGGCTTCCGGCGGCAAGCTGGAAATTCTGGTGGAGCGGGTGCTCGACAGTCATCGCGTGCTGGCGCATGTGCGTTCCAGCAAATCGCCGAAACCGGGTTCGAAGATCCTGATCGACGGCGGTGGCGAAGCCGAGATGCTGGCGCGTCACGATGCGTTGTTCGAGCTGGGGTTTGCCGAAGAGGTGTTGCCGCTGCTCGACCGCGTCGGGCACATGCCGTTGCCTCCTTACATAGACCGCCCGGATGAAGGCTCGGACCGCGAGCGTTATCAGACGGTGTACGCCGAGCGTTTGGGCGCGGTGGCGGCGCCGACGGCGGGGCTGCATTTCGATCAGCCGCTGATGGAGGCGATTGCCGCCAAGGGCATCGAGACTGCGTTCGTGACCTTGCACGTCGGCGCCGGCACCTTTCAGCCGGTGCGGGTCGAGAAGCTTGAAGATCACCACATGCACAGTGAGTGGCTGGAAGTCGGCCAGGACGTGGTCGATGCCGTCGAAGCCTGCCGCGCTCGCGGTGGTCGCGTGGTGGCGGTGGGGACCACCAGCGTGCGTTCGCTGGAAAGTGCCGCGCGCGATGGCGTGCTCAAGCCGTTCAGTGGCGATACCGACATCTTTATCTACCCGGGCCGGCCGTTTCACGTGGTCGATGCCTTGGTCACCAACTTCCATTTGCCCGAGTCCACGCTGTTGATGCTGGTTTCGGCATTCGCCGGTTATCCCGAGACCATGGCCGCCTATAAAGCCGCCGTCGACAACGAATACCGCTTTTTCAGCTACGGTGATGCGATGTTTATCACCCGTAATCCCGCGCCTACCGCCCCTAAAGAAACAGGCCCAGAGGAAACAGAATGAGTCGCACCAGTCGCATGTCTTTTGAGCTTCTTGCCACCGACGGCAAGGCTCGTCGCGGTCGTTTGACCTTCCCGCGCGGTACCGTCGAGACCCCGGCCTTCATGCCGGTGGGCACGTACGGCACGGTCAAGGGCATGCTTCCGCGGGATATCGTCGCCACCGGCGCGGAAATCATTCTGGGCAACACCTTCCACTTGTGGCTGCGTCCTGGCACCGAAGTGATCAAGAAGCACGGCGACCTGCACGATTTCATGCAGTGGAAAGGCCCGATTCTTACAGACTCCGGCGGTTTTCAGGTGTTCAGCCTGGGCGCGATGCGCAAGATCAAGGAGGAGGGCGTGACTTTCGCTTCTCCGGTCGACGGCGCCAAAGTGTTCATGGGCCCGGAAGAGTCGATGCAGGTCCAGCGCGATCTGGGCTCGGACATCGTGATGATCTTCGACGAATGCACCCCGTACCCGGCTGACGAAGACGTCGCGCGGGTATCGATGGAGCTGTCGTTGCGTTGGGCCAAGCGTTCGAAAGAAGCCCATGGCGACAACACGGCGGCGCTGTTCGGCATCGTTCAGGGCGGTATGCACCAGGATTTGCGCATGCGCTCCCTGGAAGGCCTCGACAAGATCGGCTTCGACGGCCTGGCCATCGGCGGTCTGTCGGTGGGCGAGCCCAAGCACGAGATGATCAAGGTGCTGGATTACCTGCCGGGCCAGATGCCGGCTGACAAACCTCGTTACCTTATGGGCGTTGGCAAACCGGAAGATCTGGTTGAGGGTGTGCGCCGCGGTGTGGACATGTTCGATTGCGTGATGCCAACCCGTAATGCCCGCAACGGGCATCTGTTCATTGATACAGGCGTGCTGAAGATCCGTAACGCGTTCCATCGCCATGATGATTCGCCGCTGGATCCGACCTGCGATTGCTACACCTGCCAGAACTTCTCCCGTGCTTATCTGCACCATCTGGACAAGTGCGGCGAAATGCTGGGTAGCATGTTGAATACCATCCACAATTTGCGCCATTACCAGGTGCTTATGGCTGGTTTGCGCGAGGCTATTCAACAGGGTACATTGGCCGCCTTTGTCGATGCCTTCTACGCCAAACGCGGGTTACCTGTTCCGCCTTTGGACTGAGTTTTCTGACCCCAAGATTCAACATTTGCAACTGGAGTGCTAAATGAGCTTTTTTATCTCTAATGCCATGGCTGATGCTGCTGCACCTGCGGCAGGCCCAATGGGCGGCGGCTTTGAGTGGATTTTTCTGGTCGGTTTCCTGGTCATCTTCTACCTGATGATCTGGCGTCCACAGGCCAAGCGCGCCAAAGAGCAGAAAAACCTGCTGGGCAGCCTGCAAAAAGGTGACGAAGTGGTGACCACTGGTGGTATCGCCGGCAAGATCACCAAAGTGTCCGACGACTTCGTTGTTCTGGAAGTCTCCGACACCGTCGAAATGAAATTCCAGAAAGGCGCCATCGCCGCCACGCTGCCAAAAGGCACGCTCAAAGCGATCTAAGTTTCAACTTCTACTCAATCGACGGGGCGCGCAAGGCGCCCCGCGTCATAAGCGGGCGGCGTGATGCTGAACAAATACCCTCTGTGGAAATACATTCTGATCCTGGCGGTGCTGGCGGTCGGTCTGATTTATTCCGCTCCCAATCTATATCCTGATGACCCGGCCATTCAGGTCAGCGGTGCAAGTACTGCGCTGTTGGTCAATCAGGCTGATCTGGATCGTGTGAGCACCGCGCTCAAGGAATCCGGGATCAACGTCAAGGCTGCCACTCTGGCCGCAAACGGCAAGGGCGGTCTGATCCGTCTGACCAAGGCTGAAGATCAGCTGCCCGCCAAAGACGTCGTGCGCAAGGCATTGGGTGATGACTACGTCGTTGCACTGAACCTGGCACAAACCACCCCGCAATGGCTGCGCAGCTTTGGCGCGCACCCGATGAAGCTGGGTCTGGACTTGTCCGGTGGTGTGCACTTCCTGCTGGAAGTGGACATGGACAAAGCCCTCGACGCACGCCTGAAAGTCTACGAAGGCGACGTCAAGAGCCTGTTGCGCAAAGAGCGTCTGCGCTATCGCAGCCTGCCGCAGCTGGGCGGTGCCATTCAGCTGGGTTTCACTGATGAAGCAGCCCGTGAAGAGGCGCGTGCGCTGATTCGCAAGAACTTCAACGATTTCGACATTGTTCCGGCCGACCTCAATGGCCAACCGGTACTGCGTCTGGCGATGACCCCGGCCAAGCTGGCGGAAATCCGCGAATACTCCATCAAGCAGAACTTGACCACGGTACGTAACCGCGTCAACGAGCTGGGTGTTGCCGAACCTATCGTTCAGCGCCAGGGCGCCAACCGCATTGTGGTTGAGCTGCCGGGTGTGCAAGACACTGCAGAAGCCAAGCGTATCCTCGGCAAGACGGCCAACCTTGAGTTCCGTCTGGCGGCTGAGCCCGGCGCTTCGAAAGCCACTTCCGAGTCGTTCGAATTCCGTGAAGGCAATCGTCCTCCGGCACAGATCGAACGTGGCCTGATCATCACCGGTGACCAGGTGACTGACGCCAAGGCTGGCTTCGGCGAGCACGGCACGCCAGAAGTGAACATCCGTCTGGATGGCCACGGTGGCGAGCTGATGAGTCGTGCGACTCGCAGCAACGTCGGTCGCAGCATGGCGGTGATCTTCATCGAACAACGTCCGGTCACCACTTACACCAAGCAAGTGATCAACGGCGTCGAGAAAGACGTGCCGGTTCAGACGTTTAAAGAAGAGAAGAAGATCATCAGCCTGGCGACCATCCAGTCGCCGCTGGGTGCCCAGTTCCGCATCACTGGCCTGAACGGCCAGGGCGAATCGTCCGAACTGGCGCTGCTGCTGCGTGCCGGTGGTCTGGCCGCACCGATGTACTTCGCTGAAGAGCGCACCATCGGCCCAAGCCTGGGGGCTGACAACATCACCAAAGGTATCGATGCATCGCTGTGGGGCATGCTGTTTGTCTCGCTGTTCATCATGGCCATCTATCGCTTCTTCGGCCTCATCGCCACCGTCGCGCTGACGGTGAACATGGTGATGCTGCTGGCCTTGATGTCGCTGCTGGGGGCAACGCTGACCCTGCCGGGTATCGCCGGTATCGTGTTGACCATGGGTATGGCGGTCGACGCCAACGTACTGATCTTCTCGCGGATACGTGAAGAGATCGCGGCCGGCATGACCGTGCAGCGGGCAATCAACGAAGGCTTCGGCCGGGCATTCACCGCGATTCTCGACGCCAACCTGACTACCTTGTTGGTCGGCGGGATTCTCTTTGCCATGGGCACCGGCCCGGTCAAGGGTTTCGCAGTGACCATGTCCCTCGGGATCTTTACCTCGATGTTCACGGCCATCATGGTGACCCGCGCGATGGTCAACCTGATCTTCGGCGGTCGTGACTTCAAGAAGTTGTGGATTTAAGGGGCTGCCATGTTACGTACAATCAACTTCATGGGCGTTCGCAACTTCGCGTTCGGCGTCACATTGTTCCTTACCGCGCTGGCACTGTTCAGCTGCTTCCACAAGGGCATGAACTGGGGGCTGGACTTCACCGGCGGTACGCTCATCGAGCTGACCTACGAGCGTCCGGCCGACGTCACCAAAGTGCGTGAGCAGCTGGTGACAGCGGGTTACCACGAAGCGATCGTACAGAGCTTCGGTGCGACTACCGATTTGCTGGTGCGTATGCCAGGTGAAGACCCGCAGCTGGGTCACCAGGTAGCCGAGGCCTTGCAGAAGGTCGGTGGCGACAACCCGGCGGTGGTCAAGCGCGTCGAGTTCGTCGGCCCGCAGGTCGGTGAAGAGCTGCGCGACCAGGGCGGCCTCGGCATGCTGATGGCGCTGGGCGGCATCCTGATCTACCTGGCTTTCCGCTTTCAGTGGAAGTTTGCGGTCGGTGCGATCGTATCCTTGATCCACGACGTGATCGTGACCATCGGTATCCTGTCGTTCTTCCAGATCACCTTCGACCTGACGGTATTGGCGGCGGTGCTGGCGATCATCGGTTACTCGCTCAACGACACCATCGTGGTATTCGACCGGGTTCGTGAGAACTTCCGGGTACTGCGCAAGGCCAGCCTGATCGAGAACATCAACATCTCGACCACGCAAACCCTGCTGCGGACCATGGCGACGTCGATCTCCACTTTGCTGGCGATCGCGGCCCTGTTGTTCTTCGGTGGCGACAATCTGTTCGGCTTCTCCATTGCCCTGTTCATCGGTGTTCTGGCGGGTACTTACTCGTCGATCTACATCGCGAACGTGGTGCTGATCTGGCTGAACCTGAGCAGCGAGGACCTGATTCCTGCTGCGGCGGTCGAGACGGAAGTCGACGATCGTCCATAACGGTTATCGCTTTTCCAGCTGTAAGCCGAGAAGGCGCGAGTATTGAACTCGCGCCTTTTTTTATGCTCCAAGGCTGGGAGAAGCGCGGGCATGTCCCGCATGTGATGGTCAGGAGGTTCATGTGAACAAGTCGATGCTGGTTGGTGCAGTATTGGGTGCTGTTGGTGTGACGGCCGGGGGTGCTGTTGCCACCTACAGCCTGGTCAAAAAAAGCGGCCCTGAGTATGCGCAAGTTCTAGCCGTTGAACCGGTCAAGACACAAATCAAGACGCCACGTGAAGTATGCAAGGACGTTGCAGTAACCCGGCAAGCGCCGGTAAAAGATCAACACCAGATCGCCGGTACGGTGGTCGGCGCGCTGGCTGGTGGCCTGTTGGGCAACCAGATCGGCGGTGGTACAGGCAAGAAAATCGCCACAGTGGCCGGTGCGGTCGGCGGCGGTTATGCGGGCAACAAGGTGCAGGAAGGCATGCAGGAGCGTGACACCTACACCACCACTCAAACCCGCTGTAACACCGTGAATGACATCAGCGACAAAGTTGTAGGCTACGACGTTCGTTATTCGCTGGATGGCAAGGAAGGCAAAGTGCGGATGGATCGCGATCCGGGCAACCAGATTCCGGTCGACAAGGAAGGCAAGTTGATCCTGGGGCAAAACGAACCGGCTCAACAATAATCTGAGCGCCTCACGCAAAAAAGAAGCATCCCGCAGGGGATGCTTTTTTTGTGCCTGAATTTTATGTTCACCGCCAACGTGCTATGAAAGACTCTTCATTTTTTGCGGCCTTACGCCTGCCTGTCTGAGACTCCATGCCTGCCATCGACCATCCCCTGATAGACCAGTTCCTCGACGCCCTGTGGCTGGAAAAAGGCCTTTCCGATAACACCCGCGATGCCTATCGCAGTGACCTGGCCTTGTTCAACGGCTGGCTACAGGAAAAGGGCCTGGAGCTGATCAACGCCGGTCGTGAGTTGATCCTCGATCACCTGGCCTGGCGCCTGGAGCAAAACTACAAGCCCCGTTCTACGGCAAGGTTTCTTTCCGGTGTGCGTGGCTTCTATCGCTATTTGCTGCGGGAAAAGCTGATCGCTGTCGATCCGACCTTGCGCGTCGATATGCCGCAACTGGGTAGGCCTTTGCCTAAATCCTTGTCGGAAGCCGATGTGGAAGCGCTGTTGGCCGCGCCAGACTTGAGCGAAGCCATCGGTCAGCGTGACCGCGCCATGCTTGAGGTGCTTTATGCCTGTGGCTTGCGGGTGACGGAGCTGATCAGCTTGACGCTGGAGCAGGTCAACCTGCGCCAGGGCGTGCTGCGGGTGATGGGCAAGGGCAGCAAGGAGCGGCTGGTGCCGATGGGCGAGGAGGCGATTGTCTGGGTCGAGCGCTACATGCGCGACGCCCGTGGCGAGTTGCTGGGCGGACGTCCCAGCGATGTGCTGTTCCCCAGCCTTCGCGGCGAACAGATGACCCGCCAGACCTTCTGGCATCGCATCAAGCACCAGGCCAAGGTTGCAGGGATCGGCAAGTCGCTGTCGCCGCACACCTTGCGCCATGCCTTTGCCACGCACTTGCTCAACCACGGCGCCGACCTTCGAGTGGTGCAAATGCTGCTCGGCCATAGCGATCTTTCGACCACCCAGATCTATACTCACGTCGCCCGCGCACGCTTGCAGGACCTGCATGCCAAACATCACCCCAGAGGCTAGCGCAAACCCTGTGGCGAGGGAGCTTGCTCCCGCTGGGTTGCGCAGCAACCCCAAAAACAGGCGCTGAATTTATTCAGGAAGGCCCGACTGGCCTATTTGCGGCTGCTACGCAGCCGAGCGGGAGCAAGCTCCCTCGCCACAATAATGGGTGTCAGTCAGGCATGGGTGTCTCGCGTCACCCGCATTCGGCCACACGGGCCTTATGTGGTAGGCTTTGCCGGTTTGTACGATGGGCGGTTATGACCCGGTGTTTCGGCACGGGTGTTCTGATCGTCCCATTTGTCCGCCTTCAGGAGTTCTCATGCGTCTGACCCAGATTTTCGCCGCCGCAGCCATTGCGTTGGTCAGCACCTTTGCCGTCGCCGATGATGCGGCCGATAAAGCCATTCGTAAAAGCCTGGAAAACCTCAATCTCGACGTGCCGGTCGAAACCATCACCGCCAGCCCGCTGCCAGGTCTGTACGAAGTCAAACTAAAGGGCAGCCGCGTGCTTTACGCCAGCGCCGACGGCCAATACGTTGTTCAGGGCTACATGTTCCAGCTCAAGGACGGCAAACCGGTCAACCTGACCGAGAAGACCGAGCGCCTGGGCATTTCCAAACTGATCAACAACATTCCAGTGGCTGAAACCGTGGTCTATCCGGCTATCGGCGAAACCAAGTCGCACATCACCGTCTTCACCGACACTACTTGCCCGTACTGCCATAAGCTGCACGCCGAAGTGCCGGAGCTGAACAAGCTGGGTATCGAAGTGCGTTATGTTGCGTTCCCGCGCCAGGGCCTGGGCTCGCCGGGTGACGAACAACTGCAAGCCGTGTGGTGCTCCAAGGACAAGAAAGCCGCCATGGACAAAATGGTCGATGGCAAGGAAATCAAGGCCGCCAAGTGCGAGAACCCGGTTTCCAAACAGTTCGCCCTCGGTCAGTCGATTGGCGTGAACGGCACACCGGCCATCGTTTTGGCCGACGGACAGGTCATTCCGGGCTACCAGCCTGCGCCACAAGTCGCCAAACTGGCACTGGGCGCGAAATAATTTCGCATCGTCATGGTCAGCCTTTGACGATCATGGTTCGGCGGCAATATTGTCGGGCCATTAATAGAGAGCCGCGAGTATGCGGCTGTTTTCACGGCCGGCCTTGAGTCGGCCGTTTTATGGGGAGTTCACAGTGAAACCGGTCAAAGTAGGCATCTGTGGGTTAGGGACCGTCGGTGGCGGTACCTTCAACGTACTTCAGCGCAACGCCGAGGAAATTGCTCGTCGTGCCGGGCGTGGAATCGAAGTGGCACAAATTGCCATGCGCACGCCAAAGCCTCAGTTCCAGACGACCGGTATTGCGATTACCAACGATGTGTTCGAAGTGGCCACGAACCCTGAGATCGACATCGTTATAGAGCTGATGGGCGGCTACACCGTTGCCCGCGAGCTGGTACTCAAGGCCATCGAGAATGGCAAGCATGTGGTCACCGCGAACAAGGCACTGATTGCCGTTCACGGTAATGAAATTTTCGCCAAGGCCCGCGAGAAGGGCGTCATCGTGGCGTTCGAAGCGGCCGTGGCTGGCGGCATCCCGGTGATCAAGGCGATCCGTGAAGGTTTGTCCGCCAACCGCATCAACTGGGTGGCCGGGATCATCAACGGCACCGGCAACTTCATCCTCACCGAAATGCGTGAGAAGGGCCGCACCTTCGAAGACGTGCTCGCCGAGGCGCAAGCCCTGGGTTACGCCGAAGCCGATCCGACTTTCGACGTCGAAGGCATCGACGCAGCCCACAAGCTGACGATCCTGGCGTCCATCGCGTTCGGCATTCCGTTGCAATTCGATAAGGCTTACACCGAAGGCATCACCAAGCTGACCACCGCTGACGTGAATTACGCCGAAGCGCTGGGCTATCGCATCAAGCACCTGGGCGTGGCGCGCAGCACCGCGGCCGGCATCGAGCTGCGTGTGCATCCGACGCTGATCCCGGCCGATCGCTTGATCGCCAACGTCAACGGCGTGATGAATGCGGTGATGGTCAACGGCGATGCTGCCGGTTCGACCCTGTTCTACGGTGCCGGTGCCGGCATGGAGCCTACCGCCTCTTCGGTAATTGCCGATCTGGTGGACGTGGTTCGCGCCATGACTTGCGACCCGGAAAACCGCGTACCGCACCTGGCCTTCCAGCCGGATTCGCTGTCGGCTCATCCGATCCTGCCGATCGAAGCCTGCGAAAGCGCCTACTACCTGCGCATTCAGGCCAAGGACCATCCGGGTGTGTTGGCTCAGGTGGCAAGCATTCTTTCGGAGCGCGGCATCAACATCGAATCGATCATGCAGAAAGAAGTCGAAGAGCATGACGGTCTGGTGCCAATGATCCTGCTGACGCACCGTGTGCTGGAACAGCACATGAACGACGCGATCACCGCTCTGGAGGCCTTGGAAGGCGTGGTCGGCCCGGTCGTACGGATCCGCGTCGAGCACCTGAACTAAGCCGTTATCGTTCACCGGGCTCGCACGCGGGCCCGGCATTGCGAACACTGTCTATTGGAGCCAGTCATGCGTTATATCAGTACCCGCGGCCAGGCACCGGCCCTGAATTTCGAAGATGTCCTGCTGGCCGGTCTCGCCACCGACGGCGGTCTGTACGTCCCGGAAAACCTGCCACGTTTCACCCAGGAAGAAATCGCTTCCTGGGCCGGCCTGCCGTATCACGAGTTGGCCTTTCGGGTGATGCGCCCGTTCGTGACCGGCAGCATCCCTGATGCCGATTTCAAAAAAATTCTTGAAGAAACGTACGGCGTGTTTTCCCACAACGCCGTTGCGCCACTGCGTCAGCTGAATGGCAACGAATGGGTACTGGAGCTGTTCCACGGCCCGACCCTGGCATTCAAGGACTTTGCCCTGCAACTGCTGGGTCGTCTGCTCGACTACGTGTTGGAAAAGCGCGGCGAGCGCGTGGTAATTGTTGGTGCTACCTCCGGCGACACCGGTTCGGCGGCGATCGAAGGTTGCAAGCACTGCGAAAACGTCGACATCTTCATCCTGCACCCGCACAACCGTGTGTCTGAAGTGCAGCGTCGCCAGATGACCACCATCTTCGGCGAGAACATCCATAACATCGCCATCGAAGGCAACTTCGATGACTGCCAGGAAATGGTCAAGGCCAGCTTCGCCGACCAGAGCTTCCTCAAGGGCACGCGTCTGGTGGCGGTGAACTCGATCAACTGGGCGCGGATCATGGCCCAGATCGTTTACTACTTCCACGCAGCCCTGCAACTGGGCGGCCCGGCGCGTTCGGTGTCGTTCTCGGTGCCGACCGGCAACTTCGGCGATATCTTCGCCGGTTACCTGGCGCGCAACATGGGCCTGCCGATCAACCAGTTGATCGTCGCCACCAACCGCAACGACATCCTGCACCGCTTCATGAGCGGTAATCAGTACGTCAAGGAAACCCTGCACGCCACGCTGTCGCCGTCCATGGACATCATGGTCTCGTCGAACTTCGAACGCCTGCTGTTCGACCTGCACGGTCGCAACGGCGCGGCGATTGCCGGCTTGATGGACACCTTCAAGCAGGGCGGCGGTTTCAGCGTCGAAGAGGAACGCTGGATCGAGGCACGCAAACTGTTCGATTCGCTGGCCGTGGACGACGCCCAAACGTGCGAAACCATTGCCGAAGTCTTTGAGCAAACCGGCGAGCTGCTGGACCCGCACACTGCCATCGGCGTGAAGGCCGCGCGCGAATGCCGTCGTAGCCTGGATATCCCGATGGTGATCCTTGGCACGGCCCATCCGGTCAAATTCCCGGACGCAGTGGAAAAAGCTGGCGTAGGAAAAGCGCTCGAACTACCTGCACATCTTTCTGATTTGTTTGAGCGAGATGAGCGTTGCACCGTATTGCCGAACGACCTGAAAGCCGTGCAGGCCTTTGTCAGTCAGCATGGCAACCGCGGCAAGCCGCTGTAACCGGTAAAAGCTGTCACATTTTGAAGCCCGTCTCCTGACGGGCTTTCTCATTTCTGCATGCCACACTTGCCGGGTTTCGTAAAAGAAGAGCCGCCCATGAAGGACGGGCGAGACGATCACCAAGGAAGTGGCAATGCTGTTTTTTAGAGGGTTTAAACCAGCCGTGTGCTGGATGTTTTTGCTGGGCGCCCTGGGCTTGGGGCAATGGGTAACGGCCGCACAATTGACGACACATGAACCCCGGGAGTCAGCCACTGTCGCGCGCATTGAGCTGGACGCTCAGGAGCGGCAATGGATTGCTGAACATCCAATGGTTATCGTCGCATCGACGCAGTACCCGCTGTATCTGTTCAAGGATGAGCACGGTCACTGGAGCGGTTTGAACAACGATGTGCTCAACCGCATCAGCGCCATGACCGGCTTGCGGTTCGTCCATGAAGAGTCGTTTTCCACCGACCAACTGCTGGAGCGACTGGAACGTGGCGCGGCGGACATGAGCACGACGCTGGCCATGAATGACGAGCGCAAGGCGTTTCTGGATTTCAGCCATGCGTTCGGCGGGGCGGGCTGGGTACTCGTGGGACTGGCCGGTACTCCAGCGTTACAGTCCCTGGAGCAGCTTTCGAAAAGAGTCCTGGTGCTGCCGACCCGGCACGCGCTAGAGGGTGTGATTCGGCGTGACTACCCGGCGATCGAGCTGCGCTCGGTCAAAACCCAGGCTGAGGCCCGGGCACTGGTGGAGAGTGGCGAGGCCTACGCCACCATCGAAAACGAAATCGGAGCGCAGCTCTATCCCTCGGGCCGGCTCAAGGTCGGGCATGCGGTGGAGGGCAAATGGGAGGCAGATCATTTGGCAGTCCGCAAAGGACAGCCGCAGTTATTGAGCATCCTCAACAAGGCGCTGGAGGCATTTCCACCCGCCGAGTTACGCGCCATACGGCTGAAATGGCTGAACGGAATTGCGCCGGTACACGCGCCCTCGGCCTGGCAGCGGATAACCCAGTGGGGTTGCTGGAGCCTGTTCATCGTTAGCCTGTTCGGCTTGCTCTCACTGCTTTGGAACCGTCGGCTTGCTGCGCTGATCGAACAACGTCGGGACGCCGAGAAAGACCTCAATGACCAGCTCGCGTTCCAGCACGCATTGATAGACGCCATGCCCGATCCGATGTTTGTGCGTGATCTGGAGGGGCGTTTGATCATGTGCAACAAAAGTTATGAGGAACGCTTGTCGACCCGTTTCGACCAGGTTCAGGGGCGACAACTGATCGAACTCGATGTCTTGCCCAAAGAGACCGCCGAACAGCTGCACGCCGAGTTCATGATTCAGCTCGGTACTCGCAAGACCCGCTTCAGCGAACGTCAGTTGATGTTCAAGGATGGCGCCAGAGACATCTACCAGTGGACGGTGCCGTTCTACAGTGCGGACGGTCAATTGCGAGGACTGCTGGGCGGATGGAGCGATATCGGCAAGCGTACGAGGCAGGTATGAATTGGCAATGCCTGTCAGTCAGGCGCAATTCCTGTGGGAGCGGCGGTGCGGCGATCCGACTTGCTCGCGAAGGCGGTGTGCCAGGCAATGTTAATGTCGACTGACACTCCCTCTTCGCGAGCAAGCCCGCTCCTACAGCATCTGCATCTTGGCGGGCTGGCATCAAGCGTGAATCAGCTGTTTTTTTACTGTCATCTTTACCGTGCATGCTCTAACTACCAGAGGCGCCGGTGCGCCTGCCGTTGGAATCCAGAACTTTCTTCTCGGGCCTGTGGTCATTTACTGTGGACACGCCCCAGGCACTTTGTTTTCGGACTATTGAGTGGTGATCGAGATGGAAAGTATCAGTCTATTGCTCGGTGAGGCTCTGAGCCCGTATCAGGTCAAGTTGACCCCATCGGGTGCCCATGGCGAATGCCTGGTGACACTGAAGAGTACGAGCGGCGCTATCGTGGTCGAACGGACGTTCAATCAGGCCCAGTTAACCGATAAACGTCTGCTGACGGATGTCGTCGACGGGCTGCACCGCGACGTGCTGATCGCTGAAGGACGCCTGGAGCCCTGTGTCATTGCGGCGTTGCGCAATGCTGCTCAGGACAAGATCCTGGCCAGCCGAAATTGAATTGTTTTTTGTGGGAACCTTCCTGCGCCAAGGTCAGTCAGACCATGTAACAGCAGGATCAAGCATTGTGCTCCGGTGCTTGTAGCTTGTTGTTACTGGTCTTTATGTAGGCCACGTTTAACCCCGAGTCGTCTCCCCACTTCTCGGGGTTTCTTTTTGCCTGCGATTTGTCACTGTGCGGCCTGACGTTGGAAAAAAGCCTTGGTTTCTTCCAGGTAGTCCTTGCGTCTTTGCGGATCGAGCCAGTCGGCGTACAGCGGGTCCAGGCGCTCGCGGGGCAGGGCGCGCAATAGCTGATTGATTTCACTGATTGCCTGTCGTCCCTGGGGCGTATTCGAGCAACCGATGTACCCGGACAGGTATTTGCCCGTGCCTTTGACTGGATAAAACTCCAACTGATCATCGGCAATATGTTCCTGATGAGCCTGATAGCGGATTTCCGGCCAGTAGCCCAAGACCACCTGCAAACGACCCAGGCGCTGCATCTGCAATAGACTGCCAAGAGCGTTATTGCCGTAGTGGGGCGTCAGCACGCCGGGCGGCGCCTGTTGTAGCAGCGTGTCGAGGAACCGACCGTAACGACGCTCGGCGACCACCCCGACTTTCTCTCGACGGCTGGCCAACAGTGCTGCCAGATCGACTTCATCGCCAAAAAGAAAGGGCTCCAGCACCGACCGGTCTTCACGTCGAATCACCAGCCCATTGCTGACAGCCCGGAAGGCCGGAATGGAAAAGGCGATCCATTGTTCGCGCTCCTTGCTCCAGATCAGCGAGGGATCGCAGGTAAAGGATTTTTCGTGAAGCATTTGCATGCCGCGGGCGCGATTGACCCGCATCAGGGTGTGTTCGTACTGCGGCATACCGGCAATTAACAGCGGCATCAGTTGATCGATAACCCCCTGGCCTTTTTTCGGGCCTTCGAAGATCGTCACGGGCGGCAGATCGCGCAGCAGCCAGAGCAAATGTTCCTTAGGTTGCGCCAGGGCCGGGGATATCAGCCCCGCCAACAGCCCGAGCGCCGTCAGCGCACGCCCGATGCCGACGTAACCGATGATTGATGAGAGCAGGCGCTTCAGCTTAGATGGCCCCGTCTTCACGCAACCGCACGATCTGTGCCGGGTCGTAGCCAAGGTCGTGGAGTACTTGCGCGTTGTGTTCACCCAACTGCGGTCCGACCCATTCGGAGCTGCCGGGCGTCTCAGAGAGTTTCGGCACAATGCCGGGCATCTTGAAGTCCTTGCCATCGGGCAGCTTGGCTTGCAAGAACATTTCCCGGGCCAGGTACTGCGGATCGCTGAACATGTCTTCGGCACTGAAGATTCGGCTGGCGGGAACGTCGGCCTGGTTCAGTTGCTCGATCACCGCGTCCAGCGGCAGTGAGTTGACCCAGCGATCGATCACCCCGTAAATCTCGTCGCGACGGCTATCGCGTCCGTCGTTGCTGGCCAGCACAGGGTCGTTGGCCAGGTCTTCGCGACCGATGATCAGCATGAAACGCTTGAAGATCGCATCGCCATTGGCGCCGATCTGCACGTGCTTGCCGTCGGCGCTGGTATGAATGGAGGAGGGCGTGATGCCCGGCATGATGTTGCCGGTGCGTTCACGGATAAAGCCGAACACGTCGAACTCCGGGACCATGCTTTCCATCATGGCGAAGATCGCTTCGTACAGCGCCACATCCACCACTTGTCCCAAGCCGCCATTGACCTCGCGATGACGCAAGGCCATCAGTGCGCCGATCACGCCCCAGAGCGCGGCAATCGAATCACCGATGGAAATCCCGGTGCGCACCGGCGGCCGGTCCTCGAAGCCGGTGATGTAGCGCAGGCCGCCCATGGATTCACCGACCGCGCCGAAGCCCGGCTGATCTTTCATCGGCCCGGTCTGGCCAAAGCCCGAGAGCCGCACCATCACCAGTTTCGGGTTCAGTGCGTGCAAGACTTCCCAGCCCAGGCCGAGCTTTTCCAGCACGCCGGGGCGAAAGTTCTCGATCAGGATGTCGGCTTCGCTGAGCAGCTGTTTCAGAATCGCCAGGCCGTCCGGGTGTTTCAGGTTCAGGGTCAAAGACTTCTTGTTCCGCGCCTGAACGAACCACCACAGCGAAGTGCCTTCATACAACTTGCGCCATTTGCGCAACGGGTCGCCGCCGTCCGGGGACTCGATCTTGATCACTTCGGCGCCGAATTCGCCGCAAATACGCGAGGCAAACGGCCCGGCAATCAACGTACCCAATTCGATGACTTTCAGACCGGAGAGCGGTTTGTTGGAGAACGGCATGCTGAATCCTGTAGGACAAAGGCTGAGCGAGTGCAGAGTTTTAACATAGCCGACCGTCAGTCGCCCAAGGTTGATCGCCTTCAATTCGTTGATTGCCTGTTGCATCGGTTAGACTTGCCGCCTTTCCTCGTATCAAGAAGCCCGTTCATGGCCCAGCCGTCCACGACCTACAAGTTTGAACTGAACCTCACCGACCTTGACCGCAGCGTCTACGAGAGCGTGAAGCAGACCATCGCCCGTCACCCTTCGGAAACCGAAGAGCGCATGACCGTGCGGCTGCTGGCCTACGCCTTCTGGTACAACGAGCAGCTGTCCTTCGGTCGCGGTCTGTCAGACGTGGATGAACCGGCGCTGTGGGAAAAAAGCCTGGATGACCGTGTCCTGCACTGGATCGAAGTCGGCCAGCCAGACGCCGATCGCCTGACCTGGTGCTCGCGTCGCACCGAGCGCACCAGCTTGCTGGCTTACGGCAGCCTGCGGGTCTGGGAAACCAAAGTGATCCCGGCGATCAAAAACCTGAAAAACGTTCACATCGCCGCAGTGCCCCAGGAAGTGCTGGAAACCCTGGCCAAGGACATGCCGCGCGTTATCAAGTGGGATGTGATGATCAGCGAAGGAACGATTTTCGTCACCGACGACCGTGGTCAGCACGAAGTCCAGTTGCAATGGCTGAGCGGTGAGCGCGGCTGATTATTCGCCGCTGAACCGAGTTACCCGGTTTTATCCTACGTATTCAAGAGAAGCACCTGTCACCCCATGCGCATCGAACCTCGCCTGTTGCCCGACACCCTGCCATTCCTCGGTGATATTCCACCGCTGCTGACCCGCCTTTACGCGGCGCGTGGCGTGCAGTCCGAGGCTGAACTGGACAAGAGCCTGGCGCGGCTGATTCCGTTCCAGCAGCTCAAAGGTATCGATGCGGCGGTGGATTTGCTGGTAACGGCCTTGGAACAGCGTCAGCGGATTCTGATCGTCGGCGACTTCGACGCCGATGGTGCGACGGCCAGTACCGTGGGCATGCTGGGGTTGCGTCTGTTGGGCGCGGCGCATGTCGATTATCTGGTGCCGAACCGCTTCGAGTATGGCTATGGCCTGACGCCGGAGATCGTCGAAGTGGCGCTGACCCGCGAGCCACAACTGCTGATCACCGTGGACAACGGCATCTCCAGCGTCGAAGGCGTGGCGGCGGCGAAAAAGGCCGGGCTCAAGGTGCTGGTCACCGATCACCACTTGCCCGGCGATGAACTGCCGTTGGCCGATGCCATCGTCAATCCGAACCAGCCGGGTTGCGAGTTTCCGAGCAAAGCCCTGGCCGGTGTCGGGGTGATTTTCTATGTGCTGATGGCCCTGCGCGCGCGCTTGCGCAGCCTGGGTTGGTACGAGAGCAAGCCACAGCCGAACATTGGCGAACTGCTGGACCTGGTGGCGCTGGGCAGCGTCGCCGACGTGGTGCCGCTGGATGCCAACAACCGGATTCTGGTGCATCAGGGCCTGGAGCGGATTCGCGCCGGGCGCGCGCGGCCGGGGATCAAGGCGATCCTTGAAGTGGCCAAGCGTGACCATTCACGCATTACCTCCACCGACCTGGGCTTCATCCTCGGCCCGCGTCTGAACGCGGCAGGGCGTCTGGACGACATGAGCCTGGGCATCGAATGCCTGCTCACCGAAGACGCGGGCGCTGCCCGTGAAATGGCCGCTCAGTTGGATGGCATGAACCAGGACCGCAAATCCATCGAGCAGGGCATGCAGCGTGAGGCGCTGGCCCAGCTCAAGGATTTGCCAGTGGAATCGATGCCGTTCGGCCTGTGCCTGTTCGATCCCGAGTGGCACCAGGGCGTCATCGGAATCCTCGCGTCGCGTATGAAAGAGCGCTATTTCCGTCCGACCATTGCCTTTGCCGATGCAGGTGATGGGATGCTCAAGGGCTCGGGGCGTTCGGTCCAGGGTTTTCATATTCGCGACGCCTTGAGCGTGGTCGCGGCGCAGCATCCGAACCTGATCAGCAAATACGGCGGCCACGCCATGGCGGCCGGCCTGACGTTGCCGGAAGCGAATTTTCCGTTGTTCGCCGAGGCCTTCGACGCTGAAGTGCGTAGGCAAATGCGTGAAGAAGACCTGACCGGACGCCTGCTGTCGGACGGCACGTTGGCGGTCGAAGAGTTTCACCTGGAACTGGCCCGCGCCCTGCGCCACGCCGGGCCTTGGGGGCAACACTTTCCGGAGCCGCTGTTTCACGGGGTGTTCCAGTTGGTTGAGCAACGTGTTGTGGGTGAACGGCACCTCAAAGTGGTGCTGAGGAGTGAATGTGGTTCGGTGAAGCTCGACGGCATTGCCTTCGGTATCGACCGTGATATCTGGCCGAATCCGACCATCAAGTGGGTCGAATTGGCCTACAAACTCGACCTCAATGAGTTCCGTGGGAACGAGACCGTTCAGTTGATGATTGCCCATATCGAACCGCGTTAAGCCCTTCGCGGGCAAGCCCGCTCCCACAGGATTTGCGCAAACCCTGTGGGAGCGGGCTTGCCCGCGAAAGCGATTTCCCTCACACCGAATCTCTCTGAACCCTCCCTCATCCCCCGATGTCGACTAGGCTCTAAGCACTGCTTGATTATCCTTGTGACGTCTTGTCGAATTTTTTGCCCGCGGGGGCGGGTGCTGCACCATTTTCCTGTCACTCGTCGACTATTCAAACAGAACCCTGGAGCCTGCCCACTGATTCGAGAGGTGCCCCATGAGTCTGCTGCTTGAACCCTATACTCTTCGTCAATTGACCTTGCTTAACCGCATTGCGGTATCACCGATGTGCCAGTATTCCAGCGTGGATGGGCTGGCCAATGACTGGCATCTGGTCCACCTCGGTAGCCGTGCCATCGGCGGGGCGGGACTGGTATTTACCGAAGCCACGGCGGTCACCGCCGACGGGCGCATCACCGCCCAGGATCTCGGTCTGTGGAACGATGAGCAGATCGAGCCCTTGCAACGTATTACCCGCTTTATCGCTGCGCAGGGCGCCGTTGCCGGCATTCAATTAGCCCATGCCGGGCGCAAGGCCAGCACGCATCGGCCGTGGCTCGGCAAGCATGGCAGCGTCAAGCCGGAAGACGGTGGCTGGATCCCGGTCGGCCCTTCACCCATCGCTTTCGACCCACAGCACACACCACCCAAGCAGCTCGATGAAGGTGAAATTGCCGAGGTCATTCAGGCGTTCGTCGAATCGGCCAAACGGGCGCTGACCGCCGGTTTCAAAGTGGTCGAAGTACACGCCGCCCACGGTTACCTGTTGCACCAATTTCTTTCGCCCCTGAGTAATCAGCGGCGCGATCTGTACGGTGGTTCGTTCGAGAATCGGATTCGGCTGGTGCTGCAAGTCACCGAAGCGGTGCGGGCCGTGTGGCCTGAAGAGTTACCGGTGTTTGTGCGGGTGTCGGCCACCGATTGGGTGGAAGACGGCTGGAACCCCGATGAAACCGTAGAGCTGGCGCGACGCCTCAAAGACCTGGGCGTGGACCTGATCGACGTCTCATCGGGTGGTACGGCGGTAAACGCCGAGATTCCTACAGGCCCCGGTTACCAGACCCGTTTCGCCGAGAGGGTACGCAAGGAGTCAGGCATTGCCACCGGCACCGTAGGAATGATCACTGAGCCGGCCCAGGCCGAGCACATTCTGCGTACCTGTCAGGCCGACATCATCTTCCTCGCCCGGGAGTTGTTGCGTGATCCGTACTGGCCGCTGCATGCCGATGATGATCTGGGCGGGAACAAGGCTATCTGGCCGGCGCAATATCAGCGGGCTACCCATCGTGACCAGCCGATTCATGAATCGGATTTGCGTGATTGAATGCTGCTGTAAAAACAAAAGCCCCGGTCGTGTTGATCGGGGCTTTTGCATTTTTGTGCCGAGAGGTTTGTCGTCTGTCCTGCCGCCTTCGCGGGCAAGCCCGCTCCCACAGTGAATCAGGTGTACACAAATTCTGTACACGCACGGTCAACTGTGGGAGCGGGCTTGCCCGCGAAAGGGCCGGTTCAGGCGCCCACTTACCGTCAGGTGTACTTACGCTTATCAGGCGCCGGCGGGAAATACTGGTACAACCAGGTTTCACTCAACGTCCGGTCATTGGTGCGAATGAACAACCGCAGCTCCACCGGCGCCACGCTGTCATTGGTCGGGTACCAGTCGAAAGTAATTCGGTAGCCCTTGATGTCATCCAGCACCAACACATTGAAGTCCTTCACTTCGCCGTTCGAGCAGGTCACCACCGGCTCGATCCTCGCGCCTTCGGGCAAGCGGTCCAGACCGCCGCCGGTGAAGTCCACGGCAAAGCGTCGCGCCCAGACCTCCGGGTAATGCTCGCCCGGCGCCCAGCCTTCAATGAAACCGCCCATGCCCGAACGGGTCGCGTGGACCCGCGCCAGCGGCGTGCTCACCGGTGGCAGGGAGCTCCAATAGAGCTTGTAGCCGTAATTGAGGGAGTCCCCGGCCGCGACCGGTTTTTTCGGCGTCCAGAACGCGACGATGTTATCCAGGGTTTCGCCGGTTGTAGGAATTTCCAGCAAATCGATAGAGCCTTCGCCCCACGCGGTTGTAGGTTCTACCCACAGACTCGGACGCTTGCTGTACCAGTCGACGGTGTCCTGATAATTGGCGAACTCGTGATCGGTCTGCACCAGACCAAAGCCTTTCGGATCGGTGTCGGCGAAGGCATTGAATTGCAGGGTGCCCGGGTTATTCAGCGGGCGACAGATCCACTCGCCATTGCCGCGCCACATGGCCAGGCGATCGGAGTCGTGGATTTGCGGGTGAATGGTGTCGCACATGCGCCGCTCATGGGTGCCGCAGCTGAACATGCTGGTCATCGGCGCGATGCCCAGTTGCTCGATGGCGGTGCGGGCATTGACGTGGGCGTCGACTTCCATCACCACACGCTCGGCCTGGCAATCGATGTCAAAACGGTAGGCGCCAGTGGCGCTCGGCGAATCGAGCAAGGCATATACCACGAAGCGGGTGCTGTCCTTGTCCGGTGTCTCGAACCAGAACTTGGTGAAATCCGGGAATTCTTCGCGCTTCTTGGCGTAGGTATCGATCGCCAGGCCGCGGGCCGACAAACCGTACTGACCGGTGGCATCTACCGCGCGGAAGTAGCTGGCGCCGAGGAAGGACAATACATCGTGCTGATCCAGCTCCGGGGCCTTGAACAGCTTGAATCCGGAAAAGCCCAGATCGGCCTTGAGCTGTTTAGTGTCGACGGTGGTTTTTTCATAGTTGAACAGCGACGGGCGGAAATGCACCTCGCGCGCCAGTCGAGTCTTGGGATCGACGCTGTACATGCGCACCGGTTGCTTGAAACCCATGCCGACGTGGAAAAACTGCACGTCCAGCTGACCTTTCAAGTCCTTCCACAGCGAATGATTGCCATCGTAGCGGATCGCGTTGAAGTTCTGCGGCGTCATGGTCGCCAGCGTCGGCGGGAGCACTTGCTTGGTGTCCTGCCAGGGCTTGCCGGCGAGCTGTTTGGCCTGGCTCTTCAGCGCTTCGAAGTCGAACGCCACCTCGTCGCCATCAGCGGTGCTGCTGCCAGCCCAGGCGTGTGTCGCCAATAAGCCGGTGGCCGAAAGACCAGTGTAAGCCGCGATAGCCATGGAGGCTTTGAGCAAATTCCTGCGGTGCATAAGTACAACCTGTCGTGAACAATCCCGCGCCGTTCCTGGCACGTGCTGGATCAGAAATAACGGTTCGGACATGCCTTGGCCAAACGCAACGGACCTTAAAGAGATGCCAAATAGCTTAAACCGTTCGGTTGCAGAGCAAAAATGATTGATGGCACCGCGACAGTGCGGCAATGAAACAAGACATTTCAGGTAACGTTTCTCACAGCACTTTCTGATTTTTAGGGCATATCTGCTTTTTTCGACTAATTACTCTAAAAACGCTTTTCAGCGCCGATTTAATTTCTATTCTATGAGGCATGACCGGTTTCGGCCCTTCAGGCCGGTGGGTGCGGCAGGCACAAGGTGACCGCTGAAAGTGATAGGGCGATGCGGTTTTGAAGTTTTCTCTGACGTATAGAAGGACATCGTCCATGTCGAAAGTACAAGGCATCACTGAAATATTAGGAATCTTCCCTTGCCTGGCCATCGGTCGGCGAAGGCGTCGGCTCAGTTCGGAGGAGTTGAAGTTGGTGGAGCGGTATCGTGAGCTGTCGGAGAGTGACCGGATTGCGATGCGGTATCTGGTGGATGCGATGCGCAGTGTTTCGCGGTTTTGAGACGGTGAAGGATTCGGCCATGACAGCGTTGTCGCGGTCGGATCCTTCAGAACGAAGAGAAACTGCCTACGATGAGCGGCGGTTGCAGGCTTACACGCTAAGTATTACGTTTATCTGTAGAGTAATACTTCAGGAGAGCATCGTGACGACAACCATGACCAGTAAAGGGCAAGTGACCATTCCCAAGCCTATTCGTGATGCATTGCATCTGAAGCCGGGTGCGGCAATTGAGTTCAGCGTCAACGCGCAGGGGGAGGTGGTGCTGCACAGCGGCAACCCCAAAATGGGTAAAGCGGGCACTATCGACCGCTTCGAAGCCGTGCGTGGAAAGGCGGATATAAAATGGCGAACCGACGATTTGATGAAGCTACTACGGGGTGACGATTGATGATATTGGTCGACACGAACGTGTTGATTGATGTCTTGGAGGACGACCCTGTCTGGGCTGATTGGTCCATACAACAGCTTCGCGCCCAATCCCAGATCCATGAATTGGCCATTAATCCGATTATTTACGCTGAACTGTCACAGACATTTTCCAATTTCGAAGCGTTGGATGATGTCGTCACTCAGCTTGGTCTTGTAATGCAAGAAGTCCCGCGCCCCGCCTTGTTTTTGGCAGGAAAGGCTTTCGTTCGTTACCGTAAAGTCGGTGGCGGAAAAAACAATGTTTTGGCGGAATTTTTCATCGGTGCTCATGCGGCTGTGAAAAAGCTGCCGTTGTTGACGCGGGATGCCAAGCGCTACCGTAGCTATTTTTCATCGGTTGAGTTGATAGTGCCGGCCTGAGACCTCCGTGTTTCCACGGATAAAGCTGTCGAGATGGCAATTGGTAAAGGTCTTTGAGTTCTTCCTTGATTGTGCTGTGACGCCATCGCGGGCAAGCCACGCTCCCACAGGTTCAGCGCAGTCCTGTAGGAGCGAAGCTTTTAATGCTTGAACATCACATGCCGCACAACGGTGTAATCCTCCAGCCCATACATCGACATGTCTTTCCCATAACCGGACAGTTTCTGACCGCCGTGAGGCATTTCGCTGACGAGCATGAAGTGGGTGTTCACCCACGTGCAGCCGTACTGCAGGCGTGCAGACAGCCGATGCGCGCGGCCGACGTCCGTGGTCCAGACTGATGATGCCAAGCCGTAGTCTGAATCGTTGGCCCAGACCAGTGCTTGCGCTTCATCGGTGAATTTAGTCACCGACACTACCGGCCCGAACACTTCGCGGCGCACGATCTCATCGTCCTGTTGCACGTCTGCCAGCACCGTCGGTTCAAAGAAGAAACCATTGCCTTCCACCGCTTTGCCGCCAGTGATCAAACGAATGTGCGGTTGCGCCATGGCACGCTCGACCAATCCGGTCACGCGGTCGCGATGTTGTGCACTGATCAACGGGCCAAGCTCTGTCGAGGGATCGTCCTGCAAGCCGTACTTGATACTGCTGACAGCCGCACCGAGCTTCTCGACGAACTGGTCGTAGATGCCTGCTTGCGCGTAAATGCGGCAAGCGGCGGTGCAATCTTGACCAGCGTTGTAGAAACCGAAGGTGCGAATGCCTTCCACGGCGGCATCGATGTCGGCATCGTCGAAGATGATCACCGGCGCTTTGCCGCCCAGTTCCATGTGCATGCGTTTGACGTTGCCGGCGGTGCTGGAAATGATGTTCGAGCCAGTGGCGATGGAGCCGGTCAGGGACACCATGCGCACTTTCGGATGTGTAACCAATGGACTGCCGACCGTAGGACCACGACCGAACACCAGGTTAAGCACGCCAGCCGGGAAGATTTCCGACGCCAGTTCTGCCAGGCGCAGGGCGGTCAGCGGGGTTTGTTCCGACGGCTTGAGTACCACGGTATTACCGGCGGCCAGGGCCGGGGCGATTTTCCAGGCAACCATCATCAGCGGGTAGTTCCACGGCGCGATGGAGGCAATCACGCCCACTGGGTCGCGACGGATCATCGAGGTGTGGCCGGGCAGGTATTCCCCTCCCAGCGCGCCGCTCATGCAACGGCTGGCGCCGGCGAAGAAACGGAACACATCGGCAATCGCCGGGATCTCATCGTTCAGCGCAGCGCTGTAGGGTTTGCCGCAATTGTCCGATTCCAGTTTGGCCAGCTCTTCGCCATGGGCTTCGATGATGTCGGCAAGTTTGAGCAGCAGCAGCGAACGCTCTTTCGGCGTAGTTTGCGACCAGGTTTCGAAGGCGGTATCGGCGGCTCGCACGGCGGCGTCGACCTGGGCTTCGCTGGCTTCGTTGATTTCCACCAGTACACGGCCGAGGGCTGGGTTGAACACGGCTTGGGCGGGGCCGTCGCCATTGACGAGTTGGCCGTTGATCAAGAGTTTGGTTTGCATGGCTATGTCCTCATCGAAGCTGCTTTTGTTTTCCTGCTGAAACCGGCCCCCTGTGGGAGCGGGCTTGCCCGCGATGACGGACTGACCCTCAACAGAAATGTCGACTGTAAGACCGCTATCGCGGGCAAGCCCGCTCCCACAGGATCCGGTTTCCACCTTGGGAATGAGTTGTCCGTTATTTCCCGCCACTGCCCGCAACGCTTTCGCCACCCCGGGTCAGGTAATAGGCGCCGAGGATCGGCAGCATGGTCACCATCATCACCAGCATCGCGACGACGTTGGTCACCGGCACGTCCCGTGGGCGGCTGAGCTGGTTGAGCAGCCACAGCGGCAAGGTGCGTTCGTGGCCAGCGGTGAAGGTGGTGACGATGATTTCGTCGAACGACAGGGCGAACGCCAGCATGCCCCCGGCGAGCAACGCCGAGCCGAGGTTTGGCAGGACGATGTAGCGGAAGGTCTGCCAACCGTCGGCGCCGAGGTCCATCGAGGCTTCGATCAAACTGTATGACGTGCGGCGCAAGCGGGCGATGACGTTGTTGTAGACGATCACCACACAGAAGGTCGCGTGACCGACGATGATGGTGAACATCCCCGGTTCGATCCCCAGTGTTTTGAAAGTCGCCAGCAGCGCGATGCCGGTGATGATCCCGGGCAGGGCAATCGGCAGGATCAGCATCAGCGAGATACCTTGTTTGCCGAAGAAGTCCCGCCGGTACAACGCCGCCGACGCGAGGGTGCCGAGGACCATCGCAATCAGCGTAGCGACGGCCGCGATTTGCAACGACAGCTTGATCGCTTCCAGCACGTCGGGCCGGGAGAACGCTACGCCGATCCACTTCAGGGTGAAGCCCTTGGGCGGAAAACTGAACGCCGCGTCTTCGGTGTTGAAGGCGTAGAGGAAGATGATCAGGATCGGGAAGTGCAGAAACACCAACCCGCCCCAGGCGGCGATGCGCAGGCCCAGGGATGCCCGATCTTGAGATGAAGCATCAGAGCGCATCGAAAGCCCCCAGACGTTTGACGATGGACAGGTAAATGGCGATCAGCACGATCGGCACCAGTGTGAAGGCCGCCGCCATCGGCATATTGCCGATCGCTCCTTGCTGGGCGTAGACCATGCTGCCGATGAAGTAGCCCGGCGGGCCCACCAGTTGCGGCACGATGAAGTCGCCCAAGGTCAACGAAAACGTAAAGATCGAACCGGCCGCGATGCCCGGAATCGACAGCGGCAGAATCACTTGCATGAAGGTCTGACGCGGCTTGGCGCCGAGGTCGGCCGAGGCTTGCAACAAGGACGGTGGCAGGCGTTCCAGTGAAGCCTGAATCGGCAGGATCATGAACGGCAGCCAGATGTAGACGAACACCATGAACCGTCCCAGATGCGAGGTCGACAGGGTGCTGCCACCGATGCCCGGAATTCCGAGCACTAACTGCAACACTGGCTCCAGCCCCAGGTGCTGAACGAACCACTGGGCCACGCCGCCCTTGGCCAGCAGCAAGGTCCAGGCGTAGGCCTTGACGATGTAACTGGCCCACATTGGCATCATCACCGCGATGTAGAAAAACGCCTTGGTTTTGCCGCTGGTGTAGCGCGCCATGTAGTAGGCGATCGGGAACGCCACGATTGCACTGGCGATCGACACGACGATGGCCATGCTCAGCGTGCGCAAGATGATGTCGAAGTTCGACGGCTGGAACAGCGCGGTGAAATTCGCCAGGGTCAGGTCGGGGGTGACCGCCATGGTGAAGTCATCGAAGGTGTAGAAGCCTTGCCACAACAAGGTCAACAGCGAGCCGAGGTAGATCGCACCGAACCACAGTAACGGCGGCACCAGCAGCAGCGACAGATACAGGTTCGGCCGGCGGTACAGCAGATTGGAAAACCGGCGCAACGGCGAGCCGCTGGCAGGGTGTTGAGGAGCGGCCACGCTGTTCATCTCACACCCCGCCCACAACATTGTCGTGCAGCGGGATCATCGCCTCGCGCGCCCAGCGGGCGCTGATGCGCTGCCCGGTCTGATGTTGCGCGCTGACGTCCAGCCACTGGACGTTGGCCTGGCTGATGTTCAGCGTCTGGCCGTTTTCCAGTTTCAGTTCATAGCGAGTGGCGCTGCCCTGGTACTGGATGTCGTGCAGCAGGCCGCTGACTTCGATTTCATGGCTGGCCAGCGGGCCTTCGGCGAAACGCACGTGTTCCGGGCGGATCGAAAACGGCTGTGGATTGCCGCTCAACTGCTGCGCCAGATCGCCGCGAATCACGTTGGAAGTGCCGACGAATTCGGCGACGAAAGTGGTTGCCGGTTTCATGTACAGGTTACGCGGTGTGTCGACCTGTTCGATGCGGCCCTTGTTGAACACCGCCACACGGTCGGACATCGACAGCGCTTCGGTCTGATCGTGAGTGACGAAGATGAAGGTAATGCCGAGCTGGCGTTGCAGCTTCTTCAGCTCGCCCTGCATTTGCTCGCGCAGTTTCAGATCGAGGGCGCCCAAGGGCTCGTCGAGCAGCAGTACGCGAGGGCGATTGACCAACGCGCGGGCCAGGGCTACACGCTGACGCTGGCCGCCGGAGAGTTGCACCGGTTTGCGCTCGCCGTAGCCGCCGAGGGCGACCATGTCGAGGGCTTCTTCGGCGCGTTTTTGGCGTTCGGACTTGCCGACACCTTTGACTTTCAATCCGTAGGCGACGTTGTCGAGTACGTTCATGTGCGGGAACAGCGCGTAATCCTGGAACACGGTGTTCACGTCGCGCTGATACGGCGGCAGCCCGGCGGCTTCGGCGCCATGGATGCGGATGGAGCCGGTGCTCGGTTGTTCGAACCCGGCGATCAGGCGCAGGCAAGTGGTTTTGCCCGAGCCGGAGGGGCCCAGCAGGGAAAAGAACTCGCCGTCCTGAATATCGATAGAAACCCGGTCAACGGCCTTTACTTCGCCGAACTGACGGGAAACGTTGGTGAACTGGACTGCAAGCGTCATGGTGCGGAGCTCCGAAAAGGCGAGGGTCGTCACAGTGGGCCTTGCCTGGACTTCTGAAAAACCTGAAACGGTGTGCTTTTGTGGCGAGGGAGCTTGCTCCCGCTGGAGTGCGTAGCACTCCCCAAAAGGGTCAATGCGGTTTACCTGAAAGACCGCAGTGACTGCTTTGGGGCGGCTTCGCCACCCAGCGGGAGCAAGCTCCCTCGCCACAAAAGCTCATCTGCCACAGGGGCCGGTGTGTTACCTGCCGCCCATAATCGCAATGTAATCCTGGGTCCAGCGGCTATAAGGCACAAACTTGCCGCCCTCAGCCTGCGGGGTTTTCCAGAAGGCGATCTTCTCGAACTGGTCGAAACCGTTGGTCTTGCAACCCTCGGCCCCCAGCAGTTCGCTTGCCTTACACGCCGCCGGGACCGCCGGCAGCGAGCCGAACCAAGCAGACACATCACCCTGGACTTTCGGTTGCAGCGACCAGTCCATCCACTTGTAAGCGCAGTTCGGGTGCTTGGCCTCGGCGTGCAACATGGTGGTGTCGGCCCACCCGGTGGCGCCTTCTTTCGGGATGGTCGAGGCGATCGGCTGTTTCTCGTTCATCAGACCGTTGACCTGATAGGGCCAGGAGCTGGAAGCCACCACGCCTTCGTTCTTGAAATCACTCATCTGCACGGTGGTGTCGTGCCAGTAGCGGTGGATCAACTTTTGCTGGGCGCGCAGCAAGTCGAGAACGGCCTTGTATTGTTTTTCGTCGAGCAGGTACGGATCCGTGATGCCCAGTTCCGGCTTGGCGGTTTTCAGGTACAGCGCCGCGTCCGCGATATAGATCGGGCCGTCATACGCTTGCACGCGGCCCTTGTTGGATTTGCCGTCGGACAGCTTCTGCTCTTCGAACAGCACGCCCCAACTGGTCGGCGGTTGCGTGAACACCTTGGTGTTGTACATCAGCACGTTCGGGCCCCATTGATACGGGGTGCCGTAAGTCTGCTTGTTGACCACGTACCACGGTGCATCCTTCAGGCGCGGGTCGAGATTCTTCCAGTTGGGAATCAGTGCGGTGTTGATCGGCTGCACACGCTTGCCGGCGATCAGGCGCAGGGAGGCGTCGCCGGACGCCGTCACCAGGTCGTAACCGCCCTTGGCCATCAGGCTGACCATTTCATCGGACGTGCCGGCCGTCTTGACGTTGACCTTACAGCCGGTTTCCTTCTCGAAACCGGTCACCCAGTCGTAGGCCTTGTCGGTTTCGCCCCGTTCGATATAGCCAGGCCAGGCGACGATATCCAGCTGACCTTCGCCGGCACCGACAGCTTTCAGCGGTTCGGCGGCCTGCAGGCTGGTGCTGGCCAGTAGCGCCGTGGTGATTGCACTGAGCAGTGCGGTCTTGTGCACAAGCATGGTGAACCCTCTTCTTTAAATTATGGTCGGGGCAGTGAACGGGGTGATGCGCCGTGAGTGGCTTGTTATTAGCTTAGTGCGCTTTGTGAGAGGCAGATTGAGGCCGGGCTGTCTTATGGATTTATCCAGCCTAGTGCGCGGTTTCACGGTCGACAAATCTCAAAGGCTGCATTGGGTGAAATAGTTTGCGTGGGGCACGTTCCCGGCTGTTTTCCTAAACGTGAGCAACATCTGGAAGCACTCTCATCGAGAGACGGCGGGCACTTTCGATCTAGGCTGGTGGCCTTAAAGATCCGGTTAACCCGAATTCGTGGAGGCAGCAAAATGAACACTCGTGGATTGCTCGATCAACTACTCAAATCCGGTCAGGATCTGTTGCAGAACAAGGCTGGTGGCACCCAGAACAAGGCGTCCAGCGGTGGTTTGGGCGGTTTGCTCGGCGGCAGCGGTAGTTCCGGCGGCCTCGGCAGTTTGCTCTCAGGTGCCGGCGGCGGTGCGTTGGCGGCGGGCGCCATGGGCCTGTTGCTGGGCAGCAAAAAGGCTCGCAGTGTTGGCGGCAAGGCCCTGGCTTACGGCGGTCTTGCGGCATTGGGCGTAATTGCCTACAAGGCGTACGGCAACTGGCAGGCCCAGCAGGGCACCGCAGCCCCAACCGAGCCGCAAACTATCGACCGCTTGCCGGCGGCCCAGGTCGAGCAACACAGCCAGGCGATCCTCAAGGCGTTGGTCGCCGCGGCCAAGGCTGACGGTCATGTCGATGAGCGTGAGCGTCAATTGATCGAAGGCGAGTTCAGCAAGCTCGATAATGATCAGGAGCTGCAACACTGGCTGCACGCCGAACTCAACAAACCGCTGGACCCGAACGACGTCGCCCGCGCCGCCAGCACCCCGGAAATGGCGGCTGAAATGTACATCGCCAGTGTGATGCTGGTGGATGAGGAGAACTTCATGGAGAA
Source organism: Pseudomonas sp. PME37.24/025 (assembly GCF_055556615.1). Classification (NCBI taxonomy): domain Bacteria; kingdom Pseudomonadati; phylum Pseudomonadota; class Gammaproteobacteria; order Pseudomonadales; family Pseudomonadaceae; genus Pseudomonas; species Pseudomonas sp. PME37.24/025. The sequence goes on from NZ_JBVHNK010000006.1 coordinate 59,368, forward strand.
GTCCTACCTCGATGAGCTGGCGCGGCAGTTGAAGCTGGAACCGGGGTTGAAGGCGGAGTTGGAGAAGCAGGTGCGTCAGGCTTCTATGTAGGTATTCAGACCGCCTGGCCCGCGAAAGCGGTGTGTAAGGCAACAGATTTTCACTGGGTGGATGCCATCGCGAGCAGGCTCGCTCCCACAGTAGATCTGCAGTGAACACACCGTCTGTGTGCGACGGTAATCAACGTGTGAGAGCGAGCCTGCTCGCGATGGCGTCTTCGGCCGCGACAGCTTTCCCCAATGACCGATTCACGGTCCGTTTCTGCCGAATCCCGGCCTTTCGCAGGCCGAATGAGAAGCGGAGCTCAGCGTCTGATAAATGAAACACCGCCCTCGGCTATACTCCCCCGCAATTTGACCCCGCACCGAGGACTGACTGTGAAGAACTGGACGTTGCGCCAACGCATTTTGGCGAGCTTTGCGGTGATTATCGCGATCATGCTGTTGATGGTCGTGGTGTCTTTTTCCCGGCTGATGAAGATTGACGCTGGCGCGGACAGGGTTCGCACCGATGCGGTTCCCGGGGTGTATTTCAGTTCGATGATCCGCGGTGCCTGGGTCGACAGTTTTAACCTCACCCAGCAGATTGTCGGCCTTTCCGGCCATCGCGAAATGACCGCCGCCGACCAAGCCATGTACAAGAGCTTCGAAGAGCGCTTGGACGAGCAGATGGCCAACTATCGCAAGACCATTTTCACACCGGACGATCAGGCCCTCTTCGACGAGTTCGAAGCGCGTCATCAGCTCTACAATCAAGAAATGACCAATGTCCTCGACCTCTATCAGCGCAAAGAGTACGAGGCAGCGCGTCTTGCCCTGGAGCAAAAGCTCACGTCGGCCTGGGTCAATGGGCGCAAGCAGTTGAACGGCCTTCTTGAAAATAATCACGCCCTGGCTGAACAATCCACGCTGGCCATCAGTGATGCGGTGACGGCCGCAAAAATCAGCATGGGCGTCTCTTTGCTGGTGGCGATTATCGTCGCCGGCCTCTGTGGCCTGCTGCTGATGCGCGCGATCATGGCACCGATGAATCGTATCGTGGATATCCTCGAAGTCATGCGCACCGGCGATCTCAGCAGTCGCCTGGATCTGGATCGCAAGGATGAGTTCGGCGCGGTGGAAACCGGCTTCAATGACATGATGACCGAGCTCACCTCGCTGGTGTCCCAGGCCCAGCGCTCCTCGGTGCAGGTCACCACGTCGGTCACGGAAATCGCCGCGACATCCAAGCAGCAGCAGGCCACCGCCACCGAAACCGCGGCCACCACCACCGAAATCGGTGCGACATCGCGAGAAATTGCCGCCACCTCGCGGGACCTGGTGCGCACCATGACCGAAGTCTCCACCGCCGCCGATCAGGCCTCGGTGCTGGCCGGTTCTGGTCAGCAAGGCCTGGCGCGCATGGAAGACACCATGCACTCAGTGATGGGCGCAGCGGATCTGGTGAACGCCAAACTGGCGATCCTCAACGAGAAGGCTGGCAACATCAATCAGGTGGTGGTGACCATCGTCAAAGTCGCCGACCAGACCAACCTGTTGTCCCTGAACGCCGCGATCGAAGCCGAGAAGGCTGGTGAATATGGTCGCGGGTTTGCCGTGGTTGCCACCGAAGTGCGGCGTCTGGCGGATCAGACAGCAGTGGCCACCTACGACATCGAGCAGATGGTGCGCGAGATCCAGTCGGCGGTGTCGGCCGGGGTCATGGGCATGGACAAGTTTTCCGAAGAAGTGCGTCGTGGCATGTCCGAGGTGCAGTCGGTGGGCGAGCAGTTGTCGCAGATCATCCATCAGGTTCAGGCGCTGGCACCACGGGTATTGATGGTCAACGAAGGCATGCAGGCCCCGGCTACTGGCGCCGAGCAGATCAACCACGCGTTGGTGCAGTTGGGCGATGCCAGCAGCCAGACCGTCGAGTCTCTGCGTCAGGCCAGTTTCGCCATCGATGAACTGAGCCAGGTGGCCGTGGGGCTGCGTGGCGGCGTTTCGCGATTCAAAGTCTGATGAGTGAACTCGCGGTCAAACGCGGCGCGGTGATGCCGGTGAAACAATCGTTGTTTCTGGTGTTCCGCATCGGCAACGAGCGTTACGCCTTGCAGGCCATCGAAGTGGCCGAAGTGCTGCCGCAACTGCCGATGAAACCCATTCCCCGAGCGCCGGACTGGGTGGCGGGGGTGTTCGCCTATCGCGGCGCGGTGGTGCCGGTGATCGACCTCAGCGCCCTGACGTTCGGCCAACCGGCCCAGGCTCGCACCAGCACGCGTCTGGTGCTGGTGCACTATCGGCCGGATGAGGCGACGCCTGGGCAATTGCTCGGGCTGATTCTGGAACAGGCCACCGACACGTTGCGCTGCAACCCGGCAGACTTTCAGCCTTATGGCCTGGACAATCGCCAGGCGCCATATCTGGGCCCGGTGCGCGAAGATGCCCAGGGTTTACTGCAATGGGTGCGGGTTGCCGATTTGCTGGACGAACAGGTCCGCGCCTTGTTGTTTCCCTCGCCGCCGTTGGACCTGGCGCAGTTTGAGGAGCAGGGATGAGCAGCGATCAAAGATTTTTCGATTTCCTCAAAGAACGCATCGGCCTCGATGTTGGCTCGGTCGGCCCCGCGATCATCGAACGCGCGGTGCGTCAGCGCTGCACGGCGGCTCGGGCGCTGACGGCCGATGAGTATTGGCACACTCTGCTGGGCTCGCGTGACGAACAACAGGCGTTGATCGAAGCGGTGATCGTCCCCGAGACCTGGTTTTTCCGTTACCCGGAATCCTTTGCCACGCTGGCGAAACTGGCGGCCAAGCGGCTGGTGGCGATCAATAACATGCGCGCCCTGCGGATTCTCAGTCTGCCGTGTTCCACCGGCGAAGAACCGTACTCCATCGCCATGGCATTGCTCGATGCCGGGCTGGCGCCGCACCAGTTCAAGGTTGACGGCATGGATGTCAGTCCGCTGTCGGTGGAAAAAGCCAGGCTCGCGCTGTACGGCAAAAACTCGTTTCGTGGCCAGGATATCGACTTTCGCGAGCGGCATTTCACGGCTGAAAACGACAACTATCGCCTCAGCGGGCGCGTGCTTGAGCAGGTGCGTTTACAAGTCGGCAATCTGCTGGATCCGGCCTTGCTGGCCAGTGAGCCACCTTATGACTTCGTGTTCTGCCGCAATTTGCTGATCTATTTCGATCAGACGACCCAACAGCAAGTGTTCGAAGTGCTCAAGCGCCTGACCCACGTCGACGGCGTGCTGTTTATCGGCCCGGCGGAGGGCAGTCTGCTGGGGCGGTTCGGCATGCGCTCGATTGGTATCCCGCAGTCATTTGCCTTCAGTCGTCAAAGTGCGCCGGAACCGCTGGCAACCTTCGTGCCGACGCCGCTGGCGCTTCCGGTGCAACAACCGGTGCGCAGCGTGACACCGCCACCAGTACGCAGTCGGCCTTTCGCGACGGTCGTGCCGATGCCTCAGATCGCCGCCAACCCTTCGAAATCCATTCCTTCGGACGCCGCCACGCTGCTGGCGAACATCGCCGCGCTGGCCAATGAAGGCAAAAGCGCCGAGGCCCGCGCCGCGTGCGACAGTTATTTGCGCAGTCACGAGCCGGTAGCGCAGGTGTTCTATTGGCTGGGGCTGCTCAGCGATGTCGCCGGCAGCGCTCTCGAGGCTCAGGGTTTTTATCGCAAGGCGCTGTACCTCGAACCACAACATCCCGACGCATTGATGCACCTGGCGGCCTTGCTGCAGTCCCAGGGCGACACGGCCGGTGCCAGACGATTACAGGCCCGCGCCGCCCGCAGCGAGCGCGCCGCTGACAGTGAGCGTAAACGATGAACGCCGCCGACACCTTGAGCGTCACCCATGAAGATGCCCAGGCCATCGATGACTGCTGGAACCGCATCGGTATTCACGGCGACAAGTCCTGCCCGCTGCTGAGCGAGCACATTCATTGCCGCAACTGTGCGGTGTATTCGGCTGCCGCCACGCGCTTGCTCGACCGCTATGCGTTGCAGCAGGACGACCGCGAGCAAGTTTCCACAGTGGCCGGGAGCGATGTGAAAACCCGCTCGCTGCTGATGTTTCGCCTCGGCGAAGAATGGTTGGGCCTGGCCACTCGCAGCCTGGTCGAAGTGGCGCCGCTGCAGGCGATTCACTCCTTGCCGCATCAGCGCTCCCGAGCGTTGCTCGGCGTGGCGAATGTGCGCGGTGCCTTGGTGGCGTGCCTGTCGCTGGTGGAACTGCTGGGGCTCGACGCCACCAGTGGCGTGGCGTCCGGCGCGCGGGTGATGCCGCGGATGCTGATCATTGCCGCTCACGGCGGGCCAGTGGTGGTGCCGGTGGACGAGGTCGACGGGATTCATGCCATCGACGAGCACATTCTCGATGCGGCGTCTCAGTCCGGCACCCAGGCCAGCGCCAAATACACCCGTGGCGTTTTGCAATTCAAAGGTCGCAGCCTGCGTTGGCTGGATGAAGAACAGCTGCTGTCCGCCGTGACCCGGAGCCTCACATGACCCCCGAGCAAATGCGTGACGCCTCTTTGCTGGAACTGTTCAGCCTGGAAGCCGAGGCCCAGACCCTGGTGCTGAGCGCAGGCCTTTTGGCGCTTGAGCGTGATCCGACCCAGGCCGATTACCTTGAGTCGTGCATGCGCGCGGCCCATTCGCTCAAAGGCGCGGCGCGGATTGTCGGTGTCGATGCCGGGGTCAGCGTTGCCCATGTGATGGAAGATTACCTGGTCAGCGCCCAGGAAGGGCGCCTGTACCTGCGGCCCGAACACATCGATGCACTGTTGCAAGGCACCGATCTGCTGATGCGGATTGCGACGCCGGGCAACGCTCCGGCGCCTGCGGATATCGACGCTTACGTCGTCTTGATGGGACGGTTGCTTGATCACATGGCGGCCACGGCCCCCATGACGCCGCCGATGGCAGAACTTCAGCTGGAACCGCCGACGCCCAAGGTTGAGCCGCCCATGCCGGCCACCACCGAAGCTCCCCCGGCAGCACCCGCCGAGCCAGCGCCCACGACTAAACGCACCACCGAAAATGGCGAACGCGTATTGCGCGTCACGGCCGAGCGCTTGAACAGCCTGCTCGACCTGTCGAGTAAATCCCTGGTGGAAACCCAGCGGCTCAAGCCGCACCTGGCCACCATGCAGCGCCTTAAACGCATGCAGAGCAACGGCTTGCGGGCGCTGGAAAACCTCAACGTCCATCTCAAGGACCATGCCTTGAGCCTCGAAGCCCAGGAAGCCTTGGGCGATGCCCGTCGGTTACTGGCGGAGTCCCAGCAATTGCTGGTGGAAAAGAACGCCGAACTGGATGAGTTCGCCTGGCACGCCAGCCAGCGGGCGCAGGTGTTGTATGACACGGCGCTGGCCTGTCGCATGCGGCCATTCGCCGATGTGCTGAGCGGGCAAGTGCGCATGGTCCGCGATCTCGGCCGCAGCCTCGGTAAGCAGGTGCGGCTGGAGATCGAGGGCGACAAGACTCAAGTCGATCGCGACGTTCTGGAAAAACTCGAAGCGCCGCTGACGCACCTGCTGCGCAATGCGGTGGATCACGGCATCGAAACCCGGGAACAACGGCTACTGGCCGGTAAGCCGGAGGAAGGCCTGATCCGTCTGCGCGCGTCCCATCAAGCCGGTCTACTGGTGTTGGAGCTCAGCGATGATGGCAATGGCGTCGACCTGGAAAAGCTGCGCCGCAACATCGTCGAGCGGCAGTTATCCCCAGCCGAGACCGCCGCTCAGTTGAGCGAAGAGGAGCTGCTGACGTTCCTGTTTCTGCCGGGTTTCAGCCTGCGCGACTCCGTTACTGAAGTTTCCGGACGCGGCGTTGGCCTGGATGCGGTTCAGCACATGGTTCGCCAATTGCGCGGCGCCGTAGTACTGGAGCAGACGGCGGGCGCGGGCAGCCGCTTTCATCTCGAAGTGCCGCTGACCCTGTCGGTGGTGCGCAGCCTGGTGGTGGAAGTCGGTGACGAGGCGTATGCCTTCCCGCTGGCGCACATCGAGCGCATGTGCGACCTGGAGCCTGCGGACATCGTGCAGGTCGAAGGCCGGCAGCACTTCTGGCACGAAGGCCGGCATGTCGGGCTGGTCGCCGCCAGTCAGCTGTTGCATCGCCCGGCGAGCCAGAACAGCACGCAAACCCTCAAAGTTGTGGTCATCCGCGAGCGCGAGGCGATCTACGGGGTAGCGGTCGAGCGGTTTATCGGCGAGCGAACGCTGGTGGTGCTGCCGCTGGACGAGCGCCTGGGCAAGGTGCAGGACATTTCCGCCGGAGCCTTGCTCGACGACGGCTCGGTGGTGCTGATCGTCGACGTCGAAGACATGCTGCGTTCGGTGGACAAACTGCTCAATACCGGGCGTCTGGAGCGCATTGCCCGGCATGCCAATCAGGCCGTCGAAGCGGCGCGTAAACGGATTCTGGTGGTGGACGACTCGCTGACTGTTCGTGAGTTGCAGCGCAAATTACTGCTCAATCGCGGTTACGACGTCGCCGTGGCCGTGGACGGTATGGATGGCTGGAACGCCCTGCGTTCGGAGGATTTCGATCTGCTGATCACCGACATCGACATGCCGCGCATGGATGGCATCGAGCTGGTGTCTTTATTGCGTCGCGACAGTCGCCTGCAATCCCTGCCGGTGATGGTGGTGTCCTACAAGGACCGCGAAGAAGACCGCCGCCGTGGACTGGACGCCGGAGCCGACTATTATCTAGCCAAAGCGAGTTTTCATGATGACGCTTTGCTGGATGCAGTGGTTGAGCTCATTGGAGGCGCGCGGGCATGAAAATCGCTATCGTCAATGATATGCCCATGGCGGTAGAGGCTTTGCGCCGCGCTTTGGCGTTCGAACCGGCGCACGAGGTGGTCTGGGTCGCCGGCAATGGGGCCGAGGCGGTGCAACGTTGCACTGAATACACCCCGGATCTGATCCTGATGGATTTGATCATGCCGTTGATGGACGGTGTGGAAGCGACCCGGCGAATCATGGCCGAGACCCCGTGCGCGATTGTCATTGTCACTGTCGACCGCGAGCAGAACGTGCATCGGGTGTTCGAAGCCATGGGCTACGGCGCGCTGGATGTGGTCGATACCCCGGCTATCGGGGCCGGCAATCCCCAGGAAGCCGCCGCACCGCTGCTGCGCAAGATCATGAACATTGGCTGGCTGATCGGCGACCATAGCAATCGGGTGCGATCGGCGCCGAGCTCGCACCGCCACTCGTCCTCGCGCCAGCGTTTGGTGGCCATCGGTTCATCCGCCGGTGGCCCGGCGGCGCTGGAAGTGCTGCTCAAGGGCCTGCCACGGGATTTTTCGGCGGCCATCGTGCTGGTCCAGCATGTGGATCAAGTGTTCGCCGCCGGCATGGCCGAATGGCTGGCCAGTGCCAGTGGCCTGAACGTGCGCCTGGCCCAGGAAGGCGAACCGCCGCAAAGCGGCACGGTCCTGCTGGCCGGGACCAACCATCATATTCGCTTGCTGAAAAACGGCACGCTGGCCTATACCGCCGAACCGGTCAATGAAATCTATCGGCCTTCGATCGATGTGTTTTTCGAGAGTGTGGCCAGTTACTGGAGCGGTGACGCCGTGGGCGTTCTGCTGACCGGTATGGGGCGCGACGGCGCGCAGGGGCTTAAACTCATGCGCCAGCAGGGCTACCTGACCATCGCCCAGGATCAACAAAGCAGTGCGGTGTACGGCATGCCGAAGGCGGCTGCGGCCATTAACGCGGCTGTGGAAGTTCGCCCACTGGACAAGATAGCGCCACGATTGCTGGAGATCTTCTCAAAATGACTATCATTAGCAGCAATCGTGGCCAAAGCAGTACTCAGGTGACCGCACATGAATGACTTACAGCTCGACGACTTCAAAACCGATGAAAACGCCGCCATGGTGCTGTTGGTGGACGATCAGGCGATGATCGGCGAGGCAGTGCGGCGTGGTTTGTCGAACGAAGAAAACATCGACTTCCATTTCTGCGCCGACCCGCACCAGGCCATCGCCCAGGCGATTCGCATCAAGCCGACGGTGATCCTTCAGGATCTGGTCATGCCCGGCCTCGACGGCCTGAGCCTGGTGCGCGAATACCGTAATCACCCGGCGACCAAGGACATTCCGATCATTGTCCTGTCGACCAAGGAAGATCCACTGATCAAGAGCGCGGCGTTTGCCGCCGGCGCCAATGATTACCTGGTCAAGCTGCCGGACAACATCGAACTGGTGGCGCGCATCCGCTATCACTCGCGCTCCTACATGACCCTGCTGCAGCGTGACGCGGCGTACCGCGCGCTGCGGGTCAGCCAGCAGCAGTTGCTCGACACCAACCTGGTGCTGCAACGCTTGATGAACTCCGATGGCCTGACCGGACTGTCGAACCGCCGGCATTTCGACGAATACCTGGAGCTGGAGTGGCGGCGCTCGCTGCGGGACCAGACCCAACTGTCGTTGCTGATGATCGATGTCGATTACTTCAAGTCCTACAACGACAGCTTTGGTCACCTTGAAGGCGATGAGGCGCTGCGCAAAGTCGCCACGGCGATTCGCGACGCCAGCTCCAGACCTTCGGACTTGCCGGCCCGTTACGGCGGCGAAGAGTTCGTCCTGGTCCTGCCCAACACCTCGCCGGGTGGTGCGCGGCTGGTGGCGGAAAAACTGCGCCAGACCGTGGCCGGGTTGAAGATCCCGCACATTTTCCCGATCGAAGGTTCGAGCCTGACCATCAGCATCGGCCTGTCGACCATGACCCCGCAGCCGGGCAGCGATTGTCGGCAATTGATCTTGGCGGCGGACAAGGGGCTGTATCTGGCGAAGAACAATGGGCGTAATCAGGTGGGGATTGAATGAACCATCAGGTTCATTCGCCGCTAAAGCCGCCAGGCGGGCTGCCTTGACAGCCTGATTACGGTATACTCGCCGGCTTTCAAAAGTTCGCCAACGAGTGCTGCCCGCCATGGAAATCAACCCGATCCTTAATAGTATCAAGGACCTGTCCGAGCGCTCCGAAACTATTCGGGGGTATCTTTGACTACGATCAAAAGCATGAGCGTCTGACTGAAGTCAATCGCGAGCTTGAAGATCCGTCTGTCTGGAACAACCCGTCGTACGCTCAGGAGCTGGGCCGCGAGCGGTCGCTGCTGGCTCAGATCGTCGAAACCCTCGACGAAATGCACAGCGGCCTGGCCGATGCCAAAGACCTGCTGCTGATGTCCGCCGAAGAAGAAGACCAGGCCGCCGTCGATGACGTCGCTGCCGAAGTCGAGCGTCTGCGCGAGTCCCTGGAAAAACTTGAATTCCGTCGCATGTTCAGCGGTGAGATGGACGCCAACAACGCCTACCTGGACATCCAGGCCGGCTCCGGCGGTACCGAGGCTCAGGACTGGGCCAACATCCTGCTGCGCATGTACCTGCGCTGGGCCGACAAACGCGGTTTCGACGCGACCATCATGGAGCTGTCGGCCGGTGAAGTCGCCGGTATCAAAGGCGCTACCGTGCACATCAAGGGCGAATACGCCTTTGGCTGGTTGCGTACCGAAATCGGCGTGCACCGTCTGGTGCGCAAGAGCCCGTTCGACTCTGGCAACCGTCGTCACACCTCGTTCTCGGCCGTGTTCGTGTCGCCGGAAATTGATGACAACATCGAAATCGACATCAACCCGTCGGACCTGCGCATCGACACCTACCGCTCCTCCGGTGCCGGTGGTCAGCACGTTAACACCACCGACTCGGCCGTACGGATTACCCACGTACCGACCAATACCGTGGTCAGCTGCCAGAACGAACGTTCCCAGCATGCGAACAAAGACACCGCGATGAAAATGTTGCGGGCGCGTTTGTATGAGCAGGAAGTGCAGAAGCGCAACGCCGCTTCCCAGGCCCTGGAAGACACCAAGTCGGATATCGGCTGGGGTCACCAGATCCGTTCGTACGTGCTCGATGCCTCGCGGATCAAGGATCTGCGTACCAACATCGAACGCAGCGACTGCGACAAGGTGCTCGACGGCGACATCGACGAATACCTGGTGGCCAGCCTGAAACAAGGGCTGTAAGTCATGCAATACGGGACCCGCTGACTCGGCGCGATCCCTGTGGGAGCGGGCTTGCCCGCGATCCCCAGCCGCAGGCTGGGGGCAACGAACCTGATGGAATATTTAAAGACATGAGCGACCTACAACTCGACCCGCAAGCCCTGCAACAGGAAGAAAACTCCCTGATCGCCCTGCGCAAGGAAAAGCTTGCTGCCGAGCGCGCCAAGGGCAATGCCTTCCCCAACGACTTCCGCCGCGACAATTACTGCGAAGATTTGCAGAAACAGTACGCGGACAAGACCAAGGAAGAGCTGGCAGAGGCTGCGATCCCGGTCAAGGTGGCGGGTCGCATCATGCTCAACCGTGGCTCGTTCATGGTGATTCAGGACATGACCGGGCGGATTCAGGTTTACGTCAACCGTAAAACCCTGTCCGAAGACACCCTGGCCGCGGTGAAAACCTGGGACATGGGCGACATCATTGCCGCTGAAGGCACCCTGGCGCGTTCCGGCAAAGGCGACCTGTACGTCGAAATGACCAGCGTGCGCCTGCTGACCAAGTCGCTGCGCCCGCTGCCGGACAAGCACCACGGCCTGACCGACACCGAGCAGCGCTACCGTCAGCGTTACGTTGACCTGATCGTCAACGAAGATGTGCGCCAGACCTTCCGCGTTCGCTCGCAAGTGATTGCGCACATCCGCAGCTTCCTGATGAAGCGTGACTTCCTGGAAGTGGAAACGCCGATGCTGCAGACCATTCCAGGCGGCGCGGCGGCCAAGCCGTTCGAGACTCACCACAACGCGCTGGACATGGAAATGTTCCTGCGTATCGCGCCTGAGCTGTACCTCAAGCGCTTGGTAGTCGGCGGTTTCGAGAAAGTGTTCGAGATCAACCGCAACTTCCGTAACGAAGGCGTTTCGACGCGTCACAACCCTGAGTTCACCATGTTGGAGTTCTACCAGGCTTACGCCGACTACGAAGACAACATGGACCTGACCGAAGAGCTGTTCCGCGAACTGGCTCAGCTGGTTCTGGGCAGCACCGACGTGCCTTACGGCGACAAGGTGTTCCACTTCGGCGAGCCGTTCGTGCGTCTGTCGGTGTTTGATTCGATCCTCAAGTACAACCCTGAGCTGACCGCTGACGACCTGACTGACATCGACAAGGCCCGCACCATCGCCAAGAAGGCCGGCGCCAAGGTGCTGGGCTTTGAAGGTCTGGGCAAACTGCAGGTAATGATTTTCGAAGAGCTGGTCGAGCACAAGCTGGAGCAGCCGCACTTCATCACCCAGTACCCGTTCGAAGTGTCGCCGCTGGCCCGTCGTAACGACGAGAACCCGAACGTCACCGACCGTTTTGAACTGTTTATCGGCGGCCGCGAAATCGCCAATGCCTACTCCGAGTTGAACGACGCGGAAGACCAGGCTGAGCGCTTCATGGCGCAGGTGGCCGACAAGGACGCTGGTGACGACGAAGCCATGCACTACGACGCCGACTTCGTTCGCGCGCTGGAGTACGGCATGCCGCCGACTGCCGGTGAAGGGATCGGCATCGACCGTCTGGTGATGTTGCTGACCAACTCACCGTCGATCCGGGACGTGATCCTGTTCCCGCACATGCGGCCACAAGCGTAAGTGTTTCAATTAAAAAGCCGCCTATAACAGGCGGCTTTTTATTGCCTGTCTGGTACAAACGTATCAATTGGTTACTTTTGACGTTTAGAGAGGAATATCTGTCGTGAATCGTGCAATTGCTCAAGAAGGTGCAGCGGGTATCGCCACTGCGGTCGCTGAAAGTGTTCAGTACCAGGGCCGCAAAGCCAGCCGACAGGGCAGTGAACAGCGTCGACAGGACATTCTTGACGCGGCGATGCGCATTGTCGTGCGCGATGGAGTGCGGGCCGTGCGACACCGTGCAGTAGCCGCTGAAGCGGGTGTGCCGCTGTCGGCCACTACGTACTATTTCAAGGACATTGATGACCTGCTCACCGATACCTTCGCCCAATACGTGGAGCGTAGCGCGGCGTTCATGGCCCGGTTATGGGCCAGCAACGAAGGCCTGTTGCGCGAGATGGTGGTCAGTGGCGATGGCACCCCCGAGTCCCGCTCACAGCTGGCGGACGATATCGCACGGCTGATGGCTGACTATGTTCATCGGCAATTGATCAATCGCCGCGAGCACTTGATGGCCGAACAAGCCTTCCGCCAGGAAGCGTTGCTCAACCCGCGTCTGGCGTTGTTGGTGCGCTCCCATCAGCAAATTCTCCTGCAGGGCACCTGCCAACTTTTTGAAGTATTGGGTTCCCGTGAGCCACAACAGGATGCCAAAGTGTTGACTGCGATTATCGGACGGATGGAATATCAGGGCCTGCTCAACGACGCCGAGCCTGTTGCCGCAGAGGAAATGCTCGGCATCCTCAACCGCTACATGCATTTGGTGCTGGCGTCGGTGTAACCCCGGCAGGTGCTTCACCCTGTGGGAGATCTGTGGCGAGGGGGCTTGCCCCCGTTCGGCTGCGAAGCAGTCGCAAAGCTTTTGGGGCCGCTTCGCGACCCAACGGGGCGATGCGGCGTTCCGACAAGCCCCCTCGCCACAGAAGCTCGCTCCCACAGGGGCCGGTGTCGGTTTAAGGTCGCGATGTGTCGATAGGGAGTGTTGAATGAAAGCCTGGCGCGTCATTGTGATCGCCTTGTCGATCCTGCTGCTCAGTGGCTGTCTGGTGACCTTCAAGGAGCCGCTGCCCGCCAGCGAGCCCGCGCCCAAAGGGCTGCTCGGCAAATGGACCAGCACCAATGCCTGGGGCGAGCCGATGAACCTGGAACTGACGCGCATCGGCGACAATCGCTATCAGGCGATCAGCTACTTCAAGGCCAAGCCCCATGAGCGTGAAGCCTATCCGTTCACCGTGTCGCGCCATGGCAATCGTTGGTACCTGTCGGCGAAAGTGCCAGCGCAGTTCGGCGGGAACTTCACCATCACTGGTTTCGAGCTCAACGATAAGCACGAACTGGTGGTCTATAACCTCGACCTCGAGCAGATTAAACAGGCCATGGGCCAAGAAGCCCTCAGTGGCCAAGGCTTCCGGACCGATGACGGCGACGGGGTGTTGATCAACAACAGCCTGGATCAGGTGTTCGCCTACCTCGATGACCCGGCCAATTCCGATGTTTTCGTCGAAGCGGTGCGCTACCAGCGCCTGGCCAAAGCCAAATAAACCCAGCACGTAAACGGTTTTTCTACAGGAGTTTCGGGTGGACGATTACCAGCAGACGATACGCATTTTGTCCGATCGCATAGTGCTGGCGCAGACGCCGATTCGCGTTCTGGATGCGGTCAAGTGGGACGACAGCATTCGCAAGGGGTTCTTCAAAGGCAAGGGCAAGGAAATGCCGGCCGTGGACCGCGACTATTACCTCAATCGACCGCTGGCATTTGATTCCAGCAAAGTGAAGCTGGAATTCCAGAATATCGAGCGCGACATCACCCGCCAGCTCGGCCAGTTCAACCCGGTCGGCCAGATCATGCGCCGCATGTGCAAGGAATACCGGATGGTGGTGCGCATGCTCGAAGCGCGCGGCACCGAGGATTTCGGGCTGATTTCCCAGGAGTTGTATGGCGCGGCGTCCGATGCGTTTCACGCCGGCGACCCGACCCTGGCCGATCTGGGCCTGATGCTCTCCGATTACCTGAACAACATCGATGGCCGTGGCGACCTCAAGGACGAACCGAAAGTCCTTACCGCCAAGGAGGCCGTCGACCTGCTGCAGCATCGGTTGAACAAGGTGTTTGGCGAGGCCGAGGAAACCATTCGGGTATTCGAATCCGACGGGATCGTCGCCGATGCGGCGGCCGGCGCTGACTACATCAAGATCCGCGCCGACGCGATGTTCAACGACCGCGACGTGCGTGCGCTGGAAGTCCACGAAGGGCTGGTGCATGTGGGCACCACGCTCAATGGCCTGAATCAGCCGATCTGTACCTTCCTGTCCAAAGGCCCGCCGTCGTCCACCGTGACCCAGGAAGGCCTGGCGATCCTGATGGAAATCATCACCTTCGCCTCTTATCCGAGCCGCCTGCGCAAACTGACTAACCGCACCCGTGCCATTCATATGGTGGAGGAGGGCGCGGACTTCTTGCAGATCTACGATTTCTTCTGTGAGCAAGGCTTCGAAATGGCCGAAAGCTACGGCAACGCCAGTCGGGTTTTCCGTGGCTCGGTGCCGACCGGTCTGCCATTTACCAAAGACTTGTCCTACCTCAAGGGCTTTATCATGGTTTACAACTACATTCAGTTGGCCGTGCGTAAAGGCAAATTGGAGCAGATACCGCTATTGTTTTGCGGCAAAACCACGCTGGAAGACATGCGGACCTTGCGCCAATTGGTGGACGAAGGCTTGGTGGTGCCGCCCAAGTACCTGCCCGACCAATTCCGTGACATGAACGCGCTGTCGGCCTGGATGTGCTTCTCCAACTTCCTCAACCACCTGAGCCTGGACCGGATCGAAGCGGATTATTCCAATATTTTGTGAGCAACGAATCCCCTTGTGGGAGCGGGCTTGCCCGCGATAGCGATGTCACATTCACCATTAATGTTGAATGTTAAGTCGCCATCGCGGGCAAGCCCGCTCCCACAGGTAAATCATTTATCACAGGATCGTGTTCCAACCCATTTTTCGCGAGGCTTCACCGGATGAGAATCCTCGGCATCTTTTGCCTGCTCCTGGCCCTCGGCGGTTGCGACTCTCTGCTGTTCTACCCCGAGCCCGGCCAGCCGTTCACCCCGGGAAAAGCCAAACTCGAATTCCGCGACGTCACCCTGATCACCGCCGACGGCCTCAAGCTGCATGGCTGGTGGCTGCCGGCGAAAAAAGGTGTCGAGGTCAAAGGCACGGTGCTGCATTTGCACGGCAACGGCGGCAACCTGGCGTGGCATTTGGGTGGGAGCTGGTGGTTGCCGGAGCAGGGCTATCAGGTGTTGCTGGTGGACTATCGCGGGTACGGTTGGTCCGAAGGTAAACCCGCGTTGCCGGCGATCTATCAGGACATCGATGCCGCGTTCAAATGGCTCGACCAGGCCCCGGAGGTCAAGGGCAAGCCGTTGATCCTTCTCGGTCAGAGCCTTGGCGGTTCGATGGCCGTGCATTTCCTGGCCCAACATCCCGAGCGCCAGCGGCAACTCAAGGCGTTTGTGCTCGATGGCGTGCCTGCCAGTTACCGCGATGTCGGCCGTTTTGCTCTGAGCACGTCGTGGATGACCTGGCCGTTCCAGGTGCCGTTGTCCTGGTTGGTGCCGGACGGCGACAGCGCGATCCATTCCATGAAACAGCTTAACGGCGTACCGAAACTGATTTATCACAGCATCGATGATCAGCTGGTGCCCCTTTCCAACGGCATCCGACTGTATCAAGCTGCGCCGCCGCCGCGAGTGCTGCAACTGACCCGGGGCGGTCATGTGCAAACCTTCGCCGACCCGGTCTGGCAAAAGGTCATGCTGCGTTACCTCGAAGACCCACAGCATTTCAACGGTCTGCGCCGCCTGGGTGAGATCCCGAATTACCCGGCACCCCCGAATTCTGAAGATGAACCACCAGAGAGTCCGCAATGAGTGAAGAACGTAACGCTATCCCGCTGATCATCACCGGTATTTGCAGCATCCTCGGCACCGTTGGCGCCCTGTGGTGGTACGGCTACCTGCACTTCGCCAAACCCGAAGATGCCTTGCTGCTCAGCGACTTCACCATGCTCAAGACCGTGCCGGGCGAAGACTACAAGGTCTCCCTGGAACCGGCCCCACAAGTGGCCCAGTGCATCGATGGCGTGCTGGTGCTGTTCGACACCGAACAGAAAGGCCTGACCGGCGTGTTGATCAACGGCAAGAAAAAAGCCGTGCGCTGCATGGGCCAGGAAACCCCGCAAAAACTCGAGCAATAAGTCTCGCATCCATCGGCAACGATGAACCCTTGTGGCGAGGGGGCTTGCCCCCGTTCGGCTGCGAAGCAGTCGTGAGACCATCCCACCAGATATACCTGACAAAACGCGAATGCGGGTTTTAGGGCCGCTACGCGCCCCAACGGGGGCAAGCCCCCTCGCCACAGGGTGTTTGCCCACAGGTCGAGTGTTCAGCCAATTAAAAGCCCCGCCTGATCAATTCAGGCGGGGCTTTTAAGTTTCAGCGTGGCCAGCTTACTTGGCGCTGATTGCCGAACGCGGGACGACCGGCTGGTTGTCATTGGAAATGGTCACTTCCACCCGACGATTCATTGCGCGGCCCGAAACACTGGAGTTCTCCGCCACCGGGTATTCCTTGCCATAACCCTGGACCACGATGCGCGCAGGGTCGACACCCATCTTGATCAGGGCCACTTGCACCGAGGTCGCACGACGCTCGGACAGCGACTGGTTGTACAACGCCGAGCCAGTACTGTCGGTGTAGCCTTCGACGATCACTTTACGGTCCGGGTTTTCCTGGAGGAACTGCGCCAGTTTGTTGATGTTCACCAAGCCGTTGGACTTCAGGTCCGCCTTGTTGGTGGCGAACAGCACATCGCCAAACGTCACCAGCGTGCCGCGATCGGTCTGTTTGGCGTTCAGGCTGTCCTGCAGCTGTTTGATCTGCTGGTCGCGGGCATCCAGACGAGCCTGGGCCCGTTGTGCCGCGGCATTTTTCAGGTTGTTTTCAGCGGTGCGCAGGGCGATGGTCTGCTTGGCCACTTCTACACGCTGATTGGTCAGATAAGCCAGTTGGTCGACCTTGGCCTGGTCTTCCCTGTCCAGGTAAGCCTTGTCGGCCTTGTCCAGGTATTCGCTGGCGTCTTTGGTTTCCAGCGCCGCGACTTTGCTGGCTTGCGGGTTGGCTTGCAGGCCGGCGTAGTTGGTACGGGCTTGCTCCAGGTTCGCGTTGGGCGGTGTGGAGCAGGCAGCCAGTGCAACACTTGCGGCCAGGAGGGCGGGGATCATCAATTGTTTGCGCATAATGGTTCGTCCTTTCTATCGATAAGAGTTTCAGGTCTGAAAATCGGGATGCGCGCTTACTGCACGGGGCGCTGACTTTCCTGACGCAGTTCCTGAACACCTTTCTGGGAGTCCTTCACAGCTTGTTCGGCTTTCATCGCCTGGGCCTTGCGCTCGGCGACGCGGGCGTCCCACTCGGCTTGCTCGGCCAGCATTCTGGCTTGGTCATACTTCTTGTCGTGCATGGCGATTTCGGCTTGTTTGAGCTTGTCCTGAGCGGCCTTCATTTCCACCGCGGCGAATTCGGTACCGCCGGCGCTGACGGCGCTGTTCACGGCAGATTGGGTCACGGCGTATTGCTCGCTCGGCGGGTTACCAGCGCAACCGGCCAGAACGAAGCTGCTGCCGATGGCCAGGGCAGCCAGTTTGAGACCGCGCAGATGGGTGAACGAGGATGGGGCAGTGCTGGTCTTCATGGTCTTCAACTCCATTGGATAACTCCTGAAAACATCTGAATCCATCCTGGGCAAGGAGCCGCAACCTACAATTTCCAGAGTGCTTTTTGAAACGGCCGTCCCAGGCGTGGTTACTGGGTTGACCCAAGGTGTTTTTCAAAAGTTCAGAGAAGATGGCCTATCGCCCGAAAAAATCCTGTCCGCGTGGGTAAGGCTCTAGGGCGGGAACTTTGACGATGTGCAGCGGTATTCCCGACCGTTTCATGGCCCGGGAACATGCAATTAGCGAAGGAATAGCAAGCCAGTGTGGGAGCGGGCTTGCCCGCGAAAGCGGTAGGTCAGTCAGCGTTTATTTCAACTGATATGGCCTCTTCGCGAGCAAGCCCGCTCCCACACGTTCGGCGGCAAATTCAGTGTTTTTGCTTGTCGCTATCGTCCGACAAATCATGCAGATGACGCCGGGACAAGGCGAGAAAACGCGGGGTCGCACCGACGTCTTCGTACAGCGGGTCGCCTTCTTCGTCAGTGGCCACCACCGTTGAGCCTTTCACGTACGGAAAACTCGCTTCGAGTTCTTCCAGGGCGGCGCCGATCAACTCGCCGAGCAGTTCTTCGGGGTGCCGTTTGGGGTACATCTCGATAATCGCCGCCAGCCGTGCGGCGGCCTCCACGTCCAGACGAATCGTGTAGCCCGAGTCGGTCAGGCGACCCTTGGCGTTTTCTTCCCAGTGCTTGGCGAGTTCGCGGATTTTCATAATGACCTCATGGCGCACCTGCTCGTGGCAGGCCGGTTGAGTGTGCGGCGGTGGCCGGCGGCAAGCCGTTGTACAGCTTATTGTTGGGACTAGCTTCAGTTGAAGTCCCGTCGTCTGCTTGTAAGAAGCGCTTTACGACGGCACTCTCTATGACAGAGCTATGCCGGTGCAGGAGCCAGCGGTGCGGCTCCTACACATTGAGCATAGCTGCCCGGATTTTCGCTGGAGAACTGCTGATGACCGATATTGATGCACGCTTGCGCGAGGACGTTCACCTGTTGGGTGAGCTGTTGGGCAACACCATTCGTGAGCAGTACGGGGACGACTTTCTCGACAAGATCGAGCAGATCCGCAAAGGCGCCAAGGCCGACCGTCGCGGCTCGATGGACGCCGAACTCAGCGCCAGCCTCAACCAGTTGAGCGAAGACGAGTTGCTGCCGGTGGCGCGAGCGTTCAACCAGTTCCTCAACCTGGCCAATATCGCCGAGCAATATCAGCTGATTCATCGCCGTGAAGAATCACAACCCGCGCCGTTCGAGGCCCGGGTGTTGCCGGAACTGCTCACTCGCCTGCTGACTGCGGGCCATGATGCCGAGTCCCTGGCGCGGCAATTGGGGCGGCTGGAAATCGAGCTGGTATTGACGGCGCACCCCACCGAAGTGGCGCGTCGCACGCTGATTCAGAAGTACGATGCGATCGCCGCGCAACTGGCCGCCCAGGACCACCGTGACCTGACCAGCGCCGAGCGCGAGCAGATCAAGACGAAGTTACAGCGCCTGATCGCCGAAGCCTGGCACACCGAAGAAATCCGCCGCACCCGCCCCACGCCAGTGGACGAAGCCAAGTGGGGCTTCGCGGTGATCGAGCATTCGCTGTGGCAGGCGATTCCCAATTATTTGCGCAAGGCCGATCAGGCTCTGCATGCCGCCACCGGCCTGCACCTGCCACTGGAGGCCGCGCCGATTCGCTTTGCCTCATGGATGGGCGGCGACCGCGACGGCAACCCCAACGTCACCGCCGCCGTGACCCGCGAAGTGTTGCTGCTGGCGCGCTGGATGGCCGCCGATTTGTACCTGCGCGATGTTGATCACCTCGCCGCCGAGTTGTCGATGCAGCAGGCCAGTGACGAGCTGAAAGCCAAGGCCGGCGACAGCGCCGAGCCTTACCGCGCAGTACTCAAACAGTTGCGTGAACGCTTGCGTGCGACCCGTAACTGGGCCCACGCATCCCTGACGGCAACCACGCCCGCATCGGCCGATGTGCTGCAAAACAATCGCGACCTGCTGGACCCGCTGGAGCTGTGCTACCACTCGCTGCATGAATGCGGCATGGGCGTCATCGCCGACGGCCCGTTGCTCGATTGCCTGCGCCGTGCGGTGACGTTCGGGCTGTTTCTGGTGCGCCTCGATGTGCGACAGGACTCATCTCGCCACACGGCGGCCATGACCGAAATCACCGATTACCTCGGCCTGGGCCGTTATGAGGACTGGAGCGAAGAGGAGCGCATCGCCTTCCTGATGCGCGAATTGAACAATCGCCGGCCATTGCTGCCGGCGTACTTCAAGCCGTCTGCCGACACCGCCGAAGTGCTGGCGACGTGCCGGGAAATCGCTGCGGCACCGGGGGCTTCCCTCGGTTCGTATGTGATTTCCATGGCCGGTGCCGCTTCCGACGTGCTGGCCGTGCAATTGCTGCTTAAAGAGTCCGGTGTTTTGCGGCCGATGCGCGTGGTGCCGCTGTTCGAAACCCTCGCCGACCTCGATAACGCTGGCCCGGTGATCGAAAAACTGTTGCTGCTGCCGGGCTATCGCTCGCGCCTGCAAGGGCCGCAGGAAGTGATGATCGGTTATTCCGACTCGGCCAAGGACGCCGGCACCACCGCGGCGGCCTGGGCGCAGTATCGGGCGCAGGAGCGTTTGGTCGACATCTGTCGCGAGCAACAAGTGGAACTGCTGTTGTTCCACGGTCGCGGTGGCACCGTGGGCCGTGGCGGTGGTCCGGCGCACGCGGCGATTCTGTCGCAGCCGCCGGGTTCGGTGGCGGGGCGTTTCCGCACCACCGAGCAGGGGGAAATGATTCGTTTCAAATTCGGCCTGCCGGACATCGCCGAGCAAAACCTCAATCTGTACCTCGCGGCGGTATTGGAAGCGACCTTGCTCCCGCCGCCTCCGCCTGAGCCTGCCTGGCGCCATTTGATGGACGAATTGGCCGCCGATGGTGTTAAGGCTTATCGCGCCGTGGTGCGGGAAAATCCGCAGTTCGTCGAGTATTTTCGCCAGTCCACCCCGGAGCAGGAGTTGGGGCGTTTGCCTTTGGGCAGCCGCCCGGCCAAGCGCCGCGCTGGCGGGATTGAAAGCCTGCGCGCCATTCCGTGGATCTTCGGCTGGACCCAGACGCGCCTGATGCTACCGGCCTGGCTTGGCTGGGAAGCGGCATTGAGCAAGGCGCTGCAGCGTGGCGAGGGTGAGTTGCTGGGACAGATGCGCGAGCAGTGGCCGTTCTTCCGCACCCGCATCGATATGCTGGAAATGGTGCTGGCCAAGGCTGACGCCGATATCGCCCAATCTTACGATGAGCGCCTGGTCGAGCCGGAACTGCTTCCTTTGGGTGCGCATTTACGCGACCTATTGTCGCAGGCGTGTGCGGTGGTCCTGGGGTTGACCGGTCAGTCGCAGCTACTGGCACATAGCCCAGCTACCCTTGAGTTCATCCGCCTGCGCAACACTTATCTCGACCCGCTGCATCTATTGCAGGCCGAACTGTTGGCACGCTCGCGGCAACAGGATGTGGCCCAGGGCAGCCCGGTAGAACAGGCGTTACTGGTGTCTGTGGCGGGGATTGCCGCCGGTTTGCGAAATACCGGCTAAGGTTTTCGTCGTGGGGGACAGGCACCCGGCGCGAGCGTCGAGTGCCTGCTGGCGAGCGGTCGAAAAGGTCTGTCACGCGACAGTTAATGATGGGGTTGCGACTTGGGTTACCCCTTCGCAGGGGCTCGCCAGATGCGGGTTTCTCCGACTTTCGGCGGCTTGTGTGGGCAGGGCCTGCTGTGTATCTTGATCAGCCTTTGGCCGTTTGGGCGGTCGCGATCCTATTTTTGAGATTGGCCCCACGAGGCGAATCTGACGTTATCTATATAAAAAATTGAGGAGCACATCGATGCGCGTCATTCTGCTGGGAGCTCCCGGGGCCGGTAAAGGTACTCAGGCTAAGTTCATCACCGAAAAATTCGGTATCCCGCAAATCTCCACCGGCGACATGCTGCGTGCTGCTGTAAAAGCCGGTACCGAGCTGGGTGTTAAAGCCAAAGGCATCATGGATGCCGGTGGTCTGGTCTCTGACGATTTGATCATCGCCTTGGTCAAGGACCGTATCGCGCAGCCTGACTGTGCCAACGGTTTCCTGTTCGACGGTTTTCCGCGCACCATTCCGCAAGCTGAAGCGCTGGTAGAAGCTGGTGTGGAGCTGGACAACGTGGTCGAAATCGCCGTCGATGACGAAGAAATCGTTCAGCGTATCGCCGGTCGTCGCGTTCACGAGGCCAGCGGCCGCGTGTACCACACCGTCTACAACCCGCCAAAAATCGCCGGCAAAGACGACATTACCGGCGAAGAGCTGGTGCAGCGCAAGGACGACACCGAAGAAACCGTGCGTCATCGCCTGTCGGTCTACCACTCCCAGACCAAACCACTGGTGGAGTTCTACCAGGGTCTGGCCTCTGCGCAGGGCAAGCCGAAATACAGCCATATTCCGGGTGTTGGCTCGGTTGAAGTGATCACCGGCAAGGTGCTTGAAGCACTGAGCTGAAAAGTCTGATCGGCTTCATCTTCTACGGCCCGCTTGCGGGCCGTAGTTGTTTATACTGGCGCACTTTTTCTGACCTCTCTTACGGAAACATCGATGAGCACCTTGCTGGCCCTGGACACCGCGACTGAAGCTTGCTCCGTTGCTTTGCTGCATAACGGCAAAGTCACGAGTCATTACGAGGTGATCCCGCGCCTGCATGCGCAAAAGCTGCTGCCGATGATCCAGCAACTGCTGGCCGATGCCGGAACCACGCTGCAAGCGGTCGATGCCATTGCGTTCGGCCGTGGTCCGGGCGCGTTCACCGGTGTACGGATCGCCATCGGCGTGGTGCAAGGTTTGGCGTTTGCGCTGGATCGCCCGGTGTTGCCGGTCTCCAATCTCGCCGTACTCGCTCAACGGGCTTATCGCGAACACGGCGTCAGCCAGGTCGCGGCGGCCATCGATGCGCGCATGGATGAGGTGTATTGGGGTTGCTACCGCGAAACGGCGGGGGAGATGCGGTTGGTGGGCAACGAAGCGGTATTGCCACCGGAAGCCGCTGCGTTGCCGGCCGATGCCAGCGGCGAGTGGTTCGGCGCGGGCACCGGTTGGGGATATTCCGAGCGCATTGCCGTCAACCTGAGCGGGCAAGACGCGGGCATGCTGCCCCACGCCGAAGACCTGCTGACCCTGGCGCGCTTTGCCTGGGAACGCGGTGAAGCGATCGTGGCTGATGAGGCGCAGCCGGTGTATCTACGCGATAAAGTTGCGACTCCCAAGGCGCGTTAATCCCGGTTGTCCTGTGGCGAGGGAGCTTGCTCCCGTTCGGCTGCGGAGCAGTCGTAGAACCTGACGGCGCGGTGTACCTGACTGCGCTTGGGGGGCAGCTTCGCAGCCCAGCGGGAGCAAGCTCCCTCGCCACAAAGTGTTCCAGCCGCAGCCAATCGTCAGTTTTCTACCCGCCGCTTTTAAACCTTTTCGCTTTTCTGTGTTCTAGTTATCACTCGGCAGTTTGCGAAGTGGGCTATGTGCCACTAAGCTGCCATCACTGATACCGGACATGTACTCATGCGTATAGACGGCGTTTCCTCCCAGTCCTACCCCATCAAGCGCAAGCCCCGCAAAGGCCCTGTGGCGGATGACGACTACGTCGATATCGACGGCGAGCTGGAATTCCCTACCGAAGAGCAATTGGCCGCCCGCGCCGCCAAAGCCTCCGCGCAACGCCTGAGCAATCTCCCCGCTCGTCAACAAGACATGATTTATCACCGCGCCATGAGCAAAAGCGCGGCGATGGCACTGGCCAGTTACCTGAGCACCGCCACTTTTGTCGATTGGGATGCGGATGTATTGGGTCTCGATCTGTACATCTGATGCTGCCTTACTACCTCGGCTGCCCGTCCTGGAGTGAAAACGCCTGGCGCGAGTACTTGTATCCGCAAGACGCCAGGCCCGCCGAGTTTCTCAATCTTTATTCTCAAGTGTTCAACGCCGTGGAAGGCAATACGACCTTCTACGCGAGCCCCTCTGCCGCCACCGTGCAGCGCTGGGCCGAAACCATGCCCGAACACTTTCGCTTCACCGCCAAGTTCCCCGGCGACATCAGCCACAGCGGCGACCTGCGCGAACAATTGACCGCTGCCGAAACCTTTGTGCAATTGCTCAGCCCTCTGGGTGAACGGGTTTCTCCGCTCTGGCTGCAATTATCGAAAAGCTTCACCCCTCAGCGCTTGTCCGAGCTGGCCGGTTTTATCGACGCGGTGGACCGGCCTTTGGCGGTCGAAGTGCGGCACGATGAGTTCTTCGCCAAGGGCGATGCCGAGCGAATGCTCAATCGCCTGTTGCTGGACCGCGGTGTCGAGCGCATCTGTCTCGATCCGCGAGCGCTGTTCAGCTGCACCTCGAGCGATCCTTCGGTGCTCCACGCTCAATCGAAAAAGCCCAGGGTGCCGCCTCGTCCTGCTGCGTTTACGCAGTTTCCACAGGTGCGTTTCATCGGCCATCCAGAGCTTGAAGCCAACGATCCATTCCTGGTGCCATGGGTCGAGAAAATCGCTGTCTGGATCGAAGAGGGCCGCACGCCCTATATCTTCCTGCACACCGCCGATAACCTGCTGGCAGCTAAACTGGCACTACGTTTCCACGCGCAACTGATGCTACGTTTGCCTGGCTTGCCGTCGCTGCCTGAGCTATACAGAGAGCCCGCCGCCGAGCAACTTGGCTTGCTCTGAAGCGGGTTTTCCCTTTTTCAGGAGCCTGCCTATGGATGCGCAAACCCTTCGAGCCCAGGCGTTCAAAGCACTGCACGAACGCGAGGGCGCTTTTGTCATTCCCAATCCTTGGGACGCTGGCTCGGCGAAAATGCTCGCCAGCCTTGGCTTCGAGGCGCTGGCGACCACCAGTGCCGGTTACGCCTTTTCCCGGGGCCGTCCCGATGGTGGGCTGACGCTCGACGAGACCCTGGCAAACGTTGAGGCGATTGTCGCGGCCACCGATCTGCCGGTAGCGGTGGATCTCGAAAACGGTTTTGCCGACGCCCCCGCCGACTGCGCCCAAAGTATTCTGCGGGCCGCCAAGGCTGGTGCCGTTGGCGGTTCAATCGAAGATGCCACCGGGCGTGAGGACGGTCCGATCTACTGCTTCGAGCATGCCGTGGCGCGTATCGAAGCTGCCGTCGCGGCGGCTCGCAGTTTGCCTTTCCCCTTTGTGCTGACGGCGCGTGCCGAGAACTTTCTGCACGGCAATCCTGACCTCGACGATACCATTCGACGCTTGCAGGCATTCGCCGAGGCGGGGGCCGACGTGCTTTATGCGCCGGGCCTGCGCAGCGCTGAAGAGGTCTTGGCGGTGGTCCGTGCCGTGGCGCCAAAACCGGTCAATGTGTTGATGTCTGGCGGGCTCAAGCTGACGGTCGAGCAGTTGAGTGAAATGGGCGTCAAACGCATCAGCGTCGGTTCGGCCCTGGCCTTGGCGGCGTATGGCGAGTTCTTGCGCGCCGCCGAGGAAATCCAGCAACACGGGACCTTCGGTTTTACCTCCCGGTCGATGCCGTTCCAGAAGGTTAATCAATTGTTCAAAGGCTGACGATGCGGTTTCGCTGGGGGCTGTTGCTGGTGCTGTTGCTCATCGGCGCTGCCGGGTTGAGCGTCTGGCGTGGCTGGGTTGCCATTCCCCCGCAATGGAACCCATGGACGCCGCTGGACGTAAAGGCCGAACCGAACCTGCTGACCCGCTACAAACTGATGCGTCTGCGCGATGATCCGCAGTTATGCGACCAGGCCCTGAGCAGCTCAGATTTGCGGGTGGCCCGTCAGGCCGACAGCCCGGACGCGACCTGTCCGTTGACCAACACCTTGCGTGTGCAAGGTGGCGAGGCGGCGCTGAGCAGCAGTTTCCTCGCCAGTTGCAGCCTGGCGGTGGCGTTCGCCTTGTTCGAGCGCCACGCCCTGCAACCGGCGGCTCAGGCTGTCTACGGGCAGGCTGTGAAACGGGTCGATCATCTCGGCAGTTTCGCCTGTCGCAACGTCTACAACCGCGAAAACGGCAGACGCAGCCAGCATGCCACGGCCGATGCGCTGGATATCAGCGGATTCCGGCTGGCGGACGGCCGATTCATCAGCGTGCTCAAGGATTGGCCGAAGGATAATCAGGACGCGCGATTTCTCCATCAGGTCCGCGACGGCGCTTGCGACATGTTCAGTGTGGTGTTGAGTCCGGACTACAACGCCGCCCATCGCAATCACTTTCATGTGGATGTCGGGCCGTGGTGGCGGTGTCGCTGAAGGGTTATGCGGCGATGCGCAGGTTCTGCAGAACGATCGGGCGTGCCCAGCCGTTATCGAAATCGAATTGTTTCTGTTGTTCCACCAGTTCTTCTGGCGAGAACGGCGGGAACGGCTTGTCCAGCAGATCGAGTTCGAACTCGGCGATCGGCAAGTGCAGCGGAAGTGGTTGCGGTGCGGTGCCAGGCTCTGGCAGCGGTTGACCGGCGGTGAGCACGATCGGGCGTACCCAGCCGCTGTCGAAGTCCTGTTGTTTCTGTTGCGCGACGATTTCTTCCGGCGGGAACGGCGGGAACGGTTTGTCGGCCAGGTCCATTTCGAACTCGGCAATCGGCAGGAATAGCGGCTCTGGCGGGCGGACGGGTGTTTCGATCACATCACATTCGCGTTGGGAAATGATGTGCGCCAGCAGCTCGCTGCCGACGGTCGGTTCGACCGGGCTGTCGAGATCGACCGGCGGAAAGTTGAGAGACTCCGGCACGACATCGCCCGACTGATCGGCCAGGGCCTGGGCAAAAAAATCCTGCCACAGGTGACTGACGCCGCTCAGTGCTTGGGAGTTTCGCAGGCCAAAATCGCCGTGGGGCGAGATGTAACCTATCGATGTGCGTTGAATGTCTGACATTTCTCTCGGTCGACGCTCAGCTCTGGCAAAATGCTCGATAGTTTGGTTATCGGCCGTTTTTGCCGATCATTAATTTTTTGAGCGTGTTTTCCCATGATTGAGCAACCTGCGGCCTGCCGCATTCATGTCGAGGCCTTGGGCACGACCTTTCAGCCACAGGCCGAGCAATGGGCCGAGCGCCTGGGGTTGCCGTTGCAGGTGGATGACGGCGAGTTTGCCTTGCAGGTGGGCGAGCAGGGGTTGCAGCTGCAGCAACTCGGGCCTGACGCACCGGGACCGGTGCGGGTGGACTTCGTCGAGGGCGGCGCGGCCCATCGTCGGTTGTACGGTGGCGGCAGCGGTCAGATGATCGCCAAGGCCGTCGGCATCGCCCAAGGCGTGCGCCCGAGAGTGCTGGATGCTACGGCGGGGCTGGGCAAAGACGCGTTCGTGCTGGCCAGCCTGGGCTGCGAGATGAGCCTGATCGAGCGCCAGCCGCTGATCGGTGCCTTGCTTGAAGACGGCTTGGCGCGTGGCGCGGAAGATTTCGACGTGGCACCGATCGTGGCGCGGATGCGTTTACTCAAGGGCAATTCGATCGAAGTGATGCGCAACTGGGAAGGCGAGCCACCGCAGGTGATCTACCTCGACCCGATGTTTCCCCATCGCGAGAAAACCGCGTTGGTGAAGAAGGAAATGCGCCTGTTCCGGCCGCTGGTAGGCGATGACCCGGATGCCCCAGCCCTGCTCGAAGCGGCGTTGGCCCTGGCCAGTCACCGGGTGGTGGTCAAGCGTCCGCGCAAGGCGCCGTGCATCGACGGACCGAAGCCGAGTCATGCGCTGGATGGCAAATCCAGCCGATACGACATCTATCCGAAGAAAGCGCTCAAGCCTTAAGACCGTGTTGCCCCATCGCGGGCAAGCCTCGCTCCCACAGGTTTTGTGTTGGGCACAATATCCGAGAACACCTCGGAACCTGTGGGAGCGGGCTTGCCCGCGATAGCGTCGGCCCACACACTACAAATCGATCAGGCTGACTCTGGCCGATAAGCCCGCATAAACAACCCCACCACTTCCCGCACATGCGCTTCGGCCGCATCCCCGGTCACCGGCTCGCCGCAGCCGTACAGCAACCGGAAATTCCCCGCGCCCTTGAGCAGGCAAAAGAAATGCTCTGCCGCATTGCGCGGTTTATCGATGCTCAACGCGCCGCTCTGATTAACCTTGCTCAACAACCCCTCCATGCCGTGCAGTACGCGCTCTGGCCCGGCCTCGAAGAAGATCGCCGAGAGCTTCGGGTCCTGGCTGCCCAGCGTCATCATCAGCCGGTGCAGGTTCACCGATTCGTCGCTGTTGATCAGCTGATGAAAACCGTGCGCGATGTTCAGCAGCACGGTTTCCACGGCAATGCCGTCAGGCAATTCAAAAAACAGCGTTGGCAGTTGCTCCTCGCACTTGGCCATCACCGCGGCGGCAAACAGCGTCTCTTTGTCATTGAAATGGCTGTAGACCGTCAGCTTCGACACGCCGGCCTCGGCCGCCACGGCATCCATGCTGGTGTTGGCGTAACCCTTACTCAGAAACAGGATTTTCGCCGCGTCGAGGATTGCCTGGCGCTTGGCCAGATCCTTGGGACGGCCCGGACCGCTGGGTGTTGAAAGATTGTTAGACATTCTTCGCTTTAATACTGGACTGGTGAGTTTGCTATTAATAACATACCGGCCAGTATAATTATTCCAAGCACCATTAGCGAAAGGTCCTTCACCATGTTCCGCTATGCCTTGTCCCTCGCATTGCCGGTCAGTCTGGCTTTTTTATTGTCTGCGTGTGGCCATGAAGAGGCGCCTCAAGTCACCGTCCGCCCGGCCATGGTCGTACAGCCAGAGCCTTCGGCTCAGGCCATGGAAAGTTATCCCGGTGAAGTTCGCGCGCGCTATGAGCCAGATCTGGCCTTTCGCATTGGCGGCAAAGTCAGCCGACGACTGGTCGAGGAAGGCCAGCGGGTCAGGGCTGACCAGCCCTTGGCGGAACTCGATCCTCAGGACGTGCGCCTGCAACTGGAAGCCACCCGTGCCCAGGTCGCGGCCGCCGAAGCCAACCTGAGCCTGGTGCGCGCCGAGCGTGATCGCTACAAGACCCTGATGGAGCGGCAGATGGTCAGCCGTTCGCAGTACGACAACGCGGAAAACCTCTACCGCTCCGGTGAAGCACGCCTCAAGCAAATCAAAGCCGAATTCAACGTTTCGACCAATCAGGCCAGTTACGCGGTGCTGCGTGCACCGCAGGATGGCGTGGTGGCCAAACGTGCGGTTGAAGTCGGGCAAGTGGTCGCGGCCGGGCAAACCGTGTTTACCCTCGCCACCGATGGCGAGCGTGAAGTGTTGATCAGCCTCCCGGAGCAGAGCTTCGGTCGCTTCAAGGTCGGCCAACCGGTTTCGGTGGAACTCTGGACCCAACCCGATCAACGTTTCCCCGGACGCATCCGTGAACTGTCGCCTGCGGCCGATCCGAAATCCCGCACCTTTGCTGCCCGCGTTGCATTCACCGCCGGCAAGGTTGCGGCCGAACTCGGCCAGAGCGCCCGGGTGTTCATCCAGACCGCCGAAGTAGTGGCATTGTCGGTGCCATTGTCGGCGGTCACTGCGGAAAACGGTGCCACTTATGTGTGGGTGGTCGGCGCCAACAACACCTTGAAAAAAGTCCCGGTGCGGGTCGGTGCATTCGGCGAGAAAACCGTGCCGGTGCTCGAAGGCCTGAATGCCAGCGACTGGGTGGTGGCGGCCGGTGTTCATGTGCTTCACGACGGGCAGCAAGTGCGCCCGGTGGATCGCTCCAACCGCGTGGTCAATCTGGCGCACAAGGAGTAATCCCCGATGGGTTTCAATCTTTCCGAATGGGCGCTGCGTAACCGCCAGATCGTACTGTTCCTGATGCTCTTGCTGGCCGTCGTCGGCGCGCTGTCCTACACCAAACTCGGCCAAAGCGAAGACCCACCGTTCACTTTCAAAGCCATGGTGATTCGCACCAATTGGCCGGGGGCCACGGCCGAGGAAGTGTCGCGCCAGGTTACCGAGCGTATTGAAAAGAAACTGATGGAAACCGGCGAGTACGAACGGATCACGTCGTTCTCCCGCCCGGGCGAGTCCCAGGTGACGTTCATGGCTCGGGACTCCATGCACTCGGTGGAGATCCCGGAGCTCTGGTATCAAGTCCGCAAGAAGATCAGCGACATTCGCCACACCCTGCCACCGGGCATCCAGGGGCCATTTTTCAACGACGAATTCGGCACCACCTTCGGCAACATCTATGCCCTGACTGGCGAAGGTTTTGATTACGCGGTGCTCAAGGACTACGCCGACCGTATCCAGATTCAGCTGCAGCGGGTCAAGGATGTGGGCAAGGTCGATCTGCTCGGGCTGCAGGACGAGAAGATCTGGATCGAGCTCTCCAACGTCAAACTGGCCACCCTCGGGTTGCCGTTGGCGACGGTGCAGCAGGCGCTTGAAGAGCAGAACGCGATGTCCACCGCTGGTTTCTTCGAAACCACCAGCGAGCGTTTGCAGCTACGGGTTTCGGGGAATTTTCAGACGGTCGACGAGATCAAGAACTTCCCGATCCGCGTTGGTGATCGCACGTTCCGTATCGGCGATGTAGCGAATGTTCGCCGTGGCTTCAACGATCCACCGGCGCCGCGCATGCGCTTCATGGCTGAAGACGCCATCGGTCTGGCGGTGGCCATGAAGGGCGGTGGCGACATTTTGATTCTGGGTAAAGCGCTGGAAGTCGAATTCGCCCGAATCCAGACAAATCTCCCGGCCGGCATGCAGTTGCGCAAGGTGTCCGATCAACCCGCTGCGGTGAAAACCGGTGTCGGCGAGTTTGTTCAGGTGCTGGTGGAGGCGCTGGCGATTGTATTGCTGGTGAGCTTCTTCTCCCTCGGTGTGCGCACCGGCATGGTCGTGGCGCTGGCGATTCCGCTGGTGTTGGCGATGACGTTCGCCTGCATGTACTACCTTGGCATCGGCCTGCACAAGATTTCCCTCGGCGCGCTGGTGCTGGCGCTGGGGTTGCTGGTGGACGACGCGATCATCGCTGTGGAAATGATGGCGATCAAAATGGAGCAGGGCTTCGACCGGGTCAAAGCCGCCAGCTATGCCTGGACCAGCACCGCATTCCCGATGCTCACCGGCACGTTGATCACCGCTGCCGGCTTCCTGCCGATTGCCACCGCGCAATCGGGCACCGGCGAGTACACCCGCTCGATCTTCCAGGTGGTGACCATCGCGCTGGTGGCATCGTGGGTTGCCGCCGTGGTCTTTGTGCCTTATCTGGGGGAAAAACTCCTGCCGGACCTGGCGAAAATTCACGCCGCCAAACATGGCACCGGCGATGGCCAACCCGACCCTTATGGCACGCCGTTCTATCAGCGCGTCAGACGGCTGGTGGAATGGTGCGTGCGCCGGCGCAAAACGGTGATCGTCCTGACCATCGTGATGTTCGTCGCGTCAGTGGTGCTGTTCCGTTTCGTGCCGCAGCAATTCTTCCCGGCTTCGGGGCGACTGGAGTTGATGGTCGATCTGAAACTGGCCGAAGGTGCGTCGTTGAGCAACACCAGCGATGAGGTCAAACGCCTCGAAGGCCTGCTCAAGGATCACGCCGGGATCGACAACTACGTGGCGTATGTCGGCACCGGTTCGCCGCGTTTCTACCTGCCGCTGGATCAGCAACTTCCGGCAGCGAGCTTCGCGCAGTTTGTCGTCTTGGCCAAAACTATCGAGGAACGCGAAACCCTGCGAACCTGGCTGATCGAAACCCTCAACGAACAATTCCCGGCCTTGCGTTCACGTGTCACGAGGCTGGAGAACGGCCCGCCAGTTGGCTATCCGGTGCAGTTCCGGGTAACCGGTGAGCACATCGAGGAAGTCCGCGCATTGGCCCGTAAAGTGGCGGCCAAGGTTCGCGAGAACCCACACGTGGCCAACGTGCATCTGGACTGGGAAGAACCGAGCAAAGTCGTTTACCTGAACGTCGATCAGGACCGCGCGCGAGCGCTGGGTGTGAGCACGGCGAACCTCTCGGGTTTTCTGCGGAGCTCGCTGACCGGTGCCAGCGTCAGCCAGTATCGCGAAGATAACGAATTGATCGAGATACTGTTGCGCGGCACAGTGCATGAACGCACCGAGCTGGCGTTGCTGCCAAGTCTTGCGGTGCCGACCGACAACGGTCGCAGTGTGGCGCTGTCGCAGATTGCAACGCTGGAGTATGGCTTCGAAGAAGGCATTATCTGGCACCGTAACCGTCTGCCCAACGTGACGGTTCGCGCCGACATCTATGGCAAGGAACAACCAGCGACGCTGGTGCAGCAGATCATGCCGACCCTCGATCCGATTCGTGCCGAATTGCCGGACGGCTATTTGCTGGACGTCGGCGGTACGGTGGAAGACTCGGCTCGCGGGCAGAACTCGGTGAAGGCCGGTGTGCCGTTGTTTATCGTGGTGGTGCTGACGTTGCTGATGCTGCAACTGCGCAGTTTCTCACGCACTGTGATGGTGTTTCTGACGGCACCGCTGGGGCTGATTGGTGTGACGCTGTTTCTGATGGTGTTCCGCCAGCCGTTCGGTTTTGTGGCGATGCTCGGGACGATCGCCTTGTCCGGGATGATCATGCGTAACTCGGTGATTCTGGTGGATCAGATTGAGCAGGATATCGCTGCCGGGCTTAAGCCTTGGCAGGCGATTATCGAGGCGACGGTGCGGCGGTTCCGACCGATTGTGCTGACGGCGTTGGCGGCGGTGTTGGCGATGATTCCATTGTCGCGCAGTGTGTTTTTCGGGCCGATGGCGGTGGCGATCATGGGCGGGCTGATTGTGGCGACGGCGTTGACGTTGCTGTTTTTGCCGGCGCTGTATGCGGCTTGGTTCAGGGTCAAGCAAGAGCCTGTGTGATTGTTTGATCTTGGCGGCCTTCGGGCCGACCATGCTCTTGTTGGTGGGGGCATATCCGTTGCTGCGGTCACGGCGGCTGGCGGTTTCGCCCTTACGGCGAGTCACTTGGAAAAGCCCCAAGTAACCAAGGGCTCTTGCCCCTTTCGTTCGGTGCCTCGCTTAGGCTCGGCATGCCCTCGCTCCGGTCCTGCTCCGTGGGCCCGCCGCGATCGGCCATCCATGGCCGTGCGCGGCTAACCCGGCATCCATGCCGGGTTGCCCACTGCGCAGAACCTCCACTCGGCCTCTCGAGGGGGCGGTGCATCAAGATCAAAAGCGGCAGGCGAGCTAACGCTCGGCCTGTTGAGTGGTGAAAAGCGGTGGTACGCCGCTCCATTGTGGGAGCTGGCTTGCCTGCGATGGCGACCTGACAGCCGACCAATCTCTCCTGGATGTACCCAGTCCAACTGTAGGAGCGAGGCTTGCCCGCGAAGGCGGTCCAGGCTCCTACACATATTTCAGATCCGTCTGATATTGAGTCAACGTAGGTGCGCTGTTGTACTCAAGACTCAATTTCGTGAGTTTTTGAGCCGCCGATAATGAAAAAGCCGCCCATGCTGAAGGGCAGATCCGACCCGGTGTTCGATCGGTTGGGGCAATCGCCCCACAAGGAACGCCTCTCGGACTATCTCGCACTGCTCAAGCCTTTGGACGATCAGGGGCGTTGTCTTCCATTCGATGAGTTGCGCTACCGCTGGGCGCCGGGGCTGGATTCGAATCTGTGCTGGGCCTTGGTCAAGAAAGCTAGAACCGCGCAGTATTCCAGTCTTTTGCCATTGGGCGAGCCCATTGAGTGGGGCCGATTTGTGCTGACCCCATTGGCCCAGAAAGCTGTTTCGGCCGTTGATCGACAAGCGACGACGGCTGCGCTGGAATACATGACCGGACAAATCGGCGAGCGCGCGCATTTCAGCTATCTGCTCCACGATCTGATCGACGATGAAGCCATCAGCAGCAGCCAGCTCGAAGGTGCGGCGACCACAACCCGGGTGGCCAAGGACATGCTCAAGCGCAAACGCCTGCCGCGCACGCCGGATGAGCGGATGGTTATCGGCAACTACAAGATGATGAACTTCGCCTGGGAAAAGCGTTATGAGCCCTTGAGCGTCGAGCTGATCGCGGCGATGCATCGTGTCGGAGTCGAAGGTATCGATGACCCGCAATATTCACCGGGTGCCTTCAGGATCAACGATGACGTGGTGGTGCAGGACGGTGAGGGCAATACTGTTCATACGCCGCCACCCGCAGCGGGACTCGCGTCACGATTGCAGGTGCTGTCGAAGTGGATCAACCAGTCTCACGACGATCCCAATCAAGTGGATTACCTTCATCCATTGATCAAAGGTATCGCGCTGCATTTTGCCCTGGGCTATGAGCATCCTTTTCGCGACGGCAACGGTCGGGTCGCGCGGGCGCTGTTTTACTGGTTCATGTTCAAGAATGACTTCTCGGCCTTTCGCTACATTGCGATCAGTCTCTTGCTGCGCAATGCACCGGTGAAATACGGGCGCTCGTATCTGAATACCGAAGCTGATGATCTGGACCTGACCTATTTCATCGATTTCCAGTGTTCAGTCATCTTCCGGGCAGTCAGCGCTTTTACCGAGGCTTATCGAAAAAGCCTGGCCTATACCGAAAGCTTTGATCGATGGCTGCTGGAGTCAGGTTTCTTTGACCAGCTCACCGAGAAACAGCGAGCTGTATACCAAGTGGCCAAGAGTGGTAT
This sequence comes from Pseudomonas sp. PME37.24/025, assembly GCF_055556615.1. NCBI lineage: Bacteria > Pseudomonadati > Pseudomonadota > Gammaproteobacteria > Pseudomonadales > Pseudomonadaceae > Pseudomonas > Pseudomonas sp. PME37.24/025. Next base: position 93,467 of record NZ_JBVHNK010000006.1, read on the forward strand.
GGCCAAGGAATTCACGGCGGTCAATGTGAAGGAGAATCTGAACTGCTCTTACAACACCGCGTCGGCCACCCTGAACGGGTTGGTCGAGTTAAAGGTGTTCGAGAAAAGGAAGATGGGGCGCGAGTGGGTGTTCTTCCTGCGGGCAGTGTCGACGATCTGATTTTCGTGGGAGCGAGCAAGAGCTCGTTCCCACAGGATCGGAGTTGAGGTTTAGAGCGTACCAAACACCTTCTTCGCCAAACTGGTCGCCGCCGCCGCAGGGTTCTGGCGAATGGTTTCTTCCTGCTTGCCAATCATCTCGAACAAACCGTTCAACGCCTGCTCGGTCACGTAGCTTTCGATGTTGGCATTTTTCGCATCCAGCACACCCAGAGTCGCCGCTTGCCCGGCAAACGAGTTGTATTGCTGGGCCAGGCCGACCTGGTCGGTGGCTTGTTTGACGATCGGCAGGAACTTGGTGCGGATCTGTTCGCGGCTGGTTTTGCTCAGGTACTGAGTCGCCGAGTCCTTGCCGCCGCTGAGGATCCCCTTGGCATCTTCCACGGTCATCTTCTTCACCGCATCCACCAGGATCGGCTGAGCCTGGGTCACGGCCGTTTCAGCCGCTTTGTTCATGCTGGTTTCCAGTTGATCGACCTGATCGCCCATGCCGAACTGTTTCATTTTCTTGGCGACCTTACCCAGCTTGCCCGGCAGCTCAATCTTCACCTCCGGGTTGTTGCTGAAGCCGCCGGGTGTGCCGAGTTGTTTGACGGCCAGTTGCGCGCCTTGGGTCAGGGCGTCCTTGAGACCGCCGGTGGCGTCTTGTTGCGACAGGTCACTGAGAGACACTGCCAGGGCGTTGGCGCAGAACATCAAGCCTGCGCACAGGCCGGCGAAGCGAAGGGTAGGGCGGAGCATGGCGGCTTCCTTATTCAGAAAAAAAGGCTAAAAAAAAGGTTCAGAAAATAGAATTAGCGGGCGGCGTCCACGCGAATTTTCAGTGGCTGCGGGTCTTTGCCGTCCAGTTGCACGGCGTGGTTTTCAGTGGTGATGAACATCAGCTCGCCATTGACTTCGATGCGGGCGCTGACCGAGTAGCGGTGGCCGGCTTTGACCTGAGCCGGATCGTAGCTCAAATGGAATGGCAACGGCACTTGGCCTTTGACCGGGCCCTTCTGCTCGTCGAGCACTACCGCCGGAGCGTCGGCCAGGGACACATCTTGCAAGCTGACGCTCAAGATCGCGTTCGGTGGCAGAGCAATGCGTTGCAGGTAGAACACTTCGCCGTCGAGGCTGGCGTTGGCGGTCGGTGGTGTCGACTGGCAGGCACCGAGCAGGGCAGTCAGCAGGACGAGAGAGAGTTTTTTCATCGAGATCTCCGTATCAAGGCGCCAGAAGAAGCCTGGCGCCTTTAGGAATTTAGACGGTCTGCGCTGGAGCCGCGACTTGGTCCGCCGCATCTTCACTGCGATGCAGCGCGACCTGACGGATCGACAAGCGAATCTCAGCCGGCAACACACGTTTGGCGGCGCCTTCGGCCAGTTCGCCGAGTAGTTTGTGATAGCTCAACTTGCCGGCTTCGTCACGGCGCAGCACGTCGAGGTCCAGCATTGTCTGGATGAAGTGACGGAACAGGCTCTTGTCGAAGAATTCCGGGGCGTTCAGGCCGTGGAGGATCGACAGGCGCTGGGCCATGACGGTGCAGAGGTCTTCGAGCTCTTCGGCGCTGATGCTGTTCTGGCCGCTGTTGAGCAGCAAGGAAACGGTCATGTAGAAGCGCTGCAAGGTCTGGGCGATGCTTTTCGACAGCAGCGTCAGCAGCACGAAATGCCGCGAACTCGGTGCCGGACGCAGGTACACATCTTTCTCGAAACGCAGCAGGCCTTGCTCGACGAAGGCTTCGAGCCATTGATCGACCACGCCATCGAGTTCATCCAGCGACCAGCGAATGAACAGCTCCGATTGCAAGTACGGGTACAGCGCACGGGTGTAGCGCAGGATCTGCTCGCGACTCATGCGCGAGGTGCTCTGAAAGAAGCTCGCCAGCAACGACGGCAACGCGAAGATGTGCAGCACGTTGTTGCGGTAGTAGGTCATCAGGACGGCGTTTTGTTCGTCCAGGTACAGAATTTTGCCCAGCGCATCGCTTTGCTCGGACAGCAGGTCCATGTCCTTCACGTGTTCGATCAGCGCTCGACCGTCGCCCTCCGGCAGGGTGGTGTGCGAGGAGTAGGGAACCTTGCGCAACAGCGCCAGATACAGATCGAGCACCCGCGCCATGGCGCGATCGTCCAGGGCCAGACGGCTGGTGGACAGCAACGCCAGGGCCACCAGATTCACCGGGTTGATCGCCGCCGCTTCATTCAAATGCTGCGCGACTTTCTCGCCGAGGCGGTTGGTGGTTTCGTTGAGCCAGGCCGGTTTGAACTGCGGACCGAGCTCCTGTTGGCGCCAGTCTGGTTGTTCGCTGTCGAGGAACTCCGCCAGTTTGATCGGCTCGCCAAAGTTGACCGCGACCTGACCGAAGCGCTGTTTGAGCGCGCCGATGACTTTGAAAATGTCGAAGATCGATTCTTTCTTCTTGCTCGCGCCACGTAATTCGCCGAGGTAGGTGCGTCCTTCCAGCACGCGCTCATAGCCGATGTACACCGGCACGAAGACGATCGGCATCCGCGACGAACGCAGGAAGCTGCGCAGCGTGATCGCGAGCATCCCGGTTTTCGGTTGCAGCATGCGCCCGGTGCGCGAACGGCCGCCCTCGACGAAGTACTCGACCGGGAAGCCTTTGGTGAACAGGGTATGCAGATATTCGTTGAACACCGAGGTGTAGAGGGGATTGCCCTTGAACGTCCGGCGCATGAAGAACGCGCCGCCACGGCGCAGCAGGCTGCCGATCACCGGCATGTTGAGATTGATCCCGGCGGCGATGTGCGGCGGGGTCAGGCCGTTGCGGAACAGCAGATACGAGAGCAGCAGGTAGTCGATATGGCTGCGGTGGCACGGCACGTAGATCACTTCGTGACCCTGGGCGACTTTCTGCACACCTTCGATGTGGTTGACCTTGATCCCGTCGTAGATCTTGTTCCAGAACCAGCTCAGCACCACTTCCAGAAAGCGGATCGCGGTGTAGGTGTAGTCCGAGGCGATCTCATTGCCGTAGCGCAAGGCCTGGGCCTTGGCTTTTTCCGGCGAGATGTTCTCGCGCTCAGCCTCGTCGAGGATCGCCTGTTTGACCGAGGGCTGATTGAGCAGGCCTTTGACCAGGTTGCGACGGTGGGAAATGTCCGGGCCGATCACCGCGGCTTTCAGATTACGGAAGTGCACCCGCAGAATCCGCTGGGCCATGCGCACGGTGCGCTCGTGGCCTTTGTTGTGATCGATCAGTTCACGCAGATGAATCGGCGCCGAGAACTGCACCCGGGTCTTGCGCCCCAGAATCATGATGCTCAGCAGCCGACGCAAACGCCCGGTGACCGCCCAACTGTCGGCGAACAACAGTTTCCACGGGCTCGACTCGCTGTCCGGCGACTGGCCCCAGAACACGCTGACCGGAATGATCTGCGCGTCTTCGGCGGCGTTCTGGCTCAGGGCGCTGACCAGACGGGTCAGGGTCGGTGGCGCGCCGCGCTTGTCCTGACGGCCGAGCCAGTCGGGCTCCGGCGTCAGGTAAAAGAACGCGGCGGGTTCTACCAGCGCACCCACCGATACCGGCAACACCGGGCGGGGCAGGCCGGCCTTGCTGCATTCGGTATCGACCACGGCGAGGTCGGTCAGTGAAGGATTTTGCAGGACGTAGAACACCGGCCGGCTGCGGTCGAGGTTGAGGGTGAACGACGACTGGTTGATCGTCTCCGAGCGAACCCAGAGGTACAGCAGTCGGCGCAGGGTGCCAAACACAAGACGGCGGAACGGGGAGCGGGTCATACGGCTTCTGCGTGAGTGGATAAAACCAAGCAAATGCTCGGGCGGCCGATAGTGTGCCGTATTCGTCGAAAATCGGCAAAAAAGCGCCTAAGTAAACTTGAGTTGAGAGTTTTGATGGCTGTCATATACTCGGCCGTTCAAAATAAAAACAAGGGGGTAACTCGATATGGCTACGCGCGAAACCGGCAATGTGAAGTGGTTCAACGACGCCAAGGGCTATGGCTTCATTCAGCGCGAGGACGGGGTGGACGTGTTCGTGCACTACCGCGCGATCCGCGGCGAAGGGCATCGCTCGCTGACTGAAGGTCAGCAGGTTGAATACGCCGTGGTGACCGGCGAGAAGGGTTTGCAGGCTGAGGATGTTGTAGGTCTGTAAACCGTATCCTGCAGATCACATAACACCCTGTGGGAGCGTGGCTTGCCCGCGAAGACGGCGGCACATCCAACAATGATGTGACTGACAAACCGCAATCGCGGGCAAGCCCGCTCCCACAGGTTTCTGTACTGGTTTTACGCGGTTTTCCAGGTGATTTCTTCTTCACCATCGGCGCTGATCCGCATCCAGCGATCCGCCGTCTCTTCACCTTCTTCCTCGACCCAACTGCCTGGCGCACAACGCACTTCGACGTTCAGCGCGGCAAAGGCTGCGCGGGCGCAGGCGATGTCGTCTTCCCATGGGGTCTGGTCGCTTTCCAGGTACAGGCTGTTCCATTTGCCGACAGCTTTCGGTAGCCAGGTAACCGGCACATTGCCGGCCTTGCACTTGTAGGTCTGGCCTTTCTGAACCCAATCGGTGCACGGGCCTAAAGCCGCGCCGAGCCAGGCTGCGATGGCCTTGTAGTCGACGTCGGCGTCTTTCAGGTAAATCTCGATATCGGGTTGGCGCATGGATGTCCTCACTGCGGGTCTGAAAAATCCATTCGCGGATTTAGCCGGCCTCAAGCCGTTGCTCAAGACCAAAAATTAAGAAGTTATTGAAGTACGAAGTAATCGTAGCGCATCGAAACAGTGACCTCGAACGGCTCGGCCTGTTCGATGACTGCCGCCCGGCGTTCGGCACTCGCGCGCCAGCCGTGGGGTGTCATGGCCAACAGGTTCGCGCGATCCTGACCGTTAACCAGCGTCAGTTTGAACTCCAGGGTTTCGCTGTGCTGCAGCGCCATGCCTTCTGGCACCAACGCCAAATGCTTGTCGTCGGTGTACTCGCGCACTTCGTCGTACAGCCGCTCGCGCAATTCCATCAGATGGCCGCTGGTCGGCCCGACTTTCATCAAGCCGCCGCCGGGGCTGAGCAGGCGTTTGGCTTCTTCCCAGTCCAGCGGGCTGAAAACGCTGGCGAGAAACTGGCAGCTGCCTGAGGCCAATGGCACCCGGGCCATGCTGGCGATCAACCAGGTCAGCGCAGGGTTGCGTTTGCAGGCGCGTTTGACCGCTTCCCGGGAAATGTCCAGGGCGTAGCCATCGGCGTTGGGCAACGCTTCGGCGATTTGCGCGGTGTAGTAACCTTCGCCACAACCGATGTCCAGCCAGCGCTGGGGCGCGAATTGCGCCGCCAGTTCCGCCAGACGCTTGGCCACCGGCGCGTAATGGCCGGCGTTCAAAAAATCGCGACGGGCTTCGACCATCGCCAAGTTATCCCCAGGGTCGCGGCTGTTCTTGTGCTGCACGGGCAACAGGTTCAGGTAACCCTGCCGCGCACGGTCGAAACGATGCCCGGCGGGGCAGGCCACGCCGTTGTCCACCGCGTTCAGCGGTTCGCTGCAGATCGGACACGCAAGCATCAGGCGAGCAACTTGATCAGGGTCTGGTAGTAGATCTCGGTCAGCACATCGAGATCGGCCGCCAGCACGCGTTCGTTGACCTGGTGGATCGTCGCGTTGACCGGGCCCAGTTCGACAACCTGAGTACCCATGGTCGCGATGAAGCGCCCGTCGGATGTACCGCCGCTGGTGGAGGCTGTGGTTTCGCGACCGGTAATGTCCTTGATGCTTGCCGATACCGCGTCGAGCAGGGCGCCCGGTTCGGTGAGGAACGGCAGGCCGGACAGCGCCCAGTCGATGTGCCAGTCCAGACCATGCTTGTCGAGAATGTCGGCGACGCGCTTTTGCAGGCCTTCGACAGTGGATTCGGTGGAGAAGCGGAAGTTGAATACCGCCACCAGATCACCCGGGATCACGTTGGTCGCGCCGGTGCCGGAATTGACGTTGGAAATCTGGAAACTGGTCGGCGGGAAGAAATCGTTACCGTGGTCCCAGTGCTCGGCGGCGAGCTCGGCCAGCGCCGGGGCTGCGAGGTGGATCGGGTTCTTCGCCAGATGCGGGTAAGCCACGTGACCCTGCACACCGTGCACGGTCAGCTTGGCGCCGAGGGAGCCGCGACGGCCATTCTTGACCACGTCACCCACCAGGGTAGTGCTCGACGGTTCGCCGACGATGCACCAGTCCAGACGTTCTTTACGGGCGGCGAGGCGTTCGATTACAGCCTTGGTGCCGTGATGGGCCGGGCCTTCTTCGTCGCTGGTGATCAGGAACGCAACCTTGCCCTTGTGGTCCGGGTAGTCGGCGACGAAGCGCTCGGCTGCCACTGTCATGGAGGCGAGGCTGCCTTTCATGTCCGCCGCGCCACGGCCGCAGAGCATGCCGTGCTCATCGATCACCGCGTTGAACGGATCGATCTGCCAGGCGGTTACCGGACCGGTCGGGACCACGTCGGTGTGGCCGGCGAAACACAGCACCGGGCCTTCGTGTTTACCGTGAGTCGCCCAGAAGTTATCCACATCTTCGATGCGCATCGGTTCCAGTTTGAAACCGGCATCGCCCAGGCGCTGCATCATCTGCTTCTGGCAATCGGCGTCGACCGGCGTCACGGACGGACGGCGGATCAGGTCGATGGCGAGTTGAAGGGTCGGCGAAAGGTCGGCGTGGGCCGTCATGTAAGACTCCGGAAGACTTGAATATGGGCGCGGACTATGTGGGAGCGAGCTTGCTCGCGATGGCGGTGTGTCAGTCAACATAGACGTTGATTGTGACACCGCCATCGCGAGCAAGCTCGCTCCCACAGGGATTAGGTTTGATCGGCAAACCGTATTCCGCCAAGCCCTGCAAAATGGCGGTTATCTTAAAGCAAAACGGCGGCCATTGGCCGCCGTTTAGTGCATCTGTACTGATTTAGACAGCCGGTGCGGTTGCGGCTTCGGCTACCGGTTTGGGCAGCGACGACAGGAACGCCATGATCAGCGCCGCCAGGTACGGCAGCGACTGCACCAGCAGCATGGTCACCCAGAAGCGCATGTCGTTGCTCGGCAGGCCTTGCACCAGGAAGATCCCCAGCGCCGCACCCCACAACAGCAGCATGATGAACACCTCTTCGCGTGCTTCCGAAATGGCTACCCAGAAGCCGTGGTTATCGGCGTTTTTCGGGGTACGGAAGAACGGAATGCTGCTGGTGAAGAAGCCGTACAGCACCGCTTTGGCGATGGTGTGCGACAACGCCAGCCCTGCCAATGCCGCGCAGAACGCATCCTTGAGGTTGACCCCGACCGCACGACGGTAGAGGAAGATGATCTTGCCGACCTTGAACACGAACAGCGCCAACGGCGGGATCGCGAAAATCAGCAGCGGTGGATCGACCCGTTGCGGCACGATGATCATTGCTGCCGACCACAACAGTGCGCCGACGGTGAAGAAGATATTCATGCCATCCGCCACCCACGGCAACCAGCCCGCGAGGAAGTGGTAACGCTGGCCACGGGTCAGTTCGGTGTCCTTGCCGCGCAGCAGGCTGGCGGTGTGACGCTTGATGATCTGAATCGCCCCGTAGGCCCAGCGGAAACGCTGTTTCTTGAAGTCGATAAAGGTATCGGGCATCAGGCCTTTGCCGTAACTGTCGTGGTAATACGCCGCCGACAGACCTTTTTCGAACACGCGCAGACCCAACTCGGCGTCTTCACAGATGCACCAGTCGGCCCAGCCCAGTTCCTCGAGCACCGAGCGCCGGGTCATGGTCATGGTGCCGTGCTGGATGATCGCGTCACGGTCGTTGCGGGTGACCATGCCGATGTGGAAGAAGCCTTTGTATTCCGCGTAGCAGAGCTTCTTGAAGGTGCTTTCGTTCTGGTCGCGGTAATCCTGTGGCGACTGCACCACGGCGATTTTCGGATCGGCGAAGTGCGGCACCATGTGCTTGAGCCAGTTCGGGTCGACACAGTAGTCCGAGTCGATCACCGCAATCACCTCGGCATCCTTGGCGGTGTGCGGAATCAGGTAATTCAACGCGCCGCCCTTGAAACCGGCCAGCGGTGCGACGTGGAAAAACTTGAAGCGCGGGCCGAGGGTTTCGCAATAATCGCGAACCGGTTCCCAGACCGCCGGGTCTTTGGTGTTGTTGTCGATGATCAGGACTTCGAAGTCCGGATAGTCGAGGTTGGCCAGGGCGTTGAGGGTCTGTTTGACCATCTCCGGCGGCTCGTTGTAGCAAGGGACGTGAATCGACACCTTCGGTCGGTAGTCCGATTCGCCCACCACCGGCAGGAATTCACGCCGGCGCTTGTGGGTCCAGACCGCTTCGGCCAGTTCATGGGCCTCGGTCAGCAGAACGATAAACACCCCGAGTGCACCGAGGGCGAGCAAGAAACCCACCGTCAGGCTGAACCAGGTGCTGTATTGCTGGCTGTAGTCATAACCGATCCATACCAGCACCGAACCGCACAGGAACGCGATAAAGGTCAGGAAGGTGCGGCCACGTTGACGCAGAGCCGAGCCGTCGATCATCAGCAGGGTCAGCGACAGCAGAGCCAACACGGCCGAGCCGATCGCCAGCACACGCCATTGCGGGATCGCGACCACCGGGCCTTCGAAATTGAATTTCTGTTGGCGCGCGGCGTTGAACACGCCCCAATACGCGCCCACCGAACCTTCGTCAGTGGCCTTCCACGGCTGGTCAAACGCTTCGATCACGAAGTAGTTGAAGCCCTGGCGGTTGAGCTTGTTGACCAACGTGCGCAGGTAAATCGCCTGGTCCGCCGGCGACGCATCGGCGCCACCGCGCATGCGGCCGTTGCTCGGCCAGCCGACCTCGGAGAGCAGCAGCGGTTTTTTCGGGAACATTTTTTTCAGGTCACGGGCGCGGTCGAGAACGAACTGACCGGCCTTGTCCACCGGAATGAACTCCCAGTAGGGCAGAACGTGAGCCGCGATCAGGTCAACGTGCTTGGCCAGGCTCGGGTTTTCTTCCCAGACGTGCCACTGTTCGGAGGTGGTGACCGGAACCTTTACGGCCGCGCGGACGCGATCCAGGATCAGGCTCAGCTCTGCAGCGGTGATTTCCTTACGGAAGATCGCCTCGTTACCGACAATCACGCGAACCACGCTACGCGAGGAATTGGCGATTTCGATGGCGCGGGTGATCTCGCGCTCGTTGCGCTCTTCGTCCGGGCTGATCCAGATCCCCAGGGTCACCCGCAGGCCGAACTCTTCCGCCAGTTTGGGAATGTTCTCCAGGGTGCCGTCGACCGAGTAGGTCCGGATGTTGTCCGTCAGCTTGCTCATGATCTCCAGATCGCGACGCATTTCATCGTCGGTCGGGTACTGAGCTTTTTGCGGGTACTGGCCTTGTTGAAACGGCGAGTACGAAAAGCCGGAGATCTGTTCAGGCCAGTTGGGGGCGGTGACCGGGCGATTGACCAGCGCCCAGAAGCCGGTAAACAAGGCTGCGATGGCGAGCACCACGACCAGGTTGAGTCCAAATTTACGCGATGACATAGCTTTTTCGGGTTCCAAAGGCTGTGGAACGAAGGAACGGTTGGCGGCCGGCTGCCAGGTGGCAGGGGCGCGCATCCTACACTGGAGGTTCTCTGACCGTACAGCGAACAGGGAAACGCCCGACATTGGGCAATCCAGGTCGACTTAAGTTCTTTGACCGGTGCGGTATAACCCAATTCCAATAAATTTGTAGTCAATTGAAGCCGTCCAGACTGCCGTCCATAGCCCAAAGGTGCTCTTGACCGCCGACGGCCCTATAATGCGCGCCGGTTTTTGGGGTAATGGTCATGAGTACAGAAGATCCGCGGTTTGCTGGCATCGCCCGCTTGTATGGCATCGAAGGCCTTGAGCGCTTGCGCGCGGCCCATGTGGCGATCGTCGGCGTCGGTGGCGTCGGTTCCTGGGCGGCGGAAGCTGTTGCCCGGTGTGGCGTGGGCGAGATTTCGCTGTTCGACCTGGATGACGTCTGTGTCAGCAACGTCAACCGTCAGCTGCACGCACTGGACAGCACCGTTGGCAAGCCCAAGGTCGAGGTGATGGCCGAGCGCCTGCGCGGGATCAACCCGGATTGCACGGTGCATGCAGTGGCGGACTTCGTTACCCGCGAAACCATGGCCGAGTACATCACGCCGAACATCGACTGCGTGATCGACTGCATCGACAGCGTCAACGCCAAAGCGGCGCTGATCGCCTGGTGCAAACGACGCAAAATCCAGATCATCACCACCGGTGGCGCGGGCGGGCAGATCGACCCGACACTGATTCAGGTCTGCGACCTGAACCGCACGTTCAACGATCCGCTGGCGTCGAAAGTGCGCTCCACGTTGCGCCGCGACTACGGTTTTTCCCGCACCGTGACTCGCCACTACAGCGTGCCCTGCGTGTTTTCCACCGAGCAACTGCGCTACCCGAAACCGGATGGCAGCATTTGCTTGCAGAAGAGTTTTGTCGGGGATGGCGTGAAGCTCGACTGCGCCGGGGGCTTTGGCGCGGTGATGATGGTGACGGCGACATTCGGCATGGTCGCGGCGACCAAGGCTGTGGATAAGATTGTGGCCGGGGTACGGCGCCCCGCGGATCGGGTTAAACCTGAGGCTTGATGGGTTGTGGCTGATGGCCTCATCGCGGGCAAGCCCGCTCCCACAGGAGTCCGGGTTGGATGCAAGATTTGAGTTCACCGCAAATCCCTGTGGGAGCGGGCTTGCCCGCGATGGGCTGCGAAGCAGCCCTTTTACTGAGCCAACTCATTCATCCGCTGTAGCACGGCGTTGAGGCCATTGCTGCGCGATGACGACAACTGCCGCGACAGGCCCAACTGATTAAACCAATCCGGCAAATCCACCTGTTGCAGCTCGGCAGCGGACAACCCATTGACCCGCGCCAGCAGCAACGCCACCAACCCGCGAATCAAGCGGGCATCGCTGCTGGCGCTGAACTGCCAATGGCCATCCTGCAGCGTACCGACCAGCCAGACCTGGCTTTCACAGCCATGCACGCGGTTGGCCTCGACTTTATGCACATCGCTCAACGCAGGCAGGCGGTCGCCCCATTGCATCAGCAACCGCGCCCGCTGTTCCCAGCTCGCAGTCTTCTGAAAAGTATCTAGCGCCATGACGGCATCGGCGGGCAAGGTCATCGCAACAACTCCAGTGCCTGATCCAGCGCTTCAAAAAAGCGCTCAAGATCCTCGGAGTCGTTGTACAACGCCAATGACACCCGAATTGCCCCGGCCAGTTCAAAGCTTTTGAGCAATGGCATGGCGCAATGATGACCGGCGCGAACGGCGATTCCCTGTTCGGTCAGCAAATGCGCCAGATCAGAGTTATGCACACCCTCGACGACAAAACTGGCCAGCGCCAGTTGCGGCTTGCCCAGCAGACGAATGCCGTTGCGCGCTTCAAGGCCTTTGAGCAAATAGTCATGCAGCGCGGCTTCGTGGGCGGACACGGCGTCCTGATCGAGTCCGGCCAGATAATCCAGGGTCGCCCCCAGGCCAATCACGCTGGAAATCGGTGGCGTACCCGCCTCGAACCCCAGTGGCGCAGGACGAAAGCGTGCGTCGTGGTAGTTGGCATCCAGCACCATTTCGCCGCCGAACTGCCACGGACGCAGTTGCTCAAGCGCTTCATGACGACCGAACAGCACACCCAAACCATCCGGGCCGTAGAGCTTGTGGCTGGAAAACACATAGAAGTCGCAACCCAGCGCCTGCACGTCATGCCGGCCATGAACCACGCCTTGAGCGCCGTCGACCACGGTCAGCGCATTGTGCGCTTTGGCCATCGCCAGTAGCGCGGGCAACGGTTGCCAGGCGCCGAGCACGTTGGACAGCTGACTGACCGCCAGCAGGCGGATACGCGGGCCGATCAGGCGAGCAGCGGCTTCAAGGTCAATCAAACCGTCGGCATCCAGCGGCAGGATCACCAGTTTCAAATCGCGACGGTGGGCCAGTTGCTGCCACGGCAACAGGTTGGCGTGATGCTCCAGAGCGCTGATGACAATTTCATCGCCCGGATTGAATACGTGTTCCAGGCCATAGGCCAGGAGGTTCAGCGCGGACGTCGCACCGTGGGTAAAGATGATTTGCCCGCAATCGCCGGTATTAAGCCATTGCGCAACTTTGCTGCGGCTGTCCTCGAATGCCTGGGTGGCATGGGCGCCGGGCAAGTGTTGCGCCCGATGCACGTTGGCCGCGCCGTTGGCGTAGTAATGCGCCAGGGCATCCAGCAGGGCTTGAGGTTTTTGCGTGGTGGCGGCGTTGTCCAGATAAGTCTGGTCTTGCCGTTGCAATGCGGCGATGGCCGGAAAATCGGCGCGCCAGGGAGAGGCAATCATCATGTGTTGAGCCCTGTGAACTTGGGCGGGTGTACACCGGACCTTGTGGGAGCGAGCTTGCTCGCGATGGCGTCCGTTAGAGCGCCAAAAAGCATCGCGAGCAAGCTCGCTCCCACAGGTGCCTGCGGCACTTAGTTGTGAGCGTGCAGCGCTTCGTTCAGTTCGATGGCCGATTTGTGGGTTTTGCACTCCACGGCACCAGTCTCCGAATTGCGGCGGAACAGCAGGTCAGGTTGACCGGCCAGTTCACGGGCTTTAACGACTTTGACCAGTTTGTTGTGCTCGTCCAGCAGCGCAACCTTGGTGCCGGCGGTCACGTACAGGCCCGACTCAACGGTGTTGCGGTCGCCCAACGGGATACCGATACCGGCATTGGCACCGATCAGGCAGCCTTCGCCGACCTTGATCACGATGTTGCCGCCACCCGACAGGGTGCCCATGGTCGAGCAACCGCCGCCCAGGTCCGAACCCTTGCCGACGAACACGCCAGCGGAAACGCGGCCTTCGATCATGCCCGGGCCTTCGGTGCCGGCGTTGAAGTTGACGAAACCTTCGTGCATCACGGTGGTGCCTTCGCCGACGTAAGCGCCCAGACGAATACGCGCCGCGTCAGCGATACGCACGCCGGCCGGTACCACGTAGTCGGTCATTTTCGGGAACTTGTCCACCGAGAACACTTCCAGCAACTCGCCGCGCAGGCGGGCTTCCAGTTGATGCTCGGCCAGTTCGGCCAGGTCGATCGCGCCCTGGCTGGTCCAGGCCACGTTTGGCAGCAGCGGGAACACGCCGGCCAGGTTCAGGCCATGCGGCTTGACCAGGCGATGAGACAGCAAATGCAGCTTGAGGTAAGCCTCAGGCGTGGAAGTCAGCTGAGCGTCTTCGGCCAAAATTGTCGCGACCAGCGGCTTGTGGCTCTCGGCCAGACGGGTCAGCAATGCAGCCTGGGCAGCGTCGACGCTTTTCAGCGCTTCGGCCAATTGCGAAGCTTGAGCAGTGCTGAAGGCGATGGCCTGATTGCCGTCGGTGTAACCCAGAACCGGCGCAATGGCAGCGACCAGGTCGGCCGACGGGTTAAGCAGTGGCTGCGCGTAAAACACTTCCAGCCATGCGCCTTGACGGTTTTGAGTGCCGACACCAAAGGCCAGGCTGAACAGGGTAGTGGACATGTTGATACCTCTAACAAAATGGAACGGGCTGCCTTACTTGAGTGCGGCCGCGTAGATATCTGGCTTGAAGCCAATCAGGGTTCGGTCACCGAGATCGAGCACCGGGCGCTTGATCATCGAAGGTTGCGCGAGCATCAGTTCGATGGCTTTCGGCTGGTCGAGATCGGCTTTGCGTTCGTCGTCGAGCTTGCGAAAGGTCGTGCCTGCACGGTTCAACACCACTTGCCAGCCGTGCTCGTCGCACCATTGGCTCAGGTGTTCACGGTCGATGCCGACCGTTTTGTAATCATGGAAGTCATAGCTGACAGCGTGTTCATCGAGCCAGGTGCGCGCCTTTTTCATGGTGTCGCAGGCTTTGATGCCGAAAAGGTGCAACGTTTTGCTTGAAACGGTCAAGGAATTGCCCCCTTTGCAGGTGCTGAAAATAAAAGGTGACGGATTATGCCATGACCGGACGGTTTCGCGTCGGCTGTGGTCGGGTTTGTCTGTTTCTCTTGGTCATCAGTGATTCACTGCGACGCAGATCGGCCAGCAGTCTAAGCGGCTTCGATGCTGTCGATTGCCCGGAAACCGCGCTTTTATACAAACTCCATCGTCATCACCCCGATGGGTGATGACGTGTTTTGTGAGGTAACGGGGGCTGGGTTTGAAATGAGGAAAATTCTGGGGAGGTCTGATCGAATGCCAAGGCTAGGCTTTCGGAGGGTAGATTGATTTTACAAGGCTGATATCTTTTTCTGAGAGTGTGAAGTTGGTTGGTATCGCTATTTTGTTCCAGATAAAAGACGCACCAAAACCGTAGTGCATGATCGATTTCGGGTCATACGGGGTTGAGGTTGTTTTACTATGCTCGAGTCGTCTGAAAATATTGTGATAAGTGATTTTTTGCGACCAGCCTTCATTTTTTTCGCATTCCCGATAAACAGCGGGAGTGTTCCAGTCGATGTTGGCATCTGGGTGTTGATGTTCATGACTCAAACCAATTGCGTGACCGAATTCATGCAGTATTATTGATGTCCATTCCCTGTCGGTATAAATATTGTTAGTCGTGTCAAAGTGCATCGTTGCTCGGGTGGCAGGTACGGCCAAGGCATCAGTTCCAAGCCTTGACCAGTGTCCGTCGATGTTTTTGTTATTGGAAATGCGTATATCTGCTTCTTCCACGGTTTCAACAAACTCTATATTAAGATTGATATGGGGGGTCCAGAGCTGGATGGCTGATTTAATGAGTTTTATAAAATCTTTTTCTTTGAAAAAAAAGCCAATCTTCAACGTTCTGTGTTGAGCCCAGAATTTACTATGAGTACCAATGCTACGCGTTTGAAGGCTGCCATCTCCGTTGTTTTGGCTGTTGGCGAAATCTTCTTGTGTCGCATATTTAAAAGCTATTTCCTCGTCGACAGGAGCAAGGCCTCTGCATAGATGTAGCGTGTCCATATAATTGATATCCGTAATTATTGTCTTTGTTTGCTGTGCGATACGATGTCATCAACGTATGCATAAGCTTTTTAGTTAAAATGCTAAAAAAGAATAAACTTGTAAGGGCGGAAAATGGAAGTTTAAAGTAAGTTGGTTATATTGCTTTATGTTTTGTGTAAGCCCGCACGGCATTGCGCCGTGCGGGTTTTAATATTACGAGCGGCGGCGAGTAATAAATGCGCGAATGCGCTCGGCAGCTTCGACACACTCGGCCAATGGTGCAACCAATGCCATGCGCACGCGCCCGGCACCAGGATTCACGCCATCGACATCCCTTGACAGGTAAGAACCCGGTACCACGGTCACGTGCTCCTGCTCAAACAGATCCCGGCAGAACGCTGCGTCGTCACCGGCCACGTTCGGCCACAGGTAAAAACCACCGTCCGGGCGCTGCACATCCATCACCGGGCTGAGAATCTCCAGCACCGCATCGTACTTCTCGCGATACAGCGCGCGGTTGGCGCGTACATGCACTTCGTCATTCCAGGCGGCAACGCTGGCCAGTTGTGTTTGAACTGGCATCGCGCAGCCGTGGTAGGTGCGATACAGCAGAAAGCCTTTGAGAATATCCGCATCACCGGCCACAAAGCCCGAACGCAGGCCTGGCAGGTTGGAGCGCTTGGACAGGCTGTGGAACACCACGCAACGCTTGAAGTCCTTGCGGCCCAGTTCCACGCACGCGCTGAGCAGGCCTGGCGGTGGGGTTTGTTCGTCGAAGTACAGTTCGCTGTAGCACTCGTCGGCGGCGATTACGAAGTCGTATTTGTCGGCCAGGGTGATCAGCTTCTTCAGGGTTTCAACCGGAATCAGCGCACCGGTCGGGTTACCCGGCGAACACAGGAACAGGATTTGGCAGCGCTTCCATATGTCTGGCGAAACGGCGTCAAAGTCCGGGTTGAAGCCGTTTTCGTCCAGGCACGGCAGGTAATGCGGCTTGGCGCCGGCGAGGAACGCCGCACCTTCATAGATCTGATAGAACGGGTTCGGGCTGACCACCAGCGCATCGTCGCCACGGTTGACCACGGTCTGGGTGAAGGCGAACAGCGCTTCACGGGTGCCGTTGACCGGCAGTATGTTGCGCGCCGGGTCGAGCCAGCCGTTCGGGACGCTGAAGCGACGTTCGCACCAGGCGGCAATGGCTTCACGCAGGGCCGGGATGCCCAGGGTGGTCGGGTATACGGCCATCTGATCCAGGTTGCTCGCCAACGCTTCGGCGACGAAGCTTGGCGAACGGTGTTTCGGCTCGCCGATGGACAGCGCGATGGCGCGCTTGTCCGGGTTTGGCGTGACGCTGCCGAGCAGGGCGCGGAGCTTTTCGAACGGGTAAGGCTGCAACTGGTTCAGAGCGTTGTTCATGGGGGGCCTCTATAAATATGGGAGCGGGCTTGTGTGGCGAGGGAGCTTGCTCCCGCTGGGTCGCGAAGCGACCCCAAAAGCTTTGCGACTGCTGCGCAGTCGAACGGGAGCAAGCTCCCTCGCCACACAAGCCCGCTCCCACAGGGGAAAATTGTTGGTTCAGAAACTGATGCGCGAAAGTTTGGTATCGGGTTCCTGGCTGACGCTCAGCTGTTCGACGATTGCGTCCTGCAAGCGGCTGCACAGCAACGGGTCGGACAGTGGCTGATTGTTCGCGTCGGTGATGAAGAACACGTCTTCCACGCGCTCGCCCAGAGTGGCGATTTTGGCGTTCTGCAACGACAGGTCGAACTCGAGGAAGATTGTGCCGATCCGCGCCAACAGACCGGGGCGATCCGGGGCGCTTAGCTCCAGTACCGTCACCGGACGCTGAGCGTCGTTGTGGATCGTCACCTGTGGCGCAAACGCGAAATGCTTGAGCTGGCGCGGCACCCGACGCTGAATAATCGTTGGGTAGTTGTCTGGATTGCGCAAGGCCTCAGTCAGGCCTTCACGGATCTGCTTGACTCGCGCCGGGTTGTCGCCGATCGAGTCGCCATCGGTGTCGAGCACGATATAGGTGTCGAGGGTGAACTGGCTGCTGGAGGTGATGACCCGGGCGTCGTGAATGTTCAGGTTGAGCTGGTCCATCGCTGCCACGGTCACGGCGAAGAAGTCGTGCTGGTCCGGTGCGTAGATGAAGATTTGCGTACCACCCTCGAACTCGCGCTGGGTGGTTTCCTTGATCAGCACCAGCGGGCCGCCGTCGGCCGGCTGCTGCAGAATCGCGTCAGTGTGCCAGGCCACGTCGCCGGCGGTGTGGCGCAGGAAATAGTCATCGCCCAATTGCGCCCAGAGCTGCTCGACATCGTCCGGATCGTTGCCGCCGCGCACCAGGATGTCCAGCGCAGCGCTTTGGGTCTGGCGGATCTGTTCTTCGCGATCCACCGGGTTTTCCAGGCCTCGACGCAAGGCGCGCTTGGTCTCGGTGTAGAGCTGGCGCAACAGGCTCGCGCGCCAGGAGTTCCACAGCGTCGGATTGGTTGCGTTGATGTCTGCAACGGTCAGCACGTACAGATAATCGAGGCGGGTTTCATCGCCGACAGTCTGCGCGAAATCATGGATTACGTGCGGGTCGGACAGGTCCTTGCGCTGGGCCGTGGTCGACATCACCAGATGGTTTTGCACCAGCCACACGATCAGGCGGCTGTCCCAAATCGGCAACTGGTGGCGCTGGCAAAAGGCTTCGGCATCCACTGCGCCGATTTCCGAGTGATCGCCATGCCGGCCCTTGCCGATGTCGTGATACAGGCCAGCCAGGTAAATCAGTTCGGGTTTGGGCAGTTTGGCCATGAGCTTGCTGGCCAGCGGGAATTTTTCCGACACCTGGGTGTACTGCAGCTTACGCAAGTGCTTGATCAGGTTCAGGGTATGCGCGTCGACCGTATAGATGTGAAACAGGTCATGTTGCATCTGCCCGACAATGAAACCGAACTCCGGCAGATAGCGCCCAAGAATGCCGTACCGGTTCATCCGCCGCAGATTGCGGTGGATGCCGATCTTGCACTTGAACAGCTCGATGAACAGGCTGGTATTACGAATATCGTTGCGGAAGTCGTCATCGATCAGATGACGATTCTCGCGCAACAGGCGGATGGTATCGGCGCGTACGCCTTTGATCTCCGGTTGCTGGGCCATCAGCACAAAGATCTCGAGCATGGCGAATGGCGTACGGCGGAACACGTTGTCGCTGCGCGCCTCGATGTAGCCGTCATGCAGCTGGAACCGCGAATTGATCGGTTGCGGCGGTGCTTCGTCTTCGGGGGCCAGGATTACTTCTTCGAAGTGCTGGATGATCAGGTCGCTGAGCTGGGCAATGCTCATGACCACCCGGTAGTACTGCTGCATGAAGTTTTCGATGGCTTGCTTGGCATCATGGCCTGCGAAACCCAGCAGCCCTGCAATCGAGCGCTGGTGATCGAACAGCAAGCGGTCTTCGGAGCGGCCGGCGAGCATGTGCAGGGCGTAACGTACTTTCCACAAAAACTCCTGGGACGAGGCCAGCAGGGCGTTTTCGCTCTCCACCAGGAAGCCTTCGCCCGCCAGGGCTCGCAGGTTCAGGGTGCCGTACTGACGACGGGCAACCCAGAGAATCGTCTGAATATCCCGCAGTCCGCCGGGCGAACCTTTGACGTTGGGCTCCAGGTTGTATTCGGTGTCGTTGTACTTGTGGTGACGGGCTTTCTGCTCGGCGCGTTTGGCCAGGAAGAACTCCTTGCTGGGCCACATGTGCGCGGTGCTGGTGACGTCCAGCATGCGCTGGCGCAGGCGCTCAGGGCCGCAGATGGTGCGGCTTTCCATCAGGTTGGTGACAACCGTCAGGTCAGCACGGGCTTCAACGGCGCATTCATCCACCGAACGAACGCTCTGGCCGACTTCCAGGCCGATGTCCCACAGCAACGTCAGAAAGCGCTCGATGGAATCCCGAAAAATTTCGTGATCGGCGCTGTCCAGCAAAATCAGCAGATCGATGTCGGAATAGGGGTGCAACTCGCCGCGACCGTAGCCGCCGACGGCCACCAGGGCGATATCGGCGTCTTCGCTCCAGTTAAACTGTTCCCAGGCCTGTTGCAGGATGTTGTCGATAAACCAGGCGCGATCCTCGATCAGCCGACGAATGTCCCGGCCACTGCGAAACCGCTCGTCGAGCACCTCGCGGGCCTGACGGATCGCCTTCTTGAAAGCAGCAATAGGGCTTGCCTTCAGGGCCAGTTCAGCCTGGAACTGGCCGCGGTCGAAGAGTTCGGGATCCACCTGCGGCATCGATTGGCTTTCCTTTCTATAAAGCTGGGAACGGAGCGGGCGAGATCAGGCCGAAACGCGCGCGATGGTATCGTCGCTGCGCAAAGTGAAGATCTCGTAACCGGTTTCGGTCACCAGCAAGGTGTGTTCCCACTGTGCCGACAGCTTGCGGTCCTTGGTAATGGCGGTCCAGCCGTCGCCCAGCACCTTGGTGTCGGCCTTGCCCTGGTTGATCATCGGCTCGATGGTGAAGGTCATGCCGGCTTTCAGTTCCATGCCGGTGCCGGCGCGGCCGTAGTGCAGAATTTGCGGTTCTTCGTGGAACACCTTGCCGATGCCGTGACCGCAGAACTCACGAACCACCGAGAAGCCGTTCTTTTCCGCGTGCTTCTGGATCACTTCACCGATATCGCCCAGGCGGCAGCCGGGCTTGACCAGTTCGATGGCCTTGTACATGCATTCCTGAGTCACCTGGGAAAGACGCTCGGCCCAGACCGGCACGGTACCGACGTGGAACATGCGGCTGGTGTCGCCGTGGTAACCGTCCTTGATCACAGTCACGTCGATATTCACGGTGTCGCCATCTTTAAGCGGCTTCTCGTTCGGAATGCCGTGGCAGACCACATGGTTGATCGAGGTGCAGATCGACTTCGGGAAGCCCTTGTAGTTGAGCGGGGCAGGGATGGCTTTCTGCTCATTGACGATGTAGTCGTGGCAGATGCGGTCCAGCTCTTCGGTGGTGACACCCGGTTTGACATAATCGGCAATCATTTCCAGCACATCGGCGGCCAATTTGCCGGCGATCCGCATTTTTGCGATGTCCTCTGGGGTTTTGAGGGTGACGGTCATACAGGCTCTCTCTGCGCTCAATGGCGCCTTCTAAAACGAAATGGGCATTGCACGAATAATTGTCGCGGCCCTGAAAAACACGATTCTATCAGACGATCAGCGCAAATCTGAGCCTCTGTGCATCGCTTCTCTCTATAGGATGGCGCATTCTGGGGGGATTCCAAGGCGGGGGCCAAAAGCATTTCCCAGGTTTTCAGAATCCGGGTTCCGTTTTTTTCTGCCTTGTGATATAAAATGCGCCGCTTTCCGGGGATACCCTAGAAAGCTTAAATCCACACACGTGTCGACACGATGACCTGGGTGCCTTCAGCTGATGCTGCTGGTTGGTCATTGGGATACGTGGAGGCCAAACCCGACTTATTAAGGAACTATCATGTCCCAAGTCAACATGCGCGATATGCTGAAGGCCGGTGTGCACTTCGGTCACCAGACCCGTTACTGGAACCCGAAAATGGGTAAATACATTTTCGGCGCGCGTAACAAGATCCACATTATCAACCTTGAAAAAACCCTGCCAATGTTCAACGAAGCTCTGACTTTCGTAGAGCGTCTGGCCCAGGGCAAAAACAAGATTCTGTTCGTCGGCACCAAGCGTTCCGCTGGCAAGATCGTTGCTGAAGAAGCAGCACGTTGCGGTTCGCCGTACGTCGATCACCGCTGGTTGGGCGGCATGCTGACCAACTTCAAAACCATCCGTGCTTCCATCAAGCGTCTGCGTGACCTTGAAGTGCAAGCCGAAGACGGTACTTTCGCCAAGCTGACCAAGAAAGAAGCGCTGATGCGCACTCGCGATCTTGAGAAGCTGGATCGTTCCCTGGGTGGTATCAAGGATATGGGCGGTCTGCCAGACGCTCTGTTCGTTATCGACGTTGATCACGAGCGCATCGCGATCACCGAAGCCAACAAGCTGGGCATCCCGGTTATCGGCGTAGTCGATACCAACAGCAGCCCGGAAGGCGTTGACTACATCATCCCAGGCAACGATGACGCAATCCGCGCTATCCAGCTGTACATGGGTTCGATGGCTGACGCTGTAATCCGCGGTCGCAACCACGTTGCTGGCGGCACCGAGCAGTTCGTTGAAGAAGCTCCGGCGGCTGCAGCTGAGTAACTGACGCCCTGGCGTTGACTCAGTAAGCAAAAAGGGGGCTTGGCCCCCTTTTTGCCACCTCGAAAACCATTTGTGAGCAGCGCAGCTACAGCATTTGTAACGTGCAGCGGCTAACAAGGGTGGTTCGGGAAGAATTGAACGCCCGTTCGATCGGGTGGAATGGTTGAAAACCTATCCAAGAGGAATTTGAAAATGGCAGAGATTACTGCAGCGTTGGTCAAAGAACTGCGCGAGCGTACTGGCGAAGGCATGATGGACTGCAAAAAGGCCTTGACCAAGGCTGGCGGCGACATCGAAAAAGCCATTGATGACATGCGTGCTTCGGGCGCCATCAAGGCTGCCAAAAAAGCTGGCAACGTTGCCGCTGAAGGCGCGATCGCTCTTAAAGAAGACGGTAAATCCGCCGTTCTGCTGGAAGTGAACTCGCAGACCGACTTCCTGGCCCTGCAAGACGACTTCAAGGCGTTTGTTGCTTCCAGCGTAGAAAAAGCGTTCGCTGACAAACTGACTGACGTCGCTCCGCTGATCGAGGCTCAAGAAGCCGATCGTCTGGTTCTGGTCGGCAAGGTTGGCGAAAACGTCAACATCCGTCGCCTGGCTCGCGTTGAAGGTGATGTTGTTGGTGGTTACCTGCACGGCAACAAGATCGGTGTCGCGGTTGTTCTTAAAGGCGGCAACGTTGAGCTGGCCAAGGACATCGCTATGCACGTAGCGGCCACCAACCCTGAATTCCTGCTGCCATCGGAAGTTTCCGCTGAAGCGGTCGAGCGCGAGAAAGGCGTGTTCCTGACCCTCAACGCTGACAAGATCGCTGGCAAGCCAGAAAACATCGTTGAAAACATGGTCAAAGGTCGTATCAGCAAGTTCCTGGCTGAAGCGAGCCTGGTTGAGCAGGCGTTCGTCAAGAACCCTGAAATCAAGGTCGGCGAACTGGCCAAGAAAGCCGGTGCTGAAATCGTTTCTTTCACCTACTTCAAAGTAGGCGAAGGCATCGAGAAGCCGGTCGACAACTTCGCTGAAGAAGTTGCTGCCCAGCTGGCCGCCGCCAAGCAATAAGACGGTTTTTTAACTGTCGCCCTGAAGAGGCTGCCCGCTCACGCGCGCAGCCTCTTTTCAGATGGGGTTGCCAATTTTAATTGGTTTCCTTTTGGAACTGGCTTACAAAGCCATGTTCCGATGGCGCTGAAGCAGTGCCAAGCTAGAGTGAACGCCAGCTGTAAACAGCTCGCAAAGAATTTTTAAAATACGCCGCAGGAGAGATTCGCAATGGCTCAGCAGGGCAGTGGTTATCAGGCTCGCTATAAACGCATTCTACTCAAGCTTAGCGGCGAGGCCCTGATGGGCTCGGAAGAGTTCGGGATCGACCCCAAAGTTCTGGATCGCATGGCGCTGGAAGTTGGCCAACTGGTCGGCATCGGTGTTCAGGTCGGTCTGGTGATCGGTGGTGGCAACCTGTTCCGCGGCGCGGCGCTCAGCGCGGCGGGCATGGATCGGGTTACTGGCGACCACATGGGCATGCTGGCCACTGTGATGAACGCCTTGGCGATGCGCGATGCGCTGGAACGTGCCAATATCTCGGCCATCGTGATGTCGGCCATTTCCATGGTTGGTGTGACCGATCACTACGATCGCCGCAAAGCCATGCGCCATCTGAACGCCAAGGAAGTCGTGATTTTTGCGGCCGGTACCGGTAATCCATTCTTCACCACGGATTCGGCAGCCTGCTTGCGTGCAATCGAAATCGACGCTGACGTGGTGCTCAAGGCAACCAAGGTCGATGGCGTTTACACGGCTGATCCATTCAAAGACCCGCATGCCGAGAAGTTCGATCATCTGACTTATGATGAAGTACTGGATCGCAAGCTGGGTGTAATGGATTTGACGGCTATTTGCCTGTGCCGCGACCACAAGATGCCGCTGCGCGTATTTAACATGAACAAGCCCGGCGCCCTGCTGAATATCGTACATGGCGGCGCTGAAGGGACCCTGATCGAGGAAGGCCAACAATGATCAATGAAATCAAGAAAGACGCGCAAGAGCGCATGAAAAAATCCGTGGAATCGCTGGCGCACAACTTCGGTCGTATTCGTACAGGCCAGGCGCACCCAAGCATTCTTGAAGGCGTGATGGTGCCGTATTACGGTTCCGACACTCCGATCAAGCAAGTGGCGAACATCACCGTTAAAGACGCCCGTACCCTGCAAGTGGTTGCCTTTGAGCGCAACATGCTGGGTGCCGTCGACAAAGCCATCGGTAGCGCGGGCCTGAACCTCAACCCGACCAACCTCGGCGAGTTGCTGCTGATCTCCATGCCGGCCCTGACCGAAGAAACCCGCAAGGGCTTCACCAAGCAGGCTCGTGACGTCGCTGAAGATGCCCGTGTTGCGGTGCGCAACATCCGTCGTGATGCGAACAGCCAGCTCAAGGATCTGGTCAAGGAAAAAGAAATCAGTGAAGACGAAGAGCGTCGCGCCACTGGCGAAATTGATGATCTGACCAAAAAATACGTGGCTGAAATCGACGCGAATTTGGCGCAGAAAGAAAAAGACCTGATGGCCGTATAAGGGTCACGTTTTAATGGATAAGACAAAGCAGACTGCACCGCCCGCGGTGCCGCGCCATGTCGCGATCATCATGGATGGTAATAATCGCTGGGCGAAAAAACGCTTTATGCCGGGTGTCGCCGGGCATAAAGCGGGTGTGGATGCGGTTCGTGCGGTAATCGAGGTGTGTGCCGAGGCCAAGGTCGAAGTACTGACCTTGTTCGCCTTCTCCAGCGAGAACTGGCAGCGCCCGGCCGATGAGGTCAGTGCCTTGATGGATTTGTTTTTCAGGGCGTTGCGTCGCGAGGCCAAGCGCCTCAACGACAACAACATCAGTTTGCGCATCATTGGCGATCGTTCGCGTTTTCACCCGGAGCTTCAGGCCGCCATGCGCGAAGCCGAGGCGATGACTGTCGGTGCCAACCGTTTTGTCCTGCAGATTGCCGCCAATTACGGCGGTCAGTGGGACATTGCGCAAGCCGCGCAGCGTCTGGCGCGGGAAGTTCAGGCCGGGCATTTGCGTCCGGAGGACATTACCCCTGAGCTGTTGCAAACGTGTCTGGCGACCGGTGATCTGCCGTTGCCGGACTTGTGCATCCGTACCGGTGGCGAGCATCGCATCAGCAACTTCCTGCTGTGGCAGCTGGCTTACGCCGAGTTGTACTTCTCCGACCTGTTCTGGCCGGACTTCAAACACGACGCCATGCGCAACGCGCTGGCCGATTTCGCTTCTCGCCAGCGTCGCTTCGGTAAAACGAGCGAGCAGGTCGAGGCTGGAGCCCGGGTTTAATGCTTAAACAACGAATCATCACGGCGCTGATTCTGCTGCCGATTGCCCTGTGCGGGTTTTTCCTGCTCGAAGGGGCCGGTTTTGCGCTGTTCATCGGGCTGGTGGTGACGCTCGGAGCGTGGGAGTGGGCGCGCCTGGCAGGTTTCGCGGCTCAGTCGATTCGCGTTGCCTATGCGGCTGTGGTCGCGTTGGCGCTGTTTGTCATGCATGTCGTGCCGGGGCTCGCGCCTTGGGTGTTGGGCGCCTCAGTGCTCTGGTGGGGCGTGGCCACATATCTGGTATTGACCTATCCGCAGTCCAGCGAACACTGGGCCAGCGCAGCCTGCAAACTGGTGATCGGATTGTTGATTCTGTTACCAGCCTGGCAAGGCCTGGTTTTGATCAAGCAGGAGCCCCTGGGCAATTGGCTGATTATGGCGGTGATGGTGCTGGTCTGGGGTGCCGATATAGGTGCGTACTTTTCCGGCCGGGCCTTCGGCAAGCGCAAGCTGGCGCCACAGGTCAGCCCTGGCAAGAGCTGGGAAGGCGTGTACGGCGGCTTGCTGATGAGTCTGGTGATTACAGCCGTCGTCGGTTTTGTGCGGGACTGGGGTTTCGTTCAGATGCTGATGGGTCTGTTCGGTGCCGCAATAATCGTATTCATTTCAGTGGTCGGCGACCTCACCGAAAGCATGTTCAAGCGCCAGTCGGGGATCAAGGACAGCAGTAATCTGCTGCCCGGTCACGGCGGCGTGCTGGACCGCATCGATAGCCTGACGGCGGCGATTCCGGTATTCGCTGTGCTGCTATGGATGGCGGCACCGTGAGCCGCCCGCAACAGATTACCGTGCTGGGAGCGACCGGTTCGATTGGTCTGAGTACCCTCGACGTGATTGCTCGTCATCCCGAGCGTTATCAGGTTTTCGCCTTGAGCGGCTTCACTCGTTTGAGTGAGTTGCTGGCGCTGTGTGTGCGTCACTCGCCGCGCTTCGCCGTCGTGCCGGAATCTGGCGCTGCCCGGGGTTTGCAGGACGATTTGCGTGCGGCCGGTCTGTCGACCCGCGTTCTGGTGGGAGAGGAGGGCTTGTGTCAGGTCGCCTCCGATCCGGAAGTCGATGCGGTGATGGCGGCCATTGTCGGTGCGGCGGGCTTGCGTCCGACCCTGGCGGCGGTCGAGGCTGGCAAGAAAATTCTTCTGGCCAATAAAGAAGCACTGGTGATGTCCGGTGCGCTGTTCATGCAGGCCGTGCGCAAAAGCGGTTCAGTGCTGCTGCCGATCGACAGCGAACACAACGCGATTTTCCAGTGCATGCCACAGGATTTCGCTCGCGGGCTTGGTGCGGTCGGTGTGCGTCGGATTTTACTGACAGCCTCTGGTGGCCCGTTCCGGCAGACGCCAATGGCCGAGCTGGCGCATGTTTCCCCCGAGCAAGCGTGTGCGCACCCGAATTGGTCCATGGGGCGCAAGATTTCGGTGGATTCGGCCAGCATGATGAACAAAGGGCTCGAGCTGATCGAGGCCTGCTGGCTGTTCGATGCCACGCCTTCCCAGGTCGAAGTGGTGATTCATCCGCAGAGCGTGATTCATTCGCTGGTCGACTACATCGATGGTTCGGTACTGGCGCAGTTAGGCAATCCGGACATGCGCACGCCGATCGCCAATGCCTTGGCCTGGCCGGAGCGAATCGACTCGGGTGTTGCACCGCTAGACCTGTTTGCCATCGCTCGCCTGGATTTCCAGGCGCCCGATGAAGAGCGTTTCCCTTGCCTGCGACTAGCACGACAAGCCGCCGAGGCTGGCAACAGCGCGCCGGCCATTCTCAATGCCGCGAATGAAGTGGCTGTGGCGGCCTTTCTCGACGGACGGGTTCGCTACCTGGAAATCGCGAGTATTATCGAGGAAGTGTTGAACCTCGAGCCTGTGGTTGCGGTAGATGATCTCGAGGCAGTGTTTACGGCTGATGCGAAAGCACGGGTACTGGCCGGGCAATGGTTGAGCCGTCACGGGCGATAAGTGCTGCAATACGTTGCCCCATGCAGCACTGATAGTTGCGGAGAAAATACATGAGCGCGCTCTATATGATTGTCGGCACCCTGGTAGCGCTGGGCGTGCTGGTCACCTTCCACGAATTCGGCCATTTCTGGGTTGCGCGTCGCTGTGGGGTCAAAGTGCTGCGTTTCTCCGTAGGCTTCGGCATGCCGCTGCTGCGCTGGCACGACAGCAAAGGCACTGAATTCGTGATCGCCGCTATCCCGTTGGGTGGCTACGTGAAGATGCTCGACGAGCGCGAAGGCGAGGTCCCGGCCGATCAGGTCGATCAATCCTTCAATCGCAAATCTGTCCGTCAGCGCATCGCCATTGTCGCGGCCGGCCCGATCGCCAACTTTCTATTGGCAATGGTGTTTTTCTGGGCACTGGCAATGCTGGGCAGCGAGCAGGTGCGGCCGGTTATCGGTGCGGTCGAGTCCGGCAGTATTGCCTCCAAGGCAGGTTTGAGCCCGGGCCAGGAAATCATGGCCATCGATGGCGAGCCAACCTCCGGCTGGGGTGCGGTGAACCTGCAGCTGATCCGTCGCCTGGGTGAGAGCGGTTCCCTTCAATTGCTGGTTCGCGAACAGGGCTCCACGGTGGACTCACCCCGTGAGCTGATATTGGACAAGTGGCTCAAGGGGGCTGATGAGCCGGATCCGATTCGCTCGCTGGGTATTCGTCCTTGGCGTCCGGCGTTGCCACCAGTCCTGGCCGAATTTGATCCGAAAGGGCCGGCGAAGGCTGCGGGCCTGAAGCCGGGTGACCGCTTGTTGGCCCTTGATGGCAAGGCGCTGGACGACTGGCAACAGGTAGTCGATATCGTCCGTATGCATCCGGATACCAAAATCATGCTGCGCGTCGAGCGCGATGGTGCTCAAATCGACGTCCCTGTGACGTTGGCCGCTCGCGGCGAGAGCAAGTCACCCAGTGGTTATCTGGGTGCCGGGGTGAAAGCGGTCGATTGGCCACCAGAGATGATTCGCGAAGTTAGTTACGGTCCGGTGGCTGCGATTGGCGAGGGTGCCCGACGCACTTGGACCATGAGCGTACTGACCCTCGATTCGCTCAAGAAAATGTTGTTCGGTGAGCTCTCGGTAAAAAACTTGAGTGGACCGATAACCATTGCTAAAGTGGCGGGCGCTTCTGCCCAGTCTGGCGTCGCTGATTTCCTGAATTTCCTTGCTTATCTGAGTATTAGCTTGGGGGTTCTGAATTTGTTGCCCATTCCTGTACTGGATGGGGGGCATTTGTTGTTTTATCTGATCGAGTGGGCGCGTGGTCGTCCCTTGTCGGATCGGGTGCAAGGTTGGGGGATACAGATCGGTATCAGTTTGGTGGTCGGGGTGATGTTACTTGCTCTGGTCAATGATCTGGGTCGACTGTAACGCTTCGCTGAATTGCGAATCTGCCGCATTTTGCGGCAGTTTTTATTGCCAGTTGGAATAAGAAAGGACTTCATGAAACGTCTGCTGCTAACTGCGGTTCTCACCGTATTGATGATCGCCGAAGTTCACGCCGAGTCCTTCACTATCTCTGATATTCGCGTCAATGGCCTCCAGCGGGTCTCCGCGGGTAGCGTCTTTGGTGCCTTGCCGTTGAACGTCGGCGAACAGGCGGATGATCGTCGCCTGGTGGAATCCACTCGTGCGTTGTTCAAAACCGGGTTCTTTCAAGATATCCAACTGGGTCGCGATGGCAACGTCCTCGTCATCACTGTAGTCGAGCGTCCGTCGGTCGCCAGCATCGAGATCGAAGGCAACAAGGCGATCTCCACTGAAGACCTGATGAAGGGCCTCAAGCAATCCGGTCTGGCCGAAGGCGAGATATTCCAGCGCGCCACCCTTGAAGGTGTGCGTAACGAGCTGCAACGTCAATACGTCGCTCAGGGCCGTTACTCGGCCACCGTCGATACTGAGGTGGTGCCACAGCCGCGTAACCGCGTGGGCCTGAAGGTCAACATCAACGAAGGCACCGTTGCAGCTATCCAGCACATCAACGTGGTGGGTAACACGGTTTTTCCTGATGAAGACCTGATCGACCTGTTCGAACTCAAGACCAGCAACTGGCTTTCGTTTTTCAAGAACGATGACAAGTACGCCCGTGAAAAGCTCTCCGGTGACCTGGAGCGTCTGCGTTCCTACTATCTGGATCGCGGCTATATCAACATGGATATCGCTTCGACCCAGGTGTCCATCACCCCGGACAAGAAACACGTCTACATCACCGTCAACGTCAACGAAGGCGAGAAGTACACCGTTCGTGACGTCAAGCTCAGCGGCGACCTGAAAGTGCCTGAAGACCAGGTCAAGTCCCTGCTGCTGGTTCAGAAAGGCCAGGTGTTCTCACGCAAACTGATGACCACCACGTCCGAACTGATCACCCGTCGCCTGGGTAACGAGGGTTATACCTTCGCCAACGTCAACGGCGTGCCTCAGCCTCACGATGACGATCATACGGTCGACATCACTTTCGCTGTCGATCCGGGCAAGCGTGCTTACGTGAACCGCATCAACTTCCGTGGCAATACCAAGTCCGAAGACGAAGTGCTGCGCCGTGAAATGCGTCAGATGGAAGGCGGTTGGGCTTCGACTTACCTGATCGACCAGTCCAAGACGCGTCTGGAGCGTCTGGGCTTCTTCAAGGAAGTCAACGTCGAAACACCGGCCGTGCCCGGTGTCGATGACCAGGTTGACGTGAACTACAGCGTTGAAGAGCAGGCGTCCGGTTCGATTACCGCCAGCGTCGGTTTCGCCCAGAGCGCCGGCCTGATCCTCGGTGGTTCGATCACCCAGAACAACTTCCTGGGTACCGGTAACAAGGTCAGCATCGGTTTGACCCGCAGTGAATACCAGAGCCGCTATAACTTCGGTTATGTCGACCCCTACTGGACTGCTGACGGTGTGAGCCTGGGTTACAACGCGTTCTACCGCACCACCGACTACGACGAGCTCGATGCCGACGTGGCCAGCTATGCCGTAGACAGCCTGGGTGCAGGCGTGAGTGTTGGTTACCCGATCAGCGAGACTTCGCGCCTGACCTTCGGCCTGTCGGCGCAGCAGGACAAGATCAAGACGGGTCGGTACACCGTTGACGAGATTTTCGACTTCGTTAACCGCGAGGGCGATGACTACCTGAACTTCAAGGCTTCGGCCGGTTGGTCCGAGTCCACCCTGAACAAGGGCGTGCTGGCAACCCGTGGTCATTCCCAGAGCCTGACCCTGGAAACCACGACGCCTGGCAGTGACCTGTCGTTCTTCAAGCTCGATTACCGTGGCCAGCTGTTCCAGCCATTGACCGAAAACTACACCATGCGCCTGCACACCGAGCTGGGCTACGGCGATGGTTACGGTTCGACCGATGGCTTGCCGTTCTATGAAAACTACTATGCTGGTGGTTTCAACTCGGTTCGTGGCTTCAAGGACAGTACCCTTGGTCCTCGCAGTACACCAAGCCAGGGCACTAACCCGGGTACGTTGCGAGATCCAGACCAGGATCCACTGCCATTCGGTGGTAATGTCCTGGTCCAGGGTGGTGTTGAGGTTCTGTTCCCTCTGCCATTCGTCAAGGATCAGCGCTCCCTGCGTACTTCGGTATTCTGGGACGTGGGTAACGTGTTCGACTCGACGTGCAAAGAGTCCAGGAACGCTGACGGTTCGAAGTCCAATACGCAGTGCAACGATATTAGCCTGAGCAATATGGCCAGTTCCGTTGGTATCGGCGTGACATGGGTGACCGCGCTCGGTCCTTTGAGCTTCGCACTGGCGATGCCGGTCAAGAAACCGGATGACGCTGAGACTCAAGTGTTCCAATTCTCCCTCGGCCAGACGTTCTAAGCGTCTGACCCAAGATAACGACAATGGATTTTGTAGGAGTGCATCGTGCGTAAGTTGACTCAATTGGTTCTCCTGGCGACCGTACTGGTAGCAGGTCCGGCTTTTGCCGACATGAAAATCGCTGTTCTGAACTATCAGATGGCACTGCTGGAATCCGACGCAGCGAAAAAATACGCCGTGGATGCCGAGAAGAAGTTCGGCCCGCAACTGACCAAGCTCAAAAGCCTGGAAAGCAGCGCCAAGGGTATCCAGGACCGTCTGATGGCTGGCGGCGACAAAATGCAGCAAGGCGAGCGTGAACGTCTGGAACTCGAGTTCAAGCAAAAGGCCCGTGATTTCCAGTTCCAGTCCAAGGAACTGAACGAAGCCAAGGCCGTCGCCGACCGTGAAATGCTGAAACAGCTCAAGCCGAAACTGGACAGCGCTGTGGAAGAAGTCATCAAGAAAGGTGCTTTTGACCTGGTCTTCGAGCGTGGCGCAGTGATTGATGTCAAGCCTCAGTACGACATCACTCGCCAGGTTATCGAGCGCATGAATCAGCTGAAGTAACCCATGACAGCGACTATAAAGCTCGGCCAGTTGGCCGAGTTCCTCGGCGCCACTTTACGTGGCGACCCGAAGAAAGAAATTACTGGGCTAGCCACTTTGCAAGAGGCTGGCCCAGCTCAGTTGAGCTTTCTGGCAAATCCTCAATACCGTAAATACCTGGCGGACAGTCAGGCCGCAGCTGTATTGCTGAAGGCTGCTGACGCTGAAGGTTTTGCCGGTGATGCACTGGTGGTGCCGGATCCATATCTGGCCTACGCGCGCGTTTCCCACCTGTTCGATCCCAAGCCCAAGGCGCCTGTCGGTATTCATCCGACAGCGGTGGTGGCAGCGGATGCAGTGGTCGACCCGGCGGCGAGCATCGGTGCTTTTGCGGTGATCGAAAGTGCAGCGCGTATTGGCGCAGGTGTGACCGTTGGCGCTCATTGCTTCATCGGTGCGCGCTGCGAAATCGGCGAGGGCGGCTGGTTGGCCCCGCGGGTCACGCTGTATCACGACGTACGCATCGGCAAACGGGTGGTGATTCAATCCGGTGCCGTGCTCGGCGGTGAAGGCTTCGGTTTTGCCAACGAAAAAGGTGTCTGGCAGAAAATCGCGCAGATCGGCGGTGTTTCGATCGGCGATGACGTGGAAATAGGCGTAAATACCGCTATCGATCGCGGCGCACTGGCCGATACCGTTATCGGCAATGGTGTGAAGCTCGACAACCAGATTCAGATCGCTCACAACGTCCAGGTTGGTGACCACACCGCCATGGCCGCCTGTGTGGGGATCTCCGGCAGCACCAAAATCGGCAAGCATTGCATGCTCGCCGGTGGCGTAGGGCTGGTGGGGCATATCGAGATTTGCGACAACGTTTTCCTGACCGGGATGACCATGGTGACCCACTCGATTACCGAGCCGGGTTCCTATTCTTCCGGTACGGCGATGCAACCGGCAGCCGAATGGCGCAAAAGCGCGGCACGTATCCGTCAGCTCGATGACATCGCGCGACGACTGCGACAGCTGGAAAAGCGTGTAGGGGACGTGACCCCTGACGGTAATGCTTCATCAGATGGCTGATACCATTTCCATATCAAGTGTGCACAGCCGCTAGACTGCCTCCTTGATTTGCTAGAGGAGTGCGCGTCAGTCGCGCGCTCCCAATCTTTACATAGGCTTCCCCCCGAAATGATGGACATCAACGAGATTCGCGAATACCTGCCTCACCGTTACCCGTTCCTGCTGGTGGACCGGGTCGTGGATCTGGATGTGGAAGGCAAGCGCATTCGCGCCTACAAGAATGTCAGCATCAACGAACCGTTCTTCAATGGTCACTTCCCTGCGCATCCAATCATGCCGGGCGTATTGATCATTGAAGCGATGGCTCAGGCTGCCGGGATCCTTGGTTTCAAAATGCTCGACGTGAAGCCTGCCGATGGCACGCTTTATTACTTCGTCGGCTCCGACAAGCTGCGTTTCCGTCAGCCCGTGCTGCCAGGTGATCAGCTGATCCTGGAAGCCAAGTTTCTGAGCTGCAAGCGTCAGATCTGGAAGTTCGAGTGCCAGGCTTCGGTCGACGGCAAGCCAGTCTGCTCCGCTGAAATCATTTGCGCGGAACGCAAACTATGAGTTTGATTGACCCTCGCGCAATCATCGATCCGACGGCCATTCTGGCCGACGACGTCGAAGTCGGCCCTTGGTCGATCATCGGCGCAGGTGTGGAAATCGGCGAGGGGACAGTGATCGGGCCGCATGTGATTCTCAAGGGCCCGACCCGAATCGGTAAGCACAACCGCATCTACCAGTTTTCTTCGGTAGGCGAGGACACGCCCGATTTGAAATACAAGGGCGAAGAAACCCGTCTGGTCATCGGTGACCACAACGTCATCCGTGAAGGCGTGACGATTCACCGCGGGACCATTCAGGACCGTTCTGAAACGACCCTGGGCGATCACAACCTGATCATGGCCTATGCCCACATCGGTCACGACAGCGTTATCGGCAATCACTGCATTCTGGTCAACAACACCGCGTTGGCGGGCCATGTGCACGTTGAAGACTGGGCGATCCTGTCCGGTTTTACCCTGGTTCACCAGTATTGCCACATTGGCGCCCACAGCTTTTCCGGCATGGGCACTGCCATCGGCAAGGACGTTCCCGCCTACGTCACGGTATTCGGCAACCCCGCCGAAGCCCGCAGCATGAACTTCGAAGGCCTGCGCCGTCGCGGTTTCAGCGAAGATGCGATCCACGCCCTGCGTCGTGCCTATAAGGTGGTTTACCGCCAGGGCCTGACAGTCGAACAGGCGCTCGCCGAGCTGGCCGAACCTTCGCTTCAGTTCCCGGAAGTCGCGGTGTTCCGTGATTCCATCCAGTCTTCGACCCGCGGCATCACCCGTTAACCATGGCCAATCTGCGTATTGCGCTGGTGGCGGGAGAGGCTTCCGGTGACATTCTGGGTGCGGGCCTCATGCGCGCGCTCAAAGCTCAGCACCCGGCGGTCGAGTTCATCGGTGTCGGCGGTCCGCTGATGCAGGCCGAAGGCCTGACCTCGTATTTCCCGATGGAACGCCTTTCTGTCATGGGGCTGGTGGAAGTGCTGGGCCGTTTGCGCGAGCTGTTGGCACGTCGCAAGAAACTGGTCGCGGACCTGATCGCCGAGAAGCCGGACGTGTTCATCGGTATCGATGCCCCGGACTTCAACCTCAATATCGAACTCAAGCTGCGTCAGGCCGGGATCAAGACCGTGCATTACGTCAGCCCGTCGGTCTGGGCCTGGCGGCAGAAGCGGGTGCTGAAGATTCGCGAAGGTTGCGACCTGATGCTGACGCTGTTCCCGTTCGAAGCTAAATTTTATGAAGAGAAGGGCGTGCCGGTGCGGTTTGTCGGCCATTCCCTGGCCGATGCGATTCCGCTTGAGGCTGATCGCGCTGCAGCGCGGGCCGAACTTGGCTTGCCGGATGGGTCGTTGGTCGCCCTGATGCCGGGTAGTCGGGGTGGTGAGGTTGGGCGCCTTGGTGCGTTATTCCTCGACACCGCCCAGCGGCTGCGGGCCATGCGTCCCGGCGTGCGGTTCGTCATGCCATGCGCGAGCCCGCAGCGCCGGGCCCAGCTTGAAGAGCTGCTGGCCGGTCGCGATCTGCCGCTGACCTTGCTCGATGGTAAATCCCATCTGGCCTTGGCTGCTTGCGACGCCGTGTTGATCGCTTCGGGCACGGCTACGCTGGAAGCGTTGTTGTACAAGCGGCCAATGGTGGTCGCTTATCGCTTGGCACCGCTGACGTTCTGGATTCTCAAACGGATGGTGAAAAGTCCTTACGTCTCCTTGCCAAATCTGCTGGCCCAGCGCCTGCTGGTGCCGGAGTTATTGCAGGACGATGCGACGGTTGAGGCCTTGGCCCAGACCCTGTCGCCACTGATCGAAGGTGGCCAGGAGCAGACCCGGGGCTTTGACGAAATCCACCGAACCCTGCGCTTGGACGCCTCCAATCAGGCAGCGGACGCAGTACTGAACCTGATTGGCAGAGCATAATGAGCAAAGCAAGTAAGCAGCTGGGCCTGGATTTTATGCTAGTCGATGAAGTTGCAGATCTGGTGGCAGGTGTCGATGAAGTCGGTCGCGGCCCGCTGTGTGGTGCTGTGGTGACGGCGGCGGTGATCCTCGATCCGAGCCGGCCGATTCTTGGCCTCAACGATTCGAAGAAGCTCACCGAAGCCCGCCGTGAAAAGCTCTACGACGAAATCTGCGAAAAAGCCCTGAGCTGGTGCATCGCGCGCGCCGAAGTCGAAGAAATCGACGAACTGAACATTCTTCATGCCACCATGCTGGCCATGCAGCGTGCCGTCGAGGGGCTGCACATTCAGCCGAAACTGGCGATGATCGACGGCAACCGCTGCCCGAAACTCTTGATGCGTGCGGAAGCGGTGATCCAGGGCGATGGCAAGGTGCCGGCCATTGCCGCGGCATCGATTCTGGCCAAGGTCAGTCGTGATCGAGAAATGGCCGCATTCGAACTGATTTATCCGGGTTACGGGATCGGAGGCCATAAAGGCTACCCGACACCCGTTCATCTGGAAGCGCTGGCCCGTTTGGGTCCGACCCCAATCCATCGCCGCTCGTTCGCCCCGGTACGCTTGGCGTATGAAGCGCGGGAAAACCTGATCGGTAGTTAGTCGCAAGGCTGATGTTTTACTCAAGGCCCGGTACAATCCGGGCCTTGTTGTCTTTACGTTTCTAGTTTCTAGACAGGATCACTATGCCGGCTTCATTCGTTCATCTACGCCTGCACACTGAATATTCCCTGGTCGACGGTCTGGTGCGGATCAAACCGCTGGTCAAGACCCTGGTCGGCATGAACATGCCTGCCGTGGCGGTCACCGACCAGAACAACATGTGTTCCCTGGTCAAATTCTATAAAGCTGCCATGGGCGCGGGGATCAAGCCGATCTGCGGCGCCGATCTGTGGCTGTCGAACAAGGATCCGGACAACGCCTTGAGCCGGATCAGCCTGCTGGCGATGAACGCCGTGGGTTATCGCAACCTGACCGAACTGATCTCCCGTGGTTTCATCGACGGCCAGCGCAATGGCTCGGTCATCATCGAGCGCGAGTGGGTGGCTGAAGCCAGCGAAGGCTTGATCATGCTGTCGGCGGCGAAGGAGGGCGAGATCGGTCTGGCCATGCTCAGCGGCAACCCGGACGAAGCCGAAACCCTGGCGCGCGATTGGATGGCGGTGTTCCCGGATCGCTTCTATCTGGAAGTCCAGCGCACCAGCCGCCCCAATGACGAAGAGCAACTGCACGGCGCCGTGGCGCTGGCGGCGAAGATCGGCGCGCCGCTGGTGGCGACCAACGACGTGCGCTTCATCAAGCAGGAAGACTTCGAGGCCCACGAAACCCGCGTTTGCATCGGTGAGGGCCGCGCCCTCGACGATCCGCGGCGTTCGAAGAATTACAGCGATCAGCAATACCTCAAAAGCGCCGAGGAAATGGCCGAGCTGTTCAGCGACTTGCCCGAGGCGCTGGAAAACACCGTCGAGATCGCCAAGCGCTGCAACATCGACGTGAAACTGGGCAAGCACTTCCTGCCCAACTTCCCGATTCCCGATGGCATGACCATCGACGAGTACTTCCGCAAGGTTTCCTTCGACGGTCTGGAAGAGCGCCTCACCGTTCTGCTGCCCAAGGACACCACCGAAGACTACGAAGCCAAGCGCCAGGTCTATGTCGACCGGCTGAATTTCGAGCTGGATATCATCATCCAGATGGGCTTCCCCGGTTACTTCCTGATCGTGATGGACTTTATCCAGTGGGCCAAGAGCAACGGCGTGCCGGTAGGTCCGGGTCGTGGGTCGGGTGCCGGGTCGCTGGTGGCCTATGTGCAGAAGATCACCGACCTCGATCCGCTGGAATATGACCTGCTGTTCGAACGGTTCCTGAACCCGGAACGGGTATCCATGCCCGACTTCGACGTCGACTTCTGCATGGACGGCCGTGACCGGGTCATCGATTACGTGGCCGAGAAATACGGCCGTAACGCGGTGAGCCAAATCATCACCTTCGGTTCCATGGCGGCGAAAGCGGTGGTCCGTGACGTGGCGCGGGTGCAGGGCAAGTCCTACGGCTTGGCGGATCGTCTGTCGAAGATGATTCCGTTCGAAGTCGGCATGACTCTGGAAAAAGCCTACGAGCAGGAAGAAATCCTGCGCGACTTCATCAAGGTCGATGAAGAGGCTGCGGAAATCTGGGAGATGGCGCGCAAGCTCGAAGGCGTTGTGCGTAACGTCGGCAAGCACGCCGGTGGTGTGGTCATCGCGCCGACCAAGCTGACCGACTTCTCGCCGATTTATTGCGACGAAGCGGGCGATGGCCTGGTAACCCAGTTCGACAAGGATGACGTCGAGGCTGCCGGTCTGGTGAAGTTCGACTTCTTGGGGCTGCGGACCCTGACGGTCATCGACTGGGCGCTGAAAACCATCAACCGCGATCGCGCCAAGGTCAACGAACCGCCGCTGGACATCGCGTTCATTCCGCTGGACGACAAACCGACTTACACGCTGCTGCAAAAAGCTGAAACCACCGCGGTGTTCCAGCTCGAGTCGCGCGGCATGAAAGAGCTGATCAAAAAGCTCAAGCCCGACTGCCTGGAAGACTTGATCGCACTGGTGGCCCTGTTCCGTCCGGGCCCGTTGCAATCAGGCATGGTTGACGACTTTATCAACCGTAAGCACGGTCGCGCGGAGCTCGCGTACCCGCATTCGGATTACCAGTACGAAGGCCTCAAGCCAGTCCTGGCGCCGACTTACGGCATCATCCTGTATCAGGAACAGGTGATGCAGATTGCCCAGGTCATGGCCGGTTACACCCTTGGCGGTGCAGACATGCTGCGTCGAGCCATGGGTAAGAAAAAACCCGAAGAAATGGCCAAGCAGCGTGGCGGTTTCATTGAAGGTTGCGCCACCAACAATATCGACGGGGACCTGGCTGGTAACATCTTTGACCTGGTAGAAAAGTTCGCCGGTTACGGCTTTAACAAATCCCACTCCGCCGCGTATGGCCTGGTGTCGTACCAGACCGCATGGCTGAAAACTCACTACCCGGCACCGTTCATGGCCGCGGTACTGTCGGCGGATATGCACAACACCGACAAGGTCGTGACCTTGATCGAAGAAATTCGCACCATGAAGCTGCGTCTCGACGCGCCGGATGTGAATACTTCGGAGTTCAAGTTCACGGTGAATGACGAAGGCCGCATTATTTATGGTCTCGGCGCAATCAAGGGTGTAGGCGAAGGGCCGGTGGAAGCGATCACCGAGGCTCGTCAGGACGGGCCGTTCAAGGATCTGTTCGATTTCTGCGCCCGTGTCGATCTCAAACGGATCAACAAGCGCACCCTGGACGGTTTGATCCGCAGCGGCGCGCTGGATCGTCTGGGCCCGTACTTCCATGACGAACCAAAAGCCTATCAAGCCAGCATCGACCAGAATCGCGCGGTCTTGTTGAACGCGATGGAAGGGGCGATCAAGGCTGCCGAACAAACCGCTCGCACCCACGACAGTGGCCACGCCGATCTGTTTGGCGGTCTGTTCGTCGAGGAAGACGCCGACGTCTACGCCAATCATCGCAAGGCCAAGGAACTGACCCTCAAGGAACGCCTGAAAGGCGAGAAAGACACCCTGGGCCTGTACCTGACCGGTCACCCGATTGACGAGTACGAAGGCGAGATCCGTCGCTTCGCCCGTCAGCGCATCATCGACCTGAAACCGGCTCGTGATACCCAGACGGTCGCGGGCATGATCATCGCCCTGCGAGTGATGAAGAACAAAAAGGGCGACAAGATGGGTTTCATTACCCTCGACGATCGCTCCGGGCGGATCGAAGCCTCGCTGTTCGCCGACGCCTTCCACTCCGCGCAGTCGCTGTTGCAGACCGACGCGATGGTGGTGGTCGAAGGCGAAGTCAGCAACGACGACTTCTCTGGTGGCCTGCGGTTGCGGGTCAAGCGGGTGATGAGCATGGAAGATGCGCGCACCAACCTGGCCGAAAGCCTGCGCCTGAAATTGCACACCAAGGATTTGAAGGGTGATCAGCTACGCTGGCTGGGTGAGCTGTTCAAGCGCCACCGCGGCGCGTGCCCGATCACCATGGAGTACACCAGTCCCGATGCGAAGGCCTTGTTGCAGTTCGGCGAGACCTGGCGGATCGACCCGGCGGATGCCTTGATTCAAGCCCTGCGTGACCAGTTCGGGCGAGACAACGTCTTCCTCCAATACCGTTGACGGTCAGGTGCCATTCTTTACCATTAGAGCGCGCCTGATCCCGACCCAAATTTTTAATCTCGACCTGAACGCGCCTCTCCCTTATGGTAGGGCGCGAATAGACAACCGGCCGGCCCAAGCTCTCTTGGACGTCGACCCAAGCGGACGCCTATGAACCCGAACTTTCTTGATTTCGAACAGCCGATCGCCGACCTGCAAGCCAAGATCGAAGAACTGCGCTTGGTAGGTAATGACAATTCGCTGAATATCGGCGATGAGATCTCCCGCCTGCAGGACAAAAGCAGCACGCTGACCGAAGACATCTTCGGCAAGCTGACCAGCTGGCAGATCGCACGTCTGGCGCGTCACCCGAAACGTCCGTATACCCTGGACTACATCGAACACATCTTCACCGAGTTCGACGAACTGCACGGCGACCGTCACTTCTCCGACGACGCAGCCATCGTTGGCGGCATTGCCCGTCTGGACGACCAGCCGGTGATGATCATCGGTCACCAGAAAGGCCGCGAAGTGCGCGAGAAGGTTCGCCGCAACTTCGGCATGCCGCGTCCGGAAGGCTATCGCAAGGCGTGCCGTCTGATGGAAATGGCCGAACGTTTCAAAATGCCGATCCTGACCTTCATCGACACCCCGGGTGCTTACCCGGGCATCGACGCCGAAGAGCGCAACCAGAGCGAAGCGATTGCCTGGAACCTGCGTGTCATGGCTCGCCTGAAAACCCCAATCATCGCCACCGTGATCGGTGAGGGTGGTTCCGGTGGTGCTCTGGCGATCGGCGTCTGCGATCAGCTGAACATGCTGCAGTACTCGACCTATGCGGTGATTTCGCCGGAAGGTTGCGCCTCGATTCTGTGGAAAACTTCCGAGAAGGCGCCGGATGCCGCTGAAGCCATGGGCATCACCGCCGAGCGTCTGAAGGGCCTGGGCATTGTCGATAAAGTGATTGGCGAGCCATTGGGCGGCGCTCATCGTGATCCGGCCGCCGCGGCTGCCTCGATCCGCGCAGAGCTGAGCTCGCAACTGGCGA
Organism: Pseudomonas sp. PME37.24/025; assembly: GCF_055556615.1. Taxonomy (NCBI): domain Bacteria; kingdom Pseudomonadati; phylum Pseudomonadota; class Gammaproteobacteria; order Pseudomonadales; family Pseudomonadaceae; genus Pseudomonas; species Pseudomonas sp. PME37.24/025. The sequence goes on from NZ_JBVHNK010000006.1 coordinate 133,279, forward strand.
TGCTGAAGAAGTTCGACAACGAAGCGCTGCTCAAGCGCCGTTACGATCGACTGATGAGCTACGGTCTCTGATCTGACCTCGCTATACCCATGTGGGAGCGAGCTTGCTCGCGATGGCGGCTTAACATTCAACAAATAGGTTGGCTGTTACACCGCAATCGCGAGCAAGCTCGCTCCCACATTTGATTTGGGCGAAGTGAACACTATGAGCTCATCCAAGATCGATCTGCCTTCCAGGCTTCTACTGAATCTAGCCCCTTGGCGCACCGCTACAATCTGGCGCATCGCGTTCTCCGGTGGTCTCGACTCCACCGTCCTGCTGCACCTTCTCGCGCACCTTGCGAAAACCCAATCCCTGCCGGCACTGACCGCCATCCATGTCCACCACGGCCTCCAGGCTGCGGCTGATGCGTGGCCGGAACATTGTCAGTCGGTCTGTGATGCGCTGGGAGTGCCGCTGGAGGTCGTGCGTGTTCAGGTTAAATCGGGCGCGAGCCTTGAGCGTGCGGCGCGGGATGCGCGTTATGGCGCCTTCAACGCGGCGACTCATGCTGGTGAAGTGCTGCTCACTGGCCAACACCGTGACGATCAGGCGGAAACCCTGTTGTTTCGGCTGTTGCGTGGGGCAGGGGTGAGGGGGTTGTCGGGGATGCCGAGCGAGCGTCCTTTGGGTCGGGGGCATCTGCTGCGACCGTTGCTCGACGTCACTCGCGCCGAACTTGAGGCCTACGCGACTGAATATCAATTGAGCTGGATCGAAGATCCTTCGAATCAGGACCGCCAGTTCTCGCGCAATTACCTGCGTCATCAGGTGTTCCCCGTATTGACCGCGCGCTGGCCGCAAGCGGTGGCGACCATGGCCCGCAGTGCTGCACATCTGAGGGAAGCGCAGGAGTTGCTCGACGAGTTGGCACAAATCGATCTGACCCACGCCTCCACGATCAGCGATTTCGATTGGCTGGGTTTGCCGTCGCTGGAGCTGGCCCCCCTGGAAAAACTGTCTGATGCGCGCCAGCGCAACGCGCTAAGTCACTGGCTCAAACCGCTGACGACTTTGCCGGACAGTGACCATTGGTCGGGTTGGGAGAATTTGCGCGATGCGACCGGCGATGCGCGTCCGGTCTGGCGGCTCGCGATGGGTGAATTACATCGTGCGGGCGGGCGTCTCTGGTGGTTGTCTGGTGGCTGGCTGCGCACTCCGCCATCCCTGGTGTCTTGGGCTGATCCCTCGGTATCACTGGCGTTGCCGGATAACGGCGTAGTTACGTTGACCGGTCAGCCCCCCGATGGCCCACTGCAGATCCGCTATCGTGAGGGGGGCGAGGTGATGAACCTGCCCGATCGTGGCCACCGTGACCTGAAGCGTTTGCTCAACGAAAACGGTGTGCCGGGCTTCGCCCGTGGCAGATTGCCGCTGGTCTACAGAGGCCAGCAATTGCTGGCGGTGGCGAACCTGCGGGGGCTAAATGGCGGTGAGCAAGGTGGCTGGTATTTGCATTGGCAGCCGCCGATCGAAGATCAAGGTTTGAGCTGAAAGGGGCTTTCCGGTAGACTACGCTCCCTTCTTGATACAACTTCTGTGGATTCGCCTGAATCGCAGGAGTTGCCGATTACCAAGCAGTCTTTGCTGGGCGATTCCAAAAAATGTGTAGCGAGCAACCTACCGGTGTTTCATCCACCGGTCTGTCCCAACGCGGCGGTTTTTTTGAAAGGTGCACTGTGATTAATGCAGGTGATCGGGGGCTTCGGCCTTCCTTCGCTTTCCCCGGCGGCTCGGACCGCTTTAACGCAGACTTCTAGGGTTTTTCATGACGCGCTACATATTCGTCACGGGCGGTGTTGTTTCTTCATTGGGGAAAGGCATTGCCTCGGCTTCATTGGCGGCCATCCTGGAGGCGCGGGGACTTAAGGTCACCATGCTGAAGCTGGACCCGTACATCAACGTTGACCCGGGCACCATGAGCCCGTTCCAGCACGGTGAAGTGTTCGTCACCCACGACGGCGCCGAGACCGACCTGGACCTGGGCCACTACGAGCGGTTCATCCGCACGACCATGACCCAGAACAACAACTTCACCACCGGCCGTGTCTACGAACACGTCCTGCGCAAAGAGCGCCGTGGTGATTACCTGGGCGCAACCATTCAGGTGATCCCGCACATCACCGACGAAATCAAGCGCCGGATCATCAAGGGCGCCGGCGATGCCGACGTGGCCATGGTCGAGATCGGTGGCACCGTGGGTGACATCGAGTCGCAACCGTTCCTCGAAGCGATCCGTCAATTGCGTTTCGAAGTCGGCGCCAAGCGCGCGATGCTGATGCACCTGACGCTGGTGCCGTACATCGCCACCGCCGGCGAAACCAAAACCAAGCCGACTCAACACTCGGTCAAGGAATTGCGTTCCATCGGCCTGCAACCTGACGTGCTGGTGTGCCGTTCCGATCACCCGATCGACATCTCTTCGCGCCGCAAGATCGCGCAATTCACCAACGTTGAAGAACGTGCGGTGATCGCGCTGGAAGACGCCGATACCATCTACAAGATCCCGGGCATTCTGCACTCCCAGGGTCTGGATGATTTCGTTGTCGAGCGTTTCGGCTTGCAATGCGACAGCGCCGATCTGTCCGAGTGGGAAGCGGTGGTTGATGCCAAGCTGAACCCGGAGCACGAAGTCACCATCGCGATGGTCGGCAAGTACATGGAACTGCTGGACGCCTACAAGTCGCTGATCGAAGCGATGAGTCACGCCGGCATCAGCAACCGCACCAAGGTCAACCTGCGTTACATCGATTCCGAAGACATCGAAAACCAGGGCACCGCGCTGCTGGAAGGCGTCGACGCGATTCTGGTACCGGGCGGCTTTGGTCTGCGTGGCGTTGAAGGCAAGATCACTGCCGTTCAATACGCTCGCGAAAACAAGGTTCCATACCTGGGTATCTGCCTGGGCATGCAAGTGGCCGTTATCGAGTTCGCTCGTAACGTCATGGGCTGGAAAGACGCCAACTCCACCGAGTTCGATCGCGCCAGCGGTCACCCGGTCGTGGGTCTGATCACCGAGTGGGAAGATGCCACCGGCGCAGTCGAAACCCGCACCGAAACCTCTGATCTGGGCGGCACCATGCGCCTTGGCGCTCAGGATTGCCTGCTTGAGCCAGGTTCCCTGGTGCACGATTGCTACGCCAAGGACGTGATCGTCGAGCGTCACCGTCATCGCTACGAAGTGAACAACAACCTGCTGCCGCAAATCATCGAGGCCGGTCTGAAAATCTCCGGTCGTTCCGGTGATGGCGCGCTGGTTGAAGTGGTCGAAGCGCCGGATCATCCATGGTTCGTTGCTTGCCAGTTCCACCCTGAGTTCACCTCTACACCACGCGACGGTCACCCGTTGTTCAGCGGCTTCGTTAAAGCCGCTTTGGCTCAACACCAGAAGAAGGCGTAAACCTGATGGCGCAGAAAATCATCCGCGTAGGCAACATCGAGATCGCCAACGACAAGCCAATGGTGCTGTTCGGTGGCATGAACGTGCTGGAAAGCCGCGACATGGCGATGCAGGTCTGCGAAGAGTACGTAAAGGTCACCGAAAAACTCGGTATCCCTTACGTGTTCAAGGCCAGTTTCGACAAGGCGAACCGTTCTTCCGTGACCTCTTACCGTGGCCCCGGCCTGGAAGAGGGCATGCGGATTTTTCAGGACATCAAGCAAGCCTTTGGCGTGCCGGTCATCACCGACGTCCACGAGCCTGATCAGGCCGCGGTCGTCGCTGAAGTCTGCGACATCATCCAGTTGCCGGCCTTCCTGTCGCGCCAGACCGACCTCGTGGTCGCGATGGCCAAGACCGGCGCGGTGATCAACATCAAGAAAGCCCAGTTCCTCGCCCCTCATGAGATGAAACACATCCTGAGCAAATGCGTAGAAGCCGGTAACGATCAGTTGATCCTCTGCGAACGCGGCTCGAGCTTCGGCTACAACAATCTGGTTGTCGACATGCTCGGCTTCGGCATCATGAAGCAGTTCGAATACCCGGTGTTCTTCGACGTGACCCACGCGCTGCAAATGCCCGGCGGTCGCTCCGATTCCGCTGGCGGTCGTCGTGCCCAGGTCACCGACCTGGCCAAGGCAGGCATGAGCCAGTCGCTGGCCGGTCTGTTCCTTGAAGCGCACCCGGACCCGGATAACGCCAAATGCGACGGCCCTTGCGCCTTGCGTCTGGACAAACTGGAGCCCTTCCTGGCCCAGCTCAAAGCACTGGACGAACTGGTGAAGAGTTTTCCGACGGTAGAAACCGCGTAAACCTCAATTCTCCGGTAAAGTACCGCACGATTTAATGCTCAGGCCCTCGGGCTTGAGCCTTGTCGTCCGCAAGCCTGCCCGCTGTCTGTCGCTTGCCGACGATAAAAGATTTCCTTCAGCTGCGTCGTTTTCGTCAACTTTGGAGTGTTTACAACAATGGCAAAAATCGTCGACATCAAAGGTCGTGAAGTTCTCGACTCCCGTGGCAATCCCACTGTGGAAGCAGACGTGCTTCTCGATAACGGCATCATCGGCAGCGCTTGCGCGCCATCCGGTGCTTCCACTGGCTCGCGTGAAGCACTCGAGCTGCGTGATGGCGACAAGAGCCGTTACCTGGGCAAAGGCGTTCTGAAAGCCGTCGCCAACATCAACGGTCCGATCCGCGACCTGTTGCTGGGTGCAGACCCAAGCGACCAGAAAGCGCTGGATCACGCGATGATCAAGCTGGACGGCACCGAAAACAAAGCGACCCTGGGCGCCAACGCGATCCTCGCCGTTTCCCTGGCTGCGGCCAAGGCAGCAGCACAGGATCAGGACCTGCCGCTGTACGCTCACATCGCTAACCTGAACGGCACCCCGGGTGTTTACTCGATGCCGGTTCCGATGATGAACATCATCAACGGTGGCGAGCACGCCGATAACAACGTCGACATCCAGGAGTTCATGGTTCAGCCAGTAGGCGCCAAGTCTTTCTCGGAAGGTCTGCGCATGGGCACCGAGATTTTCCATCACCTTAAAGCTGTACTGAAGGCTCGCGGCCTGAGCACTGCCGTCGGTGACGAAGGTGGTTTCGCGCCGAACCTGGCCTCCAACGAAGACGCTTTGAAAGTGATCTCCGAAGCCGTGGCCAATGCCGGTTACAAGCTGGGCACTGACGTGACCCTGGCTCTGGACTGCGCCGCCAGCGAATTCTACGAAGACGGCAAGTACAACCTGTCCGGCGAAGGCCAGGTGTTCACCGCTGAAGGTTTCGCCGACTACCTGAAAGGTCTGACCGAGCGTTACCCGATCATCTCCATCGAAGACGGTCTGGACGAGTCCGACTGGGCTGGCTGGAAAATCCTCACCGACAAGATCGGCGAGAAGACTCAGCTGGTGGGCGACGACCTGTTCGTGACCAACACCAAGATCCTGAAAGAAGGCATCGATAAAAAGATCGCCAACTCGATCCTGATCAAGTTCAACCAGATCGGCACCCTGACCGAAACCCTGGAAGCGATCCAGATGGCCAAGGCCGCTGGTTACACCGCTGTGATCTCGCACCGCTCCGGCGAAACCGAAGATTCGACCATTGCCGACCTGGCTGTGGGCACTGCGGCTGGCCAGATCAAGACCGGCTCTCTGTGCCGTTCCGACCGCGTTTCCAAGTACAACCAACTGCTGCGTATCGAAGAGCAGTTGAATGGCAAAGCCAAGTACAACGGTCGTAGCGAATTCCGCGGCTGAGTAAGGTGCCCCGACTCGCCAATACTGCTTCTTTTTGACGGTGTCAAAGAGCAGCGTATTGGTGAGGCAGGGCATGAGATAGTAAAAAGACACCGGATTGTGTCGGAAAAATCGCAGCAGCGATGGATTTGCCACTAATCTGATGCCTTAAGAGCACAAGCCTGGTTCTTCCAGGCTTCGTGCTATCAGAAGCTTCAAAGTTTTGGCATGGCTGTCTTTTTTCACTGGATACCTGATATTCGATGCGCAGTCCCAATTGGTTGTTTCTCGTCTTGCTCTTGCTGCTGGCTGGCCTGCAGTACCGCCTGTGGGTGGGTAATGGCAGTCTGGCGCAAGTGGCGGAGTTGAAGCAGCAGATCGCGGATCAACACGCCGAGAACGAGTCTTTGCTGGAACGCAATCGGGTGATGGACGCCGAAGTCAGCGAATTGAAAAAAGGCATGGAGACCGTTGAAGAGCGGGCTCGCCATGAGCTGGGCATGGTCAAGGACGGTGAAACCCTTTACCAGTTGGCCCAATGACTGAGTCGTTACCGGCCTTCTGGGCCGTGATTCCTGCCGCGGGCGTCGGTGCCCGTATGGCCGCGGACCGTCCCAAGCAATATTTGCAACTGGGCGGGCGCACTATTCTAGAACACAGCCTCGGCTGTTTCCTCGATCATCCTGCCCTGAAGGGGTTGGTGGTCAGTCTTGCAATCGACGATCCTTACTGGCCGAACCTGGCGTGTGCTGCCGATCCTCGTATTCAGCGGGTTGAGGGTGGCGCCGAGCGTTCCGGGTCGGTGCTCAATGCGTTGCTGCATCTGCATGCTCAAGGCGCTGACGATGAGGATTGGGTGTTGGTTCATGATGCCGCACGACCGAATCTGGCGCGTGATGATCTTGATAAATTGCTCAGTGAACTCGCTGACGATCCGGTAGGCGGTCTGTTGGCGGTGCCTGCGCGGGACACTCTCAAGCGGGTCGACCAGCATGGGCGCGTGCTGGAAACAGTGGATCGCAGCGTGATCTGGCAGGCGTATACGCCGCAAATGTTTCGCCTTGGCGCATTGCATCGGGCGTTGGCGGACAGTCTGGTGGCGGACGTTGTCGTCACCGATGAAGCCTCGGCCATGGAGTGGTCGGGCCAGGCGCCGCGCTTGATTGAGGGGCGATCCGATAACATCAAAGTCACTCGCCCTGAAGACCTTGAGTGGTTGCGCCAGCGTTGGGCTAACCGCCGCTGAAAGGTGAGTTTGTTTTCTATCGCAATCGCGAGCAGGCTCGCTCCCACACTTTTTAGCGTTGCCACGTCGTTCAGTGTTCGCCATTGATTCTCTGTGGGAGCGAGCCTGCTCGCGATTGCGGTGCGTCAGGCAACAAATCTGTCACTGAAAAGTGAAGGCAGATCTAAGTTCGATACTCCGGCCGTTCGGCCAACCCTTCCTTCAAGTAATCCACCAACTTGCGCACCTTCGGCGACAGATGCCGTTGCTGTGGATAAAGCGCCCAAACCGCTGTATTTGGTGGTTGATGTGCTTCCAGCAGCGAGATCAATTCGCCACTTTTCAGGTATTCCAGCACGTAGTAATCCGGTAACTGACACAACCCAACCCCTTGTAGCGCGGCATCCAGCACTGCCTGCCCACTGTTGCAGCGCCAGTTTCCCTGTACACGCTGGGAAAATTCCCGCCCGTTCTGTTCCAGTTGCCAGATGTCCGAGCTACCGATGAGGCAGTTATGGCGAGTCAATTCCGACAAGCTGTGTGGGCGACCATACCTTTCCAGGTAGGACGGCGAGGCGCACAGATACATACGCCGTGGCGCCAGACGTGTGGCAACCAATCTTGAATCCTGCAGACGGCCGAGGCGGATGGCCAGGTCCAACCCTTCATGCACAAGGTCGAGCGGGCGGTTGCTCAGTTCGATGTCGACGCGCAGCTGTGGATACAGCCCCATGAAGCGAGTCACCAGTGGCACGATGAATCGTTCGCCGTAGGCCACGGCGCAAGTCATGCGCAGCATGCCCTTGGGTTCGCTGGTCAGGTCGCCGACAGCGCGCAACGCTTCTTCGCGACCGTCCTGCAAGCGCTGGCAATGTTGCAGGAAGGTTTGCCCGGCCTCGGTCAGCGTGACCCGGCGGGTGCTGCGATAGAGCAAACGGGTTTGCAGGCGCTCTTCCAGCCGTACGATTTGGCGACTGATATGAGAGGAAGACACCCCAAGGCGTTCAGCCGCAGCGGTGAATTGGCTGCATTCGGCGACGGCGACGAACTCATCGATGCCTTCCCAGCGATTGTCGGACATCAGGATTATCCCTGTATGGCAATAATGTTTTGCTTTTGTCCTGATTATTCATCGTAAGCCGCTGTATTACACTCCTTGTCTTGTTTTTATTCACTGGAGAGCCAGCATGATCAAGTCGCGCGCCGCCGTTGCCTTCGAGGCCAAGAAACCCCTCGAGATCGTTGAAGTCGATGTCGCCATGCCCAAGGCGGGTGAAGTCCTGCTGCGCGTCGTCGCCTCCGGTGTCTGCCATACCGATGCCTACACCCTTTCGGGCGCTGATCCGGAAGGCATCTTCCCGTCGATCCTGGGTCACGAAGGTGGCGCGGTGGTCGAAGCGATCGGCGAGGGCGTGACCTCGGTCGCCGTCGGCGACCATGTGATCCCGCTGTACACCCCGGAATGCGGCAAGTGCAAATTCTGTCTGTCGGGCAAAACCAACCTCTGCCAGGCGATTCGTGCGACTCAGGGTAAAGGCCTGATGCCGGATGGCACTTCGCGTTTTTCCTACAAGGGCGAAACGATTTTCCACTACATGGGCACCTCGACTTTTTCCGAGTACACCGTGCTGCCGGAAATCTCAGTCGCCAAAATTCCTAAAGAAGCACCGCTGGAAAAAGTCTGCCTGCTGGGTTGTGGCGTCACCACTGGCATCGGCGCGGTAATCAACACCGCCAAGGTCAAGCCGGGTGATACCGTCGCGATCTTCGGTCTGGGCGGCATCGGTCTGTCGGCTGTGATTGGCGCGGTCAAAGCCAAGGCAGGGCGGATCATCGCCATCGACATCAACCCGGCCAAGTTCGAGATCGCCAGGCAATTGGGCGCTACCGATTGTGTAAACCCGAAAGACTTCGATCGTCCAATTCAGGAAGTGATCGTCGACATGACCGATGGCGGCGTCGACTTTTCCTTCGAATGCATCGGTAACGTCCAGTTGATGCGTGCTGCACTTGAGTGCTGCCACAAAGGTTGGGGTGAGTCGGTGATCATTGGCGTGGCCGGCGCCGGTCAGGAAATTTCCACCCGTCCGTTCCAACTGGTGACCGGTCGAGTCTGGCGCGGTTCGGCGTTCGGTGGTGTGCGTGGGCGCACCGAGTTGCCAAGCTATGTCGAAATGGCCCAGACCGGCGAAATCCCGCTGGATACCTTCATCACCCACACGATGGGCCTGGAAGATATCAACAAGGCGTTTGACCTGATGCATGAAGGCAAAAGCATCCGTAGCGTCATCCATTTCTGAGGTCGGTCATGAGCCTGGAAAATATCTCCTGCCAGAAAAGCTTCGGCGGCTGGCACAAGCGCTATCGGCACCGCTCCGACGTGCTCGGTTGCGACATGGTGTTTGCCGTGTACCTGCCACCGCAAGCGGAGCAGGGCGGTAAACTGCCGGTGCTGTACTGGTTGTCCGGCCTGACCTGCACCGACGAGAACTTCATGCAAAAGGCCGGCGCCATGCGCATGGCCGCCGAGCTGGGGCTGATCATCGTCGCACCGGATACCAGCCCTCGCGGTCCTGATGTGCCGGGTGATCCGGACGGCGCCTGGGACTTCGGTCTCGGTGCCGGGTTTTATCTGAATGCCACGCAGGAACCGTGGTCCCGGCACTATCGGATGCATGACTATGTCGTGCAGGAACTGCCGGCATTGGTCGAAGCGCATTTCCCTACGTCGGACAAGCGCGGCATCAGCGGTCACTCCATGGGTGGCCACGGCGCGCTGGTCTGCGCGTTGCGCAATCCGGGGCGTTATCTGTCGGTGTCGGCGTTCTCGCCGATCAACAATCCGATTGATTGCCCTTGGGGCCAGAAAGCCTTTTCCCGTTACTTGGGAGAAGACCGTTCGAAGTGGCGCGAATGGGATGCCTGTGCATTGATCGCCGAGGCTGACGAGAAGCTGCCGCTGCTGGTGGATCAGGGCGATCGCGATGATTTCCTGGCCACCCAGCTCAAGCCTGAAGCCTTGCAACAGGCCGCCAAACTGGCGGGTCATCCGCTGACGTTGCGACTGCAACCGGGCTACGACCACAGTTATTTCTTCATCGCCAGCTTCATTGACGACCACTTGCAACATCACGCGCGCGCTCTAGGCGCGTAGGGTCTGTTGACGTTCGGTGACGGCCGCGTTGCGCGCCAAGTTGCGCGATGCTGCGTTGCGGGATTTGCCAAGGGAACAACCATTGGCTGCATCCCGCGCCTTGCCTCGCACAACTTGGCACTGCAACGCGGCTCGCCACCAAACGTCAACAGACCCTAATATCTGACAAAGCAGGTAGAATCACGCCCTGACAATAATCGGGGCGTTTTTTTATGCGTATTGGCCACGGCTACGATGTGCACCGTTTCGCTGAAGGCGATTTCATCACACTGGGCGGCGTGCGGATTGCACACAGCTTCGGGCTGCTCGCCCATTCCGACGGTGATGTCCTGCTGCACGCCTTGAGCGACGCGTTGCTCGGTGCTGCCGCGCTGGGTGATATCGGCAAGCACTTCCCGGACACCGACCCGCAATTCAAGGGCGCCGACAGCCGTGTGCTGTTGCGTCACGTCGTCGCACTGATCCACGCCAAAGGCTGGAAAGTCGGCAACGTCGATAACACCATCGTTGCCCAGGCCCCGAAAATGGCCCCGCATATCGAATCGATGCGCGCGCTGATTGCCGCGGATCTTCAAATTGAGTTGGATCAAGTGAACGTGAAAGCTACCACCACCGAAAAGCTTGGCTTTGTCGGTCGCGAAGAAGGCATTGCCGTGCACTCCGTTGCCCTGTTGCTGCGCGCATGAACGAACTGCAATTGCTCGGCCCTCGGGCCTATGGTCAAACCCTCGGCAGCGCGGTACTGAAAGCCACGGCGGAAGATTTCCAGGTCGACGAAGTCCTTGATATTCCCCTGAGCGGCGACGGCGAACACCTGTGGATCTGGGTGGAAAAGCGCGGTCTGAATACCGAAGAAGCGGCACGGCGCATCGCCAAGGCGGCGGGTGTGCCGTTGCGCACCGTCAGCTATGCCGGCCTCAAGGACCGTCAGGCGCTGACTCGCCAGTGGTTCAGCGTGCAACTGCCGGGCAAGGCCGATCCTGATCTGTCGGCGGCGGAAAACGACACGCTGAAAATCCTCAAGACCGGTCGGCATAAACGCAAACTGCAACGCGGTGCCCATTCGGCCAACGGCTTCACCTTGCGCTTGACCCAGTTCGCCGGTGACAAGGCGGCGATCGAAGAGCGTCTGCAACTGATCGCCAAGCAAGGTATTCCCAATTATTTTGGCACCCAGCGGTTCGGCTTTGATGGCGGCAACGTGATCGACGCCCGTGCCTGGGCGGCGCGTAAGGCTCTGCCAGAACAACGCAACGTGCGCTCGCGGCTGCTCTCCACCGCCCGCAGTTTTCTGTTCAATCAAGTGTTGGCGGCGCGTGTCGCCGATGGCACTTGGCAGCGCGCTCAGGTGGGCGATCTGCTGGCGTTCACCGACAGCCGCAGTTTTTTTCCAGCAGGTGTTGCCGAATGCAGCGACCCGCGCTTGGCGATTCTGGACCTGCATCCGACCGGCCCGCAGTGGGGCGAAGGTGACTCGCCGGCGTCAGGCGCTGTCCATGAATTGGAGCAGGCAATCGCTGCACGCGAAGCGGATCTGCGCGATTGGTTGATTAACGCCGGAATGAGCCACGAACGTCGCATCCTGCGGCTGCCCATTGGTGGGTTGACGTGGCATTATCCCGAGCCTGACATTCTGCAACTGGAATTCGTCCTGCCGGCCGGATGCTTCGCCACCGTATTGGTGCGTGAACTCGTCGATCTGGTGCCGGTGGGGCAGACGGACAGCCCATGCGTATTCTGATTTCTAACGACGATGGGGTAACCGCACCCGGTCTCGCCGCGCTTTATGCTGCGCTGGCGGATTACACCGAATGCGTGGTTATCGCCCCGGACCAGGACAAAAGTGGCGCCAGCAGCTCGCTGACGCTCGACCGTCCATTGCACCCGCAAACCCTGGCCAACGGCTTTATCAGCCTCAACGGCACACCCACCGACTGCGTGCACCTGGGGCTTAACGGCTTGCTGGAACTCGAGCCGGACATGGTGGTTTCCGGCATCAATCTGGGTGCCAACCTGGGGGACGACGTGCTGTATTCCGGCACTGTGGCGGCGGCCCTTGAGGGGCGTTTCCTTGGGCGTCCTTCGTTTGCCTTTTCATTCGTCTCACGGCAAGTAGAGAACCTTCCCACAGCTGCCTATTTTGCGCGCAAACTGGTAGAGGCTCACGCGGACCTTGATCTGCCACCGCGCACGGTACTGAACGTGAACATTCCCAACTTGCCGCTGGAGCACATCCGCGGTATCCAGTTGACCCGTCTCGGCCATCGCGCCCGCGCTGCGGCACCGATGAAAGTGGTCGACCCGCGCGGTAAACCCGGTTATTGGATCGCCGCAGCGGGCGACGCTGAAGATGGCGGCCCGGGCACCGATTTCCACGCGGTGATGCAAGGCTACGTTTCAATCACGCCACTGCAACTGGATCGCACCTTTAATGATGCCTTCAAAAGTCTCGATGGCTGGCTGGAGGGTCTGCGTTAATGGCTCGTGAACAAGACCATATTCTGCATCGCGGTATAGGGATGACCTCCCAACGAACCCGTGAGCGTCTGATTCAGCGCCTCTATGAAGAGGGAATATCCAACGCCAAGGTGCTGGAAGTCATCCGCCGTACACCTCGTCATCTGTTCGTCGATGAGGCGCTGGCCCATCGAGCCTATGAAGATACTGCGCTGCCGATCGGGCATAACCAGACAATCTCCCAGCCTTATATGGTGGCGCGCATGAGCGAGCTGCTGCTGGAAGCCGGTCCGTTGGACAAGGTCATGGAAATCGGTACCGGTTCGGGTTACCAGACGGCCGTGTTGTCGCAATTGGTCGAGCGGGTTTTTTCCGTGGAGCGCATCAAGGTGCTGCAAGACCGGGCCAAGGAGCGCCTGGTGGAACTGAATCTACGCAACGTGGTATTTCGCTGGGGCGATGGCTGGGAAGGCTGGCCGGCACTGGCGCCATACAACGGCATCATTGTCACCGCCGTGGCCACCGACGTGCCTCAGGCATTGCTCGATCAGTTGGCACCGGGTGGGCGATTGGTGATTCCGGTCGGCTCCGGTGAAGTTCAACAATTGATGTTGATCATCCGTGAAGAGCAGGGCTTTTCCAGGCGTGTTCTAGGGGCGGTGCGTTTTGTGCCATTGCTCAATGGGCCGTTGGCCTGAGCATTTGTTTCCGCGCGCTGAATTCTCTTCGATTGCCCGGGTCTTACAGCGGCATCAATGAGTTAAACGCAATTCATCGTCAAACAGCAAACGTATGCGCAAAGCGAATCCGCTTCATTAAAGGTAAAGCCTGTTCGGCCCGTTATACTTGCGACATTTCGTGCCGGAGCACGGCAATCCATATTTTCAGCCACCACAAAGGGAGCGGCGGGTGAGTCTCACAGTCATTGCGCAGCGAATGGGTATAACGAGTTTTCAGCGTCTGGTGACTGGCCTTGTCTTGAGTACCTTGCTGGTCGGATGTTCCAGCACCAAATCAGGTAGTGCGAACGTCGTCGATCGTAACAACGCGGTCGCCCAGCGTCCGGCCGTGACCACCGGCCAGTACGTTGTCCGACCCAAGGACACCTTGTTCTCCATCGCCTTTCGCTATGGTTGGGACTACAAAGCCCTCGCGGCTCGGAACAACATTCCTACGCCTTACACGATCCATCCGGGTCAGACAATTCGCTTCGACGGTCGTAGCGGTTCAACGCCGACGGCGGTAGTGAGTTCGTCCAGTTCCTCACCTTCGTCGTCGAGTAAAACCACCGTCATTCGGCGCCAGGCAAATGGCGCGACGACCAGTACAACAGTGCTTGCACCGTCCGTCGCCAACAAGCCGGCACTCGCTCCATTGCCTCCTGCCGGTCCGGCCCCGACAGGCTGGGGGTGGCCTTCTAATGGCATTCTGATTGGTAAATTCTCTTCAAACGGTAGTTTGAATAAAGGAATTGATATCGCCGGAGATTTGGGACAGCCTGTTTTAGCTGCGTCTGATGGGACGGTGGTATACGCCGGGAGTGGCTTAAGGGGCTACGGCGAATTAGTCATCATCAAACACAGCGATACCTACGTCAGTGCCTACGGACATAACCGCAGGCTGTTGGTTCGGGAGGGGCAGCAGGTCAAAGTCGGACAGACAATTGCCGAAATGGGGTCAACGGGTACAGACCGGGTGAAACTGCATTTTGAGATTCGCCGACAAGGTAAACCTGTAGATCCGCTGCAATTCCTGCCACGTCGTTGATTTGTTAGCCAGCCTGTTCCGTCACGTAGAGGGAACAGGCTCCAGCGTTGCCAGGGATAAAGGCGCCGCTTGAGCTTGAGGTCGAACTCACCAAAGGACTATAACAATGGCTCTCAGTAAAGAAGTGCCGGAGTTTGACATCGACGATGAGGTTCTCCTGATGGAGACCGGCATCGCCACGGATTCGATGTCGAATGATGAAGGGGATGCACCACCTTCCGTTCGTGCCAAATCCAAACACTCCGCTTCGCTTAAGCAACACAAGTACATCGATTACACGCGGGCACTCGATGCCACGCAGCTGTACCTCAACGAAATCGGCTTTTCCCCATTGCTCTCCCCGGAAGAAGAAGTTCATTTTGCGCGCTTGTCGCAAAGTGGCGATCCGGCCGGGCGCAAACGCATGATTGAAAGCAACCTGCGGCTGGTGGTGAAAATCGCCCGACGTTACGTCAATCGTGGGCTGTCGCTGCTGGACCTGATCGAAGAGGGCAACCTCGGCTTGATCCGGGCAGTGGAAAAGTTCGATCCAGAACGTGGCTTCCGCTTTTCGACTTACGCCACTTGGTGGATTCGTCAGACCATCGAGCGCGCGATCATGAATCAGACCCGGACCATCCGGTTGCCGATCCATGTGGTCAAAGAGCTCAACGTGTACTTGCGGGCTGCACGAGAGCTGACTCAAAAGCTCGATCACGAACCCTCACCCGAAGAAATCGCCAACCTGCTGGAGAAACCGGTAGGCGAGGTCAAGCGCATGCTCGGCCTGAACGAGCGGGTTTCTTCGGTCGACGTCTCGCTGGGTCCTGATTCGGATAAAACCCTGCTGGACACCCTTACCGACGACCGCCCGACCGATCCATGCGAACTGTTGCAGGACGACGACCTGTCACAGAGCATCGATCAGTGGCTCTCGGAGCTGACCGACAAGCAACGCGAGGTGGTCGTACGCCGCTTCGGCTTGCGAGGTCACGAGAGCAGCACACTTGAAGACGTAGGCCTGGAAATCGGCTTGACCCGGGAGCGGGTCAGGCAAATTCAGGTTGAAGGCCTCAAGCGTCTTCGGGAGATTCTCGAGAAAAATGGCCTGTCGAGCGAGTCGCTGTTCCAATAAGCAACTCGTTCAACCGGTACAAAAAGCCCCAACTGGTTTGGGGTTTTTTGTTGCCGGAAATATGAGAAGTGCGTTGTTTTTTGCACCACCTCAGGTTTGTAGTCTCGTGTTGTAAGTCTTTGCTTACTCTTTCGTAAGTGTTCGTTATTTTTACACCCTGGCAGTTGTCTATTTAACCTGTGATGTTTATTTATATTATTGATTTATATGAGTATTTTTTTAGATTAACGGCATGTGACAGGCGATTTCAACGACAAGGGTCGATTGCTCTTGGTGGGGAATTCTCTAGTATCTGAACTGTGTCGACGGATAGACACGCCCTTCAAGGAAGAGGGGAAGGGACATCGCAGGAAGCGGTTCATCAGGACGATGAAAAGGAACACAAGGAATAGGGAAAAAATGTGGGCGGGTCATACCGCCCCTTTTTTTGCCTGCAGAAAAGCAAAAAGGCCCACAAGGGGCCTTTTCGGGAACGCGGTTTGATCAGCGTTCGAGGTCTTTGATCTTGCCTTTGACGCCATCCCACTCTTCGGCATCAGGCAACGATTCTTTCTTCTCGGTAATGTTCGGCCAGATTTCAGCCAGCTCAACGTTCAGCTGAATGAATTCCTGCATATCTTCCGGAACTTCATCTTCGGAGAAGATGGCCACGGCAGGGCATTCGGGTTCGCACAGTGCGCAGTCGATGCACTCATCCGGGTGAATCACCAGGAAGTTCGGGCCTTCGTAAAAGCAGTCCACCGGACAGACTTCTACGCAGTCGGTGTACTTGCACTTGATGCAGTTGTCGGTGACGACGAAGGTCATTTCTAATTCTCTCCTCAGGCGGCGGCAGCGGAGCCCCTTCAGGACGGGGTCGCCAGGTTCGGGAGCGATAGTCTGCAGGCCAGGCTATTAGCCTGCAGCATCCCAAACCGCGCGAGATTCTAACAGCTTGCAGGCAAGTGCGTTAGATCCGTGTCTTTAATGTATAGAGCATTTCGAGCGCACGACGCGGTGTCATGTCATCCAGATCAAGTTTGGCCAGTTCATCCAGCACCGGGTGCGGCAGGCTGGCGAACATGTCGCTCTGCTGCGGCGTGACCGGTTTGCCCTTCGCTGGCTTTGGAACTTCATGAGGCAGGGCTGTGGATTCCAGTCGGCTCAGATGCTCGCGAGCACGCACGATCACTTCGCTCGGCACACCGGCCAACTGCGCAACCGCCAGGCCATAGCTCTGGCTGGCAGGCCCGGGCAACACGTGGTGCAGGAACACGATGCGTTCGTTGTGCTCAGTGGCATTGAGGTGCACGTTGGCCACCAGCGGCTGGGCTTCCGGCAGCACTGTCAGCTCGAAATAGTGGGTAGCGAACAGTGTGTAGGCCCGCAGGTGCGCCAAGCGTTCTGCCGCGGCCCAGGCCAGGGACAGACCGTCGAAGGTGCTGGTGCCGCGACCGACTTCGTCCATCAGCACCAGGCTGCGTTCGGTTGCGTTGTGCAGGATGTTCGCGGTTTCGCTCATTTCGACCATGAAGGTCGATCGTCCACCCGCCAGGTCATCGCTGGAACCGATCCGGGTGAAGATTCGGTCTACCAAGGACAATTCGCAACTGGCCGCCGGCACGAAACTGCCGATATGCGCCAGCAGTACGATCAATGCGGTCTGACGCATGTAGGTGGATTTACCGCCCATGTTCGGACCGGTGATCACCAGCATGCGGGTATTGTCGTCAAGGCTCAGGTCGTTGGCCACGAACGGCGTGGTGAGAACTTGCTCGACCACCGGGTGACGACCCTGGGTGATGCGCATGCACGGTTCGCTGACGAAACGCGGGCAGTTCAGGTCCAGATTCAGTGCACGCTCGGCGAGGTTGCTCAGCACGTCCAGCTCGGCCAGGGCTGCGGCGGTGTCCTGCAACGGTGGCAGTTGGCTGATCAAATCTTCGAGCAGCGCTTCGTAGAGCATCTTCTCCCGGGCCAGGGCGCGGCTCTTGGCTGACAGCGCCTTGTCTTCGAACTCTTTCAATTCCGGGGTGATGAAGCGCTCGGCGCCTTTGAGGGTCTGGCGACGTATGTAGTCCGCCGGTGCCGATTCGGCCTGCTTGCTCGGCAGTTCAATGAAGTAACCGTGAATGCGGTTGTAGCCGACCTTGAGGTTGGCCAGGCCGGTGCGGGCCTTCTCGCGGGCCTCGAGGTCGATCAGGAACTGCCCGGCGTTTTCGCTGAGCGATTGCAGATCGTCCAACTCGGAGTCGTAACCGGTTTTCAACACGCCACCGTCACGGATGACTGCGGGCGGGTTGTCGATAATGGCTTTTTCCAGCAGCGCCGCCAGTTCCGGATAGGTGCTGGTGGTGGTGGCCAGTTGAATGATGTGCGGAGCTTCAAGCTCGGCCATCGCTACCTGCAACTCTGGCAGTGCACCGAGGGCATCGCGCAGACGCGCCAAGTCACGAGGACGGGCATTGCGCAGGCCGATCCGCGCCAGAATCCGCTCGATGTCACCGATTTCCTTGAGCTGCGGTTGCAGTTTCTCGAAGCGGTAACCATCGAGCAGGCAGGTAATCGAAGTCTGGCGCGCCAGCAATACGGTCAAATCCCGCAGCGGACGGTTCAGCCAGCGAGTCAGCAAGCGGCTGCCCATGGCGGTCTGGCAGCGGTCGACCACCGATTGCAAGGTGTTGTCACGACCGCCGGCCAGGTTGGTATCCAGTTCCAGGTTGCGACGGCTCGCGCCATCCAGCACCACAGTGTCGTCCAGGCGCTCATGACGCAGGCTGCGCAAGTGCGGTAGGGCGGTGCGCTGGGTTTCCTTGGCGTAGCTGAGCAGGCAACCGGCAGCGCCGATCGCCAGGGTCAGGTTCTCGCAGCCGAAACCTTTCAGGTCCTGGGTGGAAAACTGCTGGCAAAGACTTTTCAACGCCGAGTCGCGCTCGAAATCCCACGGTGCACGGCGACGAACCCCACGGCGCTTTTCCGCCGGCAGGTCTTTCGGCCAGTCATCCGGGATCATCAGCTCTACCGGATTGACCCGCTCCAGTTCCGCCAGCAGGTTTTCCCAGCCTTTGATCTCCAGCACAGTGAAGTTGCCGCTGGTGATGTCCAGCACGGCCAGACCGAACAGACGCTCGTCGCCCAGCACCGCTGCGATCAGGTTGTCCCGACGCTCATCCAGCAGCGCTTCATCGCTGACCGTGCCGGGGGTGATGATCCGCACCACCTGACGATCCACCGGGCCTTTGCTGGTGGCCGGGTCGCCGACCTGCTCACAAATCACCACCGACTCGCCGAGCTTTACCAGTTTCGCCAGGTAACCTTCCGCGGCGTGGTAAGGAATCCCACACATCGGAATCGCCTGACCCGCCGATTGCCCACGAGCCGTCAGGGTGATGTCCAGCAACTTGGCGGCCTTCTTCGCGTCTTCATAGAAGATCTCGTAGAAGTCGCCCATGCGATAGAACATCAGCTGGTCAGGGTGCTGGTTCTTCAGGCGCCAGTACTGCTGCATCATTGGGGTGTGGGAAGACAGATCGGAGAGGGCTTTATTCATCGGAAATTCAGGAAAACTCGTTGAAAGGTGTAGGGCAAAGGAGGGGCATCGGCCCGGCTTTTCCGCGATGGGCGCAAGGTTAACATGGGCAGTCCGACCTACGCAGGCATGAAAGCTCCACGGCACATTTCTGCTGGCTATGCACGATCTATGCAAATCAGCATTTGTCTTCCGAAAAAAGATCAAGCACTATGCGCGTTATGCAAAAACGCAATGTTTCTACCGTCTTAAGAGCGCTGCTCGATCAGCACGGGATCTCCCCCACGGAGCTTCACCGTCGCACCGGCGTGCCTCAATCCACTCTCTCGCGGATCCTCAGCGGGAAGATTGTCGATCCTTCGGATAAACATATTTCGAAGATTGCCGAATACTTCGCCGTGAGCACCGATCAGTTGCGTGGCCGTGTGGATGTCGCACACGCCGCCAGCGCTGGGCGCGATGAGTCGCATTCGGAACTCAAGGACATAAGCCTGTGGGACGACGATACGCCAGTCGATGACGACGAGGTGTCGGTCCCCTTTCTTCGCGAGGTTGAATTGGCTGCTGGATCAGGAAGATTCGTCATCGAAGAAAGCGAGCGCTCTAGCCTGCGCTTCGGCAAACGCAGCTTGCGCCACAACGGTGTGCAGTTCGACCAGGCTAAATGCGTCACCGTGCGCGGCAACAGCATGTTGCCGGTGCTGCGCGATGGCGCCACGGTCGGGGTGAATGCCGGTAAATGCGGGATTGGCGACATCGTCGACGGCGACCTGTACGCCATCAATCACAACGGCCAGTTGCGGGTGAAACAGCTATATCGCCTGCCGACAGGGATTCGCCTGCGCAGCTTCAATCGCGATGAGCATCCGGACGAGGACTACAGCTTCCAGGAAATCCAGGAGGAGCAAATTGTCATCCTCGGTCACGTCTTCTGGTGGGGCATGTACGCCCGTTAACCTCACCGCTGTCAGATAAAACCCGCTGTCCGGCGGGTTTTTTTTCGCCTGCCAAAAACCGCCAACGCCTTTGTCTGTGGGGCTTCAATGCGTTCGTGCATTTCATATGCATAAATAAATGCATTTATGCATTGACTGTATATGCATCCATGCATATTCTTTGTCTCAAGCAGCTCAACAAAGCGGCTCGAAACGAAGTTCTTTAGTTCCACCACAAAGGCAGCGATGAACCGGCCTCAACGGTTCAGAGGGTTGGCAACTGACCCGGGTGTGCAGCGTAAAGCACCAGAAGCAGTTATCCGGCGGGCAGGGACCGCGGTCGGAAAAACAATTTGAATGGATCCGTACCGCGCCAGTAGCGCCGAAAGATCGCACAAGTGCATTACTGAAAAGCCTGGGCGACCGGGCTTTTTGGAATGCCTGGCTCATCAGGCACATCAAGCCTCGTCTCGGCATCGCCAGAGCAACAGGAAGGATCCGGCAGAAATCAAAAGGCATTGCAGATGTTGAAAGATTGCAGATGTGGATATTGCAAAAGACTTCTCGCCCGAATGGGTGAATACACCGAGCTCCAGATCAAATGTTCCCGATGCGGGACGCTGAATCATGTGAAGGCCACGAGCCTCGAGCGATCGCCTGTGAGCGACATGAGCGTTGCATCAGCAGCGCAATCAACTCAGTTAACTCAATAGGTGAACCATGAATAGTTTCAAGAAATACGTTGCCCCGCTGTTGCTGTCCGCTGCTCTGCTCGGCGCTGGGGGCAACGCTGTTGCCGCCAACCTTTTGGTCAACGGCAGCTTTGAACAGCCAGGCTGCAGCGGTAGTTGCATATTGGATACCACGGAGCAAGCCAACTTCATCACGGGTTGGACGACGTTTCTGTCCGGTGCCGAGTACTTCAATATGCCCGCCTCGATCGGCGGTTCTGTCGCCGCGGATGGCGTTGTGATTGTCGACCTGGCCAACTACGTTTATGGCAACGGCGGCGGCATTCAGCAGAACTTTGCCACCACGGTCGGCGCCCAGTACCGATTGACCTTCAGCGCGGGTAATTCGCGCTACGCCGGTCGCTCCGGCGACGGTGTCATCCAGGTGAAAGTGGCTGGGCAAACCGTCACCTTCAACACCCCGTCCGCTGACGGTACAACAGTCGAGTGGAGCACCATTACTTACGACTTCACCGCCACCACGGCTCAAACGACCCTGGCCTTCTCCAACGAGCAGAACCCGTACGCCAACTTTGCCTTTATCGACAATGTGATTGTTGAGCCTCTTTAAAACCCCTGACATCAACAGTGCTGGCAGTCGTTTCTCTGCGCTTGAGCGGCGACTGCTGATCACCAAGACTGCATCCGAAACACACCACCCAATCACTCATCAATCACCCCCAGGAGGCGTGACATGACAAACGAGCAACAAGCGTTGCTGGACATGCCGATCTGGCTGGTCATCGTCCTCGCCCTGGTGGGCGGGGTGTCCGGCGAAATGTGGCGCGCCGACAAGGAGGGCGCCCGTGGCTGGTCGCTGCTGCGGCGCCTGGCGCTGCGCTCCGGGGCCTGCATGATCTGCGGGGTCTCGGCCATCATGCTGCTGTACGCCGCCGGCGTGTCGATCTGGGCCGCGGGTGCGTTTGGCTGCCTGACGGCAATGGCCGGGGCGGACGTGGCCATTGGGCTTTACGAGCGTTGGGCGGCCAAGCGGATTGGCGTTTGTGAAGTTCCACCGCGTGATACGTCTCAGGATCATTGAGCCCTTAATCTCAAGGAGCGTCATCCACAGTGCATAGCGCACTGACCCGCAAGGATGCGGGTTTCCCACGGCCAGTACCGTTCACTCAAACCCGCCGCCGCGGGTTTTTTATTGCCCGGTGAAGAATCATGAAGATCACAGCTCTGATCACGCAGCTGCGTGAGCAATGCCCAACCCTGGCCAATCGAGTGGCCGCCGGCATCGACCTCGCCACGCTGCAAGCCAATACCTCGCTGCAAACACCTTGCGCCTATGTGGTGCCGATCGCCGATCTGGCAAGCAAAAGCCTCGCGCAAAACCTGATGCTGCAACCGATCCGCGACCGCTTCGAAGTGACGCTGGTACTCGACACCACGGACGCTACAAAAGCGCTGGATCTGTTGCATGACCTACGCGCCGAACTCTGGCGCGCACTGGTGGGTTTCAAGCCCGGCAGCGACTACGAGGCCATCGAGTACGACGGTGGCGAACTGGTTTCCATCAACAGCAGCCGCGTGCTGTATCGCCTGCGCTTTTTTGCCGAATTCCAGCTCGGTCGCAATTTGCCGGGTCAGCCGGCGGAGAGTTGGCACGAGCGTGAACTGGACGGCTTGTCGTCCTTTACCGGGGTCACCGTGCGGGTCGATGCGATCGATCCGGCGGACCCCAATCTGCAACGCCCAGGCCCCGACGGGCGCCTGGAACTGACTTTCTCTGGAGACGTAACCCCATGAGCAAACGCATCACCGTGCTGCCGGCCCCGGGCCGTGTCGTGCCGGATCCGGAAGCGGGCGATCTGTTGCCCCTCGAGGGCCGTGAAGTGCCGGACAACGCCTGGTGGCGTCGACGTCTGGCCGATGGCGATATCACTACCAAAGCCGTGAAAGCGGCGAAACCACAGGGAGCCAAATAATGGCGATCGGATTCAGCAACATCCCCGCGGACATTCGTGTTCCGCTGTTCTACGCCGAAATGGACAACTCGGCCGCCAATAGCGCGTCGTCGGCCATGCGCCGCCTGATCGTTGCTCAGGTCAACGACAACATCGCGCCGGCCGACGTCGGCAAACTGGTGTTGGTGTCCAGCGTGGCGCTGGCCAAAAGCATTGGCGGCCAAGGCTCGATGCTCGCCTCGATGTACGAAACCTGGCGCAAGACCGACCCGATCGGCGAGATCTGGTGCCTGCCGCTGCACAACACTGAAGGCAGCATTGCCAAAGGTGTGCTGACCCTGACCGGTGCGGCGACTCAAAGCGGTGTGCTCAACCTGTACGTCGGCGGCGTTCGCGTTCAGGCGGCCATCGTCAACGGTGCCACTGCGGCGCAAGCGGCCACAGCCCTGGCGCTGAAAATCAATGCCTCTGCCGATCTGCCGGTCAGCGCTGCAGCGGTCGACGGTGTGGTCACCCTGAGCGCCAAATGGACGGGCGACAGCGGCAACGACATCAGTCTGCAATTCAATCGCCTGGGCAAGAGCAACGGCGAAGAAACCCCGGCCGGCCTGACCGCAGCCATCACCGCCATGACCGGCGGTGCCGGTGTGCCGGATCAAGTGGCCGCCGTGGCGGCACTGGGCGATGAACCGTTCGAGTTCATCTGCATGCCGTGGTCGGATCTGTCGACCCTCAACACCTGGCAAGCCGTCATGGATGACAGCACCGGTCGGTGGTCCTGGGCCAAGCAATTGTTCGGTCACGTCTACAGCGCCAAGCGCGGCACCATCGGTACTCTGGTGGCGGCCGGTCAGGCGCGTAACGACCAGCACATGACCCTCCAGGCGCTGGAACCGGGCGTACCGCAACCGTTCTGGATGCAGGCCGCTGCACTGGCTGCACGCACCTCGGTGTTCATCTCTGCCGACGCCAGCCGTCCGACCCAAAGCGGCAGCCTGCCAGGTCTCGACCCGGCACCAGCGAGCGAGCGTTTCACCCTGACCGAGCGTCAGTCGCTGCTTAACTACGGCATCGCCACCGCGTACTACGAAGGCGGCTACGTGCGCATTCAGCGGTCGATCACCACCTATCAGAAGAACGCCTACGGCCAGGCAGACAATTCCTACCTGGACAGCGAAACCATGCACCAGTCGGCGTTCATCGTGCGTCGTCTGCAAAGCGTAATCACCAGCAAATACGGTCGCCACAAACTGGCCTCCGACGGCACCCGTTTCGGCGCCGGCCAGCCCATCGTCACCCCAAGCACCATTCGCGGTGAGCTGATCGCCCAGTACGCCAAGCTCGAACTGGAAGGCCACGTGGAAAACGCCGAACTGTTCGCCGAACACCTGATCGTCGAGCGCGATGTTCAGGACCCGAGCCGGGTCAACGTGCTGTTCCCGCCGGATTACATCAACGGCCTGCGCGTGTTCGCGCTGCTCAACCAGTTCCGTCTGCAGTACGACGACGCAGCCTGATCGCTGCCTTTGACTGTGTGATTTCAGCCCACCTCGCGTGGGCTTTTTATTTGAAGGGAGAAACACCATGGGTCAACTGATTGCGGGCACCTGCTACGTCAAAGTGGACGGCGCTCAATTGACCATCAATGGCGGCTGCGAAGCTCCATTGATGGCCGTTAAACGGGAAACCGTCGTGCCGGGCTTCTACAAGGAAACCGACATCGCGCCGTCGTTCAAAGTGACGGCGCTGCACACCGCGGACTTCCCGCTCAAGCAACTGATCGCCGGCGTAGATATGACCGTCACCTGCGAATTCAGCAACGGCAAAGTCTACGTACTGGCCGGCGCTTACCTGGTGGAAGAACCGGTATCCAAAGGCGACGACGCCACCATCGAACTGAAATTCGAAGGCATCAAGGGGACCTGGCAATGAGCAACGCCGTGAAGCTTCACGTTGCGATCGAAGCCCACGGCGAGCCCTTGACCGAACTCAACCTGCGCCGCCCAACGGTGCAGGAAGTTCGGGCGATCAAGGCGCTGCCGTACAAGATCGACAAAAGCGAAGAGGTCAGCCTCGACATGGACGTCGCGGCCAAATACATCGCCGTGTGCGCCGGCATCCCGCCGTCGTCGGTCAACCAGCTGGATCTGGCTGACCTCAACGCGCTGAGTTGGGCCGTCGCGAGTTTTTTCATGAGTGCGGCGTCGGAGCCATCACCGACCTGATCGCAGTCGCCTATGACCTGGCCTGGTTCTGGAAGGTTGACCCCGAACAGATGATGGCCAGGCCACTGGATGTGCTCCGCGAATCGCTGGAGCACGCGCAACGGATCAATGCGATGCAGCAGGTGCAGTGATGGCGAACACAGAAACGAAAGAGAAAACGTCGGTGCTGCTCACGGGCATCGACGAACTGTCACCCAAACTCGGCGCCCTGCGGGCAAAAGTCGAGAGCTTCAAGAAAAACCTGGAGCAGACCGGCCTCGGCAAACTGGACATCAGCGGTTTGTTCAAGGGCGGTAGCGTTATCACGCCGTTCATGGATGCGATCAAGGCGTCCGACGCGTTCAAAGGCAAATTGACCGAGGTCAGCGAATCGGCCGAAGGCGTTGATTTGCCGAAGGCGCCGGCAAGCGCTACACAAAACATGAATGTGTTCAGTCGATCGATGGAGCAGGTGTCGATCGCGGCCAACACGGCCTTGCAGCCTGCCGTCGCTACGGTAGCGGCAGGTCTTCAACCTTTGTTGGTTGGGTTTGGCAGCCTGCTCGATGACAACCCGAAACTGGTTGAAGGGCTGGCGGCAGGTGCCATTGCGTTCTCGGCGATGCAAACGGCCGTGACCGGCGCGACGCAAGTATTCGATCTGATGAACATGGTGCTCAAGACCAATCCGATCATGCTGATTGCCATGGGCATTGCCGTGGCGGCCGGTTTGATCATTGCCAACTGGGAGCCGATTTCGACGTTTTTCGCTGGGCTCTGGCAAAAGGTTGTCAGTTATTGGGCGCCAATCAGCGGAGTTTTCTCGGATATTTTTGATCGAGTAAAAGCAGTCGTGAGTGCGGGATTCGATTTCCTCAAGGCGTGGTTTGCCTGGACTCCCTACGGAATGATCCTGAACAACTGGGGGGCCGTTGTCGGTTTGTTTTCGGCCATCTGGGATCTGCTCATGGCACTGACCGTGCCGGTGAAGGAGAAACTGCGCAGCCTGTTCGACTGGGTGCCGCTGGACGCGATTGCCGCTGCATGGGATCAGGTGCCTGCCATCTTCTCGGGCTACTGGGAGTCAATCAAGCTTGGGGCGCAGGAATTCTTTTCCTACCTCGGTGGCCTGTTCACTTGGTCGCCCTTGGACGCACTGAGCGAAACATGGGCATCTGTGGTTCAGTTTTTCAGTGAAAAAGCGGAAAAGCTCCGGGCCATTCTGGCGCCGATCCAGGAGATGCTGGGCGGTAGCTTTGGTGGCTTTATCGCCAAAATTACCGGCAAGGTCGAAGGCTTCACCGAGGTGCAAAAGAAAACCAATGCCGAAGGCAAGGGTGAGTTCGCGCCAGCAGCGGCGTTCTTTGGTGATGCTTCCGAGCCAGCCTCGAGCGCGCTGACGGCTCCCGGCAGTTTGCCGATCAAGTCGCCGATGCAGCCCGGTTCCCTGACACAAAACTCCAGCACCCTGATCCAGCAAACCGCCGCCAACAACCGCACGCAACTCGAAGGCGGCCTGACCGTGCGCTTCGAAAACGCACCGGCCGGGCTGCGCACCGATCAATCGCAAACCAATCAACCGGGGCTGTCGCTCAATTCGCGCATCGGCTATCGCTCGTTGTCTCTGGGAGGTTCCAATGAACTGGCGTGACCGTTTGTTGCCGGCATCCTTTCGCGGTGTCGGTTTTTGGGTCGATCAGGCGAAAACCCCGGTCGGCCACAAGGGCCAGTTGCACGAGTATCCACAACGCGATCAGCCGTATTTCGAGGGCCTTGGGCAGCAGTCGAAGATCCACGATCTGACGGCATTCATTGTCGGCGCCGATTGCCTGGAGCAGCGCGACAAACTGCTCAAGGCGTTGGAGCAGGGCAGTGGTGAACTGGTCCACCCGTGGTTGGGGCGGATGCAAGTCAAGGTCGGTGAATGCGACATGACCCAGACCCGTCAGGACGGCGGGCTGGTGACCTTTGCCCTGAAGTTCTACCCCGATCAACCGCTGCAATTTCCGACGGCCACGGTCAGCACGCAAAAAATGCTGTTGTCATCGGCGGACACGCTGCTGGGCTCGGCGGTGGCGCGTTTCGAACAGGCCATGACCCTGATCAAGGCCGCGCGGATCGGCATCGCCAATCTGCGCAACAGCCTGACCGGGGTCTATGAAGTGATCCAGGAACAGCTCAAACCGTTGATCGAGGAGTACCGGCAAATCAGCGAGCTGGTCAAAGCAGTCAAGGAATTGCCCAAGGAAGTGGCGGCGGAATTCAAGGGATTGCTCGGCGACATCAAATCGCTCAAGGACTTCGCGAAGCAGGGCTATCGTGGCGTGATTGCCAACGTTTCCCAGCAGCTCGAAGCCATCCGCAAAGCCGATGCACCGAAGCTCACCACCGGCAAGGACACCACGGCGGCGGCGCAAGCCATGGCCGATCTGGTGCAGGACACGCTGCTGGTGAAAGTGGCGCAATGGGTCGCTTCGATGCCTGTTGCGTCGACACCGGTGAAACTGACCTCGCAGCCGTCGCTGGATCATCAGACACTGCAGCCGGTCAGCCGTCAGGAAGTGCCGGTCACCGACGATTTGCAGTTGTTGCAAAAGGAGTTGAACGAAGCGATCCAACTGGCACTGAACAAGGCCAGCCCCGCGCACTATCAAGCCATCAATGACCTGAAGCAGAAATTGAATGCGCACCTAAAAGCCGTGGCGTCGTCCGGCGTGCGGCTGGTCAGTAAATCCTTTCAGGAGAGCTTGCCTGCCGTCGTTGTGGCCTATCGGCAATTTGCCGATGCCACGCGGGTTACGGAGGTGACTCAGCGCAACGGTGTTGCCCATCCGTTGTTCCTGCCGCCGAATGATGTGAAAGTTTCCGGGAAGTGAACCATGAACGACATGGATAACCGGGTCACCCTGACCGTCGGCGGCCTGGAATACGGTGGCTGGAAAAGCGTGGAAATCACGGCGGATCTGGAGCGCCAGTTCCGCACTTTTAAACTCAACATCACCTGGCAATGGCCGGGGCAGACCGTGGACAAACGGATCCAGCCCGGTGACGCCTGTGAAGTGCGCATCGGCCAGGATCTGGTGCTGACCGGGTATGTGTTCAAGGCCCCGATCAGTTATGACGGGCGGCAGATCAGCCTGAATATCGAAGGCAGTTCCTGCACCCAGGATCTGGTGGATTGCGCCGCGACCAATCGCCCGAATCAATGGCATGAGCAATCGCTGTTGAGCATCGTCGAAGCGTTGGCGATCACCTACAAGGTCTTTGTGGTCAGCGAAATTCCCGAGACCGCCCGGCTCAGCAGTCACACCATTGTGCCGGGGGAAACGGTGTTTCAATCCATCGACCGCTTGCTGACATTGTTCCGGGTGTTTTCTACCGATGATGCCCAGGGCCGGCTGGTGCTGGCCCGGCCTGGCAGCGGTGGCCGGGCCAGCGATGCGCTGGAGTTGGGCAAAAATATTCTGTCGGCCAACGCGCCGATGGATTACAGCCAGGTGTTCTCCGAATACCGGGTAATCGGTCAGCACAAGGGCACGGACAAGAAGAGCGGGGCAGCGGTCAGCGAGGTTGAATCGGTGTCCGCCGACCTGAGCTACAAGCGTCGGCGGGTCACGGTGATCAACGAAGGCATGCAGATCAATCCCGATCTCGCCTTGCAACGGGCCAATTGGGAAAGCGCCACCCGCGTGGGCAAGGCCAAAGCCACCACCTATCAGGTGCAGGGCTGGCGGCAATCCAACGGCGATTTGTGGCGTCACAACACGCAGGTCAGGGTCAAGGATCCGGTGCTGGGGTTCGATGACGACATGCTGATCTCCAAGGTGACCTACTCGCTGTCGGCGCAAGGTTCGGTCACCACCTTGCAAGTTGCACCGCCGCATACCTTTGACGCCAATCCAGAGCCTCCGAAGAAAACCTGAGCCCGACACTTACCCTGAATGGTATCTGGAATGCCAATGCTGTGAACAACGCCGAACCCTGTGGGAGCGGGCTTGCCCGCGAAAGCGGTGTTCGCAGCAACACTCCTTTACCTGACATACCGCCATCGCGGGCAAGCCCGCTCCCACAGGTTTGTCTGTGTTTCGCCGACTCTTGAGGACAACCCATGAGCCTACTGACACGCCTCCTGGCGCGCGGCACTGTCGTGCTCGCCAATTCGGCCACCAAGCTTCAATCGTTGCAAATGCGCCTCACCGCTGGCGAAGTGAACGACGACATGGAGCACTTCGAACCCTACGGTTTCACCAGCAATCCGCTGGCCGGTGCCGAAGGTATCGCCACCTTTCTGGGCGGTGATCGCTCCCACGCCATCGTGCTGGTGGTCGCCGACCGTCGCTATCGCCTCCAGTCCCTGGCCGCTGGCGAAGTGGCGATCTACACCGACGAAGGCGACAGAATTCACTTCAAGCGCGGGCGGATCATCGACATCGAAACCGCCACCCTGAACATCCGCGCCAGCAGCGCCGTGAACATCGACACACCGACCCTGACCCAGACCGGCAAGATCGTCTCCAAGGGCGACCAGATTGCCGGTGGCATCAGCCAGATCAAACACGTGCATGTCGGCGTTCAAGCGGGCAATGGCCAGACCGGCGTACCGGCAGGAGGGCAGTGATGTTTATCAGCCAAAACCTGCATGCCGCGCTGACCCGTTCAGTGCTGATCAGCCTGTTTACCTGGCGCCGCGCCGCCGATGACGATGCCCTCGACGACGAAGAACGTTTCGGCTGGTGGGGTGACACCTTTCCTACGGTGGCCGACGACCGCATCGGTTCGCGGCTGTGGCTGCTGCGCCGGGTCAAGCTGACCCGACAAACCCAGATGGACGCCGAATTTTATGCCCGCGAAGCCCTGCAATGGCTGATCGACGACGGCCATTGCAGCGCTATCGACATCATCAGCGAACGCCTCGACGCCCAGCGCCTGAACCTGCGCACGGTCCTGACCCTGGCCGACGGCGAGCGCCTGGACATCAACCCTGATAACAGTTGGCAGGTGATCTATGCCGTTTGAAACCCCTTCGCTGCCGGTGCTGATCAAGCGCACCCAAAGCGACCTGGCCAGCGATTCGCTGCGCCAGTCCGATGCGCAAGTGCTCGCCCGCACCCTCGGTGGCGCCGCCTATGGCCTGTATGGCTACCTGGACTGGATCGCCGAGCAGATCCTCCCGGACAAGGCCGATGAATCGACCCTGGAACGGATCGCCGCACTGCGTCTGAACCAGCCGCGCAAACCCGCACAAGCGGCCAGCGGCAGCGTCAGCTTCAGCGCCAGCGCCGGTGCCGTGCTGGATGTCGACACCCTGCTGCAATCGAGCGACGGTCGCACCTACAAAGTCACCGCCGCGCGCACCACCAGCAACGGCCTCAACAGCACCACCATCGCCGCGCTCGAGGCCGGCAGCCTGGGCAATGCCGAGGCCGGTCTGGCGCTGATTCCGGTGCAACCGATTGCGGGTATCGTCGGCAATAGCTTTACCGTGCTGGCGCCGGGGCTTAGCGGCGGTGTGGCGCGGGAAAGCCTGGAGTCGCTGCGTTCGCGGGTGATCCGCTCCTACCGCATCATCCCTCACGGCGGTTCGGCCCAGGACTATGAAACCTGGGCCCTGGAGTGCCCCGGCGTGACCCGCGTCTGGTGCCGTGGCGGTTTGTTGGGGCCGGGTACCGTCAGCCTGTTCATCATGCGTGACGACGACCCGCAACCGGTGCCGAACGACGAACAACTGGCCGAAGTCCAGGCTTACATCGAGCCTCTGCGCCCGGTCACCGCCGAGGTGCATGTGCAGCGGCCGGTTCAGGTGCCGGTGGTCTATCACCTGACGCTGACCCCCGACACCACCGCCATACGCGCCGCCGTCGAAGCGCAGTTGCGAGACCTGCATAACCGTGAGGCCGACCTCGGCCAGAAGTTGTTGATCAGTCACATCCGTGAAGCGATCAGCAGCACCAGCGGCGAAAACGACCACGTACTGACCTCGCCTGTCGCGGATGTCGAAACCGAGCGCAATGAGCTGCTGACCTTCGGAGGTTGCGTATGGGGGGCATAAGAACCGCCGCGCAATACCACGCCCAACTGCGCAGCCTGCTGCCCAGCGGCCCGGCCTGGGACCCTGAACGGGTGCCGGAACTCGAAGAAGTCCTCGAAGGCGTCGCCCAGGAACTGGCCCGCCTCGACGCCCGCGCCGCCGACCTGCTCAACGAAATGGACCCGGCCGGCGTCAGCGAACTTGTGCCTGACTGGGAGCGGGTGATGAACCTGCCCGACCCATGCCTCGGCGCCGCCCCCTTGTTCGACGACCGCCGCCTCGCGGTACGTCGCCGCCTGCTCGCGGTCGGCAGCCAGGCCGTCGGCTACTACCTGGAAATCGCCAAAAGCCAGGGTTACCCAAACGCCACTATCACCGAGCTGGAAGCCCCGCGCATGGGGCGTTCGCGTTTCGGTGCGGCGCACTGGGGCACTTGGGAAGCGCAATTCATGTGGACGCTCAATACCGGTGGGCGATTGCTGCTGGGACGACGTTTTGGCGCCAGTTACTGGGGCGAACGCTTCGGCGTGAACCCGGGCTCGGCACTGGAATGCCTGATCCACCGCAGCGCACCGGCGCATACCAAGGTACACATCAATTATGACTAGGGAGTAGAGGGATGGATTTTCCGAAAAGTGTGCCCAGCGCCGGGTTGGTGAATGGGAAGTTTGTGGATGAGAACCCGCTGACCGGGACGCCGGGGTCGTTGATTCCGGCGGATTGGGGGAATGGGGTGACGCAGGAGATCGTGAACGTCATCAAGGCTGGGGATCTGACTCCGGACGAGACGAAGTACGATCAGTTGCTGCAAGCCATTCAGAGCGTGTCCGCCAAGGGTTGGAATCTGGATTCGGCATTGCCGATCGGCTCGTTGCCACCGGCCACGGTGGCGACGGCGGATGGGCGTTTGGCGGTGACCCCGACGGCAGTTTCGACCAGCGGTGGCCGGGTGTCGATTCCGGCGGGGGTATTGGTCAGCATTGGCCAGGAAGTCGTCGCGGGGCAGTTGGGCAGGGCGCGGACGTTTACCACCCAAGCGTGGAGCAGTGATTTGTTGTCGACCTCCAGCTACTTTCTGCGGGCGCAGGTGATCGGTGGTGTGCTGACGTTCTACATGCAGCGCGGAACAATCTATGACGCTACGCCCGAAGGTTTAAAGGGCACTGTCAATGGCGGGGCGGGGGGCGGTTTTCAGTCCACGCCGCTGGATATCTGCATTGCCTGGGTGATGACGGCTGCGCCGGGTTCCGTACCGATCGTCAGGCCGCTCTACAACCGTAACCGGTTGGCGTGGACGCAAACCGTCAACGGCAGCGGTGTGGTTTACCTGCCTCTGGATCCTCATGCCCGGGCGGCACGTCTGGTAGTGGGGAACCCGACGCCTTCGGCGACGGAGATCACTGGGGTGTCATTTGCGCCGACAGGTTGGGTTGGCGGCAACTACTGCTTTCTCTCACCGGCGCTGACCACCAGCTCCAATCACGATGGTGGTTGGGCTAACCCGATGCCGTGCGTGATCTTTACCAATAACTTTGTCAACGACGCCACGGTCACGACCCTGACCGCCAGTTTCGACCATTCGCAATTGCGCTCGTTGTGGCAGTCCTACCAGACCGAACACATGCTCGGTTCGACCAGCGCCGTCAGCGATGAATTGCTGTTCAGTATGGGGATCAAGAACCACCCCGTGTCTGATTACGCCACAGGAATCGCGGTCAACTTCGCGGCGGCAGTCAATGTCAGTCTTTCCTGGGAGTTGATTCGATGAACGTTATTCAAGAGCTGCATCAGTTCGAGGACGGGCTACGTTCCGCACAGCCTTCTGCCGCCCATGATTGGGACGGTGAAAAATGGATATTGGACGCCGCGAAAGTCGCCCTGCTGGAACAACAGGAAACCGAACGCCTGTGCGCCAAAGTCGATGCGGCAGCAGACAAAGCACGTATTGCTCTGGCTGGTGATCCACTCAAAGCCATGGAATACGCCCAGGCCGCTGCTGATGCCCAGGCCTTTCAGGATGCGGGTTACCCGAAAAAAGACGTACCGCTGGCCGTGTCCGCATGGGTCGTTAAAGGCCGTACAGCCAAACAGGCCGCCGAGCAGATTCTGAGCAAAGCCGCACAGCTGAGCGACAACTTACTGACCCTGCGCACATTGCGCCTCAAGGCCAAAACGCAAATTCGCGGGCACGCGGCCAAGGGCAAGATGGATTTGGCCCGCAGCGCGGGCGATGAAGGCTTGGTGGCTATTCGTGAACTCGTCAGTGACCTGGCTGACTAGGCGAGAGCCATTCATTTCCCCTGTTCAGGCCCACGTATTCGTGGGCTTTTTTTCTTGAAAAAAACCGTAGGCGCGATTGCACCGACAACCGCGTCGACACGGTTCATTTGTTATTTCAGAGGAACGAAAGACGTATGGATTATCCAAAAAGTGTCCCCAGCGTCGGACTGGTCAATGGCCGGTTCGTCGATGAAAACCCCGTCGCCGGAACGCCGGGCTCGTTGATTCCGGCAGTATGGGGAAACAGCGTCACACAAGAAGTCCTGGGCGTGATTACCGAGGGCGGACTGGCCCCCTCCGAAGCGGACAATAATCAACTGCTAAAGGCTATCCTGGCGATTATTGGCAAGACTAATCCGATGCGCTCGGTAATCACGCGGCTAGTCGCATCAAAAGCTCTGACCGCCGAAGAACTTGGTCTTGTGTTGATTGATGCCAGTTCCGGTGCCGCCACCATCAGTCTGCCGCCAGCCAATATCGCGTTGGGCGTGCGCGACGTCATCGTTAGACGTGTTGATAACAGCGGCAATCGTTTGGTTATTCAGTGTGCGGGAACGGACTCTATCAAGTTTCACACCCATCTGAATGCAGGCGGCTATCCGTTTCTGGTGTTGATGGGGGCAGGCGATTGGTGGCACCTGCGCAGTGATCCAGCGGGTAGTTGGTGGCCAGTTGGACGGTTTGACGGTACTACGCTTGGACGGGCTGTTTTTGAGACGACTACGGTGGTTGTGCCTGGTGGTTATGGTGCGCTCAATGGATCTCTGCTCAATCGCGCCGAATGGCCGTGGCTTTGGGATCATGCACAACAGTCGGGCATGTTGCGTTCTGAAAGTGACCGTGGGGGCTCGTGGACGCCCGGAGATGGTTCGACAACCTTTCGAACGCCGGAGGCCCGTGGAGAGTTTCTTCGTTTACTGGCTGAGGGGCGCGATGTCGATCCGGGTCGAGCTCCAGGTTCATGGCAAAAAGGCTCATTGGTACAGGGCGATAACGGTATAGCTGACAACATTCTGTTTGCGTCGCACATCAATAGTCAAAAGACTCAGCTGGGTCTTGATGGGGCGGCTTATACGGATTACGTGGGGGCCACCGTCAAATACATCACACCACCTCCACCTGTTACGCAACTACCTGATTCGGAGTTGACTAACCATGGTGGCGTCACGCGCCCTCGCAACATCGCTTATCCCGGTCGTATAAAACTTATCTGAGGTGTCCATGTTTTATTATCTATTTGATAACTCTGGCGTCTTGTCGGGGGCTGTAGAGTTTCCGGTCACTCCGGGTATCGGTATTCAACTACCTAGTAATGCCGTTGAGCTTTCATTTGAGCTCCCGCCTGCGGAAAGCGGCCATATCTGGGCGCTGGTGAACAATGTTCCCCGGGAAGTGATTAATCGTCGCGGTTTGGTTTATCGCAAGGATGGCGGGGCCCAGCAAGTCTGGAGTGAACTCGGAGAGTTACCGGAAGTTTTTACAGTCGAACCGTGGCCGGGCAACTACTACGTCTGGAATGACAATGGCTGGAAACTTGACGAGGTGGCTCGCCTGTTCGACATCAAAGTTCAGGTCCTGGCCAAGCGCGACACGCTTCTTCGTGAGGCCGTTTTGCGTATAGCGCCACTTCAATATGCCGAGGATATCGGTGATGCCTCTCACGATGAACAGTTGGCCCTGATTGAGTGGAAACTCTACAGCGTCGAGCTGAACCGGATTGAGCAACAAACGAGTTTTCCAACGGAGATCGTTTGGCCTCTCGCTCCTGGCTCGATCAAGAAATAGTCAACGTTTTATTAGTTATGGGGATAGCAGTTTCCGGCAGTCTGGGGCAAAGGGGATGACGCAAGAAATTCTGTATCTCATCTATGCCGCGGGCTGACGCGCTTACCGCTGACAGCTTTCCAACAATAACTGCCCGACCGAATGTCGCCAGACTGTCTGGCATGTGTTTTGTCAGAAAATGTTAATTTAAGGATCGAAAGATGGATTATCCAAAGAGTGTTCCCAGCGCGGGTTTGGTGAATGGGAAGTTTGTGAATGAGAACCCCATAACCGGATCGGCCGGGTCATTGATTCCCGCTCAGTGGGGCAATGCAGTCAGTGAAGAAATGATTAGTGTCATTCAATCTGCCGGGCTGGTGCCAGATGAACAGGACAACACTCAACTGAGCGCGGCGATCGCCATTAAAGTGGCAGACAGCATTATCCCTGTCGCGTCCCAACAGGAAGCAGAGACAGGCATCGATAATGCAAAACGGATGACTTCCTTAAGAGTCTTTCAAGCAATCGCTAAAAATGTTAAGCAGGCAACCGAGACCATTGCGGGTGTGGCGAAAACAGCAAGTCTGGCCCAAACCAATGAGGGAGTGAATGAAGCAACGATAGTAACGCCAAAAAACTTGCGCTTCGGTTTTGCTATCAGCCTCACGACTAACGGATATATTGTTTTTCCATCGTGGCTTGGAGGTCTGATCATTCAATGGATCGGGACTTCAACGCTCGGCATTCAAGGCGCCTATTCAAGTTTTACGCTTGCATTTCCAAATGCCTGTTTTGGAGTGTTTCCTACTACCCTGAATGGTTCTGCTCCGGCAAGTGTATCGTTGGGACCTAAGACTCTGACGGGGTTCACTTTGTACTCATCGATACTGCCATGCGGTTTCGGTGCCATCGCTATAGGGCGTTAAGGGGGAATAATGAAACGTTTTTATAGCCAATCCACGGGTTGTATTTATTTGGCTGGATTGCATACGAAGATGCCAAACGATGCGGTGCCTATTACTCAAGAGCGCTTTCTGGCAGTTATTGGTGACCCGAAGCCTGGCAAAGATCGCAGTCACGATGCCGATGGTTTGCCGATTCTGATCGATTCCGCTCCGGCGACCGAGTTTGAACTGATAGCATCGGCGCGTAGATGGCGTGACGAACAACTTGTGGCCACTCAATGGCTGGTTGATCGGGATCGGGATGAGGAGGCCGCTAGTGTGCCGCTTACTTTGACCACTGATGATTTCCATGATCTGCTGGATTATCGGCAGGAGTTGCGTGATTGGCCCATGACCTCTGGTTTTCCAAAAGAGGCCAGTAAACCATTGGCCCCGGATTGGTTGGTACAAACACTCAGCGGAGTATGAGTGATGCCCCTCACCCAACAGAAGTTATTGCAGATACTCCCCAGCGCCCGCCACCAAGCGGGCGTTTTCATTTCCGCCCTGAACACCGCCATGTCTCACCGCAACATCAACACCCCCAAACGCATCGCCGCCTTCCTCGCACAAGTCGGTCACGAATCAGGGCAGTTGCAGTACGTACGTGAACTGGGCAGCACTCAATATCTGAACAAATACGACACCGGCAACCTGGCCACCCGTTTGGGCAACACTCCAGAACCCGACGGCGACGGTCAAAAATACCGTGGCCGTGGCCTGATCCAGATCACCGGCCTTAACAACTACCGTCAATGCAGCCTCGGCTTGTTCGGCGATGAGCGTCTGCTGACCCTGCCTGAACTGCTGGAACAACCCCAATGGGCCGCCGAATCGGCAGCATGGTTCTGGGAGCAGAACGGATTGAATGAATTGGCCGACCGCGGCCAGTTCAACAGCATCACTCGCCGTATCAACGGCGGGTTGAACGGTTTGCAGGATCGACTGGAACTCTGGGCGCGGGCGAGGGCGGTGCTATGCCAGCCTTCGGTCTGATTGGCTGGCGACTGATTGGTCTGCTGGTGCTGGCCGGTTGTTCGGCGGCATTGGCCTGGCAGTTTCAGGATTGGCGCTACGGCCGGCAACTGGCGGAGCAGGCCAGGCTGCACGCCCAGGCACTTAATCAACAGACACTAACGGCGGCCGTCGAGCAACAGGCCGAACAGAATAAACGCCTGGCCCTGGAACAACGGCTCTCGGCCAGTGAACAAACCCATTATCGAGCGCTTAGCGATGCCGAACGTGATCAAGGTCGCCTGCGCGATCGTCTTGCCACTGCTGATGTGCGCTTGTCAGTCCTCCTTGATGCCAACGATGCTACCTCAACCGGTGCAGTGCCAGCCGCCTCCGGCACCGGCGGGATGGATCATGGCGCCCCGCGAGCCCGACTTGACCCGGCGCATGCTCAACGAATTATCGCCATCACCGATGCAGGCGATAGCGGACTGATTGCCCTGCAGGCGTGTCAGGCCTATGTCAGAGCCCTCGCTCGCTAACATTTTGATCGATCCTGAACCTTGCAAGCGTGATCGGCTCGTGTACGGTAGGCCTCATTCCGCTCGATCAGGAGAGAGCCGTGAAAGATATCACTCAGCTGGCCGCTGAACTTGGCAGACGCTTGCAGGTTCTTAATGCCCACGTCACCACCGCCGAATCCTGTACCGGTGGCGGGATTGCCGAGGCGATCACCCGCATTCCGGGGAGTTCAGCGTGGTTCGAGGCCGGTTATGTCACCTACTCCAACCGCCAGAAAACCCAGCAATTGGACGTCCCGGCCGAGTTGTTTCCAACCGTCGGGGCGGTCAGTCGCGAGGTGGTCGAGGCCATGGTCCGCGGCGCGCAGGAAAAAAGCCGGGCGCGTTTTGCCGTGGCGGTCAGCGGTGTGGCAGGGCCGGATGGCGGTTCGCCGAGCAAGCCTGTGGGCACGGTGTGGCTGGCCTGGGGCGTCGGTGATCAGGTGTTCAGCGAGGTGCAGTACTTTGCCGGTAACCGTGACGAGGTCCGCCGACAAACGGTGAAGGCCGCGCTAGAGGGGCTGCTGCGGCATGCCGCTGGAGAAATCTCAAATCAGGGGTAGGCGATCCTGAAACGCTGTGGAATAATACTGGCTACTTATACAGGTGTTGGCCGTCAGGCCTTATTGATTACGTGAGGACTTTAATGGACGACAACAAGAAGAAAGCCTTGGCTGCGGCCCTGGGTCAGATCGAACGTCAATTCGGCAAGGGTGCCGTAATGCGTATGGGCGATCAGGACCGTCAGGCGATCCCGGCTATTTCCACTGGCTCTCTGGGTCTGGACATCGCGCTCGGCATTGGCGGTCTGCCAAAAGGCCGTATCGTTGAGATCTACGGTCCTGAATCCTCCGGTAAAACCACCCTGACACTGTCGGTGATCGCCCAGGCTCAAAAAGCCGGCGCGACCTGCGCATTCGTCGACGCCGAACACGCCCTCGACCCTGAGTACGCCGGCAAACTGGGCGTCAACGTCGACGACCTGCTGGTTTCCCAGCCGGACACCGGCGAGCAGGCCCTGGAAATCACCGACATGCTGGTGCGTTCCAACGCGGTTGACGTGATCATCGTCGACTCCGTGGCGGCTCTGGTGCCAAAGGCTGAAATCGAAGGCGAAATGGGTGACATGCACGTGGGCCTGCAAGCCCGTCTGATGTCCCAGGCGCTGCGTAAAATCACCGGTAACATCAAGAACGCCAACTGCCTGGTGATCTTCATCAACCAGATCCGTATGAAAATCGGCGTAATGTTCGGCAGCCCGGAAACCACCACCGGTGGTAACGCGCTGAAGTTCTACGCATCGGTTCGTCTGGACATCCGCCGTACTGGTGCGGTGAAAGAAGGTGATGAAGTCGTCGGTAGCGAAACCCGCGTCAAAGTCGTGAAGAACAAAGTAGCTTCGCCGTTCCGTCAGGCCGAGTTCCAGATTCTTTACGGCAAGGGCATCTACCTCAACGGTGAGATGATCGACCTGGGTGTTCTGCACGGTTTTGTCGAGAAATCCGGTGCATGGTATGCCTACGAAGGCACCAAGATCGGCCAGGGCAAGGCCAACTCGGCCAAGTTCCTGGCGGACAATCCGGAGATCGCCGCGAAACTTGAGAAGCAACTGCGCGACAAGCTGTTGACTCCAGCGCCGGACGTCAAAGCATCGCCAGTCAAAGAGACGGCTGATGACCTGGCTGACGCTGATATCTGATTGATCCGATGACCGCCGTACTCGATACACTCGTCGCGGTGCGGCGAACCGCAATGGACCTGCTCGCGCGACGCGAGCACGGTCGAGTCGAGCTGACGCGTAAACTGCGTCAGCGCGGCGCCCTCCCTGAAATGATCGACACAGCACTCGACCGCTTGACGGAAGAGGGCCTGTTGTCCGAGTCCCGTTACCTCGAAAGCTTTGTTTCTTACCGTGCCCGTTCCGGTTATGGCCCTTTGCGAATTCGCGAAGAGTTGAGCCAGCGCGGCCTGCAACGTACCGACATCGAACTCGCTTTGCGCGAGAGCGGTATCAACTGGCAGGAACAATTGGAAGACACCTGGCGGCGCAAATTTGCTGGGCACCTACCGATAGACGCCCGGGAACGTGCCAAACAGGGCAGGTTCCTGAGTTATCGGGGGTATTCCATGGAAATGATCAGCCGCTTGTTCAGCGGCCGAGGGATGGACGATTGAATGAACGGCTCGCTATTTCGATAGCGGGCCGTTTTTTTTGCCTCACGTTACCTTGGACGGTTCCCGTGTGCGTTGTTGTGCCTGGGGTTTGGACTGGGCCCAGTTCTCCGGCAGGTTGATGTAATCCACCAACTCCCGCAGACGACCATGATCACGGGCGTTGAAGGTGAAGGAAAGTCGCGCCAGATGGCTGAACTGTGCTTCGTCGTGCTCCTCACCGCTGTAGGCGTGCTGATGGAAATGATCGCTCAGGCACAGGTCGGCGAATGCCTCCTGCATGTGTTCAAGCGCCCGGTCGCTGAGTTTGTGGTTCATGCGAATCACGAACTGATGCTTGAGCCAGCGGCTGGAGTGGAAGTTGCTGTAGAACTGATTGATCTGCTCCACTGCCTCTTCGGCGCTGTAGACCAGGCTCAACAGCTTCATGTCGGTTGGCAGGATGTAGCGATTTTCCTCCAGTTGATGGTGAATGAAGTCCAGCGCGCCTTGCCAGAACTTGCCGCCCGGCGCATCCAGTAGCACCACGGGCACCAATGGGCTTTTGCCGGTCTGGATCAGGGTCAGCACTTCCAGTGCTTCATCCAGCGTACCGAAACCGCCTGGGCACAGGACCAGCGCATCGGCCTCCTTGACGAAGAACAGCTTGCGGGTAAAGAAAAAGTGGAAGGGCAGTAGATTCCCGGTGCCATTGACCGTGGGATTGGCATGTTGCTCGAAGGGCAGGGTGATATTGAATCCCAGGCTGTGTTCCAGGCCGGCGCCTTCGTGGGCCGCCGCCATGATGCCGCCGCCGGCACCGGTGATGACCATCATGTCCGAGCGCGCCAGAGCGGCGCCAAGCTCTCGGGCCAAACCATACAGTGGATGTTCTATCGGCGTGCGGGCCGAGCCGAAAACAGTGACTTTGCGTCGTCCCTTGAACTGCTCCATCACACGGAAGGCATGCTCGAGTTCGCGCAAGGCTTGCAGGGTGATCTTGGCATTCCAGCGGTTGTGATCTTCCTGGGCCATGCGTAGCACAGTCAGGATCATGTCGCGGTAAATCGGGATGTTGGGGCTGTTGGGTGAAACCAGGTTGAGTTGTTCTTCGACCTTGCTGGTGAGGTCGTGGCCGCTTTCTTGAAAATGACGGCTCAGGAGGTCATTCGGTTGGTAAGGCATTCAACTTCTCCTTCTGCACAGAACCCTTGGCCCGACAAAACAATCGTCGGCGCCGCGACACCCCTTGTGTCGCTGTCTGCCCAAGCCCTTGCCTGGGCGCTCCACTTGACTCGTTTGCAATCGAGCCATCCATACGGGCTCTGCTTATCCCTTGAATGAAAGAAACGTTCGCACAATAAGGCACGCAATGGGCAGCCCCTTTTCTGCCCTGAAAAAAATCAACGTGAACACTTTGAATTTAGACCCTCGCAACGATTTTTGCTGCTTGATCATTGCGCCGCAAAGTCTTTCCTGGCAACCGCTTATTGACGATTTGCAAGGTGCTTTCACCGCTCGTCTGAACGCAAGCCATCTGTCCTGCGCTCTGATTTACTAAGTTACAGGCGTGACACGACAACTTTGCGTCAACGGCAGACGCAACGTTCAAGCAATTCCAGGGATTTATCGCGTGATCAAAGGCGATCAATGCGTGCAGGGAGGCGGGAAACCATGACCAGAGTGACTCTGGAAATCGATGCGCAACTGTATCGATTGCTGAAGTTATCAGCCGAGGCCAATCATTTGAGTCTCGAAGAGGAGTGCTGCCGACGTCTGGAGGGCGGAGAGCGACGTTCGCGCTACTTGCAGGCGCTGTTGGCAGAACTGCGCGCCGAGGATGAACAGCGGCGCGCCAATTCCCGTTGATTACTTTTTCTTGGCCGGTGTGGCTTTCGGGCAATCCGATTCCTGGAAGCTTGCGGAGCCGACCGGGCGATTGGTTTTCACTTCGGTAAAGTCGTAACGCATGATCGCACCCTTGGCCATCAGCTTGCGGAACCCCTCGTTTCTGCAGACGGAGGCGCCAAGCTGGAAGTACACGGCTTTCGGATCGGCGCGCATCTTGTCGGCGTGGCTGCTTTGAACACTCAGATGGTTGATCAGCTGTTTGCCTTCGACGGTATAACCCTGATCAAGAATGTCTTCGTTGATCGCCCGTGGCGTGCCGACACTGCTTTGTACGGCGACGTTTCGCAGCTCTCTGTTGAGGTTCTGCTCACTCAAGGACGCAGCCTGAGCACTAAAGGACGACGCCAGCAAAACGGCAGCGGTGGGAACGATAAGGCGCAGCATGAAACTCTCCTGGTTCAGTGACTGGTGGTTCGACCCGTCACGTGACTGTGCGTTCAGTGGCGGCGAATTATAGGGGAGGCGGCCTGGACGGTACAGGCTTGCGCCGGCAGCTCTGATAAACTGCTGGCCTTTATTGCCTTGCCGAGTGCCGTTTGTGTCGAGTTTTCCTGTCTGCCGGTGTTGCCCACGATGAACCATGCTCCCAACGCCGTAGCCCGCTTGCGCGATGAACGCGAAGAGGCGGGAATCAAGCCGATTCAGGCCCGTGGCTGGCGGGCAACCCGTTGCCGTGCCTGCCGCGTGATAGAGAGCCACTGTTTATGCGCTTGGCGCCCGCAGGTCGACACCCGTAGCGGCGTGTGCCTGATCATGACCAATAAAGAAGTGTTTAAACCAAGCAACACCGGTTGGCTGATTGCCGATGTGGTGCGCGACAACCATGCATTCATTTGGTCGCGCACGGAAGTCGATGAACAACTGCTTGCACTGTTGGCCGACCCACAATGGCAACCCTATCTGGTGTTTCCGGGCGAATACGTCGAGCCCGAGCGAGTTACCCACAGCGTCGAGGTCGATAGCACCAAGCGCCCACTGTTTATTCTACTGGACGCCACTTGGACCGAAGCCCGGAAGATTTTCCGTAAAAGCCCCTATTTTGATGCGTTCCCGATTCTGAGCCTGCTTCCTGAGAAGCTCTCACGGTACCGATTGCGCAGGTCCACCCGTAGCGAGCACCTGTGCACGGCCGAAGTGGCGGCGTTGTGCCTCGATCTGGCCGGTGATACAGACGCTGCATCGGCACTGGACGCTTATTTTGATGTGTTCAGCCAGCATTACCTGGACGCTAAACATCAGCTGGATATGAATGTTGCAACACCGGCCCATGCCGAGCTGATGCCCTTTGTTCAGCACGCGGCTCCCGTCGTTTGCTGAGAGTCGCCCATACTGCAAAAGAACCAGGCTTGCTGGCAGGGCCATGCAACTTGACCACCCCGGCTTCGCTGGGCATGCTTGGCGCCGATTAGGGCGCGGCCAAGGTTTGAAACGCTGCTTTTTTTACGTAATTGGCGTTGAACGTGCCCTGTTGGTGCTGCTGCGTGGCTGCACCTCGAGTTGTTTTGGCGAGGCCTGAAATGCATCAGGCGTCCCATAAAAAAACAGGATCATTTGAAAAATGGC
Source organism: Pseudomonas sp. PME37.24/025 (assembly GCF_055556615.1). Taxonomy (NCBI): domain Bacteria; kingdom Pseudomonadati; phylum Pseudomonadota; class Gammaproteobacteria; order Pseudomonadales; family Pseudomonadaceae; genus Pseudomonas; species Pseudomonas sp. PME37.24/025. The sequence continues at coordinate 176,157 of NZ_JBVHNK010000006.1, forward strand.
CACATACGAAATCCTGATTGCCGATGACCACCCTCTTTTTCGTAGCGCCCTGCATCAAGCGTTGACCCTGGGCCTGGGCCCGGATGTCCGTCTGGTGGAAGTGGCGAGCATTGCCGAACTGGAAACCCGCCTGGACGAAAAGGCCGACTGGGATCTGGTATTGCTGGACCTGAACATGCCGGGGGCTTACGGTTTTTCCGGGCTGGTGCTGTTGCGTGGGCAGTACCCGCAGATTCCGGTGGTGATGGTGTCGGCTCAGGAAGAAGCGTCGGTCATGGTGAAATCCCGTGAGTTCGGCGCCAGCGGTTTCATTCCCAAGTCCAGTGATTTGAGCGTCATTCAGAAAGCCGTACGCGCGGTGCTGGATGGCGATGTTTTCTGGCCGCCCCAGGCCTTCGAAGCGGTCAGCGTTTCCGCCGAAGCCAAGGCTGCCAGCGAAGGCCTTGCCAGCCTGACACCTCAGCAATTCCGGGTGTTGACCATGGTCTGTGAAGGTTTGCTGAACAAGCAGATTGCTTACGAGTTGAGCGTTTCCGAAGCGACGATCAAGGCCCACGTCACGGCCATTTTCCGCAAGCTGAATGTGCGGACCCGGACTCAGGCAGCGCTGCTCTTGCAACAACTTGAGTCAATTTCGAGCAACTAAGTGCTACATGTTCACGCTTTTTTGACTTTGCTTGATCTAGCTTTCCCACTCCTTTTTTGTCAGTTGCCCACTTTATGTCACCTTTCAAAGGCCAGACCGGCCTCAAACGCATCCTCAACGCCTCCGGCTACTCACTGGACGGCCTGCGCGCGGCTTTCACCGGTGAAGCGGCTTTCCGGCAACTGGTGCTGCTTAACGTCATCCTGATACCGCTGTCGTTCTTCCTGAACGTCAGCCGCGTCGAGCAGGCGCTGCTGATTGCGGTCTGCCTGTTGGCCTTGATCGTCGAGTTGCTCAATTCGGCGGTGGAAGCGGCCATCGACCGCATTTCCCTTGAGTTGCATCCGCTGTCCAAGAACGCCAAGGACATGGGCAGCGCTGCTCAATTGGTTGCGTTGAGCATGATTGCGCTGGTGTGGGCGGTGATCCTGCTTTAAGCGATGGTGGGCAGGACGATCTCGTCGCTGCGCTGAACCCCGGCGGTGAACGCGCGGCACAGTTCGAGGAATTCGCGCATCGCCGATGTCTGATATTTCTGCTTGTGCCAGATGAAATAGAACTGCCGCGCCAAGTCCAGATCCGGTGTTTCCACCGGCACCAGGCTGCCGCGGCGAAAGGCATCGCGCAGCGCCAGACGCGAAATGCAGCCAATCCCCAAACCTGATTCCACCGCGCGCTTGATCGCTTCGGTGTGTTCCAGCTCCAGGCGAATGTTCAGCGCGCTGCGATGGTGTCGCATGGCCTGGTCGAACGTCAGCCGGGTGCCCGAGCCTTGCTCGCGGAGAATCCACGCCTCATGACTCAGCTCCTCCATGGTCGCAATGCCACGTTTGGCCAGCGGATGCTGAGGCGCGCAGAACACCACCAGCTCATCTTCGACCCAACTCTGCACTTCGATGTCCGGATGGCTGCAGTCGCCTTCGATTAGACCCAGATCAATTTCATAGTGCGCGACCTGTTGCACGATGTTGGCGGTGTTCTGCACATGCAGCTTCACTTGGCTTTCCGGATGGCGCTGCATGAAGCTGCCGATCAGCAGGGTGGCGAGGTAATTGCCGATGGTCAGCGTCGCGCCGACCGCCAGCGAGCCGAAACCGGACTTGCCGTTGAGCAAGTCTTCGATCTCTTTGGCCTGATCGAGCAGGGCCACCGCCTGCGGCAGCAGTTGTTTGCCGAGGGCGTTGAGGCTCAGCCGTTTGCCGGCGCGATCGAACAGCTGACAGCTGCACTGACGCTCTAGCTCGGTGATTGAGGTGCTCGCCGCCGATTGCGAGAGGTTGAGCGTCAGGGCAGCACGGGATACGCTTTCCTGCTGGGCGACGGCGACGAATACTTGAAGTTGACGGAGAGTAAATCGCATATCGATATAACCGATAACCCTTATCTTAATAATCCAGTTAACAGATATTGTCGCTGCCATTAGAATGCGCTGCAATTGCGCACATCATCGGCGCAGGCAAATCTCCAGGAGTCCCACGTACATGAGCAACATGAACCACGAGCGTGTCCTCAGTGTTCACCACTGGAACGACACTCTGTTCAGCTTCAAGTGCACCCGCGATCCGGGCCTGCGCTTCGAGAACGGTCAGTTCGTGATGATCGGCCTGCAACAGCCCAACGGCCGCCCGCTTATGCGCGCTTACTCGATTGCCAGCCCGAACTGGGAAGAGCATCTCGAGTTCTTCAGCATCAAGGTGCCTGATGGCCCGCTGACTTCCCAGTTGCAGCATCTGAAGGAAGGCGACGAGATCATCATCAGCAAAAAGCCTACCGGCACTCTGGTGCTGGATGACTTGAAGCCTGGCAAACATTTGTACCTGCTCAGCACCGGTACCGGTCTGGCGCCGTTCATGAGCGTCATCCAGGACCCGGAAACCTACGAGCGTTTCGAAAAAGTGATCCTGTGCCACGGCGTGCGTTACGTCAATGAAGTCGCTTACCGCGAGTTCATCACCGAGCACTTGCCGCAGAACGAGTTCTTCGGCGAGGCGCTGCGTGACAAGCTGATCTACTACCCGACCGTGACCCGCGAGCCATTCGAGAACGAAGGCCGCCTGACCGACCTGATGCGCAGCGGCAAGCTGTTCAGCGACATCGGTCTGCCACCGATCAACCCGCAGGACGACCGCGCCATGCTGTGCGGCAGCCCGAGCATGCTCGACGAGACCAGCGAAGTGTTGAACAGCTTCGGCCTGAAAGTTTCGCCGCGGATGCGCGAGCCGGGTGATTACCTGATCGAGCGTGCGTTCGTCGAGAAGTAAGAAACCGCTGCACTGCTCTACCTGTGGGAGCGAGCCTGCTCGCGATAACGGACTGTCAGTCAACGTCATCGTTGAATGTTACGCCGCCATCGCGAGCAGGCTCGCTCCCACATTGGTTTGGTGGTGACCATAAAAAAGCCCGCGTTGCCTTCAGAGGTAGCGCGGGCTTTTTCGTTTCTGGCGTTCAGACGTTTGCGGGAATGACCTCGAGGACGCGGATCAGGTCAGGCGTGGGGTAATGCCAGCGCACATCCACATCCCAGAACTGCGCGCCGTATTCCCTTTCCGGTGCAGGAATCTGGTACGCCGGGCGTGGGTCTTGTGCCAGGCATTGCTCGATCAGCTCGACCAAGGGCTCATCAAGCCGCTGAGCGTGGCCGTGAGCCTGTTGCAGTGCTGAGTCTGTCCACTGCACGGGAATCAGCGATGGCGGGGCGCTGGCGATGCTGTTGGAGGCTGTGTCGATGATGTCGGCGTAAGGCACGTAGGGTTTGATGTCGAGCACCGGCGTACCGTCCAGCAAGTCGATGCCGGAGATCCACAGCCGATTGGCTTCGACTTTATCCAGTTTGACCACCGATTGACCAATGCCATTGGGCCGGTGCGTCGCTCGAGTGGCAAATACGCCCATGGATTTGTTACCACCCAGACGCGGAGGGCGGACTTTCAGGCGTGGCTTTTCTTCCAGGGCCTGATGGAACAGGAACAGCAGCCAGACATGGCTGACCTGCTCAAGTCCTTGCACCGCATCACCCTGATCGAACGGCGCCACTAGCTCCAGCACGCCTCTAGCGGCCGGCGCCAGTTGCGGCTGGCGCGGAATGGCGAACTTCTCCTTGAAACAGGAGCGCACGAAGCCGATGGGGGAAACGCTATAGGTCATGGTTTGGGGTCGAGGCGGGGGATTAGGGCGGCATGATAACCCGAGCGGCCTCGAGATCGGTGTTGCCTATCAGTCCGTCATCGCGGGCAAGCCACGCTCCCACAGGTCTTATGTCGTATACAAAATCTGTGTTCGCTCAAGAACCCTGTGGGAGCGTGGCTTGCCCGCGATAGCCGCACCGCCAATCTTAGAGACTAAACCCGCCATCCAAAGGAATAATATTCCCAGTCATATACGCCCCGGCCGTACTCGCCAGACTGATCGCCAACGCCGCCATCTCTTCCTCCCGCCCCCAACGCTGCATTGGAATCAGCGCCATATCTTCCGCCAACGCCTGCTCATCATTCCCAATATGCTGAGTCATCTTGCTCGGGAACCGCCCCGGCGCAATCACGTTGACGTTGATGTGCTGGCTCACCAGCTCCCGCGCCAGAATCCGCGACAGTTGATGTAGGGCGGCTTTACTCGGGCCGTAGGCATACGCCTGTTCGCCAAAGGACGAAATCCCGGCCACCGAACCAATGTTGATGATTCGCGCCGGATTCGCTTCGGACCCGGCCTTGCGCAGCAGCGGCAGAAATTGCTGAATGCAGTTGAACACCGAGGTCACGTTGAGCTGCATGACCTTTTCCCAGCCCCTGACCGGGTAACTCTCCAGCGGCGCGCCCCACGTGGTGCCAGCGTTGTTCACCAGAATATCCAGCTGACCGATCTGCTCACTCAGGTGCGCAGCCAATTGCTGGACGCCTTCTTCATGGGCCAGGTTGGCAGCTACCGCGTGACAAACCCCGAAGGCACTCAGCTCAAAGGCAGTTTGCTGGCAGGCGTCGGCATCGCGGGCGCACACGTACACAGTGGCGCCAGCCTCGACATAAGCCTTGGCGATCATTTTGCCGATACCGCGGGTGCCGCCGGTCACCAGAGCGGTGCGGCCTTGCAGGGAAAAGTAGGGATGCATGGCGAATCCTGAGAGCTGAGGGTCAATACACCCTAGTCGTCAGCCGCCAGAAGCGGAGCCACTATTTTTGCGAGGAATGAGGGTCTATACAGCCTTGAATTGCCACCGTCCCTGTAGGAGCACCGCTTGCTGGCGAAGGCGTTTTCAAGATCGCCTTCGCCAGCAAGCTGTGCTCCTACAGGTTCGTGGGCGATTTACTGCGGGCGAACGCGCAGGGTCAGGCCCTTGAGGAAATTGCGCAGCAGCTGGTCGCCGCAGGTGCGGTAGTTGGTGTGGCCGAACTTGCGGAACAGCGCGCTCAGCTCAGGCTTGGACACCGGGAACTCTGCAGCCTTGAGGATCGCGTGCATGTCGTCTTCCTTCAGTTCGAAGGCCACACGCAGCTTCTTCAGGATGATGTTGTTGGTCACCGGCACTTCGATCGGCTGCGGCGGACGGCTTTCGTCCTTGCCGCGCTTGAAGATCACCAGGCCATCGAGGAAATGCGCCATGACTTCGTCTGGGCAGCGTACGAAGCCTTCCTCGTCTTCCTCTTTCTTGTCGAGGTACGTCAGCAGGTCTTCCATGGACACGTCCATGCCGCCGAGCTTGATGATCTCGATGACTTTCTTGTCGCTGATGTCGAGCATGTAGCGCACGCTGCGCAGTACGTCGTTATGAATCATGGTGTGCAATCCTGATATTCAGCAGTGGGCGCCGCATAAACAGCGGCGCCGAAATGTATGGCGGCGTGAAAAGTCTTAGAACTTCTCTTTGCCGGACAGGTAGCGCCATTGCCCCAACGGCACTTTGCCGATGGACACACCGCCGATGCGGATGCGGCGGATGGCGACGACCTTCAGGCCCACGGCCTGGCAAAACAGGGCGATGACGCCCGGTTGTGGGTTCTTCATCGCAAAACGCAGGCGGTTTTCGTTCTGCCAGCTGGCTTTGACCGGCGGCAGTTCCTTGCCCTTGTAAGTCAGGCCGTGATTCAGGCGGTTGAGGCCGTGAGCCACCATGTCGCCTTCAACTTCGACCACATACTCTTGCTCGATCTTGGCGGAGTCTGCAGTGAGTTTGCGCAGGATCTTCCAGTCCTGGGTGAACACCAGCAGACCGCTGGCATTGGCCTGCAGATCGGTGCTGGCGGTCAGGCGCAGGAAGTGGCCCTTGAGCGGACGTTTGCCGAAGCGGTGTTCTTCGCTCAGGGTCTCGGCGCTGATGGTCGCCATGGCCGTTTCCGCGTCCATGCCCGCAGGGACGTTGAACAGGATGGTCACCGGCTCCGGCGCAGTGGCCTTGGCCTCTGGGTCGAGCTCGACTTTTTGGGTGTCGACCTTGAACTGCGGCTCGTCGATGACTTCGCCGTCCACGGTGACCCAGCCGCCCTCGATGAACAGCTCAGCCTCCCGACGGGAACAGCCGACGAGTTCGATGAGGCGTTTGGAGAGACGAATCGGGTCAGTCATGACAGGGCCGTAACAAAAAAGGGGTGGGCATTGTACCTGCCTGGCGCCGGTTAATCCCGGCTCCATTTACGCTGCGCAGCTTTTTGTGGGAGCGGGCTTGCTCGCGAAGGCGGTAGATCAGTCAATTTATCTGGTGAATGACACACCGCATTCGCGAGCAAGCCCACACACATTTGTTCCGTGTTGTGTCAGCCATGCTGTGAACTTTGCTGGTTTTGGCGCAAACGCATGTGCAGCAACGGATAGGGCTGGCCCATACCGTCGTGCTCGGAGCGACCGATCACCTCAAAGCCCTGTTTGAAGTAAAACCCCAACGCCTGCGGGTTTTGCTCGTTGACGTCCAGTTCATCGGCGTTCAGGTGTTCCAGGGCGTAGCGCAGCAATTGTTTGCCCAGGCCTTTGCCGCGATGCGCCGGGTCGATGAAGAGCATTTCGATCTTGCCCGCCGCCACGCCGGCGAACCCGGTGATGCGCTGGCGCGAGTCTTTGGTACAGATCAGCATCACCGCGTCGAGGTAGCGGGTCAGCACCAGATTCTTCAGCAGGTCGATGTAGCTGTCGGGCAGAAAGTCATGGGTGGCGCGCACCGAGGCTTCCCACACTTGGGTGAGTTCTTCGTAGTCGCTCTGTTTCGGTGTGTGAATGATCGAGTGTTGGCGCATGCCCGCTGGCCTCTCTTGCGTGGATGACGCGAGTTCTTTCTCTCACAAAACGATAGACGTAAAAAAGCCCCGCATCTCGTCAAGAGAGCAGGGCTTTTTGTATTTTTTGCGTTTAGATCTGTTCAGCCCACAGGTCGTATTCGTCGGCGTCGGTCACTTTGCACCAGACTTTGTCGCCCGGCTTCAAGTTGCTGCCGTTGTCGATGAACACGTTGCCGTCGATTTCCGGGGCATCGAAGAAGCAACGGCCGACCGCGCCTTGCTCGTCGACTTCATCGACCAGCACTTCGATTTCACGGCCGATGCGCATTTGCAGGCGCGCCGAGCTGATGGCCTGTTGGTGCGCCATGAAGCGGTCCCAACGGTCTTGTTTGACGTCGTCCGGCACGATGGCCGCGTCCAGCAGGTTGGCTGGTGCGCCTTCGACGGGCGAGTACTGGAAGCAGCCAACGCGATCAAGTTGCGCTTCGGTCAGCCAGTTCAGCAGGTACTGGAAGTCTTCTTCGGTTTCGCCGGGGAAGCCAACGATGAAGGTCGAACGGATGATCAGGTCCGGGCAGATCTCGCGCCAGTTCTTGATCCGCGCCAGGGTCTTGTCTTCGAAAGCCGGGCGTTTCATCGCTTTCAGGACTTTCGGGCTGGCGTGCTGGAACGGGATGTCCAGGTACGGCAGGATTTTCCCGGCGGCCATCAGCGGGATCAGCTCGTCGACGTGCGGGTACGGGTAAACGTAGTGCAGACGCACCCAGACACCGAGGGTGCTCAGGGCTTCGCAAAGTTCGGTCATGCGAGTCTTCACCGGCGCGCCGTTCCAGAAACCGGTGCGGTATTTCACGTCGACGCCGTAGGCGCTGGTGTCCTGGGAAATCACCAACAGCTCTTTGACACCGGATTTGACCAGGCGCTGGGCTTCGTCGAGCACATCACCGACCGGACGGCTGACCAGCTTGCCGCGCATCGACGGGATGATGCAAAAGCTGCAGCTGTGGTTGCAGCCTTCGGAAATCTTCAGGTAGGCGTAGTGGCGCGGGGTCAGTTTGATCCCTTGCGGCGGCACCAGGTCGATCAGCGGGTTGTGATCCTTACGCGGTGGCACAACATCGTGCACGGCGTTGACCACTTGCTCGTACTGCTGCGGACCGGTCACGGCCAATACGCTTGGGTGCACGTTGCGGATATTGCCTTCTTCGACGCCCATGCAGCCGGTCACGATGACCTTGCCGTTTTCCTTGATGGCTTCGCCGATCACTTCCAAAGACTCAGCCTTGGCCGAGTCGATGAAGCCGCAGGTGTTCACCACCACGACGTCGGCGTCCTGATAAGTGGACACAACGTCATAGCCTTCCATGCGCAGCTGGGTAAGGATGCGCTCGGAGTCGACCAGTGCTTTGGGGCAACCCAGGGATACGAAGCCAACTTTTGGATTGGCCGGCGCAGGAGTGGTGGACATGTCTAACCTCGGTGTTTTGGGACGCCTCCAGCCGAGAACGGCAAGGCGACAGACGGGCGCTTACGTTCTGTCTCCTGAATACGCTGCTTTTTGACTCGTCAAAAAATAGCAGTGACTCGTGAGAAAGGACGTTTTCTGCGCCTCTGATCAAAAAGTGCGCAATTCTAGCGATGGGCGGCGCACTTGACCAGCTTTATGCAGGGAAATACGACGAGTGCTGCGCTATGCTTCGCGCCGTTACGCTTTACCGATTTTCTACAGTCAATAAAACGTCTGTAACAACAAGTAAAACAGCGCATGCTGCACGACAAGGCATAGTGCTTCTTATAAGAAGTCCGGGTTTGAGTAGTAGGAGTTTTGGATGGGGCAGGCAAGTAGTCAAGCGGCGGGCGCCGAGCATTCGGCAGCAAAACCGATCGGCATGCTGGTTGCGGCGGTCGGGGTGGTGTATGGCGATATCGGCACGAGCCCGCTGTACACCCTCAAAGAAGTGTTTTCCGGTGGCTATGGCGTGCCCGTCAACCATGACGGCGTGTTGGGCATTCTGGCGCTGATCTTCTGGTCGCTGATCTGGGTCGTTTCGATCAAATACATGATGTTCGTGCTGCGTGCCGACAACCAGGGCGAGGGCGGGATCATGGCCTTGACCGCCCTGGCCCGACGGGCAGCGGCGGGGCATCCAAAATTGCGTACTTTGCTGGTGGTCTGCGGGCTGATCGGCGCGGCGCTGTTCTATGGCGACAGCATGATCACCCCGGCAATTTCCGTTCTCTCGGCCATTGAAGGCCTTGGGCTGGCTTTCGAGGGCATCGACCATTGGGTGGTGCCGCTGTCGTTGATCGTGCTGGTGGCATTGTTCCTGATTCAGCGCCACGGTACGGCGCGGATCGGCATTCTGTTCGGGCCGATCATGGTCACCTGGTTTCTGGTGCTCGGCGCGCTGGGCGTGTATGGCATCAGTCAGCATCCGGAAGTGTTGCAGGCGATGAATCCGGTGTGGGGCGTGCGTTTCTTCATGGTCCACCCGGGCATGGGGGTCACGATTCTTGGCGCCGTGGTGCTGGCATTGACCGGTGCCGAGGCGCTGTACGCCGACATGGGCCACTTCGGTCGCAAGCCTATCGCCCGGGCCTGGTTCATTCTGGTTCTGCCAGCCCTGGTGCTGAATTACTTCGGTCAGGGTGCGTTACTGCTCGGTGATCCGGAAGCCGCCCGTAACCCGTTCTATCTGCTGGCACCAAGCTGGGCGTTGATCCCGTTGGTGGCGTTATCAACCATGGCCACGGTGATTGCCTCGCAGGCGGTCATCTCCGGTGCGTTCTCCTTGACCCGTCAGGCGATCCAGCTCGGCTACATTCCACGCATGCACATTCAGCACACATCCAGTGCCGAGCAAGGCCAGATCTATATCGGCGCGGTGAACTGGGCGCTGATGGTTGGCGTGATCCTGCTGGTAATAGGCTTTGAGTCCTCCGGCGCGTTGGCTTCGGCTTACGGCGTGGCGGTGACTGGCACGATGCTGATGACCACCATCCTGGTGTCGGCGGTGATGTTGCTGTTGTGGAAGTGGCCACCGATCCTCGCGGTTCCGGTATTGCTGGGTTTCCTGTTGGTGGACGGTCTGTACTTCGCCGCCAACGTGCCGAAAATCATTCAGGGCGGTGCCTTCCCGGTGATTGCTGGTATTGCGCTGTTCGTGTTGATGACCACCTGGAAACGCGGCAAGCAATTGCTGGTGGAGCGACTGGACGAAGGCGGGTTACCGCTGCCGATCTTCATCAGCAGCATCCGTGTGCAACCACCGCATCGGGTTCAGGGCACCGCCGTGTTCCTTACCGCTCGCCCGGATGCCGTGCCTCACGCGCTATTGCACAACCTGCTGCATAACCAGGTGTTGCACGAGCAAGTGGTGTTGCTGACAGTGGTGTACGAAGACATCCCGCGCGTCCCGCCACAACGGCGTTTCGATGTCGATTCCTACGGCGAAGGCTTCTTCCGGGTGATCCTGCACTTCGGTTTCACCGACGAGCCAGACGTGCCTGAGGCCTTGAAACTGTGCCATCTGGATGACCTGAATTTCAGTCCGATGCGCACGACCTACTTCCTCAGTCGCGAGACGGTCATCGCCTCCAAACTCGAAGGCATGGCCCGTTGGCGCGAGTTGTTGTTCGCCTTCATGTTGAAGAATGCCAATGGCAACCTGCGGTTCTTCAATTTGCCGCTGAACCGGGTGATTGAGTTGGGTACGCAAGTCGAGATGTAAGCCACATGAAAAAGCCCCCGCTGCCATGAAGGTAGCGGGGGCTTTTTATTGACCGGCATTTGATCCCAATCCAACGAAGAACTCCGTGGGAGCGGGCTTGCCCGCGATAGCGGTATGTCTGCCACATCAATGTTGGATCTGCTGCCGTCATCGCGGGCAAGCCCGCTCCCACAGGTATTTGAGTGTCTGCTGGAACGCGGCTTTTCCGTCCCTGCGCCTTTACTGGCTTTCAGGCAGCTCTTCTTCAGACTCGGTCTTTGTCCGGGCAGGTCGCGGTGTCAGCACCTTCACCACATCATCAATCACTGCCTTGGACATAGCCGTCAAATAATGCGCGGCCCAGGCGTGGCGGTCGGTGTCTTTTATGTAGGCTGCATCCTCGGTAAATGATTTGGCGAGGAACAGCAGATCGGAGGCTTGTGACAATGCATCAATGATGGGGACGCCGGCGCGGACGTTGAACAACGCCTGATCCGAGCAGTAGATGAGCGGGGTGAGGCCGATGGTTTTTAGTTCTGAAATCGCGGACGTATCTGTTTTCGTCATTGTGTTACTCCAAGGTTCGAGGAGCCGACACTTTCGTTTCCAAGCGAATAGGTGGCGGCTGTACGCAGGTTGGAAAACCGGGAACCAAGGAACCGGCACGCCCAAAGGCGTCCCACGCACAGCCACCATAACTCAGGATTGCAGTCGTAAAAAACGTCTGCAGTCATGATAGGGCGCTGGTGCGCTTTGGTTCGACGGGTTTCCAAGCCCGATCGCTGAATGGTCAGCGACGTCCGGAGAGTATCCCGTCGAAGAAAAACGCAACAAGGCATCAAAGTGCCAAAACGCAAGATTCGGAGTTTGCCTACAAGGTTTGTGAGAGTCATCCGAAATCGCCATGCCTGAATTAAACAAGCGATTTCACAGATATAAGGAGTGCCTGAGAAGTTGTCTTCCCAGCGATAAATCGAATTGATTGTCCATTTGGCCTGGGTTGGCGAGTGTCCTTTGTCCTAGGACAGCGGACAGGGTTACATCTCAATCCAACGAAGAACCCTGTGGGAGCGGGCTTGCCCGCGATGACGGCGGTAGTTCCAGCATTAATGTGACAGGCATACCGCCATCGCGGGCAAGCCCGCTCCCACAGGAATTTGCGGCGTCTAGATGATCTTTGTACAAATGAAAAAGCCCCCGCACCATGAGGTCTCGGGGGCTTTTTTGTGAGCGCGGCTCAGATCACTCTTGAGCCGCCGTCTCCTTCGCTTGACGCTTCTCGATGGCATCAACCAACCGCTGGGCCAACGCCGGGTAGTTCTCGTCGAAGTGATGGCCGCCAGGCAGTTTCATCGCTTCGCCCACGGCGGTCTTGTCGGTGCAGCCGCTCTCGTCGACTTCTTCTTCACCGTAGATGCACACCACTTTTGCCGGCGGTAGCTTGGCCATTTCCGGGCCGGTGGCGGCTTCTTTGCCGGCGTTGCCGAGCCAGCCTTCGACTTCGATTTCGAAGCTGCCGGTGCGGGCGAAGGCCAGCAGGATGATTGCGTCGATCCGCTGCTGTTCGGCTTCCGGCAGGCGGTTGTAGATGGCGGGCAGTACGTCCGCGCCGAACGAGTAGCCGGTCAGGATGAAGCGCTTGGTGCCCCATTTCTGCCGGTAGTGCTGCATCAGTTCGGTCAGGTCCAGAGCGCTTTGTTCCGGGCTCTTGTGCTGCCAGTAGTAGCGCAGGGTGTCGATGCCGACCACCGGGTAGCCGATCTTGGCCATCTCGCCGGCCACGTCGCGGTCCAGGTCGCGCCAGCCGCCGTCGCCGGAAAGGAACAGGGTGACGGTGTCCTTGGCCTGACCGGCCGGCACTTCGACCACCGGAATCTGCAGGCCACCAGCGGCTTTATCGCCGCCGACGAGGATCTTGCGCAGTTCGTTGTTCAGCACTTGCGGCAGGTTGATGTCGTAGTCGCTGATGCTGGTTTCGGCATTGGGCTGGTCACGCACGAAGCCGGCGCTGGTGTCGTCCGGGTTGTCGTTCCATGCCACGAGCCAGTGGCCGTGGGCGGCGCTTTTTGGCAGCAGGTGAGTGCAGCCCTCGGGTTTTTCCAGGGCCAGGTCAACCGAAATGGCCTGGGCCTTGTCGTCCTTCTGCTCGGCCAGCCAGCGCCATGCCAACACGGCGCCAGGGCCGATGCCGCTGACCAGAGTGGCCGGGCCTTTCAGTTCGCGCAAACCCGCTTGCAGGGCGCGGCTTTGCAGCAGGCAGTCCTTGGGCAAGATCACCTGAACTATTTGCGCCGAGGCGCTGCGGCTCAGGGTGGTCAATTGCTTGTCATTGAGTTTCTGGTCTTCATTGACCGCCACCAGCACCTGAGCCTTCGGCGTGTTGCCGGGGATGACGCGGGTCATCGCGGCACCATCGGCCGGCGTTAGCCGTTCGAGGGTCGGTTCTGGTGCCGGGCGTTTCAGGTACCAGTAACCGCCACCGACCATCAGGGCCAGCACTACCAGTGTGGCCAGTACGTACCGCAGGGAGCGTTGAATCATCAGCGTTTCACCAATCCAGTCAAGCCGCCCGCAATCAGGGCGGCAGTGTCGGCCAAGGCCACCAGCGGATCGAGTCCGGCGGGCACGGCCATATAACGGGGTTCCCAGTCGGGCTGGAACTTGTCTTTGAAGCGGCGCAAACCTTGGAAGTTGTACAGCTGCTCACCACGGCGGAATACCATCGAGCCCAAGCGCTGGGTCAATGGCGCGCCGCGTCGGGGTTGCAACCCCGACAACGGCACCATGCCCAGGCTGAAGCGCGCGTATCCATGATTTTTATAATGTTGAATCAGGCCGACCATCATGAACTCCATGGTCAGCTTCGGGGCGTCGGGGTGCGCGCGCATCAGGTCGAGGCTGGCCAGGTCATGGCCGTAGGTCTCGAGCAGGTTGGCGAATGCCACCGGGCGCCCTTCGAAACGAATCACCGCGACACGGAAGTGCTTGAGGTAATCATCACTGAAACGCCCGAGCGAGAAGCCTTTCTCGCGCACGTTCTTGCCGGTCAGCCAGGCATCGGAAATCACCTTGAGCTCGTCCATCGGCGCTTGCCCAGGCTCATGGATTTCCAGCGACAGGCCATCACGGGTGCCGCGATTCCAGGTGTAGCGCAGGTCCTTCATCTCTTTGCCCTTGGCTTCGAGATCAAAGCGGTGCAGATCGACCCGGGCTTCTTCGCCGAGCTTGATCGCAGTCAGGCCGATATCCATGTAGTACGGCAGATTCTCGGCGCGCACTTGGTAGAACACGGGGCGGGCGTGGTGGATATCGCAGAGGTCGCGGAACTGCCAGATCATTTCCGCCCGTTGCAGGGTCGGGCCGATCGGGTCATACAACGCCACCAGGCTGCGACCACGGCGGGCGTACATCAGAAACGCCTCGTCGTTAGGGTGAAACAGCAGCGCCTTGTCACCGGTCAGGGCCAGGCCACCATCCGGCTGGGCGGAGGCCATGAGAATCTTTACCGCGCGCTCCAGTTCATCGGGCGTTGGCAGGTGGATCACCGGGCGCGCGGTGCGCAGCAGCCAGGTCAGGGACACCACCACCAGCAGGACCGCAGCGCCGAGCAGCGAGCGCAGGCCTCGCGGGGCATCGGCGTCGAGGGTGAACTGCCACCAGAGTTGATGGCTGTAGGGAACGTCCTGATAGGCGAACAGCAGCAACCAGATCGACGCGCCGAGCACGCAGAGGCTGGACACTAGATACAGCGGTGAAAACGGCACTTCAGTCAGGCGACTGGGGCGATAGAACGAACGTCGGAAAACCCCCAGCAAACTCGCCGTCAGGGTCATCAGGCAAGCCTCTTCCCAGTCGAAGCCTTTAAGCAGAGAGAGCAGGGCGCCGACCAACAACAGAATGGTGGTCAGCATCCACGCGGCTGACAGACGGCGACGCAACCCCTGAGCCAGCAGCAGGCAGAGCACGCCCACCAGGCTGGCACCGAAGTGCGAGGCGTCGACCAAACGATGCGGAATCAGAAAGCCAATGTGTTCAAGGCGGGTATCGATTTCTGGCGTCACGCCGGAAAACAGCAGCACCACGCCGGACAGGAACACCAGCACCGCCAGAATCGGCGCGGCCATGCCAGATGCAGCACGCAAGGACTGGCGCGATTGAAACAGGCGCTGGCCTTCGTTGATCAGCAGCAGTACGCAAGCCACCAGCAGCGGCAGCACTACGTAGATCAGGCGGTAGAGCAGCAGCGCGGCGGCCAGTGGCGCGGCACCGAGCTTGTCGGCGAAGGCCGCGAGCAAAATCGCTTCGAATACCCCGACACCGCCCGGTACATGGCTGAGCACGCCAGCGGCCAGGGCCAATAGATAGACCAGCAGGAACGCACCGAAGGGCGGTGCTTCCGGCAGCAACAGATAGAGCACTGTCGCGGCGGCGGCCACGTCCAGAGCGGTGATGACCAGTTGCAGGAACGTCAGTCGGCGACCCGGCAGGCGCAAGGTGCGACGGCCGACCTTGACCAGCAGGTTGTCCGGGTAAGGCTGTTCCGGCAAGCGACGGCGATAGATGCCGATGGCCAGTACCGTAGAGAGCAGCAGCACGATCACTGCAATCGCACCCAGCAACGTCTCGGAGAAACCCAGGGCCATGGAGGCGGCGGGCAGGTTGCTGAGGGTGGCGAGGGCGGCCAGGGGCGGAAGGGCGCAGCCGAGCGAGAGGCTGGCGAACAGGGTCATGTGCGCAACTTCCGAAGCCCCCACACCATGACGTGCATATAAACGGTAGCGAACCGAGCCGCCTGACAGCAGCGAAAGGCCGATGGCATTGCCAATGGCAAACGCGGTGAAGCCGCCCAATGCCAATAGTCGCGGCGCCAGCGTCACGCCGGCATAACGGCTGGCCGACCATTCGTAACCCAGCAGAATGATGAAGCCGATGACGGTCGCGCCGAGCGCGCCCAGCAAGGCAGGTTTCGGCACTTCCAGAATCGAGTCGTGCAGCGCGTACAGATCGAGTTCGCTCAGCAGGTGACGACAGGCAATCAGCGCAATGGCGAACAACAGCAAAGTGACCGCCAGACCAATGGGTTGGCGATATTTGCTGATTCGATCCAGCAAGCGCAGACGCTCGGCTTTGATCGGTTGTGTCGCTGTGACGGTGTCTTGTGGATCAGACGAGTTGGCGCGCATCAATCACCTCTTGGATTGTGCGCGACAGGATGGAGGTATCCAGCCAAGTTACCAATCCCTGTAGAAAAAAATAATCACAAATATTAACGCCTCTCACCGGATGTGGGCGATGGCGCGTCATCAGTCGTAGAAGGTTTCATCTGCGGTTCAGTCTGCTCTGAACTCACAGTCTGGCGATCCCGAACAGCTCGCTGCACAGTGACAGATCATTGTTGCGAAAGGACTTTTTCAACAGATACAAAAAAGGCCACTCTTTCGAGTAGCCTTTTTTGATGTTTGGTTGCGGGAGCCGGATTTGAACCGACGACCTTCGGGTTATGAGCCCGACGAGCTACCAGACTGCTCCATCCCGCGTCTGTGTGGCGGCATTCTACAGGCGAACGCCGGAGTGTCAACCGTTAATCCCAGTATGGCTCAAATAAATGTAAAACGATGGCGAACGGTCGCAGGGGAGACCTAAGTTTCGGAATCAGAACGATTTCTTGTTTCTGTGCCATAAGGCATGGATCGTTGATTTTTTATAAAACAGGCGCGCACAAAAAAGGCCACTCTTTCGAGTAGCCTTTTTTGATGTTTGGTTGCGGGAGCCGGATTTGAACCGACGACCTTCGGGTTATGAGCCCGACGAGCTACCAGACTGCTCCATCCCGCGTCTGTGTGTCGGCATTCTACAGAGGATCGCAGGGCTGTCAACCTTCAATCTCGGTAAAACCTGTTCCTGTTCAATCGTTTAGGTGAAAAAAGCAATGGCTGATCGGTCTGAAACGCAGCCAGGGTAAGGCTTGTGGCTCTATCGGTAGGGCTCTTTCGATTGAGAAAATAAATTCCTGTGTACTTTTCCTACAAAGGAAAAAGAACATTCAGAGTACTGGTGCTATATACAGGTGTCAGTGAGATACTGCCGGTACGACTCACCCACACATCATTTCTTCGCCATGAACACTGCTTTTATATGACGCAGCGAAAAATCATCCACGTCGATTGTGACTGTTTCTACGCCGCCATCGAGATGCGTGACGACCCGCGCCTGGCCGGTAAGCCATTGGCGGTGGGCGGCTCGGCGGATCGACGTGGGGTGATTGCCACCTGTAACTATGAAGCGCGGGCTTATGGCGTACGCTCGGCCATGTCTTCCGGACATGCCTTGAAACTGTGTCCGGACCTGACCATCGTCAAGCCGCGCATGGATGCCTATCGAGAGGCATCGAAGGAAATTCATACGATCTTTCGCGATTACACCGACCTGATCGAGCCGCTTTCCCTGGATGAGGCCTACCTCGACGTGTCGGACAGCGCGCATTTCGGCGGCAGCGCCACGCGAATCGCCCAGGACATTCGCCGCCGGGTCTCCAATCAATTGCACATCACCGTGTCGGCCGGTGTGGCGCCGAACAAGTTTCTCGCCAAAATCGCCAGTGACTGGAAGAAGCCTAACGGCTTGTTCGTGATCACACCGGATCAGGTGGAAGATTTCGTCAGTGGTTTGCCGGTGAGCAAGCTACACGGGGTTGGCAAAGTGACCGCCGATAAGCTGGGCAAGCTCGGCATCGTCGATTGCTCGCATTTACGTGAGTGGGACAAGTTGGCGCTGGTGCGCGAATTCGGCAGCTTTGGCGAGCGACTCTGGAGCCTGGCCCGTGGGATTGATGAGCGGTTGGTGCACAACGACAGTCGACGGCAGTCGATCAGCGTCGAAAACACTTACGACGTGGATCTGCCGGACCTGGTGAGTTGTCTGGATAAATTGCCCGAGTTGCTGGAATCGCTGAATGGCCGCATGGCACGGATCGACAGCAGTTATCGCCCGGGCAAGCCGTTCGTCAAAGTGAAATTTCATGATTTTACCCAGACTACTTTGGAGCAGGCCGGGGCAGGGCGGGATCTGGGGAGTTATCAGTTGCTGCTGACCCAAGCCTTTAACCGTGGTGGGAAACCGGTGCGGTTATTGGGGATTGGGGTGAGGCTCGAGGATTTGCGGGGCGGGTTTGAGCAGATGGAGTTGTTTGAGCGGTAGTTTTGCAGTGAATGTAATGGCGTCATCGCGGGCAAGCCCGCTCCCACAGGTAACTGCATCGTCCTTGTGGGAGCGGGCTTGCCCGCGATGCTTTTAAGCGTTTAATTCGGCCCCGGGTCCGCCACCAGTCGCCCGGCATCCTTGGTCAGCGACTTGAGGAATTCGGTCTGCAACTCGGGGTCGTTGCGGGTCAGTTCGATCAGGCTCTGTTCCAGCTCGCTGGCTTCTTCTTCCAGGCCCAGTTCCGACAGACGTTTAACCCGGTGTACCCACTGGCTCACTTCGTCGTCTTCGAGGTCGTCGTAAATCAGCCCGTGCGCTTCGAGCAGCTTACTGCGCAAAGTGTTGCTGATCGCCAAAGACGAGTCGGTATGCACATCGTCCTTGTTGTCCTCGACACTGATCTGCAGCTTGCCCAGATGATTGAGGTCATGTTCGGCGAATGGGCTGTCCAGCAGGTTCAGGCGTAACACGCCGTTACGGTCAGTGCTCAGTTCGAAGGTGTTCTTGCCAGCCTTGACCTGCACCGGGCGCTCGCTCCATGGCAGGCTCGAGTATTCCGTGCGCTTGTCGCGCTGGACTTCGTCGATACCCGCCAGGTTCTGTTGCGCCCGACCATGGGACTGCGCGTTCATGAACGGATTGAGCCCGGCGAAACCATAGCTGAGCCAGTCCTTCGTCACGCTGTCCGGCAGATTGCCGAGGGCGAACACGTTGACCACATTCGCACCGACGCCGGCCACCACGGCCACCGCGCCCAGCGGGATCTCGTAGACCTCCCTCCAGGGTTGGTAAGGCGTATAGCGATCATAGCGGCGCGTGACTTCGAACTCGGTGACTTCGAAGGTTTTCTGCTCGTGGATTTTCACCCGACGTTGCGGCAGCTCAAGCACCTTGGGCTCGCCGACATCGATCTGCAGGCTGTGATCGAGCAATTTGCGCTCGACCCGTTCCTCGTGCTCGCTGCGTTGTGACATCTGATTGGCACAGCCGCTGACCAGCAGCGCGCCGCACAGGGCGGCGCTACCGAGGCCTAAGGTGTTTCGCTTGAACATGACGTCTCTATCTGGTGTCAGCGGCGGATACGGGCCTGGAGGAAAGACAACACGTCAGCGACCGGCAGCGCTTGCGCCTCGGCCTCTGTGCGGCTCTTGTATTCCAGATTGCCGTCGGCGAGGCCGCGATCACTGACCACGATCCGGTGTGGAATGCCGATCAGTTCCATGTCGGCGAACTTGATGCCCGGGCTGGTTTTCTTGTCGCGGTCGTCCAGCAGCACTTCGAAGCCGGCGGCAGTCAGTTCTGCGTAGAGCTTGTCGGTGGCTTCGCGAACCTGTTCGGTTTCGTAGCGCAGCGGAACCAGGGCAACCTGGAACGGAGCCAGAGCATCGCTCCAGATAATCCCGTTCTCGTCATTGTTCTGTTCGATGGCGGCAGCCACCACGCGAGACACGCCAATGCCATAGCAGCCCATTTCCAGGGTGACCGGCTTGCCGTTCTCGCCCAGCACTTCGCACTTCATCGCTTTGCTGTACTTGTTGCCCAGCTGGAAGATGTGCCCGACTTCGATGCCGCGCTTGATTTCCAGGGTGCCTTTGCCGTCAGGGCTCGGATCACCGGCCACGACGTTACGCAGGTCGGCGACGGTCGGAACCGGCAGATCACGCTCCCAGTTCACGCCGAAGTAGTGCTTGTCGTCGATGTTGGCACCGATGCCGAAGTCGCTCATCAGCTCGACGGAACGGTCGATGATGATCGGCAGTGGCAGGTTCAACGGACCAAGAGAGCCAGCGCCGGCGCCAATGGCGTCGCGCAGTTCGGCTTCGGAAGCCATGACCAGCGGGCTGGCAACGCCAGGCTGGTTGGCGGCCTTGATTTCGTTCAGCTCGTGGTCGCCACGGATGATCAGGGCAATCAGTTTGCCTTGCTCTTCAGCGTGCACCACCAGGGTCTTGATGGTTTTTTCGATCGGCAGGTTGAAGCCTTCGACCAGTTGCGCAATGGTCTTGGCGTTCGGCGTGTCGACCAGGCGCAGCTCTTCGCTAGGTGCGGCGCGGGAGGTTTCACGTGGCACGGCTTCGGCTTTCTCGATGTTCGCCGCGTAGTCGGAACCATTGCTGAAAACGATATCGTCTTCGCCGGATTCGGCCAGTACGTGGAACTCGTGGGAGCCGGCGCCACCGATCGAGCCGTTGTCGGCTTCAACCGGACGGAACTTCAGGCCCAGACGGGTGAACACGTTGCAGTACGCCTGGTGCATGCGGTCGTAGGTGATCTGCAGCGAAGGCTGATCAGCGTGAAACGAATAGGCGTCCTTCATGATGAACTCGCGACCGCGCATCAAACCGAAGCGTGGGCGGATTTCGTCACGGAATTTGGTCTGGATCTGATACAGGTTGATCGGCAGCTGTTTGTAGCTGCTCAGCTCGTTGCGCATCAGGTCGGTGATGACTTCTTCGTGAGTCGGGCCGGCGCAGAAGTCGCGACCGTGGCGATCCTTGAAGCGCAGCAATTCCGGGCCGTATTCTTCCCAGCGACCGGATTCCTGCCACAGCTCAGCCGGTTGCGTGCTCGGCATCAACACTTCGAGAGAGCCGGCGGCGTTCATTTCTTCACGCACGATGGCTTCGACCTTGCGCATCACTCGCAAGCCCATGGGCAGCCAGGTGTACAGGCCCGAGGCGAGTTTGCGGATCATGCCGGCGCGCAACATCAGCTGATGGCTGATGACGACCGCGTCGGAAGGCGTTTCTTTCTGTGTGGCGAGCAAAAATTGACTGGTGCGCATGGTTGGCCGTTGTCGGTTGCTGATGACGAGAAATGACGGAACATTGTACGGGCGAGATCTGCTGGCGTACAGGAGTGCGGCCGGCTGTGTCGCGGAGGGCGAGAATCTGCCCGCCCTCTGCAATGCTTCCTGCGTAAAAAAGCCTACGACTCTTCCGCGACCTGGGTTTGAGCTGGTTCGGGCGTCGGTGTCGGGCCGGCGCGGCGGTTTTCCTGGAACCAGTGCAAGGCGATCAACAGCAGGGTTGGGACGCCCAGCAGGGCGGTGATCAGGAAGAAATTGTGATAGCCGAACTTCTCCACCATGACCCCTGAGTAGCCGCCGATCAGGCGAGGCAGCAGGAGCATGATCGAGCTGAGCAGGGCGTACTGGGTCGCGGAGAACTTCAAGTTTGTCAGGCTCGACAGGTAGGCGACAAACGCCGAAGTCGCCAGGCCCGAGCTGAAGTTATCCAGGGAAATGGTAAGGATCAGCATGTTCAGGTTGGCGCCCATGTCGGCGAGCATCAGGAACAGCAGGTTGGTGCCGGCTGATGCAATGCCGCCGATGAGCAGAATCGGCAAGATGCCGAAGCGCACGATCAGCAGGCCGCCCATGCCGGCGCCGACCAGGGTCATGATCAGGCCAAAGATCTTGCTGACGCTGGCAATCTGATCCTTGGTGAAGCCTTGGTCGATGTAGAACACGTTGGCCATCACACCCATGACCGTATCGGACATCCGATAGGTGGCGATCAGCCCAAGCAGCAGGAACGCTTGCCAGCGGTAGCGCAGAATGAAGTCGTTGATCGGCGTCAGCACCGGAGCCAAGCCACGTCGGCCAATGGCCGACAGGCACATGGCAGTGAGCGTGGTGTAGAGGATCGCACGCAGGAATGCGCGGTCTTCGAGCAGCAGGTCGAGCACGCTCACGCCTTCGAACAGCACGCTGGCGAAATCGGTGTTGTACAGCTGGGTAAACATGGCTGGCACGGAAACCAGCAGCACGATCAGCACAAACACCGATGCCAGTTGATGCACAAAGCTGTAGCGCCCGGCCTGAAGTTGAGTTCGCAACGGCACTGGCGGTTCACGCATGAAGAGGGACGTCAGCAGTGCCGGGACCATCAGCGCGCCAAACAGCAGGTAAGTGCCGGCCCATGCCGAATGCTTATAGTTGAAACCGGTGGAACCGAAGCCTTCGGCGAAGAACAGGGCGCCGGCGGTGGCCAGCAGCGCAGCGATCCGATAACCGGACATGTAACTGGCGGCGAGCGCGGCCTGGCGGGTGTCGTCGGCGATTTCCAGGCGATAGGCGTCTACTGCAATGTCTTGTGTCGCCGAGGCGAAAGCAACGACCACAGCAATAGCGATCAGCCAGGACAAATGCTTTTGCGGGTCGCAGAAACCCATCCCGATCAGGCCGAGAATAACCAGTGCCTGGGAAAGCACAAGCCAGGAGCGTCGTCGACCGAGCTTGCCGAGCAGTGGCAGGCGCCATTGGTCGAGCAGCGGGGACCAGACCCATTTAAAGGCGTAGGCCAGGCCGATCAGGCTTGCATAGCCGATGGTTTCGCGGGCAACACCGGCCTCGCGCAGCCAGACTGAAAGCGTCGAAAACACCAGCATGTAGGGCAGGCCGGCGGCGAAACCAAGCAGCAATAGCACGAGCGTCGAGGGGCTGGCATAGGCGGCGAGCGCGGCGCGCCAGGTTTTACGGGGCATGGGCTGGAGTCTGCCTCAAGAATTACGGAAACAAAGCGCGCACTCTAACCGCTGTGCTCTACCGGGCGCCAGCCATGGCGCTGAATATCAACACGATTGTTCAGGATACTGATGCCTTCCATGCGCAATCGGGCCCGTTGTTCATCCCCCGAGGGGCTGCCCACGGGCAGGCTGATTCGTCCGCCGGCACCCAGCACGCGGTGCCAAGGCAATTTGGTGTCGCCGGGCAGTTGGCTCAGTGTTCGCCCGACCCAGCGGGCAGCACGACCCAGTCCCGCGAGCTCGGCCAGTTGGCCATAGCTCACGACTTTGCCCTCGGGCACTTGTGCCAGGGTCAGGTAGAGCGCCGTGCGTCGGATTTGCGCCGCGCTTTCGGTTTCAGAGGTTGAATCGGTCACGTCCCGGGCTTCCTGAAAAATGTGCATTGACCGTCTGTAGAGTAAATCCTGGATCGCCTATTGAGAATTGAACTCAATAGAAATAGTCGGGTCAGTCCTTGTCAGGGCCTTATTCGTAAGGATAATGCCGACTTTTTTTCGCAAAGTTGAGCCTTCGATTCGCTTATGTTGTCCAGAACCTTGCTGTGCCTTGCTGTCGTCAGTGCTTCCACTCCCTTGCTTGCCGATACCGTCTGGTTGAAGAACGGTGACAAATTGAGCGGTAAAATCACGCTCTTCGACGGTGGCAAGCTGCTGGTCCAGACCGAGTATGCCGGTGCAGTGCCGATCGATTGGGACAAGGTAAAAACCCTGGAGAGTGATCAGCATATGCTGGTCAAGCAGGATGCCTACAGCGGCGAGGTGGCCAAGTCGCTGCACGCGGCGGAAGACGGCAAGGTCACTCTGGCCAATGGTGACGCACCCAAAACGGTGGAGCTGGCGAGCATCCGGCAGATGCTCAAGCCCAAGCCGGTGGTCGAGGATTTGGTGTGGAAAGGTAATGTCGACATGGCGCTGGATTATCGGCGGGCCGAAAAAGATACCGATGATTATGACGTGGGCTTCAAAACCAGCGCACGTCACGGTCGGTGGCGTCATACGGCGGAAGGTGAATACAACCGCGAGTTCCAGGATGACGTCGTCACCACTGATAACTGGCGTGCCGAATATTCTCTTGACCGATTCCTCACCGAGAAGTGGTTCTGGCAAGGTCGTTTGAACTATAAGCGAGACAAGGTCGAAGAGCTTTCCCGTCAGCGCACCATCGGTACCGGTCCCGGTTATCAATTCTGGGATAACGAGCTGGGCGCCTTCTCCTTGGGTTCGCTGCTGAATAACACGGATTATGAGTATTCCAACGGCAGCAAGGAAAACTTCTATTCCTTGGCGATGAAGTGGGACTACAACCGCTATCTGGTCGGCAAGAAGGTCGAGTTCTTCACCAATGGTGAGGTCGGAAAACCATTGTCGGGCGTGGCGGATTACGCCCTCGATGCCGAGGTCGGCCTGCGCTACAAAGTTACCGATTGGGCGTCGCTGAACCTGAAGGCCGAGAGAGATATCATCAGCGGAAGTGATGAGGCTGACCTGAGCAAAACCCGATACACCGCAGGGTTTGGCGTGGCCTGGTAACACGCTGAAAAATTAAAAGATCGCAGCCTTTGGCAGCTCCTGCACGGGATTGAGGTACATCCTGTAGGGGCTGTCGAAGGCTGCGATCTTTTTTGCCATGCAAAACACACAGGCACAAAAAAGCCCCGCTTTTAAGGGCGGGGCTTTTTACTAAAGCAGTTACAAGTTAGATAACTTGAACTTCTTCAGCTTGCATGCCTTTCTGACCGCGGGTAGCGATGAAAGAAACCTGTTGGCCTTCTTTCAGGCTTTTGAAGCCGTCGGATTGGATAGCTTTGAAGTGAACGAACAGGTCGTCACCGGATTGTGGAGTGATGAAGCCGAAGCCTTTTTCATCGTTGAACCACTTAACGGTACCGGTTTGGCGATTAGACATGGTGTAACTCCTTGAACAAAGATAACTGCGACGCAGGAAGAACCCTGGCCGAGACTGAGTGCAAAGAGCAGGAAAAATTCTTGTAGATGGTTGGATCGAAATTCAACATATCGTGTAGAGATTCTCAGTGACACAAGCAGCACAGTGGCGCCACCTTAACCCTTTTTCCGGAACGTGCCAATGGTTCTTGCGAAGGTTTCTCTGTTTTCATGACTGACGGTGCATCGAATGGCGGTGAAGGCCCTGAATTCACGGGGGATCGTCGAGAATTGTCTCCCGGACTTTGAACCCGGAGCGCCTGCCCGGTAAGATGCCGGACAGAATTTTTCCACCTCGCTATTCAGGACACCCGCCATGAGCATCAAATCGGACAAGTGGATTCGCCGCATGGCGCAGGAACACGGCATGATCGAGCCTTTCGTCGAGCGCCAGGTGCGCGGCAGCGACGATAGCCGTGTGATCTCCTACGGCGTGTCCAGCTACGGCTACGATGTGCGTTGCACCAATCACTTCAAGGTGTTTACCAACATCAATTCGGCGATCGTCGACCCGAAAAACTTCGATGCTGGCAGCTTCGTCGACATCCACAGCGACGTGTGCATCATTCCGCCGAACTCCTTCGCTCTGGCCAGCACCGTCGAATACTTCCGCATCCCGCGTAACGTATTGACCATTTGCCTGGGTAAAAGCACCTACGCGCGTTGCGGCATCATCGTCAACGTCACGCCGCTCGAGCCTGAGTGGGAAGGTCACGTGACCCTGGAGTTCTCCAACACCACCAATCTGCCGGCGAAAATCTACGCGAACGAAGGTGTGGCGCAGATGTTGTTCCTTGAGTCGGACGAAGAGTGCGAAGTCTCCTACAAGGACCGTGGCGGCAAGTACCAGGGCCAGCGTGGCGTGACCCTGCCGCGTACCTGAGTCAGCCGTCTGACAAGCCGTTGGAATTCCTGAGCGGGCGTACACTCTATGGAATGTACTGCTCCGATTCGCGCAAGGCGGATCGGGCCATCGCTCAGGAGTGTTTCATGAAGATCGATCCGCGAATAAGTGCCGAACTGGCAAGGCTTGAGCCCAATCAGGTTGGCCTGCTGGCTTGGTCCTTGTTGGCATATCCGCCAGTCAGCATGGCAGGGGGCATCCCCCATCAGCCTGATCCCGACACCCCCAATGAAGATCCGACAGAACCCGGAGAGCCCACTCTGCCGGATGAGCCGCCTCCTGCGCCTGTGGTCTGATCCCTGTCGCTGAAATCCGCTCCTGTAGGCGCTGCCGAAGGCTCGGGCCGCGTTCGGACGATCTTTGGTGGGTTGCGAGATTTCACAGCCGAAAAGCCAGATCAAAAGATCGCAGGCTTCGCCAGCTCCTACAGAGCGATCTGTAGAGGTGGGCGAAACCTGCGATCTTTTTATTTCAGGTTGCCGCTCAAGAACTGCTTCAGTCGCTCGCTCTTCGGATTACCCAGCACATCCTCCGGCGCACCTTCTTCTTCCACCAATCCCTGGTGCAGAAACAGCACCTGGCTCGATACCTTGCGGGCGAAGCTCATTTCGTGGGTGACCATGATCATGGTCCGGCCTTCTTCGGCCAGGCCCTGGATGACTTTGAGCACTTCGCCCACCAGTTCCGGGTCGAGCGCCGAGGTCGGTTCGTCGAACAGCATGACTTCCGGTTCCATGGCCAGCGCGCGGGCAATGGCTACCCGTTGTTGCTGGCCGCCTGAAAGGAACGCCGGGTATTGATCCGCCACGCGTGCCGCCAGACCCACCTTGTCGAGGTAACGTCGGGCACGGTCTTCGGCCTCTTTCTTGCTGCAACCGAGCACCCGGCGCGGAGCCATGGTGATGTTTTCCAGCACCGTCATGTGACTCCACAGGTTGAAGTGCTGGAACACCATGGCCAGGCGCGTGCGGATTCGCTGCAATTCATCGTCATCGGCGACGCGCATTCCGTGACGGTCATGGATCATGCGGATCGTCTGGCCGTCCATGGTCATGGCGCCGTCATTGGGCTGTTCGAGAAAGTTGATGCAGCGCAAAAAGGTGCTTTTGCCCGAGCCGCTGGCGCCGATCAGGCTGATGACGTCGCCGGTTTTGGCCTTGAGCGAAACGCCTTTGAGCACCTGATGATCGCCATAGCTTTTATGCAGGCCTTCGATGGTCAGTTTGTACATGGGGCATGCATCCTCAAGGCGAAAGTAGGTAACCGCTGCGATAGGCTTCGGTGCCCGCAACGTGGGCGATCACCATGCCGGCAGTGGCCATGCGCCGCAGCGAGCGGGCGTACATCAGCCCGGCGGCGGTGCAATGAACAGGGGTGACACGATCATTGATCGGGTCGATCACTTCGGCGATCAGTTGCCCGGCCTCCAGGTATTCCCCGGGCAGGGCGGTGAACACCAGCAGCCCACCCACCGACGTCGCCACCGGTTCGACGCCGGCCAACGGTGTGGCCGGGTAGGGCAGGTCGGGTAATGGCGCCGGCTCACCGGCAATCGCGCCGAAATGAATCAGATAATCGATCAGCGCCTGGCAATCGAGGCTGGCCAGCGGGTGATTGACGTCGCCCTGGCCGCGTAATTCGACGGTGACCGAAAAACTGCCCAGCGGAATCTCGAACTGCTCGCCGAAGCGCTCTTTCAACTGCCACCAGAGCAGGGTGAAGCATTCATCGAACGACTGGCCGCCAGAGTCGGTGGCCAGCAGGCTGGCTTCGGAACCGATGTAGCGCGCCAGCGGCTCGACCTGCGGCCAAGCCTCGGGCGTGGTGTAAAGGTGCGCCACGGCTTCGAAATCGCAATGCAGGTCCAGCACCATGTCCGCATCGCAGGCCAGCCGTTGCAGGGTCAGGCGTTGGGATTGCAGTTGCGTGCCTGCGGTCTGCCGCGCCAACGCCTTGCGCAGGCTGTCGCGGATCAGTTCGAGGTTGCGTTGCGGATCGTCGCCGAGCAGGCCTTCGATCTCATTGCCGACTTCTTCACTCAAGTCGACGAACCAGCGATTGAAGTTCTGCCCGCTTTCCAGCTCGTAGCGGCCCAGTGGAACGTCCATCAACACTTGTTCCAGGCCGACCGGGTTGGCCACGGGCACCAGCACGATTTCGCTGCACAGCCGGCCGGCGGCTTCCAGCTCCGCCAGACGTTGTTTGAGGTGCCAGGCCACCAACATGCCGGGCAATTCATCGGCATGCAGGGAGGACTGAATGTAAATCTTGCCTTTGGCCGACTGCGGGCCGAAGTGGAAGCTGTGAATCTGTCGCACGGTCCCCGGCAGCGGGGCCAGCAGGTCATGAATCTGGTGGCGCATGAACGAGTTGTCCTAGTGAGTCGGCCCGAGGAAGGCCAGCCATCGGCGTTCGGCGAGACGGAACAGGCCGACCAGCGCAAAGGTAACGGTCAGGTAGATCAGCGCGGCGATGCCGAACGACTGGAATGTCAGGAAGGTCGCAGAGTTCGCATCGCGAGCGACTTTCAGTACATCCGGGATGGTCGCGGTGAACGCCACGGTCGTCGAGTGCAGCATCAGAATCACTTCGTTGCTGTAATAAGGCAACGAGCGACGCAGGGCCGACGGCATGATGATGTAGGCATAGAGCTTCCAGCCTGACAGGCCGTAGGCCTTGGCCGCTTCGACTTCGCCGTGGGCCATGCTGCGAATCGCCCCGGCGAAGATCTCCGTGGTGTAGGCGCAGGTGTTCAGGGCGAAAGCCAGGATCGTGCAGTTCATCGCATCGCGAAAGAACGCATCAAGGACTGGCTGGGCACGCACGGCGGCCAGGCTGTAGATGCCGGTGTAGCAAATCAGCAACTGGATATACAGCGGCGTACCCCGGAACAGGTAGGTGTAGAACTGCACCGGCCAGCGGACGTAGACCTTGGGCGAAACCCTGGCGATGGACAGTGGGATCGACACCAGAAAACCGATGAAGATCGACGCGCTGAGCAGCCACATGGTCATGGCCAGGCCAGTGATGTTGTAGCCGTCGGTATAAAGGAAGGGTTTCCAGTATTCCTGCAAGAGTTCGATCATCGTACCGCCTCCCGGGAACCGGCGGCGTAGCGGCGTTCGAGCCAGCGCAGGACAAAATTGGACGCACTGGTGATCAGCAGGTAAATCAATGCGGCAAGCACCAGGAAGTAGAACAGTTGATAAGTGCTTTTACCGGCGTCCTGCGCAGCCTTGACCAGATCGGCGAGGCCGATGATCGAAACCAACGCAGTGGCCTTGAGCATCACCATCCAGTTGTTGCCAATGCCGGGCAAGGCGAAGCGCATCATTTGCGGGAACACCACGATACGAAAACGCTGACCGCGTTTGAGGCCATAGGCGGTGGCGGCTTCGACCTGGCCCCGCGGTACGGCGAGGATCGCGCCACGGAAGGTTTCGGTGAAATACGCGCCATAAATGAAGCCCAGGGTAATGACCCCGGCGCTGAACGGGTTGATCTCGATGTATTCCCATTCCATGAAATCGGTAAACGAGGTCAGCCAGGTTTGCAGGCTGTAGAAAATAAGCAGCATCAGCACCAGATCCGGCACCCCGCGAATCAGCGTGGTGTAGAGCTGGGCCGGTACCCGCAGCAGTTTGACTTTTGACAGCTTGGCACTGGCGCCCAACAGGCCGAGCAACACGGCCACTAACAGCGACAACACCGATAATTTGATGGTCATCCAGGTGCCTTCCATCAGCAACGGGCCGAAGCCCTGGAGGCTGAAGGCTGAGAGCCCCAGGTTTTGTAAGAGGTTTTCGAACATAAATCAGCAACCTGATCGGGTGAAAAAAGCGCCCATCGCGAGATGGGCGCCGGGCATTATTTGCCGCTGTACAGATTCAGATCGCCAAAGTGTTTCTTCTGAATGGTGGCGTAGGTGCCATCGTCGTGTAACGCTTTGATACCTTTATCCAAAAGTGCTTTGAGGTCTTTGTTACCTTTCGAGATACCGACCGCTGTTTTAGCGGGCAGCAATTCGCTGTCGACTGGCTTGCTGACTTCGTAATCGGCGCCTTTTGGCGACTTCAGGAAGCCCAGCTCGGCTTGCAACATGTCCTGGATGGCTGCGTCGAGACGGCCGGAAGTCAGGTCGGAATACACCTGATCCTGGTTCTGATAGGCCTGGGTTTTCACGCCGGCTTTGTCCAGCACGGCTTTGGCATAGGCTTCCTGAATGGTGCCTTGCTCGTAACCGACGGTTTTGCCCTTCAGTGAAGCGACGTCTTCAGTCAGGCCGGAACCTTTCTTGAACACGTAAGCAGTAGGGCCGGAGAACAGCTCGCTGGAGAAGTCGATGACTTTTTCGCGGGCCGGGGTGACGGTCATCGATGAGATCACACCGTCGAATTTATTGGCTTTCAAGCCTGGAATCATGCCGTCGAAATCGCTTTCGACCCATTTGCACTTGACCTTCAGTTCGGCACAGATCGCATTGCCCAGGTCGATGTCGAAGCCTACCAGGCTGCCGTCGGCTGCTTTGGACTCGAACGGCGCGTAGGAAGGGTCAACGCCAAAACGCAATTCTTTGTATTCCTTGGCCAGCGCGGAGCCAGCAGCCATGCACAACGCCAGTGCAGAAAGGGTCAGCAATGCTTTTTTCATTATTCAATCCCTAAGAACCAATATGAGCGCTTGTGGCGCAGAAGTACTGTTACTGGAAAGCGTAAGACCTATTAAAAGTAGCAATTTCCGAACCAGAGTCCCGAACAAGCGTTTAAAAGGTAATACAAGAAGTGGCAAAGCGCGATAGTGCACGAAAATGGGCATCGCCAGATTCCTGCGCCAGGGTGGTGCCAAGTGTGGGGGAGACAATGCCAGATCAGTAGTCACAATCCATGTGGGAGCGGCGGTGCGACGATTCGACTTGCTCGCGAAGAGGGAGTGTCAGTCGACATTAATGTTGCCTGACACACCACTTTCGCGAGCAAGTCGAATCGTCGCACCGCCGCTCCCACAGGTTCTGCAACTTCACTGACCTGCATTGGTGCAATGCAGGGATCAGGTCAGGCGAGCAAATCCTGCAACGTCGCCAAGCTGTCAGCTTCCTCCACCGATTTGTCGTGCCGCCAACGCAGCATCCGCGGAAACCGCACCGCAATCCCGCTCTTGTGCCGTTTCGACAGGGCAATACCTTCGAACCCCAGCTCAAATACCAAAGTCGGCTTCACACTACTGACCAGTCCGAATTTTTCCACCGTGGTCTTGCGCACGATGCTATCGACCTGCCGCATTTCTTCGTCAGTCAATCCGGAGTAGGCCTTGGCGAAAGGCACCAGCGTTCGCTCGCTCGCGTCGGGCGGGCCGTCCCACGCAGCGAAGGTGTAATCGGTGTAGAGACTGGCCCGGCGGCCATGGCCTTGCTGGGCATAGATCAGCACTGCATCAACGCTGAACGGGTCGACTTTCCATTTCCACCATACGCCCATGTCCTTGGTCCGCCCGACGCCATACAGCGCATCGCGGGCCTTGAGCATCATGCCTTCGACGCCCAATTTGCGAGAGGCCTCTCGTTGGCGGGCGAGGTCGAACCAGTCTTCACCGGCCAGTACGGGCGAGCTCAATAACACCGGGTTTGCGCAGGAATTGACGAGTTGTTCCAGCTGAGTGCGGCGCGTGGCTTGAGTCTGATTGCGCCAATCCTCACCCTGCCATTCCAGCAGGTCATAGGCCTGGATGACCACGGGCACTTCATCGAGGATTTTCTTGCTCAGCGTTCTACGGCTGATCCGCTGTTGCAGCAGGGCGAAAGGCAGCACAGAAGGTGACGATGGCGATTGCGCGTCGAAAGCGTCCTCGATGCCCGGTTGCACGGCTTTCCAGGCGACAATTTCACCATCGATCACCGTGCCATCGGGTAAGTCACGAACCAGGCTCTCCAGTTCGGGGAAGCGTTCGCTCACCAGTTCTTCACCTCGCGACCAGATCCACAAGCGCCCGTCGCGTTTGACCACTTGAGCGCGGATGCCGTCCCACTTCCATTCCACTTGCCATTGACTGGCCGGGCCGAGCACGGCTTCGAACTGCTCGACCGGATGCGACAAAGCATGGGCGAGGAAAAACGGGTACGGCTGGCCACCCCGTTGGGCATGCTCATTGGGTGATTCGGGGGCGATCAGCTTCAGGTAACTGGCGGCGCTTGGGCGGTTGGACAGATCGGTATAACCCACCAGCCGCTGGGCCACACGCTTGCTGTCGAGCCCGGCCATGGTCGCCAGCGCGCGGGTGACCAGCAATTTGGAGACACCGACACGGAAACTGCCAGTGATCAATTTGATGCACAGCATCAGACTCTGGCGATCCAGTTGCGCCCACAGGGCGGGCAAGCATTCGGCGAGGGTCAGTGGAGGCGCATTACGCAGCGGCAGCAGTTTGTTTTCAATCCACACCGCCAGTCCGTCGGTAGAAGTGTGCTGCGTTTCGGGCAGCACCAGCGAGATGGTTTCCGCCAGATCACCGACGGCCTGATAACTTTCTTCGAACAACCAGGGCGAGAGCCCGGAAAACGCTGTGGCCATTTCCCGCAGCATTCGTACCGGCGCCCATTGCCGAGGTCGTCCACCGGACAGAAAATACACCGCCCAGGCGGCATCTTCGGGCGAGGCTTGGGCGAAATAGTTCTGCATCGCCGTCAGTTTGGTGTTGCTCGAGGTGGTGGTATCGAGTTCGGCATACAAGTCGGCGAAGGCTTTCATGCCAGCACCTCGGCGCGCTCGGGTTCGAGAATTGTGGTGTCTTCATCATCGCCGTATTCGGTGCTGAAACTCATGGCATCGAGGCCTGATTCGCGTAGATGGCGCACCAGCACCCCGATCGATCCATGGGTGACGATCACGCGCTCGGCTCCGGTTTGTTCGATGGCCCACAGCAGGCCGGGCCAATCAGCGTGATCAGACAGCACGAAGCCACGGTCCACGCCGCGCCGGCGCCGTGTACCGCGCAAGCGCATCCAACCGCTGGCGAAGCCATCGCTGTAGTCACCGAAACGCCGTACCCAAGGGCTGGTACCCGCCGAAGGCGGCGCGAGAACCAAGGCCTTGCGCATCATCGGGTCATGTTTTTTTACTTCGGCGCAATAGATCGTTGGCGGTAAGTAAATGCCGCTCTCGCGATAAATCCGATTGATGGGTTCAACCGCGCCATGTACCAGAATGGGGCCGAGGCTGGCATCGATGCCGTGGAGAATCCGCTGAGCCTTGCCGAAGGCGTAGCAGAGCAGCACGCTGGTTTTGTCGGCTGCGGCGTTGGTCTGCCACCACTGATTGATCTCGGCAAAGATCTGCCTCTGGGGTTGCCAGCGGTAAATCGGCAGACCGAACGTCGATTCCGTGATGAACGTGTGGCAACGCACCGGTTCGAACGGCGCACAGGTGCCGTCGGGTTCGGTTTTGTAATCCCCCGAGGCGACCCAGACTTCCCCGCCATATTCCAAACTCACTTGGGCCGAGCCGAGCACGTGGCCTGCGGGGTGAAAACTCAGTTTTACCCCTTGGTGCAGCAATGGCTCGCCATAGGGCAGCGTTTGCAGGTTGATGTCCTGGCCCAGACGCGCGCGCAGAATGCCTGCACCCGGTGCCGCCGCCAGATAATGTTGATTGCCGCGGCGAGCATGGTCGCTGTGGGCGTGGGTGATGACCGAGCGTTCGACCGGCTGCCATGGGTCGATATAGAAATCACCGGGCGGGCAGTACAAACCTTCAGGACGAGCGATAACAAGGTCCATATTGTTACCCAAATGGAGAGGCCTGTTAGCTAGGAGGTTTGCGCGAGACGAGAAGTTCTATTTATTTTCGAAGAAGAATAGAGGCGTTAATCAGACCGCCTTCGCGAGCAAGCCAGTGAAAGTTCTTAGAGAGGAACATCGCACTTGTGGCGAGGGAGCTTGCTCCCGTTGGGGCGCGCAGCGGCCCCGAATCTGCCGCCGAGGGAATCCAGATAGAACACCGGCGTCTGTTTTGCGACTGCTTTGCAGTCGAGCGGGAGCAAGCTCCCTCGCCACAATGGATTTTCAGCAACAATGGGACCGGCAGCATGCTTTCGCGAGCAAGCCCGGTCCCACTCGAAGTTACTTGCCAGGCGTCAGCGTCAACCGCGTCTTGCCATACACCTTGTCAAAGTTCTGCGGCTGCATCGGCAGGCTCATGTATTGCCCCTTGAGCCATGGATCGACGCTGTCGAGGTAGTGCGGGCTGGCCGGGTTGCCGGACTGGCCGGTACCGTTCTGGCCCATCAGCGGTTCGGCCTGGCCGAAATCGACGATAAAGCGCATGGCCGGCGCCAGCGTGGTGTTGAAGTCCTGACCCCAGGTGAACGCGGCGGTGTTGAGCGTGGTGTGGTCGCCGCCGGCTGCCAACGGACCGCGCACGGTCTGACCGCTGGCGTTCTTCCACTCGTAGCGATGCAGTTTGCCCCACTGCCAGGCTTTGTGATCGCCACCCAACTGGCTGTCACCCGCGCTGATCGCGGCTGCCAGGCTGCGGGCGAGAGTCGTCGGTTTGTCTTCTTTCTGCGCAGTGCGCACGTCATCCCAGAACGGACTGTCTTCGCGGCCCAGAAGGTGATCGGCCTGCGCCGCATAGGACAACTTGCCGTTGGCGATAAAGGCTTTCCACGCCGGGCTGCTTTCCGGGCCCAGTTCGTCGAGGAAAATCTGTTGAGTGCTTGCCTGCAGAAACAGCTCGTAAATCGCCGCGTCGGCGGAGGTCGGGCTGAGTTTGCCGTCGAAAGCCATCAAGCGCGTGTAGGCCTCGCGAGCCTTGCCGCGATCGGCAACCGGCAGCGCTTCGATGGCTTGCTTGAGTGGCTGGGACATGCCCGGCGCTTCAAACATTTTCTTCAGCTTGGCAGCGAAGGTGGTGGTCTGGTCGTATTGCATGGCGATCAGGCTACGCGTGTCGTGTTTGCCCACACCCGCCAGTTCGGCCATGCGTTCGCCGCGTTCCGGTGCCGACCAGGAATTGGACAGCTGCATGCCATAGCCATGAGGAATGACCCGCTGGTTGGCGGTGCCGAGCCAGCCTTGAGCCGGGTCCTGGTCATACGGATGGAGCATCGGGTCGGCGTAACCGTCCCAGTCGTAGCGACCTTCCCAACCCGGAGATGGCAGCAAGCCTTCGCCTTCGCGACGGTTCGGGTAGCGGCCGGTAACTTGCCAGCCGATATTGCTGGCATCGGCAAACACCAGATTCAGGGCGATGGCGCGTATCTCACGGCTGGCGTCCGAGGCCTTCTCGACGCTTTGCGCTCGGGACAGGTCGAAAAAGGCGTCCAGGGTTTTGTCGTCGGTGAAGTTCGGCGTCTGCAAGGCCAGGCCGAAACCATTCGCCAGTGCGGTGCCTTGGGCGCTATTGAGCAGCGGCCCGTGGCGGGTTTCGTACACCGCTTCGCGAATCGGCCGCTGGCCTTTGACGAAGTAGGTTTCGTTGCGCACGATCGCCGGCTGCCATTTGCCGCCCACTTCGTAAGAAAGGCCGTTGCCCTGGCGTTTGATTTTTTCCAGGAACAGGTCCTGGTTGTCGCCCATGACCGTGGTCATGCTCCACGCCACTTTGCCGTTGAAACCACCGAGCACCATCGGTAGCCCGGCAATGGTCACGCCGGAAGCCTGGTATTTCGGCGCGCGAATCTGCACGTAACTGAACAGCGACGGCACGCCCAGCGGCCCATGGCTATCGCTGGCCAGCAAGCTTTTGCCACTGCGGCTGCGTTGCGGGGCGATCGCCCAGTTGTTCGAAGAGGTGGCGCCCAGCAGATTCAGGTCGGACAGTTGGCCGGTGGCCTTGCTGATTTCGCTCAGCCCCGGGATTTGCCCGTTGAGTTTGATGCCTTGAAGTTTTTCGGCTTCAGCGACCGGCAGTTTTTCGTCCGGGGCGGACGGCGCAAGCCATGCCAGTTTGTCGGTACTGACCGTTTGGGCCAGCATCAGCGAGGAAATTTCTTCCGGCAGGTTCGCCGATTGACTGAAATTCAGCAGGCAGAAAATCAGCGCCGAATCTTCCGGCTTCCAGTACTCAGGCTTGTAGCCAGTGGCCGCGAGATCGGCAGGCAGTTTGTCGCGATAGCGGAACAGGTAGGCGTTGACCCCACGGGCATAGACTTCGAAGAAACGCTTGAGGCGTGGCGAGGAGGCCTTATACAGCTCACCCGCGCTTTTCTTCAGATTGACTGCTCGCATGTAGCGGTCGGCATCGAGCAGGTCCGAACCGGACATCTCCGCCAGACGGCCCTGGGCCAGCAAACGCAGGGTGACCATTTGGCTGATGCGGTCGCTGGCATGCACGTAGCCGAGGGTGAACAGCGCATCGTGGAAACTGTTGCTCTCAATCAGCGGCATGCCCATGGCATTGCGCCGAACCGAAACGTTCTGCGCCAGGCCTTTGAGCGGTTGCACGCCGGAGGCTGGCGGGAGGGTGTCCTGGGTGTTCCAGGTCTGACAACCAGTCAGGCTCAAAACACTGGCCACTGCTGCGGCAACGCCGAACCGGGGAAGAAAATGTGTGAGGGCTGGCGAGGCCATGGCAAAGCTCCTGCGGGGGTAAGTGGTGCCCCGCCTCGAAATTCGCTGTTCAGTGTTGACGGTGTCTAATGTCGTCAGACTGCGTTGCCGCTCTTCGCCATAGCGGGCTATGACTCGTCGCGGCGCCTTGTCTGACAACATTAGCCACTCGTCAAAACTGAACGGACTTCCGAGGCGGGGCACAATAAAGGCGCTACGTTAGTGAGCAGGAGGTGGCCGCGCAAGCGGGGTATGGGGTTATTTCAGGAAATGTCTGATAAACCGCAAATCCACAGACAATAATGGCCCTTGTGGCGAGGGAGCTTGCTCCCGCTGGAGTGCGAAGCGCTCCCAACCCAGGCCCTGCATACTATTCGAGAGCACAGCGTCTATTTTGCGACTGCTTCGCAGCCGAGCGGGAGCAAGCTCCCTCGCCACAGGGTTGGTGGATACCTGAGGGGGTGTGTTCGCATCAGGGTTTAGGCGGATTAATCTTGGCCACCAGCGCATACGCCTTTCACCGTCGCCGGGCGGTTCTGGATGTCGGACAGCGACCGTCGGCATCAGGTCGTCCTGTTTGCGTTTGATGGCTTGCCAGTAGGAAGAGGTGATGCTGAAGTGCGGGAAATTCAATGCCCCAGCAGGAGAAAAGTCGGCATGGAGCTCAAGACAAACGCGGCGCTGATCATCATCGATCAACAAAAAGGCATCCTGCATCCAAAACTGGGCCGTCGAAACAACCCTCAAGCCGAAGAGCGCATCCTGGAATTGCTGGGGCATTGGCGTCGAACCGGGCGGCCGGTGATTCATGTGCAGCACCTGTCCCGCTCAGAGGATTCAGTGTTCTGGCCACAGCAATCGGGGGTGGAGTTTCAGGAGCGTTTTCAACCATCAATCGGTGAGTGGCTGATTCAGAAACAGGTGCCGGATGCCTTTTGCTCGACGGGTCTGGAGGCGCGTTTGCGCGAGGCGGGGATCGATCAGTTGATCATCGTTGGCGTGGCGACCCACAACTCGGTGGAGTCCACGGCGCGAACGGCCGGGAATCTGGGGTTTGAAACGTGGGTTGCGCAGGATGCGTGCTTTACCTTCGACAAGGCGGACTTTTTCGGCAATGCCCATTCAGCCGAGGAAGTGCATGCGATGTCGCTGGGTAATTTGCAGGGTGAGTATGCGACGGTCGTCAGTACTGCGAAAATTCTGCAGGCCGACTAAAAAACCTGTGGGAGCGGGCTTGCCCGCGATGAGGATCTAACTGAAACAGTTGTATTGAATGTGCCGCCGTCATCGCGGGCAAGCCCGCTCCACAGTTGATCGGCGGTGTTCACAATTTTGTGGTTCACAAAAGATCCCTGTGGGAGCGAGCCTGCTCGCGATAGCGATTCAACAGGCGAAAAAGATATCCGCCCGAAGCATCAAGCGCCGTGGCACTTCTTGAATTTCTTGCCATTGCCGCATGGGCAAGGGTCGTTGCGGCCGACGTCTTTCAGGGCGTTGCGCACCGGTTCCTGGTGGGCGTGGCCGCAGTTCGGGCCGTGGACATGGCCATGGTCGTGATCATGGTGGTCGTGATGGTCGTGATGGTCGTGATCGTGGTTGCAGTCAGGGCCATGGACATGAGGTTGCTGGGTCATCGGGGTCACTCCGGAATTAAATCGGCGGCGATTATTACGCCATTACGTGCCAGGTGCACGTAGTGCGCGATGAATAAACCGGTTTCCAGTTCACCTTCCAGACGATAGGGAATGGGTTGGTCGGGTTTTTTCAGCAATTTCACCAGGTCCCGGACTTTCGGCCAAAGGTTGGTGCGGATCGGCACTTTAAAATAAGCGCTGTGTTTGGGGCCGACCGTGAACCAGTGTTCGTGCTCACCTTCGGCCAGCAGTATGTCCCCGAGGTGAATGCGATATTCCAGGGCGCGCACCGTCAGGTCCTGGTCATTGGGATTGTCGACGCGAAAGTGCAGCAGGAACTTCTGCTCCAGTAGTTTGGCCCGGACCACCTCGACCTTGACCAAGTGCACTTGCGGCTCCGGGAGGTCGTTGTCGAAGTCGAACCACGATGCACAACCGCCGAGTCCCAGAAACAGGAACGAGGTGATTAGACAGAGCGCGAGTCGCCGGTTGGTCATAGTCGTGTTTCTCCCTTGACCCCAGTCTAGCCGCAAAAAAGATCGCAGCCTTTGGCAGCGCCTACAGGTCGATTCCCTATAGAAGGTGCTGCCAAAGGCTGCGATCTTTTTTGCGGTCGGTGACCTCAAACGCTGAAATAACTCGCGCAACACTTCTTGAATTTCTGCCCGCTGGCGCAAGGGCACGCGTCATTGCGTCCCGCCTTGAGTGACACGGTAGGGTCGATGAAATACCAGTGGCCGGCGTTCTGTACGAATGACGAACGTTCGCGATGACTGTGTTCGCCGCTGCTGTCGTGCCAGCGAGCGGTGAAAGTGACGAAAGCGTGCTCCGGCTGACCGCCGAAAACCTCGGCGCTTTCCACCTCCAGGCCCAGCCAGGTGCTTTGGGCGCTCCAGTCGCTGATCGACTGGCGATCCAGGCCGGCCTGTTGCGAGGGCAGGGTGGTCGCCACTAGATAATCGATCAACCCCAGTACATAGGCGCTGTAGCGCGAACGCATCAAGACTTCGGCGCTGGGGGCGGGGTGGCCGGCGTGGTAATGACCGCAGCAGGCATCGAGCAGCGTGCCGCTGCCGCAAGGGCAAATGGATGTAGTCATTGCGTTACCACCAATATTTCCCGAAATTTTCCGGATTGGCCCAGAAGCGTGAGTTGAGCCAGTCGGGCACCTGTTTATAGTCAAGCAGATCATAGGTAAACAGGGTCAGCACTTGATCGTCGCGCTGGAAGCGTTCACTGGCTTGCAACGCCAGGGAAAAAAAGTCCGTCTCCTGCCAGCCGCTGGCCGGCAAGTCGGCCAGCACCGCGATGCGACTGGCATTGAGGTTGCGTATTCCACCGAGCAGATTCAGGCCGTCGCGCTTGGGCAAGTGCTCGAGACAATCGACCACCAGCGCCAGATCAAACCGTTGCGCCGCCAGTTCGGCCGGCAATGGCCCGGGCGCCGCAAAGGCGACGTTGCTATCCGGGTGCGCGGTTTTGAACGCTTCGAGCGCGGGGAATTCGCTGGCGCCAATCAGCAACAGACGCGCCGGGGC
This sequence comes from Pseudomonas sp. PME37.24/025, assembly GCF_055556615.1. Lineage (NCBI taxonomy): Bacteria > Pseudomonadati > Pseudomonadota > Gammaproteobacteria > Pseudomonadales > Pseudomonadaceae > Pseudomonas > Pseudomonas sp. PME37.24/025. The sequence continues at coordinate 214,999 of NZ_JBVHNK010000006.1, forward strand.
ATAACGATCAAGCAAAGCAGCCAACGCCTGTTGGGGCGTGCGCGAAGAGATACCTGCAATCATCGAAGATCCTCAATCAGATCGCCAAGACTAGCCTGCCCAGACGTCCGAGCCTAGTTCCTGTCTCGCCGGTTTAGCCAAAAAGCACCGATCTTCCATGAACAGGGGGCCAAACAGCAATGGCCTATTGCTGGCGGAGATTAAAAGTCGGGTCTTTACTCCCTAGAATCGGTTTTAAGCCGATCCCTCAGGAGAAGAACTAGATGAGCATAATTCGGACAGCATTACCCTTGGTTCTGCTAACCAGTGTGTTGACTGGTTGCGCAGGTTTGCAGAAAACCGACTGGCCGACCTGTGCGGCGGTCGGTGGTGTCGTCGGTGCAGGGCTCGGCGCGACCGAGAGCTCGGCATGGGCGGGGTATGGCGCGCTGCTGGTCGGCGGCACGGCGGCAGCCTGGTGCTGGGTGCACGGCGATGGCGATGAAGACGGCGATGGTGTGCTGGACAGCCGCGACAAGTGCCCGGGTACACCTAAAGGCGTGCGGGTCGATGCCGACGGCTGCCCTCCACCAGCGCCTGCGCCGGTGGTCGAGGAGGCGGCGGTGGTCAAGGAAGAAGTCATCGTTATCCGTGATGTGCACTTCCAGTTCGACTCGGCCAAGCTCACCCCTGCCGATAAAGACGTACTCAACACCATTGCCACGCGTCTGAAACAGGAATCCTCCAGCGCCCAACTGACCGTGACCGGTCATACCGATAGCGTAGGCAGTGATGCCTACAACCAGAAACTGTCGGATAGACGCGCCCATTCGGTGGTGGAATACCTGATCTCCCAAGGCGTGCCACGCAGCAGTTTCGTGTCCGTGACCGGTGCCGGTGAAAGCCAGCCGGTGGCCGATAATAAAACCGCTGACGGCCGTGCGTTGAACCGTCGCACGGAAATCAAAATCAACCGCTAGATCCCTTGTGCTCCGCGGCTTGTACAGTCGCGGATGCGGGTCTTTACTCCTGTGTGACCGGTATGGGCCGGTGACACAGGAGCATTCACAATGAGCGTTCTCACAAGGACCGTCTTGCCGGTTCTGCTGCTTGGCAGTCTTCTGACCGGTTGTGCGACTCACAGCGATGGTACCGCCCCCCTCAATCAACGCACCTGGCCGATCTGCAGTGTCATAGGCGGGCTGGTCGGTGGCGGTTTGGGCGCAATTGAAAGCAGTGGCTGGGCAGCGGGTGGAGCGGCGCTCGGGATCTTGACCGGTGGCCTGATCTGCTACGCCCAGGATGGCGATGAAGACGATGATGGTGTCTTCGATCGACGTGATCGCTGTCCTGATACGCCTGCCAATACCCCCGTCGAACATCACGGTTGCCCGCTGCCGCAATACCCGGCCAGCGTGAAACCAGTTGAACCACCGGTATCGGAAGTCATCACCCTGAACGGCAACGTGCTGTTCGCCTACAACCAATCCGACCTGATGCCCGAAGCGCGCAGTCAGCTGGATTCGTTGATGGCCAAGTTGCAGAGCGCCGATGTGGTGAGCGTCAAAGTCGTCGGCCATACCGACAGCCAGGGTTCGGACACCTATAACCAGAAACTCTCGGAACGGCGTGCCAGCAGCGTGGCGGCCTACCTGTTGAGCCTGGGGCTGGCGCCGAACAAACTCACCAGCGAAGGCCGGGGCGAAAGCCAACCGATAGCCGATAACGACACGGAAGAAGGGCGGGCGCAAAACCGTCGCGTGGAGTTGCATATCAATCGCTGAGCCATGTGATAGAGCCGTCGGATGACGATTCAGGCTTGTCCGGCGGCCAATCCGCGACCTTCGGGAAGAATTTTTTGTTGCCCTCTGGCTTATCCCGCACGTAAGCCGTTACTGTGCGCGCAAAGAATAATTCTCAACGGAGGAGCGTATGAAGGTGTTTTGGGGGCTGGGGAAGTTACTGACCCTGCTGTTCTGGTTGGTGGCGCTAGTCAACCTGCTCATACCGTTTGTTCATCCGCTGCACCTGTTGGTCAATCTGGCGGGCAGCGTGTTGGCAGGGCTCCATCTTCTGGAGTTGGTGTTCTGCAACCGCAGCCTCAAAGGTCGAGCCCACCCTTGGCGTGATCGCCTGAAGATTGTCTTTTTCGGCGTTTTCCACCTGCAAACCATTCCGGCCCCGGCCGCTTCGAAGGCCTCCCATGCGTAAACTCTGTCTGCTCGCTGCACTTATCAGCCCATTGGCCTGCGCGCAGGTGGTGAGCGTCGAAACCAACTCGCTGATGCGCTTGCCCAACACCGCCAGTACCTTGCAACTGGAGCGGTTGGAAGTCGCCGATTACGGCACCTTGCTGATTCCCTCGAACGTGACCGAAGTGACGGTCGGTGAGCTGCACCTGGGACGTGACGCGCGGATCGCCATTGTGCCGAGCGAGCAAGCCCTGGTGTTGAAGGTCAGCCGTGCCGAGTTGGCCGAAGGCAGCCAGATCACTGCACGGGGCGCGCCGGGGACTTACCTCAAGGCCGCTCGTTCCGGGCGCAATCTGGATCTGCAGATCAAAGCGTTGAACGCGCCGCAATTGTCGGTAGACGCTCGCGGTGGCGCGGGCGCTCCGGGTTTTATCGGCCTCGACGGGGCCAACGGTCAAGCACCGGGTTGCACCTGGGGCCAGGCCGGTCGCGGCGCCGATGGCAGTAATGGCAGCGACGGTCAGCCGGGTGCGCCGGGGGCGTTGGTTCGACTGGAAGTGCCGCGTGATTACCCTGCGCAGCGGATCAAGGTCGAGATTGCCGGCGGGGTGGGTGGCGCGGCAGGACCTGGTGGCAAACCGGGAGCGGGCGGCAAATCCAAGGGCTGCGTCGTCTATAAAGCCGATGGTGGCAAGAGTGGTCGTCCCGGCGCAGATGGCCAGCCGGGACCTGCGGGGGTGGCGGGTTCGGTGACAATTCAGCGGTTGTAAGAGCCAGCAAGTAACTCTGTGGCGAGGGAGCTTGCTTGTGGCGAGGGGGCTTGCCCCCGTTCGACTGCGAAGCAGTCGTAAACCAGTCACCGCGTTCATTCTGAACGAATGGGATCGCTGGTTTTGGGGCCGCTTCGCGACCCAACGGGGGCAAGCCCCCTCGCCACAAAAGCTTCCCAGAACTATATATTCCTCAAAACATCGGCCGAGCCGCCGCAATCGCCACCAGCACCAACCCGACCACCAAATTAATCCCCACCAGGCGCCGAATCTTACCCAGCACCGCCGCACCTGTCGGCCAATCCTGAGCCGTCACCGCCGTGCGCAGTTCCGGCAGCAACAACGCCTGAATCCGGATAAACAGCGCCGTCATCACCACATACAATCCCATCATCACCTGCACATACCGCGGCGCTGCTTCAAATCCTGCGAACTGCAGATGAATCATGCCCACGCCGCTGATCGGCAAAAGCACCACAGCGATCCAGACCCAGCGGAAAAAACCTTGAAACACTTCCACCCACAGCTTCAACCGGGCAGGGCCTTCCAGCGCCTTCATTGCCGCGGGGCGCAAGACCATCCAGGCGAAAAACATGCCGCCGACCCACACCAGGGCGGCCAGGACATGCAGGGTATAAACGATGCCAAAAGGTGTCATTGAGGTACTCCGTTCTGCGCGGGATTGATTAGCGGGGTATGATAGCGGCCGATCCGAACCACTGAAAATTTATCCAGCCTTTTTTGATGATCAGCACCGAACTCAAAACCACGATCCAGGGCGCCTACTCGCGTTTTCTCGAAGCCAAGAGCCTCAAGCCGCGCTACGGCCAACGCCTGATGATCGCCGAAATTGCCAAGGTCCTCGGTGCCATCGACACCGACGACGAAGGCCGGCGCAGTGGCGACCCCGCGATTGTCGCGGTGGAAGCCGGCACCGGTACTGGCAAAACCGTGGCCTACAGCCTGGCGGCCATCCCGACCGCGAAGGCCGCCGGCAAGCGTCTGGTGATCGCCACGGCCACCGTGGCCCTGCAAGAGCAGATCGTCTACAAGGATTTGCCCGACCTGATGCGCAACAGCGGGCTGAATTTCAGCTTCGCCCTGGCCAAGGGCCGGGGGCGCTACATGTGCCTGTCCAAGCTCGACATGTTGCTCCAGGAAGGTCACGCGCAGACTGCCACCGCGCAGCTGTTCGAAGAAGAAGGCTTCAAGATCGAGGTCGATGAGGCCAGCCAGAAGCTGTTCACCAGCATGATCGAGAAGCTCGCCGGTAATAAGTGGGACGGCGACCGCGACAGTTGGTCGACGGCGCTGGAAGACGCCGACTGGGCGCGCCTGACCACCGATCACAGCCAGTGCACCAACCGTCATTGCCCGAACTTCGGCCAGTGCGCCTTCTACAAGGCTCGTGAAGGCATGGGCAAGGTCGACGTGATTGTCACCAACCACGACATGGTCCTGGCCGACCTGGCCCTGGGCGGTGGCGCGGTTCTGCCGGACCCGCGGGACACCATCTACGTGTTCGACGAAGGCCATCACCTGCCGGACAAGGCTATCGGTCACTTCGCCCACTACACGCGTCTGCGCTCCACTGCCGACTGGCTGGAAACCACCGCCAAGAACCTCACCAAATTGTTGGCTCAGCACCCGCTGCCGGGCGATCTGGGCAAGTTGATCGAACAGGTGCCGGAGCTTGCCCGGGAGATCAAAACCCAGCAGCAATTCATGTTCAGCGCCTGTGAGCAAGCCGCCGACTTCAAACCCGGCGAAGATGTCGAAGGTCGCGAGCGGCCACGTCACCGTTTCGTCGGCGGGGTAATTCCCGAGCACATGCGCGAAATGGGCATCGAGCTGAAGAAGGGCTTTGCCCGCCTGACCGATCTGTTCACCCGGCTCACCGAACTGCTCAAGGAAGGCATGGACGGCGAGGTCAACATCGGCATCGCCAGTAACCAGGCCGAAGAGTGGTATCCGCTGTTCGGCAGCCTGTTGTCCCGATCTTCGGGCAACTGGGAGTTGTGGACCGCCTTCACCGTCGAAGACCCGGAAGACAACCCGCCCATGGCCCGTTGGCTGACCCTGGCCGAAAGCGGTTCGCTGTTCGACATCGAGGTCAATGCCAGCCCGATCCTCGCGGCGGACATGCTCCGACGCAACCTGTGGAACGTGGCTTACGGGGCGCTGGTGACATCGGCGACCCTCACCGCCCTCGGCACCTTTGACCGCTTCCGCATGCGTGCCGGCCTGCCTAAAACCGCCGTGACCGCGGTGGTCCCGAGCCCGTTTCATCATGCCGACGCCGGTGTGCTGCGGGTGCCGGACCTGAAAGCCGACCCGCGTGACGCGCCGGCCCACACCGCGGCGATCATCCGCGACCTGCCGCAACTGGTAGAAGGCTCCCGTGGCACCCTGGTGCTGTTCTCCTCACGCAAACAGATGCAGGACGTGTTCGACGGTCTGGACCGCGACTGGCGCAAGCAAGTGTTCATTCAAGGCAACCTGTCGAAGCAGGAAACCCTGAACAAGCACAAGGCGCGGGTTGATGGCGGGGATTCCAGCGTGCTGTTCGGCCTGGCGAGTTTCGCCGAAGGCGTGGATTTGCCCGGTGCGTACTGCGAGCACGTGGTGATCGCCAAGATTCCGTTCTCGGTGCCCGACGATCCAGTCGAAGCGGCGCTGGCGGAATGGATCGAGGCTCGCGGCGGCAATCCGTTCATGGAAATCTCCGTGCCGGACGCCTCGCTGAAGCTGGTCCAGGCCTGCGGTCGCTTGCTGCGGACCGAAGAAGACCGCGGCACCATCACCTTGCTCGACCGTCGTCTGGTCACGCAGCGCTACGGCAAAGCTATTCTCAATGCATTGCCGCCATTCCGTCGTGAAATTTCCTGATGCCCCGGTGGGCAAATAAGCCCACCGCGTTGTCTACCTCATTGCCACCGCTTTTCCACTGGCCCATTGATGGTCGCTTGGGAGATCCACGTTTCTATGATTCGCCGTTCGTTGCCCGCTGTTTTTGCCTTGATGTTCGCAGCCCCTTTGCTGGCAGCCCCTGCCGGTCAGCAAACGCTGTTCAACTTTGTGCGTCCCGCCGACGTGGTCCAGGTGGCGACTCAGGACGCCAGCCTGCCGCAATCCAACGCTGAGCAAACGGCCGAAGGCGAAGTGTTGCGCCGCGTGACCTTCAACCCGGTCGCCCAGCCGACGTTGCGCCTGACGCCGCAGACCGGTGCCTGGGACTGGTCGCAGTCGGGTGTCATGAGCCTGCGGATCCAGAGCGCGATGAACTGGGCCGTGACCCTGTACGTGAAAATCCAGAGCAACGACGGCAAGACCCTGGTCAGCCGCGTCGATCTGCCGGCCGGGCCTGCGCAGACGTTGTTGGTACCGCTGCAGCCGAGTTCGCCATTGAGCCAGGGCATGAAAGCCGGCCCGCCGATGCCGATCACCTTCGAAGGCCAGCGTGTATTGCTGGCCAGCAGCGCCGGTGAGCTGGACCGCAGCCAGGTGGTGTCGGTGACTTTGTCGATGGATCAGCCGAAAGTCGCCCAAAGCATCCTGCTCGAGCGCTTCGGCGTGCAGGATGGCGAGGCGGTCACCAAGGCCGCTTATGGCGCTCTGGTGGATGCTTACGGTCAATCGACCCGGGCCAAATGGCCAGAGAAGGTCAGCAGCGACGAGCAACTGAAGTCCGCGGCGGCCAAAGAACAGCAACAACTGAAAACCTGGCTGGCTGAGCGCGAGAAGACCTCGCTGGACAAGTTCGGCGGCTGGACCAAAGGCCCGGCGTTCAAGGCCAGCGGCTTTTTCCGCACCGAAAAGCGTGACGGCCGCTGGTACCTGGTGACCCCGGAAGGGCATCCGTTCTATTCCCTCGGCGTCAACAGCGCGACCCCGAGCGTCAACCAGACCTACGTCGCCGGTCGCGAGTGGATGTTCGAGTCCCTGCCCAAACCCGACGAGCCCCTTGCCAGCTATTATGGCGAAGGCGACAACCGTGGCGGCAATGGCGTCGATCAGGGCCGAGCCTACAACGCCGGTCGCTGGTACGATTTCTATGGCGCCAACCTGCAGCGTCTGTATGGCAAACCTTGCGTACCGGGCAGCGACACCAAGGCCGGTGTCGCTGAAGCGGCCAAGGCTGATGCGGTCGAGGCGACGACCGATAAGGCTGCCGAGCAATCAGCCGCTCCTGCGGCGACCGAATCCGCGGCGGGTGTTGCCGACGCGGCCAAGACCGGCGCCGTTGAAGCGTCAGTCGAAAAAGCGGCCGAGCAAACGGCCGCCGAACCCTGCAAAGTGATCTTCGACGAACAACGCTGGGCCAGTCATACCCTCGATCGCCTGCAAGCCTGGGGTTTCAACACCATCGGCAATTGGAGCGCACCGGTGTTGGGCAACGCTGATCGGGTGCCGTACACCTTGCCGCTGTCGATCGTCGGCGATTACGCCAGCATCAGCACCGGCACCGATTGGTGGGGCGGCATGCCCGACCCGTTCGATCCGCGTTTCGCCATGGCCACCGAACGTGCCGTGGCCATCGCCGCTCGCGACCATCGCGACGATCCGTGGCTGATCGGTTACTTCGCCGACAATGAACTGGCCTGGGCCGGTCCCGGCGATGACCCGAAGGCCCGTTACGCGCTGGCCTACGGCACTTTGAAAATGACCACCGATGTGCCGGCCAAACGTGCCTTCCTCAAACAGCTGCGTGATAAGTACCGCAACCAGGCGGGCCTTTCCAAAGCATGGGGTATTGATCTGCCGGCCTGGGAGTTGATGGAAGACCCGGGCTTCGTGCCGCCGCAGCCGAGCGCCGAATACCCGGAAATCGAAGCCGACTTCAAATACTTCCAGAAAGTGTTCGCCGACACCTACTTCAAAACCGTCTCCGATTCGCTCAAATGGCATGCGCCGAACCAGTTGTTGCTGGGGGGGCGTTTTGCCGTCAGTACCCCCGAAGCCGTCGAGTCCTGCGCGCAATACTGCGACGTGCTGAGCTTCAATATGTACACCCTGCAACCCCAGGACGGTTACGACTTCGCCAGACTGCGCAGCCTGGACAAGCCGGTACTGATCACCGAATTCAACTTCGGATCAAAGGATCGCGGCCCGTTCTGGGGCGGCGTGACGCAACTGGCGAAGGAAGAAGACCGCGGCCCGGCCTACGCCTACTTCCTTAAACAGGCGATGAGCGAACCGTCGATTGTCGGGGTGCATTGGTTCCAGTACCTCGATCAACCGGTGACCGGTCGCCTGTTGGATGGCGAGAACGGTCACTTCGGGCTGGTGGGCATTACTGACCTGCCGTTCCAGGGCTTTGTCGACACTGTGCGCAAAAGCAATTTGCAGACTGTCGATCAACTCGGCAAAGAGGCCGAGAAGGCAAGGGCCGAGGCGGAAAAAGCAGGTCACGATGCCGAGGGCGGCAGGAAAGGTGAGGCAGGCAAAGGCCCGGGGGAGGGCGCTGGCCACGCGGGCGGGCATTCGGGCAGTGGCCATTAAGCACTGATATCCCCTGTGGCGAGGGAGCTTGCACCCGTTGGACTGCGCAGCAGTCCCTTTTTTGGGGCCGCTTCGCAGCCCAACGGGAGCAAGCTCCCTCGCCACAAAGGTTTCTGATTAATTCTATGGGTGGGTACACCGCCCGGCCCGGCCCTGTTCCCAAAACCCTCAAGGGCTGGAACAATGCGGGCCACTTTATAGAGCGTTTATCCGGGAGAGTTGTGGGTGCAGATTCAGGGTCATTACGAGCTTAAGTTCGAAGCGGTGCGCGAAGCTTTTGCGGCGCTGTTCGACGATCCTCAGGAACGTGGCGCGGCGTTGTGCATCCGGATTGGCGGTGAAACTGTCCTCGATCTCTGGGGCGGTACCGCCGATAAGGATGGCACTGAAGCCTGGCACAGTGACACCATTGCCAACCTGTTTTCCTGCACCAAGACTTTCACCGCCGTGACCGCGCTGCAACTGGTGGCTGAAGGCAAGCTGCAACTGGATGCCCCGGTTGCTCGTTACTGGCCTGAGTTCGCTGCCGCCGGCAAAGAATCCGTGACCCTGCGCCACTTGCTCTGCCATCAGGCCGGGCTGCCTGCGCTGCGCGAGTTGCTGGCCCCTGAAGCACTTTATGACTGGCGGACCATGGTCGATGCCCTGGCCGCCGAGGCGCCATGGTGGACGCCGGGTGAAGGTCATGGTTATGCGGCGATCACCTATGGCTGGCTGGTCGGTGAGTTGCTGCGTCGCGCTGACGGTCGTGGACCGGGCGAATCCATCGTGGCACGGGTCGCGAAGCCTTTGGGGCTGGACTTCCACGTTGGCCTCGCCGACAAAGAGTTCCATCGCGTGGCGCACATTGCTCGTAGTAAGGGCAACCTCGGCGATGCCGCGGCCCAGCGCTTGCTACAAGTGACCATGCGCGAACCGACAGCCATGAGCACGCGGGCCTTCACCAACCCGCCGTCTATAATGACCAGTACCAACAAACCGGAATGGCGGCGCATGCAGCAACCGGCCGCCAATGGCCATGGCAATGCCCGTAGCCTGGCCGGGTTCTACGCCGGTCTGCTCGACGGCAGTCTGCTGGAAAGCGAAATGCTCGACGAGCTGACCCGCGAACACAGCGTCGGCGAAGACAAGACTTTATTGACCCGGACCCGCTTCGGCCTGGGTTGCATGCTCGATCAACCGGATGTACCCAACGCCACCTACGGCCTCGGCCCACGGGCGTTCGGTCACCCGGGCGCCGGCGGCTCCATCGGTTTTGCTGACCCAGAATACGATGTGGCCTTCGGCTTTGTGACAAATACCCTGGGGCCGTACGTCTTGATGGATCCACGAGCGCAAAAGCTTGTGCGAGTACTGGCCACTTGTCTGTAAATCACGCTTAAGGGGGCCAGGGCCGGAACCCGAAAGCCTTTGTGGTTTCAAAGCGCTGTTTATCCGGGCTAACCCGGTCTGATTTTTCATTACTTCATTTTGTGGATATCCAATGTCATCCAATAAAACTCTCGCCCTGGCCCTGTGCTTCGCTATCACCGGTTGCGCACAAACCCCACAAAATGACGCAGACGGCGGCAGCTGGTGGCCGTTCGGCTCTTCCGATAAGGTTGCGACCAAAGCGCCGGCCCCGGCCCCGCTGAAACCTGCTGCAACAGCACCCGTCGCCAAGGCTGACAGTGCATCCCCTTGGTACTGGCCGTTCGGTTCCGATGACGCTGCCGACAAGGTCGCCAAGCCCGACGTGAAGCCTGAGGTTAAACCTGAAGCCAAACCGGTCGCTGTGGCCAAGGCTGAAGCCGATGCCGGTGGCAAATGGTGGTGGCCGTTCGGCGGCAAGGAGCAGAGCACCGCCAAAGTCGTGCCGATGCCTGACCCGAAAGTCACCCAGGCCTGGCTCGACGATTACGAACCGCGTCTGCGCGAGGCGATCAAGGACAGCAATCTGAAACTTGAGCGCCGTGAAAACGTGCTGGTTGTCACGGCACCGGTAGACGGCTCGTTCAACCCCGATCGTCCGGCCATGCTGCTGCCGGTAACACTCGGCCCGTTCACCCGTGTCGCGAAAATCCTTGAAGCCGATCCAAAGACCGCCGTGCTGGTACTCGGTCACAGTGATACGTCGGGCGCCGCACCGGCCAACGTGAAGCTAAGCCAGGAACGCGCCCAGGCAGTGGCGGCGATCTTCCGTCTCAGCGGTCTGCAGCGTGATCGCCTGATGCTGCGCGGCATGGGTGGTGAGGCTCCGCGTGCCGCCAACGACAGTTCTGAAGGTCGTGCCTTGAACCGTCGCGTCGAGCTGTTGGTGACGCCGGCAAACACCATGGTCGCGTTGCTGAGCAAGTACAACATGCCGGCACCAGCACCGGTGAAAACTACGGTCGTTGCACAAGACATCAAGCCAGTGGCCAAGCCTGTGACTCCGGCGCCTGCTGCGAAGAAAGCGGCTGTGCCTGCGACGAAAAAGGCACCAGCCAAGAAAGCGGCCGCCAAGGCTCCAGCCAAAAAAGCAGTGGTGAAAAAGACTGCGCCGGCCAAAGCCGCTGTTGATTCGAAGAGCACCGCCGCCGTTGATGACACAAAAAAGTGATTCGTTAACCAAAAGGAATGCGCCATGACCCGGCCCTTGGCAGATATGCGTCGCGACTACACCCGAGATGGCCTGACCGAGGCGCAAGCTCCGGCCGAGCCGTTCGAGCTGTTCCATCAGTGGTTTGCCGATGCGGTGAAAACCGAGCAGGTGCCGGTGGAGGCGAATGCCATGACGCTGGCCACCGTCGATCAAGACGGTCGGCCGCATTGCCGCATTCTGCTGCTCAAGGGCCTGGACGAGCAGGGCTTTACCTTCTTCACCAACTATGAAAGTGACAAGGGTCAGCATCTGGCAGCCAATCCATTTGCGGCCATGACGTTCTTCTGGCCAGCCCTGGAGCGTCAGGTGCGCATCGAAGGGCGGGTGGTGAAGGTCACGCCTGAAGAGTCCGACGCTTATTATCAGGTTCGTCCTCTGGGCAGCCGCCTCGGTGCCTGGGCCTCGCCCCAGAGCCGGGTGATTGCTGATCGCGCCGAGCTGGAAGCGCTGCTCAAGAACACCGAGCAACGTTTCAGCGACACTCAGCCTCACTGCCCCGAGCACTGGGGCGGTTATCGCTTGCTACCCGAGCGCATCGAATTCTGGCAGGGCCGTCCGAGCCGTCTGCACGATCGCCTCAACTACCGCTTGCAAGGCACCGACTGGGTTCGTGAACGCCTGGCGCCGTAAACAGCCTACCGATCGGGATACCCTGCCGCAGCGGCCTCCAGCCACTGCGGCAGGTCCCGCCGCTTGATCTTCTGCGTTTGAGCGTTCGCCAGTTGCTGGAGCATAAAGGCTCTTTTCTGTTCGTCTTTACCCGCCAGTGACAACGCCAGATCGCGGTCCATCCAGCGTTTGATCCGCACGTACAGCCACCAGTGGAAGTACAAACCGGCGACGGTCGTGACGACAATGATGAAGTAATCCATGAAAATCCTTGGGTCGGTGGCGCAGATTTTGTAATTTGACGCTACTGTGTGTGGGTTCGAGAAAGCGCCTGTACTTGGCCTGAATGAAACCAATTTTATCCCGGCGATGCCGTGACAGGCGTCAAGCTGCGGAGTTTAATGGATACCTGTCCTATGGAGTTTGATGCTATGCGTAAGTCTGTTCTGCTGGTTGCTTCCTTTTCCACGATGGCGATGTTGCTCACTGGCTGCCAATCGAGCTTGACCGGTGACTCCTACTCCCGTGACGAAGCGCGTCGTGTGCAGACGATTCGCATGGGTACCATCGAAGCCCTGCGCCCAGTGAAAATCGAAGGCACCAAAACCCCGATCGGCGGCGCCGCCGGTGCAGTCGTGGGCGGTGTCGGCGGTAGCGCCATCGGCGGCGGTCGCGGCAGCATCGTCGCAGCGGTCATCGGCGCCGTCGCCGGCGGCCTGATGGGCTCGGCTGCCGAAGAAGGCCTGACCCGTACGCAAGGTGTTGAGATCACCGTGCGCGAAGACGATGGCAGCATGCGCGCCTACGTGCAGGAAGTTCAGCCAAACGAAGTATTCCGCGTGGGTGAGCGGGTGCGGATCGCCACTGTTGATGGTACGAGCCGCGTTGCGCACTAAGCGGAGCGAAGGGTAAAAGAAAACCCCGATCAGGTGACTGGTCGGGGTTTTTTGTGTCTGCTGCTTTCAGTGACGTCAGATTCAACATCGTTAGTTTTGGCAAAGTCCCATGTAGTACACCAAGTCGTCTCTGAAAGAGTCGCCGACCGATTCCATAATTGTGCTGGCTTGAGTGGTGGATAATTTGTGCTCTCCCATCGGTACGTCCCACAAAATTGACCAGCCCATGACATTAAGTACCACTCCCTCTAAGGCCTGCGGCACATCCTTTTTGTATTGCAATGAATCGTCCGGGTTCGGTTCGTCGAAGAAACCGGAGATTGCGATAAATATCATTCTCTTCCCCATCATTACTTTATCGATATGCGCCTCTCAGGTATGTCACTGACAGTCTTGGCCTACTGCGTCGGTGCGTTATGGGGCTAGGTTCTGGAAAATATCGGCCTTGGATCTCACCATACTTGCCGATATCGAAACGCAACTTGGTAGTCAAAAGCGGTGATATCAATTTGATGGTTGAACAGAGATTGAAGCTCCGGCACCCAAGACGCTAAAACATCAAATCCTCCATCATAGATCTCGCTTTCTCCCATCAAACCTAATGCTTCGATGATTGAACCATCGTCGCCAAGGTCTGCGGAGTACTCCTTTCCTTCCGCTATTTCCGTTTCCTTGTCATACCAATCCAATCTGACTTTCAGTCCCATGCCATCCTCACAAGTACTTTTTAATGCTGCGGTTTTTCTTGGGCGGATCTATTTGCTCGCCTGTTGTATGGTCGAACGAGCCTAGATGGCTCCCATCGCTTGCCCGATAAGCTTCCAGCTCCCCATGCAAAGAGTCCCATTCATAAATTGTTCGACCTTTGGCATCAATCCAACGCTCTCGAAGTCCACCGCCCCCTTGTCGTGGGGTTTTCTTTTTTGCTTCTTTCAAACCCGAGAAGCCAGTGATTTCCTCTGTTTCAGGTGCAGAGTGATAGTCGTGATCGGGGTTAGGAATTCGTCTTCCAGCATTACTCACCACAATATAAACCGGCAACACCCCCGAATCCGCCGGAAACACAAGAATGAAATCCTTGTACTCCGGCGGATATACCGGGTTCACGATGATGTTGTCAGCCGCCTTCGTCGGCGGATAAACCCAAATATGCGGCGCTTGCGGTGCGGCTTCCAGCGCGGGGATGCCGAGGATGTTTGAACCGTCCTCGGCCGGTGTCCAGATCAGCTCAACGCCGTCCCCAAGGTCAGCCACCTGCTGACTGCCGCGCAAGGTGAACTGCACGACATCGACCATCTCCCAGTCACGGTTTTTGCCGGTGTAGAACCCGTATCCCTTCAGACTGCCGTCAGCCTGTTGCTCGACACGCAGGCGAACGCGAGTGCGGGCCTGTTTAAGGGCGCGCAGTTGGTCTTCGGTGTAGAGCGAGCTGTCGCCAAGGCTCGACGGTATGACCAGGGCCACCAAACCTGCCAGGGTGGCCGCAGCGGTGCTGGCGGCGACAGCGGGCAGTGCGGCGAACGCCGAGCCGGTCAAAGCAAAGCTGCCGAAACCCGCCGGAATCGCGGTGCCGCTGATTTTCTTCAGCGGCATGACGCCACTTTCATCGGCCTCGCGAGCGCCGAGCAGAACCAGTTCGCCGTAATCCTTCAGGCTGTCAGTCGGAACAACGCCGGAGGGATTCGTGTAGTCGATGATTGCATCGGACAGCTTGCAGGACTTGGCGAACACGCATCCCGCGCGGACAACGTCGTCCTTTTTCGCAGCGACTTGAAGGCTGTCTTCGAAGATCTGCTGCCGGGCGAGCATGGCGTCGTAAGCGTTTTGTCTGGCATCGCGCTCGGCCAGTTCGGTGGCCGTCATGTAGCGGTGGGTGACGTGATGCCCATCACCTGACGGTGGGTTTTTAACCCGTGGAATGTCCTTGTTGCCAGCCACTGATTGTCCTTTCGCTCGTCCATCGGCAACCCCCGAAAGCGGGCTGCGCGACGTTAACGAACGTGGCTAATCGTGGCTGTAGGACGAATCCTGAATGTCGTTAAGAGTGTTCTTTTTCGCTCAGGAAAACAGGTGCAGTGCTCTTGCGACTCGCCGCCGCCGTCACCGCATAACCGATCAATGCCGCCAGAATCGAGCCGGTCAGAATCCCCATTCGATCCATCCCTGCGTACTCACTGGCGCCGGGCACGAAGGCCAGGGAGCCGACAAACAGGCTCATGGTGAAACCGATGCCGCAGAGGATCGCCACCCCCAGTACCTGGCCCCAATTGGCGCCTTGGGGCAGGGCGGCGATGCCGATTTTCACCGCCAGCCAGGTCAGGCCGAACACGCCGACCGTCTTGCCCAGCAGCAGGCCGACGGCGATGCCCATCGGCACGTCGTGGGTGAAACTTTCGACCGTCACGCCGCTCAGTGACAGGCCGGCGTTGGCGAAGGCAAACAGCGGCAGAATGCCGTAGGCCACCCACGGGTGCAGGGCATGTTCCAGGGTCAGCAACGGCGAAGGCTCGGCGTTTTTCGTGCGCAGTGGAATGCAGAAGGCCAGCGTCACGCCGGCCAGCGTGGCGTGCACGCCGCTCTTGAGCACGCAGACCCAGAGGATCAGCCCGATGATCATGTACGGCCCGAGCTTCACCACGCCGAGTCGATTCATCCCGATCAAGGCCGCGATGCAGGCCGCAGCCAACGCCAGGGATAAGGTCGACAACGCGCCGGAATAGAAGATCGCGATGATGATGATCGCGCCCAGGTCGTCGATGATCGCCAGGGTCATCAGGAACAGTTTCAGCGACACCGGCACGCGTTTGCCCAGCAGGGCCAGTACGCCGAGGGCGAAGGCGATGTCGGTGGCGGTCGGGATGGCCCAGCCACCCAAGGCGGACGGGTTGTCGCGATTGAGGAACCAGTAAATCAGCGCCGGCACCACCATGCCACCAATCGCCGCCGCGCCGGGCAGTACGATTTGCGACGGTTTTGACAGCTGGCCGTCGAGAACCTCACGTTTCACTTCCAGGCCAATCAGCAGGAAGAACAGGGCCATCAGGCCGTCGTTGATCCACAGCAGCAGCGGCTTGGCGATTTTCAGCGCGCCGATCTGAGCCACCACGGGGGTGTCCAGCAAGCCGCTATAGAGCCACGACAGCGATGAATTGTTGATGATCAGGGCGAGAGCGGCCGCGGCGATCAATAACAGACCGCTGGCAGCTTCCAACTGAAAGAAACGCGTGAACGTGCTACGCAGAGGCAAGGTCGCTCTCCATCGATGAATTCAAAAGGTGGCACACCCTAACCCGTACCGTTAGTTGTTAAAACAAAAGTTATATTCTTTTTTGTTATATGCCGTTACAACGTGGACGGGCAGCAAAGGCCTGAGCCTAGCAGTTGCCGGACGTATTGGACCTCAGCTGTATCTGTGCATGATGCAGGTTCTTTCCTAAGCTTGTGGGCTGAGCCTTGCGACAAGGCCGACTCTTTGCCTGATTCAACGAGAAGACCATCATGAGCGACAACCGACAGTGGGCCCGCGAAGCCATCCGGATCATCGAAGCCGACTTCCAGCGCAGCGCCGATACCCACCTGATCCCTTTGCCTCTGCCGGGGTTGCCGGGCATCGAGTTGTATTTCAAGGATGAGTCGAGCCATCCCACCGGCAGCCTGAAACATCGGCTGGCGCGCTCGTTGTTCCTCTACGCCCTGTGTAACGGCTGGCTCAAACCCGGTGCGCCGGTGATCGAAGCCTCCAGCGGCTCGACGGCGATTTCCGAGGCGTACTTCGCTCGAATGCTGGGCTTGCCATTCATCGCGGTGATGCCGGCGACCACCTCCAAAGAGAAGATCGCGCAGATCGCTTTCTACGGTGGCAAGAGCCATCTGGTGGACGATCCGACCCAGATCTACGCCGAGTCCGAACGCCTGGCTCGCGAACACGATGGGCACTTCATCGACCAGTTCACCTACGCCGAGCGCGCCACCGACTGGCGGGCGAACAACAACATCGCCGAATCGATCTTCCAGCAGATGCGCTTCGAGCAGCACCCGGAGCCGAACTGGCTGATTTCCAGCCCCGGTACCGGCGGCACCACCGCGACGCTGGGCCGTTACGTGCGTTATCGCCAGCACTGCACCCGCGTGCTGTGCGCCGATGCCGAGCGTTCGGTGTTCTTCGATTATTACCAGACCGGCGATGCCAGCCTGCGCCTGGAGTGCGGGTCACGGATTGAAGGCATTGGTCGGCCGCGAGTGGAAGCGTCGTTCCTGCCCAAGGTGATCGATGCGATGGTCAAGGTGCCGGACGCGTTGTCGCTGGCGGCCATGCATTATCTGGCCCAGCGTTTGGGGCGTCACGTTGGCGGGTCGAGCGGGACCAACCTGATCGGCGCCTTGATGGCGGCGCAACAGATGAAAGCGGCGGGGGAATCGGGGTCGATCGTGGCGATTCTGTGCGATGGCGGCGAGCGCTATGCCACCACTTATTACGATCAGGCCTGGCTCAAGGCCCAAGGGTATGAGTTGAGTGGGTTGATGGATGCCGTGGCGGCGAGTGTCGAGCGCGGCGAGCCGCTGCCGGCCAGCGTGTTGCGCGCAAATATCTAAGATATTTCAGACGCTGAAGACCCTTGTGGGAGCCGGGCTTGCCCGCGATGGCGGATTCAAATTCAACAGAAATGTTGATTGATCCACCGCTATCGCGGGCAAGCCCGCTCCCACAGGTATTACGTTGTGTCGGGGATTTGCGTGTCAGGCTTCGAGGCCAAGGATGTCTCGGGCCACTGCTTCGGCAATCCGAATCCCGTCGACGCCCGCCGACAGAATCCCGCCCGCATAACCCGCGCCTTCACCGGCCGGGAACAAGCCCTTCACGTTCAAACTCTGCATCGACTCGTTACGGGTAATCCGCAGTGGCGATGACGTGCGCGTCTCGATCCCGGTCAACACGGCGTCGTGCAGCGAGTAGCCACGAATCTGTTTCTCGAACGCAGGCAAGGCTTCGCGTATCGCTTCGATAGCGAACGCCGGCAACGCCAGGGCCAGATCGCCCAAGGCAACGCCCGGCTTGTAGGACGGCTCGACGCTGCCCAATTCGGTCGATGGTTTGCCTGCAATGAAGTCACCGACCAATTGCGCCGGTGCTTCATAGTTGCTGCCGCCCAACACAAAGGCGTGGGATTCCAGGCGTTCCTGCAACTCGATACCAGCCAGTGGGCCACCTGGATAATCGACTTCCGGGGTGATCCCGACGACGATCCCGGAGTTGGCGTTGCGCTCGTTACGCGAGTACTGGCTCATGCCGTTGGTGACCACGCGGTTCGGCTCGGAGGTCGCCGCCACTACGGTGCCGCCCGGGCACATGCAGAAGCTGTAGACCGAACGACCGTTGCTGGCGTGATGTACCAGTTTGTAATCGGCAGCGCCGAGTTTCGGGTGCCCGGCGTATTTGCCCAGGCGCGCGCGGTCGATCAGCGATTGCGGGTGCTCGATGCGGAAACCCACCGAAAACGGCTTGGCTTCCATGTACACGCCACGACCGTGCAGCATGCGGAAGGTGTCCCGGGCGCTGTGGCCGAGGGCCAGAATCACGTGTTTCGAATGGATCTGCTCACCGCCATTGAGCTCGACGCCGACCAATTGGCCGTCTTCGATCAATACGTCAGTGACGCGCTGCTGGAAGCGCACTTCGCCACCCATGGCGCGAATCTGCTCACGCATGTTTTCCACTACACCGGTCAGACGGAACGTACCGATGTGCGGTTTGCTGACGTAGAGGATTTCTTCCGGCGCGCCGGCCTTGACGAACTCGTGCAAGACTTTGCGACCGATGAATTTCGGGTCCTTGATCTGGCTGTAGAGCTTGCCGTCGGAAAACGTACCCGCGCCGCCTTCACCGAATTGCACGTTGGATTCGGGGTTTAGCACGCTTTTACGCCACAGGCCCCAGGTGTCCTTGGTGCGCTGACGCACTTCAGTGCCACGTTCGAGAATGATCGGCTTGAAGCCCATTTGCGCCAGCAGCAGCCCGGCGAAGATTCCGCACGGGCCGAAACCCACCACGACAGGACGTTGCTCAAGATCGGCCGGCGCCTGGCCGACCACTTTGTAGCTGACATCCGGCGCCACGTTGACGTTACGGTCATCGGCGAAGTTGTGCAGCACCGACGCCTCATCGCGAACGTTGAGGTCGATGGTGTAGATGAAGCACAGTTCGGAGGACTTTTTGCGCGCATCGTAGCTGCGCTTGAACAAGGTGAAATCGAGCAGGTCATCACTGGCGATGCCCAGGCGCTGCACGATGGCAGGGCGCAGGTCTTCTTCGGGATGGTCGATCGGCAACTTGAGTTCGGTGATTCGTAACATGACGGGATCCGGTTCGCGGGGCGCACAACTGCGCCAGGGCGTTTGAAGCCCGCGATTATAAGCCTCAAAGGATGATTCCCGTGAGGCAAAAACGATCAGTCGTCGCGCGATCCGCCAAAATACCCACAGCCGCGTTGCACCTGGCCATCGATGCGCAGCTCGGCGCTCATGTGTTGCACGCTGCCGGTGCTGCTGTCGACGCAACGTTGCGGTGCGACCCAGAGCTCGATGCGTTGATTATTGGCTTCGGTGCTCAGGTTGAAACGGCCATCGCCCAGTTGCTCTTCAACGTACGGCAGGGCCAAGGGCGGCTGGCCGGCGCGGTCGATGACCATGCCCTTTCCGCTGACTTTGACGTTCCATTCAGGGCCATGGCCGGCGGCGCGCAGGATCAGCAGTTTGAAATTGGGATCGTCGCATGCCGTGCCCGAGCGCTCGACGCGGTACAGCTGGGCCAGATCGAGCCGGCTATCGGCACCATTGGCAACGATCCGGCCACGCACGTCGGCAAACAACTTGCCCTGATCATCGGCCAGGGTCGCGGCCTCTTGCAGGACGCTGGTGCCGCCGGTGTCGTTGACCACATAACTGCGCTGCTCATTGCATGGCTGGAACAGCAGCTTGCCGTCGGCCGCCGTCAACTGGCCTTGCATGCGAGTCTGGCCCACATGGGAAGCGCTTTCCCGTGGGCCATCGAGCAACTGGCAGGCGGCGAACAGCGGAAGCAGGGCAACAAGCACTAAGGAACGGGCAACACGCATCTTTGAGTCTCCTGACAAGTGTCGTCACGTTACTGAGCCCTGCCGGCGATCACAAGGTGAGTATTCATCCGGCGTCAGTCACCGGTGACGTTAGCAACATTCTGTGTATTGTTTTTGCGCGCAAGCCCTGGTCCTGACAGGTAAGGTACCCAGCATTTGAAACGTGATGAGGATAGGAGGAAGGCGTCATGAGCTGGAAGATCTGGATGGTGCTATTGGCGATGGTGAGCGCCGGGTCGAGCCATGCTGGCGAGATTGATTTCTCGTCAGCCGCCGACTTTATCAGGATGGAAATGTTACTGAAGGATAACGACGGTGCCAATCCGGATCACGTCATGTTGGCAGTCACGTTGAGTCCGCAGGCCACCGAGCGTATACAAAAAATCAGTCGTGAGTCGTTGGGCCAGCCATTGACCTTATCGATCAATGGCCATCCGATAAGTACAGCGACGGTGCATTCGGTTCTGGGGGCGCAGCTCAGGATTGCGATGCCGCGATCAATTGCTAAAAAACTCCTGCCCACATTGATTGAATGATCGTCGCGGGTGCCATATGGACCAGGGTCAGCCGACGCGGTAGGTCTGGCCGGTCTGTAAGCCTTCCACACTCTTGGCGTAGGCCAGCGCCACTTCGGCGGCGGGCACCGGTTTGAAACCACGGAAGTACGGGGCATAGCTGCCCATGGCTTCGACCAGCACATTCGGGCTGACCGAGTTGATGCGCAGACCGCGCGGCAGTTCGATAGCCGCTGCACGGACGAAGCTGTCCAGCGCACCATTGACCAGCGAGGCCGAACTGCCGGTGCGAATCGGATCGTGGCTGAGGATGCCGGTGGTGAAGGTGAATGATGCACCGTCATTGGCGAATTCCCGGCCGATCAGCAGCAGGTTGACCTGACCCATCAGCTTATCCCGCAAGCCGAGCTCGAAGTCTTGTTCGGTCATGGTCGCCAGCGGCACGAAGTTGACGCTGCCGGCGGCGCAGATCAGCGCATCGAAGTTGCCGGTCTGTTGGAACAATTTGCGGATCGAGGTGCTGTCACTGATGTCGACCTGAAACTCACCGCTTTTACGGCCGATACGGATGATTTCGTGGCGCTGGGACAGTTCATGGTCAATGGCCGAGCCGACGGTGCCAGAAGCGCCAATCAAAAGAATTTTCATCGTGCTGTACCTGAATGGGTTGGATTGAAGTTCAAGTTTAGAGTGGTTTTTTCCATTGATAAGCGTGCTAATAGGCAACTTTTGGTTTTCAGATGGAAACAATCCCATGAGCGAAATGGACGACCTGGCGGCGTTCGCGGTGTTGATCGAGGCGGGCAGTTTCACCCTGGCGGCGCAGCAACTGGGTTGCAGCAAAGGGCAACTCTCCAAACGCATCAGCCTGCTGGAAACGCGGTTTGCCGTGGTGTTGCTGCAACGCACCACGCGCCGCTTGAGCCTGACGGCGGCGGGCGCGGCGTTGTTGCCGCAAGCCCAGGCATTGGTGATTCAAGTTGAGCGAGCGCGTCAGGCCTTGGCGCGGTTGAAAGACGACATGGCCGGCCCGGTGCGGATGACGGTTCCGGTTTCATTGGGGGAAACCTTCTTTGACGGCGCGCTGCTGGAATTTTCCCGGCAGTACCCCGAGGTGCAGATCGAACTGGAGCTCAACAATGACTACCGTGACCTGTCCCGGGACGGTTTCGATCTGGCGATCCGCTCGGAAGTGGCCAATGACGAACGCCTGGTCGCCCGCCCGTTGCTGGCCTGGCACGAGATGACCTGCGCCAGCCCTGCGTACCTTGAGCGATTCGGTGAACCGCTGACGCCTCAGGCCCTGGCCGAACACCGCTGCCTGCTCAACAGCCATTACAGCGGTCGCGAAGAATGGCTCTATCACCAACAGCACGAGTTACTGCGGGTGCGGGTGTCGGGACCGTTCGCCAGCAACCACTACAACCTCTTGAAGAAAGCCGCGCTGGCGGATGCGGGCATTGCGCGTTTGCCGTCCTATTTGTTGCAAGAGGAATTGGCTGACGGGCGTTTGCGCTGGCTCCTGCGCGATTATCAGACTCGCAGCATGCCGATGTACCTGGTGCACCCGTATCAGGGCGGTTTGCCGAAACGTACCCAAGTGCTGGCGGATTATTTGATTGGTTGGTTCAAGCGCAGCGGCGAGGCATTGGATCGGCTTCAACGATGACGTCTCACCACGCAACCCTTGTGGGAGCGAGCCTGCTCGCGATAGCGGTGTGACATTCGACATTGATGCTGACTGACACTCCGCTATCGCGAGCAGGCTCGCTCCCACAGGGGTTCTTTATTGTCTGGAGTTCTGAGGTCGGCATCAGCGGGCGTAACGTCGGGCAATCAGATGATCAATCGACAACTTGCCCGGCCCGGTCGCCATCAAGTACAGCAACACCGCAGCCCAGGTGCCGTGGGTCGGATAAGCATCGGGGTACACGAACAGCTGAATAGTCAGCGTCATACCCAGCAGTGCCAGCGCCGAAAAACGTGTGGCGAAGCCAATCAGAATCAGTACCGGAAAGAAATGCTCGGCGAAGGCCGCCAGGTGCGCCGCCAGTTCCGGGGAGAGAAGCGGCAGGTGATATTCGCTCTGGAACAACGCAATAGTCGAGTCCGCCAGCCTCGGTACGCCGAGTTGAAACGTGCCGTCGATCAAGTCGATGGCCAGGCCTTCCACCTTGGTTTGCCCGGATTTCCAGAACACCGCGGCAATGGAAAAACGCGCGATAAAGGCGATCAGGCTGTGGGGGATTTTTTCCAGCAGCGCGATGACGCGGGCGATGGGGTTCTGATGGACGTTCATGGCGATACCTTGTCAGGGTGCAAGTGGGTGATGGCGTCGTGGCTGATGAGCAGCGCCAGGGTTTGGCTGAGGTCGAAGGCGGGCGCTGTCTCTAACGCTCTGGTCAGGGATTGGCCGTTTCGCAGGTTCTGAATGAAGGTGCTGGCGCCGTGGTCGATGGCAAAGACCTCAACCTCCAGGCCATTGCGCAACACCAGCGCATTTTGCCCGTGGCCGAGATCGATCCCGGCCAGCGTTGTGTCCTGTTGATGCGCCGCCCAGATCGCAACCACGGCGAAGGCCGAAGTCAGCAGATTCAGCGAAGGATGAAACCCGACCGTCAGCTCGCTCAGCGCCTGCGGGTCCGACAGCCCGGCGGCAATCTGTTCATGGCGCAGGGGCTGCGCATCGGCCGCGTGATAGGCCTGAACGCGCAACCGCTCCAGCCGCGCCATGTCGGCCAGGTATGGCACGCTGGCTGCCGGTTCAAAGCTATCGATGAACTCGGCGAAGTCCTTGCCGTAGTCGTTGATGAGTGGGCCTTGAGGCGGGGAACTCTGCACATACAGCCCCGCCATCGCCCGAAAGAACTCATCGCCCACCAACTGCAAAACCACCGGGTAACTGTCGGCCAGGGCGTTGATCAGCGAGCTCTGCACATTGTTGCGATATACCGCGAAACGGCTGGCCGGATCGGCGCCGTTGGCACTGAGCAAACCGTCGGGGCAGGGCCGATGCGAATCGAGCAGGGCGGTGGCAAACGCGACTTGAGTGCTCATGATCGGCCCCCCGCGCAATGCAGCAACTCATCGGCCTGGCGAGCTTCGGCATGCAGCACGCTGAAGGCCGGTAACCGGTTATCGCGCTCGATCAACGTGGCGATCGGGCCGACTCGCTCCAGCACCCACCGATACAGTGCCCACACCGCGTGATCGATGGGGGCGCCGTGATCGTCGATCAGCAGACGGTCGCCGAGGCTGTCGGTGTCTTCGGCAAACCCGGCCAGATGAATCTCTCCCACTGTGTGCAGCGGCAGTGCGTCGATGTAGGCCAGCGGATCTCTTTGGTGATTGATGCAGGAGACGTAGACGTTGTTGACGTCCAGCAGCAGGCCGCAGCCAGTGCGATGAATGACTTCGCTGATGAAGTCGGCTTCATCGATTGTCGAGCGCTGGAATGCCAGATACGTCGCCGGGTTCTCCAGCAGCATCGGGCGTTTGAGGGTGCTCTGCACCTGATCGATGTGCTCGCAGACGCGGTTCAGCGTCGGCGCATCGTAGGCCAGGGGCAGCAGATCGTTGAGAAACACCGGGCCATGGCTGGACCAGGCAAGGTGTTCGGAAAAGGATTGGGGTTGATAGCGTTCGATCAGCGCGGCCAGCCTTTGCAGGTGCTGACTATCCAGCGGACCTTCGGCACCGATGGATAGGCCAACGCCGTGTAGCGACAGCGGATATTGCTCGCGGATCAACCCCAGAAAATGATGAAACGGGCCGCCGGCCACCATGTAGTTTTCGGCGTGGACTTCGAAGAAACCGATGTCCGGTTGTGCACCGAGCACTTCACGAAAGTGCTCGGTCTTGAGCCCCAGCCCGGAGCGGGGCGGGAGCCCGGAAGATAAAGAGTTCATGGTCGGCACTCCGGCTGGGTGCTGATTACGACTTGGCTTTGTAGGCTTCCATCTGGCCGAAACCGGTTGGCGAGGTTTTGCTCATCGTGGTGGCGCAGGTGCCTTTAGGCACCAGTTTGAAAGCATTTGGCTGGTAGTCGGTTTTTGCCGTGCCAGCGCAAGTGGTGCCAGCGCCTGCGGCGCAATCGTTGTGGCCTTTCATGGCCACGCCGAAGCATTTTTCCATGTTGGCGTCAGCGGCGTGGGCAGTGGAGACAGCGGCAATGCTCAGGGCAGAACCGAGGGCCAGAACCAGGGCGGTGGCGGACAGGGTGCGGGTGGTAGCAGTCATGATGTTTCTCCGAAATTGAGCTTGGGTTGGCAAGCGTTTGTGCTTGCTTACTGCTCTAGAGAAACGACAGGGCGATGCGTTACAGCGCACCCCAAAACTTTTTCAGAAATTCTCAAAACACCATAAATCCCCTTTGGGAGGGGACTTGCGATAGCGCCATGAAATTCAGTGTTGATGCTGATTGATAGCGGATTCGTGCTATCGCACCAATAAGGTTGTCAGGCAATGCTGATTTTATTGACGCTGGTGATCGATCCGTTCCAGATCATCTCGTAGTGGGCTGTTTGAGTGACTGATGAGATGGGTCTCGGGGTCATGAGGGCCCAGCAGTAGTTCCCATGCATGCGCACGGAGTTGTACCGCAGACCCCGCCACCCAGCATCCTTGATTGCCTTTCCCAAGCAATGGGAGTGCGTGTAATCGACGGGATCGTAGATAGGATCGTTCATCGGGATGGATACGGCATCCTTCATTGCTTCGTCAATGAAAGTGCAGGATAACCCCCGGAAAACAAACCTCTCATAATTGAGACTCTGGACTTTCGACCAATACTGATTCTGATGATGCTGCACCTCAGCCAGCGCGGTTTCCATCGAGGCGGCCAAGTACAACACGCCGAAACTGCCATCGCTGAAACGCGAACCAGCTGGGTTGATATGGGTGAAAGGAGCTGTTGCGTAAGAGCATCCAGGGATGCCAAAAGGAATCTGCGCACGCGGTATCAGCTCAAGCCGACCTAGCTCATTTTGCAGCCTCGGGTTTGTGAGGGCCTGTATCTGATACAGAACATCAAATTCGTCCGCATCCGCCACGTCGTCAAACAACGCGATGGGCGGAAACTTTGAATTGACCAATCGATAGGCCTGCAACTGCTCACCGGGCAATGTCGCCAACTGGCTCACCATCACCATTGTGCGCCTCGCAGCACGTCGATTCGCCGAAACGTCTCATACAGGGAAATCATATCCCCCTGAGACATGATTTCGAGCGGGGTACGCCCGTTGAAGAACTCGTTTTCGTTCGCCATCGCCGGAAAACCATAGACGTTTTCAGGGTTATCAAAGACAAGGCGCAGCGTGGCGTGGATGTTGAGAATAAAACTAATGCGCTGCATCTGGTCTGAATCCAGGCTGACGGACCAATCGGGATCGCGCTGCTTTGCCCGGGAGTACGTACTGCGGGAAATGCGCAGGATACGACAGGCCTGATCGCTCGACGCCTGCCACTTTTCGAGTATGCCTACAGCAGCTCGCAAGCCAGTCACGCATTGGTCTTTGGTGAATCCTTGTGCTTGGAGGGTTGCTGTCATGGTAATCACTTTGGTTTTGTCTGTGGATACAAATATATTGATAATGTATCTGTAGATCAAGCGGCGTTTATTTTTGAAAAATACACACTGATTAAACACACTCCCCCAAATCATCAAAAATCCCCTATGGGAGGCATTGTTGTCAGGTGGGTGGCAGACATAAAAAAAACGGCCCGAAGGCCGTTTTCTTGTTTACCGCAATCACTCAACCACCAAGATACGCTTCGCGCACTTTCGGGTCGGTCAACAGCGCTTCACCTGTCCCTGTCATCACCACCCGGCCGTTCTCCAGCACGTAGGCACGGTCAGCGATTTTCAGGGCCTGGTTGGCGTTTTGCTCCACCAAAAACACCGTTACACCGTCCTTGCGCAGTTGTTCGATGATGTCGAAGATCTGCTGGATGATGATCGGTGCCAGGCCCAGCGACGGCTCGTCGAGCAGCAGCAGCTTGGGCTTGCTCATCAGCGCACGGCCGATGGCGAGCATTTGCTGTTCGCCGCCAGACATGGTGCCGCCACGTTGGGCGAAGCGCTCTTTCAGGCGTGGGAAAAGTCCAAGGACCTTGTCCATCTGTTCCTGATAATCGCCCTTGTCGGTGAAGAATCCGCCCATGGCGAGGTTCTCTTCCACGGTCAGACGGGCAAACACCCGACGACCTTCCGGGACCACGGCGATGCTTTTACGCATGATGTGCGACGAGTCCTGGCCGACGAGCTCTTCACCCATGTAGCGGATGCTGCCGCTGTGGGCTTGCGGCGAACCGCAGAGGGTCATCAGCAGGGTCGACTTGCCGGCACCGTTGGCGCCGATCAGGGTCACGATCTCGCCCTGGCGGACTTCGACGTTGACGCTGTGCAGCGCCTGAATCTTGCCGTAGAAGGTGGAAACGTTTTCGAACTGCAGCATTTACGCTTCCCCCAGGTAGGCTTTGATCACTTCAGGATTGTCGCGGATCTGTTCCGGCGTGCCGTCGGCCAGAGGCGTGCCCTGGTTGATCACGACGATGTGGTCGGAAATGCTCATGACCAGTTTCATGTCGTGTTCGATCAGTAGCACGGTGACGTTGTGCTCTTCACGCAGCATGCCGATCAGCGCCTTGAGGTCTTCGGTTTCCTTCGGGTTCAGGCCGGCGGCCGGTTCGTCGAGCATGATGATCCGTGGGCGGGTCATCATGCAGCGAGCGATTTCCAGGCGACGTTGCTGACCGTAGGCCAGCGTGCCGGCCGGACGGTTGGCGAACGCCTTGAGGTTGACCTTGTCCAGCCAATACTCGGCGAACTCCATTGCCTCGCGTTCGCTTTTGCGAAAGCCCGGCGTCTTGAACAGGCCCGCCAGGAAGTTGGTGTTCAGGTGACGGTGCTGGGCGATCAAGAGGTTCTCGACCGCGGTCATGTCCTTGAACAGCCGCACGTTCTGGAAGGTACGCACCACACCTTTGAGGGCGATCTTGTGGCCGGGCAGGCCTTCGATTGGCTCGCCATCCAGCAGAATGCTGCCGCCGCTCGGTTTGTAGAAACCGGTCAGGCAGTTGAACACGGTGGTCTTGCCGGCGCCGTTGGGGCCGATCAGTGCCACCACCTGTTTTTCTTTGACGCTCAGGGCTACGCCGTTGACCGCCAGCAAGCCGCCGAAGCGCATGCTCAGATTTTCTACTTTAAGGATCTCGCGGCTCATTTGCGCAGCTCCGCTCTTAATTTAAGTTCGGGGCGTTGCATCGGCAGCAGACCTTGAGGACGCCAGATCATCATCAGCACCATCAAGGCGCCGAACATCAACATGCGGTATTCACTGAACTCACGCATCATTTCCGGTAACAGGATCATCACCGTAGCGGCGAGCACAACGCCCAGTTGCGAGCCCATGCCGCCCAGCACCACGATGGCGAGGATGGTCGCCGATTCGATGAAGGTGAAGGACTCCGGTGTCACCAGGCCTTGGCGCGCGGCGAAGAAGCTACCGGCGAAACCGGCGAAGCAGGCACCCAGGGTGAAGGCCGACAGCTTGATGATCGTAGGATTGAGACCCAGCGCACGGCAGGCGATTTCGTCTTCACGCAGCGCTTCCCAGGCACGGCCCAGGGGCATGCGCAGCAAGCGGTTGATGACGAACAGGGCGAACAACGCCAGGAACAACGCCACCAGGTAAAGGAAGATCACCTTGTTGATCGAGTTGTATTCCAGGCCGAAGTACTCGTGGAATGTCTGCAGGCCTTCGGCGGCTTTGCGTTCGAAGGTCAGGCCGAAGAACGTTGGCTTCTCGATGTTGCTGATGCCGTTCGGGCCGCCGGTGAGGCCGGTCAGGTTACGCAGGAACAGCCGGATGATTTCACCGAAACCCAGGGTCACGATGGCCAGGTAGTCACCGCGCAAACGCAGTACCGGGAAGCCGAGCAGGAAGCCAAACGTGGCCGCCATCATCCCGGCGATCGGCAGGCAGATCCAGAAGCTCAGGCCGTAGTAGTGCGACAGCAGCGCGTAGCTGTAGGCGCCTACGGCGTAGAAACCGACGTAACCGAGGTCGAGCAGGCCGGCCAGGCCGACCACGATGTTCAGGCCCAGGCCAAGCATCACGTAGATCAGCACCAGGGTGGCGATGTCCACCGCCCCGCGGGAGCCGAAGAACGGCCAGACCAGTGAGCCGATGATCAACGCAATGATGATCCAGCGCTGGGTGGTCGGCAGGGTCAGGAAAGTACTGGCCTTGGCCGGCATCACCGGCATGTTCGGCGAGGATTTCCAGGCCGAGCTGATCTGCTGGTCGAACAGCACCCGCAGGAACATCAGCACCGAGCACACGGCGATGGTGATCAGCGTTGCAGTGCTGGTGCCATGGACTTCGAGGTTGATGCCGACAATGGTCAGTTTCAGACCGAGTACCGGGTAGGCAACAGCCCACACCAGCAAGGCGCTGAACAACGCCTGTTTAAGATTCCTAGTCATACTTTCTCAACCTCCGGACGGCCCAACAGGCCGGTTGGCCGGAACAACAACACCAGGACCAATAGACCGAACGCCACGACGTCCTTGTACTGGTCGCCGAAGATATCGGCACCAAAGGCTTCCGCCACCCCAAGCACGAGCCCGCCGAGCATAGCGCCGGGGATGCTGCCGATACCGCCCAATACGGCTGCGGTGAAGGCCTTGAGGCCGACCAGGAAACCGGCGTTCGGGTTGATCACGCCGTATTGCATGCTCAGCAGCACGGCCGCGATGGCCGCCAGTGCGGCACCGATGACGAAGGTCAGGGCGATGATGTTGTTGGTGTTGATACCCAAGAGGTTGGCCATCTTGATGTCTTCGGCACAGGCGCGGCAGGCGCGACCCAGGCGAGAGCGGGAGATGAACAGCGTCAGGCCGAGCATGGCGACCAGGGTCACCACGAACACCACGATTTGCATGTAGGAAATCAGCACTTCATGTGCGCCACCTGGCCCGATGGCGAAGTTGCCAGGGATCAGGTTGGAGATGGATTTGTCCTTGGAGTCTTGCGCCAACAGAACCGTGTTCTGCAGGAAGATCGACATACCGATGGCGGAGATCAGCGGAATCAGACGGTTGCTGCCGCGCAGGGGGCGGTAGGCGATCCGTTCGATGCTGTAACCGTAGGCACTGGTAACAACGATGGTCGCGATGAAAGCGGCGGTCATCAATAACGGAACACTCTCGAGTCCCAGCATGGCCAGCCCGGCGATGGCGATGAACGCCACGTAAGAGCCAATCATGTACACCTCGCCGTGGGCGAAGTTGATCATTCCAATGATGCCGTAAACCATCGTATAGCCGATGGCGATCAGGGCATACGTGCTGCCAATGGTCAGACCATTAACCAGCTGTTGGAAAAAGTGATAGATGTCAGGCATTACAGCGCTCCTAAAAACCTGATACGCATTTCACTGGTGGAGTCATTTTCCCGCTCGAGCCCCATGGATCTGCATCCACTTCGAATTCGAGGTTTGCCAGCGAACCGCTGATGACGGTTTTGAGATTTTCAGGTGGGGAGACTGGCGGATCACGCCAGCGCGGCCCAATACGTTCGTAAAACAAAGCCCACGGCACGCCGTGGGCTTTATTGGCAGTCAGTCAGGCAAGGCCTTACTGAGGCGAAACTTCAGTTTTAGGTTTGCCGAAGTGCCACTCGTAAACCACGAACTTGAAGTCCTTCAGGTCGCCCTTCGCATCAAAGCTCAGGTCACCCGTTGGGGTCTTGAAGGTGCCGGCATGGATGGCTTCAGCCACTTTGCCTGCGTCTTCGCTCTTGGCCGTGGTGATGGCCTGGGCAATCACCTGGACAGCGGAGTAGGACGGGAACACGAACGGACCGCTCGGGTCTTCTTTCTTGGCTTTGAACGCGTCAGCCAGGGCGATGTTGGCCGGATCCTGGTCGAAGGATTTCGGCAGGGTCACCAGCAGGCCTTCGGAAGATTCCTTGGCGATCTGCGAAATGGAGTCGTTACCCACGCCTTCCGGACCCATGAACTTGGCTTTCAGGCCTTTTTCCTGGGATTGACGCAGGATCAGACCCAGTTCCGGGTGGTAACCGCCGTAGTAGACGAAGTCGACGTTGGCTTGCTTGAGCTTGGCGATCATCGAGGAGAAGTCTTTGTCGCCGGCATTGATACCTTCGAACACGGCAACCTTGATGCCTTTGGCTTCGAGGGTTTTCTTCACTGCGCTGGCGATGCCTTCACCGTATTGCTGTTTGTCGTGCAGAACAGCGACGATTTTCGGTTTGACGTGATCGGCAATGTAGTTACCGGCAGCAGGGCCCTGGGCGCTGTCCAGACCGATGGTGCGGAAGATCATTTTGTAACCACGGGCAGTGATGTCCGGGCTGGTGGCAGCCGGGGTGATCATGATCACGCCTTCGTCTTCGTAGATGTCCGAAGCCGGTTGAGTGGAGCTGGAGCACAGGTGACCGATCACGAACTTGACGCCGTCGTTGACGACTTTGTTCGCGACCGCAACCGCTTGTTTTGGATCACAGGCGTCATCGTATTCAACGGCTTCGAGTTTCTTGCCGTTTACGCCGCCCTTGGCGTTGATTTGTTCGATGGCCATTTTGGAGCCACTGAACTGCATGTCGCCGTATTGGGCTACAGGGCCGGTTTTAGGGCCGGCGATGCCGATCTTGATGGTGTCAGCGGCGAACGAATGGCTGGCAACCCCGGCCAGAACCATAGCGGCAAACAGTTTTGAAATCTGCTTAGTAGCCTTAGTCATAGTGCTCCACTCTTACTGTTGTAGTTTTTATAGTCCTGGCGCCGCAGCAGCAGAACCGGGTCAGATATCGTCGATATCCTCCGGAAAATGCCCCCGGCAACTGTACCGGTACAGTGTAGAGCGCCGATTGTTAGCCTGGGAAGCTGGCGCCAGGGGGCAAAACCTGAGGGTGTCGCTTTATTGAAAGAAAAAGACAGAATCGCGGCGGGATGTTAGCTGGCTAATACTTGATTCAGCAGCAATCCTTGGCTTTCCTACGTTTTTCAATCGGTAACGCAATTGCATCCGGGTTTTTCTGGCGCAATACCGACGTTATCATTCACGTCGATTTTCTTTGCGGACAGAAACCCATGACTCAAGAACCTAGCACCCTCTATGCCAAGCTGCTTGGTGAGACCGCATCTATTACCTGGAAAGAGTTGGAGCCGTTCTTCGCCAGGGGTGCCCTATTGTGGGTCGATCCAGGCCTGGATTTGATCGCTGCAGCAGAAGCAGTGGCAACCGATGAAGGCGAGAAAGTCGCTGCCTGGCTGGCCGCCGACAAGGTCGCCAAGCTGTCTGAAACGCGGGCGCTGGATCTTTTCGAACGCGATCCGGAGCTTTGGGCCGTGGTGGTTTCGCCGTGGATTCTGATCCAGGAAAGGGCGACGAGCTGAATGCTTGCACTTAATTGGTGCGCAGGTTTGCCGGTTAAAAGTGTGTAGGCGAGTAGCGTGATGGCATGTTGCCGTAGAGAAAGGCCACAGAAGGGTCTTGGCGAGGGTGACGTAAACGTAACGGGAACAGTTTATTGAGCAGCCAATGGACTGCTTAATTGTTTCTGGATGTTGGGATTTGTGCTGATGCTTATGCCGCCATCGCGAGCAGGCTCGCTCCCACAATGTGATCGCATTCCTCCTTGAAAGAACGCGGTCCCCTGTGGGAGCGAGCCTGCTCGCGAATGGCGGTGCCGCGGTTTAAGCGGTCTTGCCCGTATGGTTATTCAAAGAAATAACCTTGGTCTTGCCAATCCGGTGACGGTAAATCTCGCGCAGATACTTGATCGCCTTCTTCACGCAATCCCGAGAGAGGCGGATGTCATTGATCGAGACGAACTTGTCCTTGTCGTTGATCAGCTCACGGTACTTCTTCTCGTACATCGGTTTGATCGCGTACCAGTTGGTATCGAGGATCTTCGCCGGGTTTTCGAATTCGTTGAGCAGTTCGTCGATGCGGCCTTCGTCGAAGTCTTCATTGATGATGAAGTCCAGGATCGAGTTGTCCAGCGTCTCGTCGAAGCGGTACGGGTTTTTCGCGAAGCAGCGCTTGATGAAGGCGACGATCAGGGTCAGAAAGTCGTCCGACAAGCACGGGCTCTTGGCGATGAGGGTGGTCAGCGACAGGTTGGCCGAGGCACCGATCACTAGCGCGTAACGCTTGAGCGTGGTGTTGGGGAACAGGCTGTTGAGATGGGTCTTCAACCGGTTCAGGTCCATGTAGGACAGCTTGTAGTCCTTGGGCAACGAAACAATCGACACCACCGACGAGCAATTCTTGAAGAAGTGCAGGTCGTGCAACGCGGCTGCGTCATAGCCCGAATTCTTGTACTGCTCAAGCGAGGCGCGATAGCGCTTGGACTCGATCGGCAACAGGCTGATGCCTTCGATCGCCTGGGTGACCTTGTTGAAGTGCGGCAGGTCGATGGAGCGGAAGAACAGGTCGTCGATGTTCAGGCGCTGTGGCTCTTTCTCGAACACTTTGAACTTGTCGCTGCTCGGCGGCGGAGTTTCCGGCACCACAGACTCGGCGTAGGCAATCGCCACCGGGCCGGCCAGGCTCATGAACAGGTCGTTGGCATCCAGGCGAATGGTTTCGCCGATGTCGATGCCGGCGCGACGGAAATAGTTCTGGTCGTAGTCGGTGGTGACCGCCTGCGCCGTCAGAATGTTGAAGATCTGCTGTGAGATGTACTGGTTGGCGTGCTTTTCCATCGCATTGACATCAATGTTCTGGATGTTGCCGTCATCGCTTTCTTCGGCATAACGCATGATGTCGTTGGAGATCAGCATCATCGCGTTCCATGGGCGGATACGCCCCATGACGCTGGCTTCGCTGCTGTCTTCATTGGCGAAGTTGTAGGAGAAGTCCCACTCTTCCGACAGGTATTTGCACAGCAGGCGGCCGGCGTTGATGTGCAGCGCCTCGGACATTTCGCTGCGGTGATCGGAAATGTTCGGCAGTACGCAAATGCCGCTGGTGAAGATCGGCTCGAAGACGAAGGAATGACCGCTCTTGCTGTCGTGCTCGTCCATCGGTTTGGTGTCGAACGTCTTGTTCATGTACGAGTGCTGCTGAGCCAGGCCGAACTCCGAGGCCATGCCCGAACCGGTACCGCCGCCGGCACTGAAGATCGAGAAATACAGGCGCGACTGGTTGGCCTTGATCCCGCAGCTGTCGATCAGGTACGAGTGAATCATCTTCCAGTCAGGGCTGGAAAACCGCTGGGTATCCTTGTTCAGGATGATCTTGGCCAGGTACTGGCCGAGGATCGGCGCGTTACCGGCGCCACCGGCGTGGACTTCCGACAAGTCCATGATTTTCATTTTGCTGTAGTCGCGCAAAAAGCCGCTTTTTTCGCCCTTGCGCGAGAAACGGATGCGGCCGGCGATGTCTTTGTCCAAGTCGCCGAGCATCACCAGCGGCTCAACCAGGAACACCGGTTTGCTGGCCTTGTTCGACCCCAGGCGCAGGTTGTTGCGGATCCACTGCGCCGGGCTGTAGCCCTTTTCGGCATAGCGTTTGTCCGGCGACAGGCGGTCTTCGTTGTTGAATTCGTTGAGGTAGAACTTGCGGGCGTTGTACACCAGTTCCGCCACGTCCAGTGCGATGTTCGAACCGCAGCGGCCCAGGCCGATCAGGCACACCGACGGGAATTCCTGATCGCTGTGCTGTTCGCTGTCGCCTTCCAAGTGGGGCGGGCGCGGGAACACAAGGTCGCGCAGGCCGTCGAGGTTGTCGAGGATGCGGTCGGTATTGGTTTCGGTGAAGTACAGGTATTGCTGAGTTGCCAGCGGACGCGACGGGATCAATGGCTTCGACGATGAGGGGCTGTTCGCTGCGGGGCTCAGGGTCAGGTCGGATACCACGGTGGCCGGATTGTTTTTAGAAGTCATTGTGCGCCATATACCTGGACTGGTCGGCTCGGCGACAAGTGTCATCGAGTCATCACGGAATGGGATCTCGCGTCTTTTTACTGCGCGAATGTGGCCCAAGCGTCAGAGCCTGGGCCTGAGCATCGCTCGGGGGAATCCTTTCCTTAATCATGATGAATCGGCCAGTATTCGATGATCTTTAATCAAAAAGAGGCTAAATGATGGCAGCGTTACCTTCGTTGGGGTTTGCCGGTATCGGCCTGATGGGTTTGCCAATGTGCCGACGCCTGTTGGCGGCGGGCTATCCGCTGACGGTGTGGAACCGCAACCCCGACAAGTGCGTAGCGCTGGTCGAGGCCGGAGCGCGGCAAGTGGCGACACCGGCCGAACTGTGTCAGTACGCTGATGTGGTGATGCTGTGTCTGGCTGACACTGCTGTTGTAGGTGAGGTGGTGTTTGGCGCGGCGGGCGTTGCCGAGGGTGCGAAAAGCGGCCAGTTGCTGGTGGATTTTTCCAGCCTGGAACCCACCGCGACGCGGGAAATGGCAAGCGCATTGGCCAGTAAAACCGGTATGAGTTGGCTCGATGCGCCAGTGTCCGGCGGGGTGGTCGGTGCCGAGGCCGGCAGCCTGGCGATCATGGTCGGTGGCGAAGCGGCAGACCTTGAGCGCGTGCGGCCGGTGTTGTTGACCCTTGGCCAGCGCGTGACCCACATGGGCGCCGTCGGTGCGGGGCAGGTGACCAAGGCCTGCAATCAGATGATCGTGGCCTGCAATGCCTTGGTCATTGCCGAAGTGGTGGCCCTGGCCGAGCGTTCCGGGGTTGACGCCCGGCTGATCGCCGAAGCGTTGGCCGGTGGTTTCGCCGATTCAAAACCCTTGCAGATTCTCGCGCCGCAAATGGCCGAAAGCCGTTTCGAGCCGGTGAAATGGCACGTGCGCACGCTGCTCAAGGACCTCGATACCGCCGTGAAATTCTCCCGCGAACAAGGCTCGGCCACGCCGATCAGCGGATTGGCCGCACAACTGATGCGCCTCCATGGGGGGCAGGGGTTCCTGGATAAGGATCCGTCGACGCTAGTGCAGCTATACCGCGAGCCAGACTCAAAGGATTGACGGTATGTGTGTGCTTGCGCTGGTTGATTTCGGCCAGCACCGGACGCAACTCCGCCAGCGGCACCGGACGGCTGAGCAGGTAGCCCTGAACGAAATCGCAGCCATGGCGTTCAAGAAAGTCGTATTGCTCGAAGGTTTCAACGCCTTCAGTGACAACCTGTAAATGCAGGGTGTGGGCCATGACGATGATGGCCTGGACGATTTCCATGTCCTGGGTGGCCTTGGGGATGTCCTGAATGAACGAGCGGTCGATCTTCAACGTGTTTAATGGCAGGCGCCTGAGGTAGGCCAGGGAGGAATAGCCGGTGCCGAAGTCATCGATCGACAAGGAGACCCCGAGGGCGCGAATCTGCCGCAGCAACACCAGGGTATTGGTGATATTGCCCATCAACGCATTCTCGGTGACTTCCAGTTCCAGCCGGTGTGGCGCCACCCCGAAGGCGTGCAGGGCGTGTTCGATTTCATTGGCCAGTTCTTCTCGCGCCAGGTTCAGGGGCGAGCAATTCACCGCGATTTTGAGTTCTTCGCAGTCGTGGCGGGACAGCTCGCCCAAGTCTTCGCAGGCCTTGCGCAGCACCCAGTTGTCCAGGTCGGCGATCAGGCCATTGGCTTCGGCAATGGCGATGAACCGATCCGGCGTGAGTAATCCGTGAACCGGGTGTTGCCAGCGAATCAGCGCTTCAAGTTTGGTGACCTGGCCGATTCTGAGGTCATAGATGGGTTGGTAATACAGCATCAACCCGATGTTTTCGCGCAGGGCGTGACGCAGTTCCTCTTCGAGTTGCAACTCCAGGGTGGCGCGGGTTTTCAGGTTTGAACTGAAAAAATGCAAGGCGTTACGACCGCAATCCTTGGACTGGTACAGCGCCAGGTCGGCGTTTTTCAGCAGTTCTTCGCAGGTCTTGCCGTCTTCCGGAAACAGGCTGATGCCGATGCTGGTGGTCATGACCATACGCCGTCCGGACAACTCGATGGGCTCCTTCATTTTCAGCATGATGCGCTGGGCCATTTGCCGCGCTTCTTCACGGTCGTACAGGGTGATGAGGATGCAGAATTCGTCGCCTCCGAAGCGCGCCACCACGTCTTCGTGACTGCGCACCGAGGCCTTGATGTGGCCGGCCAGGACTTTGAGCAACTCGTCGCCGGCGTCATGGCCGAGGCTGTCATTGATCCGCTTGAAGTGGTCGATGTCCAGGAACATCACCGCCAGCATGCCGCCTTCGTTGGTTTTCTCGATGAGTTTCTCGGCGAAGATCTGATTGAAGCCTCGGCGGTTGATCAGGTTGGTCAAGGGGTCGTAATGGGCCACCTGTTGCAGCGACATGCGCGCCTGATCCAGTTGACTGAGCAGGGCGTTGACCCGCTGCAGGTCATGCTCCTTGTGTTGCAGCTTCTTGTCCGCCAGTGCAGCGCTGATGCTGCTGCCGATGATCAACAGCGTCATCACTGCCACCGTCAGCCCCAGTTGCAGGTGATTGTTGTCGCCGGGCAGCGGCTGAAGGCTGCCAGCGGGCAGCACCAGGTTGAACGCCGCCATGCCGGTGAAATGCATGCTGACGATGCCGGCCCCGAGCACCAGGCTGGCGGTGTATTTGAGCAATTGATGAAACACGCCGGCGCCATCGCGCAGGTGACTGGAAATCAACAGGGCGGCCAGGCTGGCACCGATGGCGATCACAATGGAAAGCACGAACAGCACGGGTTGGTAGTAGGCCATCGCATTCGATCGCAGGGCGGCCATGCCCACGTAATGCATGGTTGCGATGCCCAGGCCGATCCATACCGCGGCCCGCAGGTATTGCCAGAAATTCAGCTGAGGATGGCTGAGGGTATGCATGGCCAGCCACGAGGCGGTCAGGGCGAACAATAGCGAGAGCAGGGTAGTGGGCAGGTGGTAATGGATTTCGATCGGCGCCTGGAACGCCAGCATGCTGATGAAGTGCATGGCCCAGATACCGCCTGCCAGACACCCGGCACCGACCCAGCGCCACAGTCGTTGGGAGGCGGATTTTTCCACATGGCCGACCCGCTCGGTCATGTCCAGCGTGGCGAAGCCGGCCGCGCAAGCCACCAAATAGGCCAGCAACACCAGAAAAGGGTTATGGGTGCAATCGAGTATGACCTGCCCGCTCTCCGGTAGCCCGGTCATGAAATGCAAACCAAGCCACTCCATAGCATGCCCCATCTCTGAATCATCCTGCGCCATGTACGCTGGCGAATGCTTGCAGTATAGAGGCCTTGCATGGAGCGCAAGAGGTGGTGGCATATTAATGCCAATGTTTTTGGAATGGCTTTTAGAACGATTGGAAATAAATTGTTTCATGGCCCGCATGGGTGGCCATGGAGGGGTATCAGGATTACGAATAATTACAGACAGCACTGGCGGGCCTGACTAGATTGACGGTTCCGGGCTCGAATGCGTTGGCAGTGAAGCCCCAATAACAATAAAGAGACGGACCCATGCAGAACTCGACCCAAGCGGCGAATGCCTGGCGCATTCTGTTCCTGCTGTTCCTGGCCAACCTGTTCAACTTCTTCGATCGCACCATTCCAGCCATCATCATCGAGCCGATCCGCATGGAATGGCACCTCAGCGACTTTCAACTGGGGATCATCGGGACCGCATTCACCATCGTTTACGCCATTGCCGGCCTGCCCCTGGGGCGATTGGCCGATACCGGTTCGCGCAGCAAGTTGATGGGGTGGGGTCTGGCAGCCTGGAGCGGGCTGACTGCGGTCAACGGGCTGGTAGGCAGTTTCTGGAGTTTCCTGATCGTGCGCATGGGCATCGGCATCGGTGAAGCCAGTTATGCACCGGCCGCCAACTCGCTGATCGGCGATTTATTCCCGGCTCATCGTAGGGCGCGGGCCATGGGCATTTTCATGCTTGGCCTGCCGCTGGGGTTACTGCTGGCGTTTTTCACCATCGGCTGGATGGTCAAGGCGTTCGACAGCTGGCGCGCGCCGTTCTTTATCGCGGCAGTGCCGGGGCTGATCCTGGCGGTCTTCATGTTCTTCATTAAGGAGCCGAAACGCGGCGCGGCGGAAAGCGTGCAAGTGTCTCAGGAGCGCGTAGACCGGCCGATCCGTCGAGTGCTGGCGGTGCCGACCTTCCTGTGGCTGGTAATGGCGGGGCTGTGCTTCAACTTCGCCACCTATGCCTGCAACTCGTTTCTGGTGCCGATGCTGCAGCGTTATTTCCTGATGCCGTTACAGGACGCGGCGGTGGCGACCGGGGTGATCGTCGGGGTGACCGGGCTGTTCGGCCTGACGCTTGGCGGCTGGATTGCCGATAAGATTCACCAGCGTGTGGCCAATGGACGACTGTTGTTCGCCGCATTCAGCCTGATCATTTCGACTTTGTGCACGGCTTGGGCGCTGCACGCCGGACGCATCGAGATCGGGGTATTTGTTGCGGTGTTCAGCTTGGGTTGGTTGTTCGCCTACAACTTCTATACCTGCGTGTACACGGCGATCCAGGACGTGGTCGAACCGCGCCTGCGGGCCACGGCGATGGCGCTGTTCTTTGCCGGGTTATACCTGTTGGGTGGTGGCTTGGGGCCGGTGGTGGTGGGTGGATTGTCGGATCACTTTGCGCACACCGCGATGCTCTCGGCGGGTGCCGGGCAGATGACTGAAGCGTTCAAGGCTGTTGGTTTGCATGATGCGATGTACCTGATTCCGGTGGCGCTGTTCTTTACCATGGTGTTTCTGTTTTTGGCGTCGCGGTGTTTTGTCAGGGATGCCAAGCGGATGAAGGAAGGGTTGGTCGCGGTGGTTGAGCCTGTGGGTTCTGCGGCGACGGCTTAACCGCATCGCGGGCAAGCCCGCTCCCACAGTGATCTCGGTTGCTCACAAAACTTGTATTCAGCCGAAGTCCTGTGGGAGCGGGCTTGCCCGCGATGAGGCCACCAGTAACACCACAACAACTAAACAGACAAAAAAAAGCCCGCATCGCTGCGGGCCTTTTTTTATAGCGGTGGAGGAGGGGTGTTAACCCGCCACCAACACCCGAATCGCTTCCAGTCGCAGCGCTGCTTTGTCGAGCATGGCCAGGCCTTGCTCACGTTGCTTGCGCAGGGCAACCAGTTCACTGTCGCGCACGGTCGGGTTGACCGCTTGCAACGCGGTCAGGCGTGCCAGTTCTTCGTCGGTATCCGCCGCCAGACGACGTTGCGCCTCGGCCACGCGCTCGGCGTGACGCGGGGTGATTTTCTCTTCGCCGGCGTTGATCCGTGGCGTCAGCTGGTCGCGCTGGGCCTGGATAAACTTGTTGGCGCTGGCGCGGGGCACGCTTTCCAGTTGATCGTTCAGGGTTTCGAACGACACCCGGGTCGACAGGTCGTTGCCGTTGGCGTCGAGCAGGCAGCGCAGGGCGGCCGGCGGCAGGTAACGGCCCAGTTGCAGCGAACGCGGGGCAACCACTTCGCTGACGTAGAGCAGTTCCAGCAACACGGTACCCGGTTTCAGCGCCTTGTTCTTGATCAGCGCCACAGCGGTGTTACCCATCGAACCGGACAGGACGAGGTCCATGCCGCCTTGAACCATCGGGTGTTCCCAGGTGATGAACTGCATGTCTTCGCGAGACAACGCCTGGTTGCGGTCGTAGGTGATGGTCACGCCTTCGTCGTCGCCCAGCGGGAAGCTGGCGTCGAGCATTTTTTCGCTTGGCTTGAGGATCAGCGCGTTTTCCGAATGGTCTTCGCTGTCGATGCCGAAGGCGTCAAACAGGGTTTCCATGTAGATCGGCAGGGCGAACTGATCGTCTTGTTCGAGGATGTCTTCGACCAGCGCATCACCTTCGCCAGCACCGCCGGAGTTGAGTTCCAGCAAGCGGTCGCGACCGGTGTGCAGTTCGGCTTCCAGACGCTCACGTTCGGCACGGGCTTCGTCGATCAGCGCTTGCCACTCGCCATCGTCGGCGTTTTCCAGCAGCGGCAGCAGGCGCGGGCCGAACTGATGCTGCAAGGCGTTGCCGGTCGGGCAGGTGTTGAGGAAGGCGTTCAGCGCTTCGTGGTACCACTGGTACAGCCGTTCTTGCGGGCTGGTTTCCAGGTACGGCACGTGCAGTTCGATGATGTGCTTCTGACCGATCCGGTCGAGACGACCGATACGCTGCTCCAGCAGGTCCGGGTGCGACGGCAGATCGAACAGCACCAGATGGTGCGAGAACTGGAAGTTGCGACCTTCACTGCCGATTTCCGAGCAGATCAACACTTGAGCGCCGAATTCTTCGTCGGCGAAATAGGCGGCGGCGCGGTCACGCTCGAGGATGTTCATGCCTTCGTGGAAGACCGTGGCCGGAATACCGGAACGTACGCGCAAGGCGTCTTCCAGGTCCATGGCGGTTTCGGCGTGGGCGCAGATCACCAGCACTTTGGTGCGCTTGAGCATCTTCAGGGTGTCGATCAGCCACTCGACGCGTGGGTCGAATTTCCACCAGCGCTCTTCTTCATTGGCGTCCGGCTGGGCCTGGAAGCTGACTTCCGGGTACAGCTCGGCGTGATCGCCCAATGGCAGTTCGAGGTATTCGGCCGGGCACGGCAGCGGGTACGGGTGCAGTTTGCGCTCCGGGAAACCCTGCACGGCGGCGCGGGTGTTACGGAACAGCACGCGGCCGGTGCCATGGCGGTCCAGCAATTCGCGGACCAGACGGGCGCTGGCTTCGGTGTCGCCATCATTGACGGCGGTCAGCAGGGCTTCGCCTTCGTTGCCGAGGAAACCGTGGATGGTCTTGTGCGCTTCAGGCGACAGGCGCCCTTTGTCCAGAAGCTCCTGAACGGCTTCGGCCACCGGGCGATAGTTTTCGCTTTCGGCGCGGAAGGCGTGCAGGTCATGGAAACGGTTCGGGTCGAGCAGGCGCAGACGGGCGAAGTGGCTGTCCTGACCCAGTTGTTCCGGGGTCGCGGTCAGCAGCAAGACGCCGGGAATGACTTCGGCCAGTTGCTCTACCAGTGAGTACTGAGGGCTGACCTGGTCTTCGTGCCACACCAGGTGGTGCGCTTCGTCGACCACCAGCAAATCCCAGCCGGCAGCGAACAACGCGTCCTGGGCCTTCTCGTCGTCCACCAGCCATTCGAGCGCAACCAATGCAAGCTGGGTGTCTTCGAACGGGTTGGCGGCATCGCTTTCGATGAAGCGTTCTTCGTCGAACAGCGCGACTTGCAGGTTGAAGCGGCGGCGCATCTCCACCAGCCACTGGTGCTGCAGGTTTTCCGGCACCAGGATCAACACGCGATTGGCGCGGCCCGAGAGCAATTGGCGATGGATCACCAGACCGGCTTCGATGGTCTTGCCCAGGCCCACTTCGTCTGCCAGCAGAACCCGTGGCGCGATGCGGTCAGCAACTTCACGGGCAATGTGCAGTTGGTGCGCGATCGGTTGCGCACGCACGCCGCCCAGGCCCCAGAGCGAGGATTGCAACTGGCGGCTGGTGTGTTCCAGGGTGTTGTAGCGCAGGGAGAACCAGGCGAGCGGGTCGATCTGTCCGGCGAACAAACGGTCGCTGGCCAGACGGAACTGAATGAAATTCGACAGTTGGGTTTCCGGCAGCGTGACCACTTCGTTCTGCGCGTTGAGGCCGTGGTAGACCAGCAGGCCATCGACGTCGTCGACTTCCTGTACGGTCAGTTTCCAGCCTTCGAAGTGAGTGATGCTGTCACCCGGCGAAAACCGCACGCGGGTGAGGGGCGCATTCCGTAGCGCGTACTGGCGAGTCTCGCCAGTGGCCGGGTAGAGCACGGTCAACAAGCGGCCGTCCTGTGCCAGAACGGTGCCCAAACCCAGCTCGGCTTCGCTGTCACTGATCCAGCGTTGCCCCGGTTGATACTGCTGCGCCATGCTGCCTGACTCCCACCTTGAAAAAGCGGGCTATCTTAACGGAATGAGCCTTCAGGACCAAAGGATTACATGCGCGGGCTGCGGGAGGATGCGAACTTTTCGGGAGATGAAGATCAAAAGATCCCAGGCTGCGCCAGCTCATACGGTGCCGGGCGGGTCACAAGTTTGCGACCGATGGCTCAAGTCGCCATTCCCGCAGCCGACAGCCTGCTGACAGGAGACTAATAATATGCTGCCACCGATGCTCCCCTTGAGCGCCGTACCGATCACCTCACAGCAGGATCCGATCCGCCAGCGCCCGGATATTCCGCCCGTGGTGCCGGTGCAGGAAAGCTCCAACGAAAGTACCATCGACCTGCAAAAGCGCGATCCGGAAGAGGCGGGCCTGCAACTGCGCGAGGAACAGCGTCGGCAGCAGGAACGGGAGCGGCGCCGTCGTGAGGCCGATGAAGATCCCGAAGAGCACCTGGCGATTCCCGGTAATGAGCTCAATGCTGACAACACCGTACCGGTGGTGCCGTTGATGGAGGATCAGCCACGTCAGGGGGTGTGGGTCGATATTGAAATCTGAAGTGTCGGATCACTGGTAAGCGCCCGCGCCAGACCGCATTATTGGCGTAATCCTGTCGCCTTTACCGGCAGTTGAATTCATTTCCAAGCGATGCACTGAACGCCATGAGCCAAG
The DNA here is from genome assembly GCF_055556615.1 of Pseudomonas sp. PME37.24/025. Lineage (NCBI taxonomy): Bacteria > Pseudomonadati > Pseudomonadota > Gammaproteobacteria > Pseudomonadales > Pseudomonadaceae > Pseudomonas > Pseudomonas sp. PME37.24/025. The sequence goes on from NZ_JBVHNK010000006.1 coordinate 257,736, forward strand.
ATGACAAGCTGATCGACCTCAATACCGAACGCGCCAAGCGGGTTCATGACCTTAATGAAAAGCGCCTGAACGAAGTGCGCCAGGCGTTCGAGCAGGCGATGCCGTTGGGCAAAGCGAAGAAAAAGCCGAAGAACAAACCGAAAAAACGTTGAAACACCCTGCATCGGTTGATGCAGGTCAGTTATTTCCCTTCCTTTTACGCCTGTCTCGGGCGGCATTGATCCCGGTCAATTTTCTCTCCTGCCCGATTGGTTAACTTAGCCCCATCGCAACAGGGCAAGTGCAGGAGGCTAGTCATGTTTTTCGATAACGTGGTGATCGCCGGAGTGCTGACAGTCGGCCTCATGGTTCTGTTTTTTGCAGGGTTTGGATTTTTTATCTGGAAGGATTCGCATAAGCGCAAACCGTAGGTCTTTCTGGAGCAATGAGCACGCAAGGCATTTTGGGCGACTTCGGTCGCCCTTTTTTTTGCCTGCGAATTTCTATCGGATGCATGCGGCAACTGTGGGAGCGGGCTTGCCCGCGATAGCGGTATGTCTGTTACACCAATGTCGGATCTGCCGCCGTCATCGCGGGCAAGCCCGCTCCCACAGGGATCTGCGCCGAGCTCAGATATTGCAGCAATAAAAAAGGCGCGAACCTCACGGAACGCGCCTTTTTCAGTAGCGGTGTATCAGCTACCCAGTGCCTTCGACGCCAGCCAGAACAGGCCGGCTGACAAGGCCACGGTGGCTGGCAGGGTCAGGACCCAGGCCAGCAGGATGGTTCTGACAGTGCCGCCTTGCAGGCCGCTTTTGTTGGCGACCATAGTACCAGCCACGCCTGAAGACAGAACGTGGGTGGTGGAGACGGGCAGGCTGAAGATGTTGGCCAGGCCGATCATGCACGCTGTGGTGATCTGCGCCGACATGCCTTGGGCATAGGTCATGCCTTGCTTGCCGATCTTCTCGCCAATGGTCAGTACCACGCGTTTCCAGCCCACCATGGTACCCAGGCCCAGTGCCAGTGCGACCGCCAGAATCACCCAGAACGGGGCGTATTCGGTGGTGGTGGTCAGGTCTTTGCGCAGCTTGTCCAGGTCCGCCTTTTCACGGGCTGCGAGGCCAGGCAACTTACTGACTTTCTTCGCCGTGTCGTCCAGGCAGAGCAGGTAACGACGCACTTCGATGCGGCTTTCCGACGGCAGCGAGTGGTAGTCGGCTACGCCTTTGAGAGTGTCGAGCAGGGCGGCGATGGTCGGTTCGGTCTGTTGCGGGTTGCAACGGAATTTCTCTGGCAGATCACCTTCCACGCTTTTGCCCAAGGCCAGGAATTCACCCAGCGTATCGGCATTGCGCTTGTAGAACTGGCTCAGGTGCAGGGTCGCATCGCGAGTCCGCTCGATCTGGTAGGTGGTGCTGTTCAGGTCAAGGACGAACTGGGCCGGCACGATACCGATCAGCACGAGCATGATCAGACCGATACCTTTCTGGCCGTCGTTGGAGCCGTGCACGAAGCTGACTGCCATCGCCGAAATCACCAGCACCAGACGGTTCCAGAACGGCGGGTGTTTCTTGTCGTCGATCTTGCGGCGCTGTTCCGGGGTCTTGTGCATCTTGGACAGCGGACGCCACCATTTAAGGCCGATCAGCACCAGGGCAGCGACCAGGAAGCCAGCCATCGGCGAGAACACCAGGGACGCACCGATATCGATCGCCTTCTGCCAGTTCACGCCATCGGCCAACGGAATATCGTTGATCAGGGCGTTGGCCAGGCCGACACCGAGGATCGAACCGATCAGCGTGTGGGAGCTGGAGGCGGGGATACCGAAGTACCAAGTGCCCAGGTTCCAGGTGATGGCGGCGGCGAGCAACGAGAACACCATGGCCAGTCCATGACCGGTGTTCACATTGATCAGCAGTTCTACCGGTAGCAAATGGACGATGGCATATGCCACGCCCACACCGCCCAGCAGCACGCCGAGGAAGTTGAACACACCGGAAAAGAACACTGCCAGATGAGGCGGCATGGCTTTGGTGTAGATAACAGTGGCCACCGCGTTTGCGGTGTCATGAAAGCCGTTGATGAACTCGAAGGCGAGGACAAAGGCCAGGGCGAGCAAGAGGCTCACAAGCACCCAAGCATCCAGTCCGCTGAATAAATCGATCATGAAGGTTTTCTGACCCGGTCGTAAGGGGGCGCGATTATGCCAGAAAAGACTGCTAATCGATGCACTTGCTGCTCATCGGTAACATTCTTCAACGAATTAATTTGTGGCAATCCCCCAAGGCCCGGGGTTTTTCAGGGTTTTACAAGTCGTTGAATTTACTTGGAAAGGCCGCAGCCACAAGGGTTTCTCCCTGCGAGGCGAGAGGCTTGAACGCGTTGTGTGAAATTTCTCGGAAAAGGGTCAGACATGAGCCATTTGCCTCATCCAACGGATGAGGAGGACCGCTGCCCGCTTGTAGCGGGCGCGAAAAGCATCATCCATACAACCCGCTTTTAACGGGTGCGGGCGCAGGCTCTTGAAAGGATTCAAGCCGAGGCAGTCATGGCTCTTCGGCTTTGAGTTCCTTTTCCATCTTCTGCAATTCCTGGGAGAAGGCCTGGTCCTGAACGGTGGCGCGTTTACGCCAGGGTTTGCGTTCGGGTTCGGGCTGAGCGGCGTAGGTGGTGACTTCCCCGCCGTAAACTTCCTTGTAACGTTGTTCCTGGCGCTCAAGTTCCGCGCGCAGTTCGTCTTTCGTCACAGTGCTACCTGATTGAGTTGAGATTAATTCTGGTGAAACGCGCTGCATCGATTTATTGACCACGCTCGTTGAAGGGACAATGCCTGACACGGCATCGTTCCCTCGGAGTAATCAATTCGTCCTTGTTGCAGGCGGCCACGGCACCAGAGAAAAACAGCTGACGTAGCATCAGTCTCCTGTTTCAGCGAGCGCGTTGGCGGTGCATATGAAATGAGCGTCAGGCGCTTGCTGCGGACAGCGGCAATGGATATTGCGCTGCCGGTTGGCAGAGTCGGCACGTAAAAAACCGCTCGCCACTGAGATGCATTATAGCGGTCGATCCGAAGAACACTATCTCTTGAGAGTTAAAAGTAGTTCCTCGTGTGTGATTGTTTTGTTACTCGCAAACTTTACCGGTAACTACGGTGCAGGTGATGCCAGTTACGGTGGTGACTTTCTGGCGCCATTAAGCCGAATGAATTAGTACACCTGTGCTTCTTTAAATGAGTGACCAAAAATAACAATCGTATTGCATGAGGAGTGAAAGCAGTATGACTCACCCTAAGCAACCATCGATTGCGATTATCGGCCTGCGGTTCGATAATCGCCCAATCTTGGTGGCCGGTGGCTTGTGTGTCAGGCCGGGAGCCGCTTGTAATAGTCGCTGATCCGTGTGGGAAACAACTGATATGAACGATCAAATGCGCAATTCCTTCGCTTCAGTGGCACCGCCGATCGTTGCCTCGCCCGCCAAGCGAATCCAGGCCTTGACCGGTGACCCGGATTTCATGACCTCCCTGGCCCGTGGTCTGGCGGTGGTGCAAGCGTTCCAGGAGCGCAAGCGGCACCTGACCATTGCGCAGATCAGCCATCGCACGGAAATTCCTCGCGCCGCAGTGCGACGTTGCCTGCATACCCTGATCAAGCTCGGCTACGCCACCACCGACGGGCGCACCTATTCGCTGCTGCCCAAAGTACTGACCCTGGGCCATGCCTATTTGTCGTCGACGCCATTGGCGGTTTCTGCCCAGCCGTACCTGGACCGCATGAGCGAGCAACTGCATGAGGCCTGCAACATGGCCACGCTGGAAGGCGATGACATTTTGTACATCGCGCGCTCGGCGACCACCCAGCGGCTGATTTCCGTCGACCTCTCGGTGGGTGGACGTTTACCGGCCTATTGCACGTCCATGGGCAGAATTCTTCTCGCCGCGCTGGACGACACGTCACTGCGCGAATACCTCGACCATGCAGAGCTGCAAGCCAAGACCAGTCGCACGTTGCATACCCCCGAGGCGTTGCTCGAATGCCTGCAAGAGGTACGGCAACAAGGCTGGTGCATCGTCGATCAGGAATTGGAGCAGGGCCTGCGCTCGATTGCCGTTCCGGTGTACGACGCTTCCGGCCAAGTAGTGGCGGCGTTAAACGTCAGCACCCACGCCGGCCGGGTCAGTCGCAGCGAGCTGGAACAGCGTTTCTTGCCCGGTCTGCTAAGCGCCAGTCGTGACCTGAGCGCGCAACTCTTCGCCTAAGCTGTTCGATAAACGCACAGAGTCGCGTTTATCGAATTGACGCTCTTTCCCTTGGATCATTAATGTCGCGGCAGCGTCATCCGGCACTGTTGGCCTTCAGTCAGCCGCCGGACCACGCCCCAATAATAATGAGAAGAGGCATCGTCATGCGCACGTTTCCCGACTGTCGCTGTTCCCGCCGGTTTAGCTGCCGAAACCGAATCGCCTGATCCCGACCTCCTTTTCTAGTGACAGCGTCAGCCCTGGCTGGCACTTGTTCGACTGCGTTCTTTGCGTGGAATAAAAATAATGAACCAGCCTCAGTCTGCCGTAGGAAACTGCCTCGACGTGCAGTCCTTCATCAACGCTCAACCCATTTCGCGCTACCAATGGCGGGTGGTGATTCTATGTTTCCTGATTGTTTTCCTCGATGGCCTCGACACCGCGGCCATGGGTTTTATCGCGCCTGCACTGTCCCAGGACTGGGGCATCGATCGCGCCAGTCTCGGCCCGGTGATGAGTGCGGCGTTGATCGGCATGGTCTTCGGCGCTTTGGGTTCCGGCCCGTTGGCTGACCGATTCGGGCGAAAAGTCGTACTGGTGGGCGCGGTATTGTTGTTTGGCGCTTTCAGCCTGGCGTCGGCCTACAGCACCAACGTCGATCAGTTGCTGGTACTGCGTTTCCTCACCGGTCTGGGTCTGGGCGCCGGCATGCCGAACGCCACCACGCTGCTGTCCGAATACACCCCGGAGCGCAAGAAATCCCTGCTGGTGACCAGCATGTTTTGTGGCTTCAACCTTGGCATGGCTGGGGGCGGATTCATCTCGGCCAAACTGATCCCGGCCTTCGGCTGGCACAGTCTGTTGATGATCGGCGGAATTCTGCCGTTGATCCTCGCCGTCGTCTTGCTGTTCTGGTTGCCGGAATCGGCGCGCTATCTGGTGGTGCGCAATCGCGGCACGGACAAAGTGCGCAAGGCCTTGGCGCCGATCGACCCGACGGTGGTGGCTCAGGCTTCGAGCTTCAGCGTGCCGGAACAGAAAACCGTGAAGGCGCGCAATGTGTTTGCGGTGATCTTCTCCGGCACTTACAGCACCGGCACGTTGTTGCTGTGGCTGACGTACTTCATGGGCCTGGTGATCGTTTACTTGCTGACCAGTTGGCTGCCGACGCTGATGCGCGACAGCGGCGCGAGCATGGAGCAGGCCGCATTCATTGGTGCGCTGTTCCAGTTCGGTGGGGTGTTGAGCGCAGTGGGTGTGGGCTGGGCGATGGATCGATTCAATCCGCACAAGGTCATCGGCATTTTCTACTTATTCGCCGGGGTGTTTGCCTACGCGGTAGGGCAGAGCCTGGGCAACATCACGTTGCTGGCAACCCTGGTGTTGGTGGCCGGGATGTGTGTCAACGGCGCGCAATCGGCGATGCCGTCGCTGGCGGCGCGGTTCTACCCGACTCAAGGGCGGGCGACCGGTGTGTCGTGGATGCTCGGGATTGGCCGCTTCGGCGCGATCCTCGGTGCGTGGATGGGCGCAATGTTGCTGGGTCTGGGCTGGAATTTCGAACAGGTGCTGACGGCGCTGGTGATTCCAGCCGCATTGGCAACCACGGCGGTGGTGATCAAGGGCATGGTCAGCCATGCGGATGCGACCTGAGGACGGGTTTCAGATTCTTTAGCGAGTCTGATGGCCTCTTCGCGGGCAAGCCCGCTCCCACAAGGATTGCGCATCAACCTGTGGGAGCGGGCTTGTCCGCGATGCTTTTAGGGATCGGTAGGGAGACAACAATCTGTTCGATAAACGAACACTCAGTCGATTATCGGATTGTTTGGGTTTTTCCAGGGGCTTACTCTTCAGTCATTCCGGCGCTGAACCTCGCGCCTTTTTCTACCACTGTCGGTTCATAACAAAACGGGAGCCTGCCCCATGGCTGAAATCCTTTCGCTGCATGACGCGGTAAAGCAGTTCGTCAACGACGGCGATACCGTCGCGCTCGAAGGCTTTACTCACCTGATTCCTACGGCGGCCGGTCACGAAATCATCCGTCAGGGCAAGAAAGATCTGACCCTGGTGCGGATGACGCCCGACTTGATCTATGACCAATTGATCGGTGCCGGTTGTGCTCGCAAGCTGATTTTCTCCTGGGGCGGCAACCCGGGCGTGGGCTCGCTGCACCGTCTGCGTGACGCGGTCGAAAGGCAGTGGCCACATGCGCTGGAAATCGAAGAACACAGCCACGCCGACCTGGCCAATGCCTACGTCGCGGGCGCTTCGGGCTTACCGTTTGCGGTGCTGCGTGCCTACGCTGGCTCCGACCTGCCAAAGGTCAACCCGTTGATCAAAACCGTCACGTGCCCGTTCACCGGCGAAGTGCTGGCGGCGGTGCCGTCGGTGCGCCCGGACATCACCGTGATTCACGCGCAGAAAGCCGACCGCAAAGGCAACGTGCTGCTTTGGGGCATTCTCGGCGTGCAGAAAGAAGCCGCGCTGGCCGCCAAGCGCTGCATCGTCACTGTTGAAGAAATTGTCGACGACCTCAACGCCCCGATGAACGCTTGCGTGCTGCCGACCTGGGCCTTGAGCGCGGTCTGCCATGTACCGGGTGGCGCGCATCCGTCCTACGCCCTCGGTTACACCGAACGCGACAACCGTTTCTACCAGGCCTGGGACCCGATTGCCCGCGACCGTGAAACCTTCACCGCGTGGATCAACGAGTACATCCACGGTAGTGCTGATTTCAGCGAGTTCCAGGCCAAGCTGGCCGCTGCTTCGGAGGCCAAGTAATGACTTACACCACCAATGAAATGATGACCGTTGCCGCCGCCCGCCGTCTGAAAAACGGTTCGGTGTGCTTCGTCGGCATCGGCCTGCCGTCGAAAGCCGCCAACCTGGCACGTCTGACTTCCTCGCCAGATGTAGTCCTGATCTATGAATCGGGTCCGATCGGTGCCAAGCCGAGCGTATTGCCGCTGTCGATCGGTGACGGTGAACTGGCGGAAACCGCCGACACTGTCGTCCCGACCGGTGAGATTTTTCGCTACTGGTTGCAGGGCGGGCGCATCGACGTCGGTTTCCTCGGCGCCGCGCAAGTCGACCGCTTCGGTAACATCAACACCACGGTGGTGGGTGACTACCATCAACCGAAAGTTCGCCTGCCGGGTGCCGGTGGCGCGCCGGAAATCGCCGGTTCCGCCAAGAGTGTGCTGATCATCCTCAAACAGTCGGCGCGTTCCTTTGTCGACAAACTCGACTTCATCACCTCGGTCGGTCATGGCGAGGGCGGTGATTCACGTAAGCGTCTCGGCCTGCCGGGCGCCGGTCCTGTCGGCATCATTACCGACCTGTGCATCATGGAGCCCGAAGCTGATACCCATGAATTCGTGGTGACCGCGCTGCACCCAGGCGTGACCCGCGAGCAAGTGATCGCCGCCACCGGTTGGGCGATTCGCTTCGCCGATCAGGTGGAAAACACCGCCGAGCCAACCGATGTCGAGCTGACCGCGCTGCGCGATCTGGAAGCCCGCACCGCTGCGGCCCACGGCCAAACACCCGGAGAAGCCTGATGCGTGACGTTTATATCTGCGACGCCATTCGCACCCCCATCGGCCGTTTCGGCGGCGGTCTGTCGGCGGTTCGCGCCGACGACCTGGCCGCCGTGCCGATCAAGGCGCTGATGGCGCGCAACCCCTCGGTGGACTGGAACGCGGTGGACGAGGTGTTTCTCGGCTGCGCCAACCAGGCCGGCGAAGACAACCGCAACGTGGCGCGCATGGCATTGCTGCTGGCGGGCCTGCCGGAAACCATTCCCGGGGTCACCCTCAATCGCCTGTGCGCTTCGGGCATGGATGCGATCGGCACGGCGTTCCGGGCCATCGCCAGCGGCGAGATGGAGTTGGCGATAGCCGGCGGCGTCGAGTCGATGTCCCGTGCGCCGTTCGTGATGGGCAAGGCCGATGCGGCGTTCTCGCGCAACATGAAGCTGGAGGACACCACCATCGGCTGGCGTTTTATCAACCCGTTGATGAAAGCCCAGTACGGCGTGGATGCGATGCCGCAGACTGCCGATAACGTCGCCGACGATTACCAGGTTTCCCGCGCCGATCAGGATGCTTTCGCCCTGCGCAGTCAGCAACGCACGGCCGCCGCACAAGCTGCAGGTTTTTTTGCCGAAGAAATCGTCGAAGTGCGCATTGCCCACAAGAAGGGTGAAAGCGTGGTCACGCAGGATGAGCATCCCCGCGCTGACACGACATTGGAAACCCTGGCCAAACTCAAACCGGTCAATGGCCCGGACAAAACCGTTACTGCCGGCAACGCTTCCGGCGTGAACGATGGTGCGGCGGCGTTGATTCTGGCCTCCGGCGACGCCGTAAAAAAACACGGCCTGACCGCCCGCGCCAAAGTGCTGGGCATGTCGAGTGCCGGTGTCGCGCCTCGTGTGATGGGCATCGGCCCGGTGCCCGCGGTGCGCAAATTGACTGAGCGCCTGGGCCTGGCGGTCAGCGATTTCGACGTGATTGAACTCAACGAAGCCTTCGCCAGCCAGGGCTTGGCCGTGCTGCGTGAACTGGGATTGGCGGATGACGCGGCCCAGGTCAACCCGAACGGTGGCGCCATTGCCTTGGGCCATCCGCTGGGTATGAGCGGTGCACGCTTGGTACTGACCGCGCTGCATCAACTGGAAAAGACCGGTGGCAAGAAAGGCCTGGCAACCATGTGCGTCGGTGTCGGACAAGGTCTGGCCTTGGCGATCGAACGGGTCTGACACGCTGGCTGTGAATTAAAAGCGTCGACTAATAAGAACTGAGGAAAGCGCAATGACTGACAAACCTGGTTACCGTCGCCCACAGGCGGGCACTCAGCCGGAATACCTGCACCCTCCTTATCAATCCACCAACCTTCGCTCGCCGTCCAAGCCGTTGGTGTTTTTGCCTCATTCGCTGTCGGAAATCACCGGCCCGACCATTGGCGCCGATCGCATCCAGGAGCAGGACAACGACCTGACCGCTCAGCATCAGGGCGAACCACTGGGTGAACGGATCATCATCCACGGCCGTGTGCTGGATGAAAACGGTCTGCCGGTGCCGGGAATTCTGGTGGAGATCTGGCAGGCCAACGCCGCCGGTCGTTACAACCATGCGCGCGACCTGCACGACGCGCCGCTGGACCCGAACTTCACCGGCACCGGCCGCACCGTGACCGACGCCGATGGCTGGTACCAGTTCCAGACCATCAAGCCCGGCGCCTATCCGTGGGGTAACCATCACAACGCCTGGCGCCCGGCGCACATCCATTTCTCACTGTTCGGGCCGAGTATTCTCACGCGCCTGGTGACCCAGATGTATTTCCCGGGCGACCCGTTGCTGGCCTACGACCCGATCTACAACTGCGTGCCTGATACGAGTGCCAAAGAGCGTTTGATCGCCAGTTTCGACCTGGAAAAAACCATCCCTTCCTACGCCCTCGGTTATCGCTGGGACATCGTCTTGCGCGGCCGCGAAGCCACGCCGATGGAGAAATAAGATGACGCTGAACGCGACCACGTCCCACACCGTCGGGCCGTATTACCACATCGGCCTGACCTGGCTGAACCGCGAAGACCTGACCGTTGCGCAGACCCTGGGCGAGCGCGTGGCGATCACCGGGCAAGTCGTCGATGGCAATGGCGACTTCGTCAACGACGCCATGCTGGAAGTCTGGCAGGCCAACGCCGCCGGCAAGTACGACCACCCAGAAGACGATCAGGACAAACCCCTGGACCCGAACTTCGAAGGGTTTGGCCGGGTGCCGGTGGATGCGCAAGGGCGCTTCCGCTTTACCACGATCAAACCGGGCACAGTGGAAGGCTTGAAGGGCACGACCCAGGCGCCGCATTTGGTGGTGCTGGTGTTTGCTCGCGGGTTGGTGAAGCACTTGCTGACGCGGATTTACTTTGATGGTGAACCGGCCAACGTCGCCGATCCGCTGCTGGAGTGCGTGCCTGCCGAACGCCGCGGGACCTTGCTGGCGAAGCAGGATGCTGCGGGTGTTTATCAGTGGAATGTGATTCTGCAGGGGACGGATGCCGAGACGGTGTTCTTCGATTATTGAGTGATCGTTGCTCTTGTGGCGAGGGAGCTTGCTCCCGCTGGCTTGCGAAGCAAGCCCAAACCCGGCAGACAGGATGCATCAGGCAAACCGCGCCAACCGGTTTTACGACTGCTTCGCAGCCGAGCGGGAGCAAGCTCCCTCGCCACAGAGATTGCATTGCTCTCAGGTTATGCATCTGCGGAACGGGATTGTTGCAAAGTGTGTCTAGACTCTCACGGTCCCCAAAAGAGTGAAAAACAATGACAACCCTCACAGCGCTCTACACCCGTGAAGAACGCAATAAAAGGATCTTTGCGATTGTCGGCGCCTCGTCCGGCAACCTGGTTGAATGGTTCGACTTTTACGTCTACGCCTTCTGCGCAATCTATTTCGCTCCGGCGTTTTTCCCCTCCGACAACCCTACGGTGCAGCTGGTGAACACGGCAGGCGTATTCGCTGCCGGGTTTCTGATGCGGCCCATTGGCGGCTGGATCTTTGGTCGGGTGGCGGACAAACACGGGCGCAAGAATTCGATGATGATCTCGATTCTGATGATGTGCTTCGGTTCGTTGCTCATCGCCTGTCTGCCGACCTACAACAGCATCGGGGTCTGGGCGCCGATCATGCTGTTGTTCGCGCGTTTGCTGCAGGGCTTGTCGGTGGGCGGCGAGTACGGCACCACCGCGACCTACATGAGCGAAGTCGCCCTCAAGGGCCAGCGCGGTTTCTTTGCTTCATTCCAGTACGTCACGCTGATTGGCGGGCAGTTGCTGGCGGTGTCGCTGGTGGTGGTCCTGCAACAGTTCCTCAGCGAGGATGAATTGCGTGCCTATGGCTGGCGAATTCCGTTCGTGGTCGGTGCGGCTGCGGCATTGATTTCGTTGTTCCTGCGTCGTGCGCTCAAGGAAACCAGTAGCAAGGAAATGCGCGAAAACAAGGACGCCGGTAGTGTCCGTGCGCTGTTCCGTGATCACAAGGCAGCCTTCATTACCGTGCTGGGTTACACCGCTGGTGGCTCGCTGATTTTCTACACCTTCACCACGTACATGCAGAAGTACCTGGTGAATACCGCCGGCATGCACGCCAAGACCGCGAGCTACATCATGACCGGCGCGTTGTTCCTTTATATGTGCATGCAACCGTTCTTCGGCATGCTCGCCGACAAGATCGGCCGGCGCAATTCGATGCTGTGGTTCGGCGCCCTCGGGACGTTGTCCACCGTACCGATCCTGTTGAGCCTGAAAAGTGTCAGCAGTCCGTTCCTGGCCTTTGTCCTGATTACCTTGGCGCTGGCAATCGTGAGTTTCTACACCTCGATCAGCGGTCTGGTGAAAGCCGAAATGTTCCCGCCAGAGGTGCGCGCCTTGGGCGTCGGCCTGGCGTATGCGGTGGCCAATGCAATCTTCGGCGGTTCGGCGGAGTATGTGGCGCTGAGCCTTAAAGCCGGGGGCATGGAAAACTCGTTCTATTGGTACGTGACGGTGATGATGGCGGTCGCGTTCCTGTTCAGCCTGCGCCTGCCGAAACAGGCGAAGTATTTGCAAAACGACCTTTGATCTTTACGCGGGGGCCGGACCGGCCCTCGCCTGCAAGGACTGTTTATGAATCAGCGACCGGGCAATCAATTGTTCGATGCCTACTTCACGGCACGCGACATGCGTGAGGTGTTCTGTGATCAGGGCCGGGTTCAGGCCATGCTCGATTTCGAAGCGGCACTGGCCCGGGCCGAGGCGCGGGTCGGGCTGATTCCGCAGACGGCTGTCGCGTCTATCGAAGCGGCGTGTCGGGCCGAGCATTACGACTTCGCCGCGCTTGGTGAGGCGATTGCCACGGCGGGGAATTCGGCGATTCCGCTGGTCAAGGCATTGGGCAAGCAGATCGCCAAGAACGATGCCGAAGCCGAGCGCTACGTGCATCTGGGCGCGACCAGTCAGGACGTGATGGACACTGGCCTGGTGCTGCAACTGCGCCGCGCGCTTGAATTGATCGAAGCTGATCTGGCGCAACTGGGGGAAACCCTCGCGACCCAGGCCTGGCGTTACGTCGCCACGCCGCTGGCCGGGCGCACTTGGTTGCAACACGCGACGCCCGTCACCCTCGGCATGAAAATCGCCGGTTGGCTGGGCGCGGTGACGCGCAGCCGTCAGCGTCTGCTGGAACTCAAACCGCGCCTGTTGGTGCTGCAATTCGGCGGCGCCTCCGGCACCCTCGCGGCTCTTGGCGAGCAGGCGATGCCGATTGCCGAAGCCTTGGCCGCAGAACTGCAACTGACCTTGCCGGATCAACCCTGGCACACCCAGCGTGATCGTCTGGTGGAGTTCGGCGCGGTGCTTGGATTGATCGCCGGCAGCCTCGGCAAACTCGGTCGCGACATCAGCCTGTTGATGCAGACCGAGGCCGGCGAAGTGTTCGAGCCGTCGGCACCGGGCAAGGGCGGTTCTTCGACCATGCCGCACAAACGCAACCCGGTGGGCGCAGCGGTGCTGATCGGCGCGGCGACGCGGGTGCCGGGTTTGCTCTCGACCTTGTTCAGCGCGATGCCGCAGGAGCACGAACGCAGCCTGGGCCTGTGGCATGCCGAATGGGAAACCCTGCCGGAGATCTGCTGTTTGGTGTCAGGCAGCCTGCAGCAAGCGCTGTTGGTGGCCGACGGACTGGAAGTGGACGCGATGCGAATGACGCGCAACCTCGACTTGACCCAGGGCCTGGTGTTGGCCGAAGCCGTGAGCATCGTCCTGGCGCAGCGGGTCGGTCGCGACACCGCGCACCATCTGCTGGAGCAATGCTGCAAGCGCGCAGTGGCCGAGCAACGTCATCTGCGCGCGATACTCGGCGACGAGCCGCAGGTGACTGCCGAGCTGTCGGACGCTGAACTCGATCGTCTGCTGGACCCTGCCCATTACCTCGGTCAGGCCCATACCTGGGTCGAGCGAGCGGTGGCTGAACATTTTGCGTTGACCTTTTGAAGGAGACTGCCGTGGCATTCGTACAACTCGCCGAGGGCGAACTGCATTACCAACTCGATGGGCCGGTCGATGCGCCGGTGCTGGTGCTGTCCAACTCGCTGGGCACCAACCTGCACATGTGGGACGCGCAGATCCCGGCGCTCACCGAGCATTTTCGCGTGCTGCGTTTTGACACCCGTGGCCACGGCCAGTCGTTGGTGACGCCGGGGCCGTACAGCATCGAACAATTGGGCCACGACGTGCTGGCGTTGCTGGATGCCTTGCACATCGAACGCGCACATTTCTGTGGTTTGTCCATGGGCGGGTTGATCGGCCAGTGGCTGGGAATCAATGCCGGTCAGCGATTGAACAAACTGATCGTGTGCAACACCGCGGCGAAAATCGGCGATCCGTCGGTGTGGAATCCACGGATCGAAACGGTGCTGCGTGACGGCGCGACGGCAATGGTTGCCCTGCGCGATGCATCGATTGCGCGCTGGTTCACTCCAGACTTTTCCGAGGCCAATCCTGCTATAGCCAAGAAGATTACCGACATGCTCGCGGCCACTTCGCCTGAAGGTTACGCGGCTAATTGTGCGGCGGTGCGCGATGCTGATTTCCGTGATCAGTTGTCCTTGATTCAGGTGCCGCTGCTGGTGATCGCTGGCACCGAAGACGCGGTGACGCCGCCGTCCGGCGGGCATTTCATTCAGGAACATGTGCGGGGCGCCGAGTACGCCGAGTTTTACGCCGCGCACCTGTCCAACGTCCAGGCCGGCGCTGCCTTCAGCGACCGGGTAGTGGCGTTTTTGTCAGCTCATTGAGGGGATTGTTGTGGACGAGAAACAACGTTACGACGAGGGCTTGAATGTCCGTCGCGCGGTCCTGGGTGACGCCCATGTCGACCGCAGCCTGAATGCGTTGACCGAGTTCAACTCGGAGTTCCAGGAGATGATCACCCGCCACGCCTGGGGCGACATCTGGACCCGTCCAGGCTTGCCGCGTCATACCCGCAGCCTGATCACCATCGCCATGCTGATCGGCATGAACCGCAACGAAGAACTCAAACTGCACCTGCGCGCCGCCGCCAACAACGGCGTGACCCGCGGCGAGATCAAGGAAGTGATCATGCAGAGCGCAATCTACTGCGGCATCCCGGCGGCCAACGCGACCTTCCATTTGGCCGAGTCGGTGTGGGATGAGTTGGGGGTTGAATCGCGGGAGTAACTGTTCACCACAATCCCTGTGGGAGCGAGCTTCTGTGGCGAGGGGGCTTGCCCCCGTTCGGCTGCGAAGCAGTCGCAAAGCTTTGGGGGCCGCTTCGCGCCCCAACGGGGGCAAGCCCCCTCGCCACAGAAGCCCGCTCCCACATTTTTTGTGTTTACAGCAGACTGATCGGATAGCTGACGATCAAACGGTTCTCGTCGAACTCGTTGTTGTTGAAGTCGCGGCGAATGGTCGAGTTGCGCCATTTGACGTTGAGGTCTTTGAGCGTGCCGCTCTGCACGGTGTAGCCCAGTTCGCTTTCGCGGCCCCATTCCTTGCCGTCGGTGGTGGTTGCGGTGTGTACGTTGTCGCCGCTGATGTAGCGGTTCATCAGGGTCAGGCCTGGCACGCCAAGGGCGGCGAAGTTGTAGTCGTGGCGCAGTTGCCAGGATTTTTCTTTCGCGTTGTCGTAGCTGGCGTTGTAGCTGTCGTTGGCCAAGGTGCCGCCGCTGGTGCCGTTTACCCGCATCCAGGCACTGTCGCCGGTGAGTTTTTGCAGGCCGACGTAGAAGGTGTTGCCGCCATATTTGGCCGAGAACAGGCCCGACCAGGTCTTGTTGTCCAGCTCGCCAGCCCGGGCGCTGCCGTCATCCTTGCCGTAGAAGAACCCCAGATTGGCGCCGAATGTCCAGTCGCCCAGCGGTTGGGTGTGGATCAGGTTGACGTATTGCTGGCTGTAGATGTCCTTGAGTTCCGCGTTCCACAGGCCGATTTGAGTGCGCTTGCCGTTGAAGGCGTATTCGCCGCCCTGGAAGTTGAAGCGGTCTGACTTGAAGGCCGTTTTGCCGGTCATCGACATGTCGTTCATGCTGCTGTCGTCGCGCGGGCTGTTGGCGCGGAACTGGCCGCCGTAGAGGGTCAGGCCGTCGATTTCCTTCGAGGTGATCTGGCCGCCACGGAAGGTTTGCGGCAGCGAGCGACCGTCGTCCGAACGCAGGATCGGCAGCACCGGCATCCATTCGCCAACCTTCACTTCGGTCTGGGACAGCTTGGCCTTGAACGCTACGTTGGTGCGACCGAAGTTATCCGCCGGGCGACCATCGTGATCCAGCGGCAACAACTGCGTACCACCGGTGCCTTTGCCGCCGTCGAGCTTGACCGAATACAACCCCAACACGTCCATGCCGAACCCGACGGTGCCCTGGGTGAACCCGGATTTAGCGTCGAGGATGAAACTTTGCGTCCACTCTTCAGCCTTGCCCTGGCTCTTGGTCGGGTTGGTGAAGTTACGGTTGATGTAGAAATTGCGCAGGTTCAGGTTGACCTTGGCACCTTCGACAAAACCGGCTTCCTCGGCCATGACGGGCAGGGCCGCGCCGGTCAGTGCGATGGCGATCAGGCTGGGAAAGAAATACTGCGTGGAAGGCGTCATGGGCTCGGGTCTCTCTAATTCCTGGAGGTAAAACTGGGCGATGCCGCAACGTTCGGGTTGCAGACAAAAGATTCGAATTCAGAAAAGCGGGGGCGAAGTCAGCCGGACAGGGCAGGGCGCGGGGACATGGTGTCGAACCTGTTGTTATTGGTTTTGTACGACAGATGGTGAGGGAAATGGACTAAATGGTTCAATCGGGGGAGGGCGGGTTTTGGGCGATTATCGAACGTAAGATTGATCCGGACTTTGTGGTGTCGGGACCGACCTCATCGCGGGCAAGCCCGCTCCCACAGTGTCCGTGTCGAACCCAGATTCTGTGAGCCCGCTGAGCGGTGTCCATATCGAACACAAACTCTGTGAGCCCCGCTGAACCTGTGGGAGTGGCGGTGCGGCGGTCCGACTTGCCCGCGATGGGGCCAGCATGGTCAATACAACTTTTCCGATGGCCAACAAAAAGCCCACCAATCGGTGGGCTTCGTGTTTACCGCGCTATCAGAACAACTTCATCTTCGGCGCTTCTTCTTTCAACGGCTCGTTCTTCGCCGTCTGTTCATTCCAGCCGCCACCCAACGCCTTGTACAGATTGACCGCGCTGACCAGCTGCGCCAGACGGTCGGTGATCAGCGCTTGTTGGGCACTGAACAGCTGGCGCTGGGCATCGAGGAAGGTCAGGTTGCTGTCGACACCGATGCGGTAGCGACGCTCGGCCAAACGGTAGTAGTCCTGGTTGGCGCTGACGAAGTCACGCTGAGCCTGCAACTGCTCGGTGTAGGTTTGGCGTGCGGCCAGGCCGTCGGCGACTTCCTGGAAGGCCGTTTGAATGGACTTCTCGTAGTTCGCCACGCCGATGTCTTTCTGGATTTTGGAGTAATCCAGGCTGGCGCGCAGGCTGCCGGCGTTGAAGATCGGCAGGTTGATCTGCGGCTGGAACAACCAGGTGCCCGAACCGCCCTTGAACAGACCGGACAGGTCCGGGCTCAGGGAGCCGGCATTGGCGGTCAGGCTGATGCTCGGGAAGAACGCAGCCCGTGCAGCGCCGATGTTGGCGTTGGCAGCCTTGAGGTTGTACTCGGCCTGAAGGATGTCCGGACGACGTTGCAGCAAGTCCGACGGCAGGCCGGCCGGTACTTCGCTCAGCAGGTCGTCCGACAGTGGCTTGGCCGCTTGCAGATTGGCCGGGATACCGGTGCCGAGCAGCAGCACCAGACTGTTTTCATCCTGGGCGACCTGACGGGTGTATTTGGCCTGTTGTGCACGGGCGTTTTCCACCGAGGTACGCGACTGGGCCAGATCCAGCGCCGAGGCTACGCCCACTTCGTTGCTGCGCGAGGTGAGCTTGTAGCTCTCCTCGAAGGCGCCGAGGGTTTCCTGGGTCAGTTTCAGCAGCTCCTTGTCAGCCTGCCAGGTCAGGTAGGCATTGGCCACACTGGCCACCAGACTGATCTGGGTGCTGCGGCGCGCCTCTTCAGTGGCGAAGTACTTCTGCAGGGCTTCTTCGCTCAGGCTGCGCACCCGACCGAACAGGTCGAGTTCATAGGCGCTGATGCCGACGGTGGCCGAGTAGGAACTGCTGATGGCCGCTTCACCGGTTTGCGATGACCGTGCCGGAACTCGCTGACGGCTGCCGCTGCCAGTGGCCGAAACGGCCGGGAACAGATCGGCGCGCTGGATGCGGTACTGAGCCGCGTAAGCGTCGATGTTCAGCGCCGCGACGCGCAGGTCACGGTTGTTCTCCAGCGCGGTCTGAATCAGCTGTTGCAGCGCCGGGTCATGGAAAAACTGCTTCCAGCCCTGTTCGGCGGCGGCCTGGTTAGGCGCCTGGGCCGGCGAATAGGCCGGGCCTTGCGGGTATTGGCCCGCCACCGGCGCTTCAGGCTGCTGATAATCGGGTATCAGCGAGCAGCCGCTCAGCACGAAGGCGGCGACTGCGATGGAGAGTAGCGACTTGCTCATTAGCCAGCCTCTTTAGAAGGTTCAATGGCGTCATCCTGGTCGGCGACTTTGCGCTGGCCCATGGACGACACGGTGACGAAGAACAATGGGACCCAGAAGATCGCCAGCACAGTGGCCGTGATCATACCGCCAATCACCCCGGTACCGATCGCATGTTGGCTACCCGAACCTGCGCCCGTGGAAATGGCCAGCGGAACCACACCAAGCACGAACGCGAGCGAGGTCATGATGATCGGTCGCAAACGCATCCGGCAGGCTTCGATCGCGGCATCGCGCAGGCTACGTCCTTGCTCATGCAGTTCCTTGGCGAACTCGACGATCAGAATGGCGTTTTTCGCCGCCAGACCGATCGTGGTCAACAGCCCCACCTGGAAGTACACGTCGTTGGACAGGCCGCGCAGGCTGGTCGCCATCAGCGCACCGATAATCCCCAGCGGCACCACCAGCATCACTGCGATCGGGATCGACCAGCTTTCATACAACGCCGCCAGACACAGGAACACCATCAGCAGCGACAAGGCGTACAACGCTGGTGCTTGCGAGCCGGACAGACGTTCCTCGTACGACAGACCGGTCCAGGAAATACCGACACCGGCCGGCAGTTTCTTGGCCAGGGCTTCGACTTCGGCCATCGCTTCACCCGTGGAATAGCCTGGCGCCGGGGCACCGAGAATTTCCATCGCTTCCACGCCGTTGTAACGGGCCAGTTTCGGCGAACCGTAGATCCACTCACCCTTGGCGAACGTCGAGAACGGAACCATGGTGCCGGCGCTGTTGCGCACATACCATTTCTTCAGGTCTTCGGGGCTCATGCGAGCGCCAGGCAGGCCTTGTATGTAAACCTTCTTCACTCGACCGCGGTCGATGAAGTCGTTCACATAGCTACTGCCCAGGGCAATCGACAGGGTGTTGTTGATGTCGGTGAGGGTCACGCCCAGGGCGCTGGCCTTCTCATCGTCGATTTCCAGCTGGTATTGCGGCTCGTCGTTCAGGCCGTTAGGACGGACTTGCGACAGGACCTTGCTTTGTGCCGCCATGCCGAGGAACTGGTTACGTGCCGCCATCAGCTTGTCGTGACCGATACCGGCGCGGTCCTGCAGGAACACGTCGAAACCGGTGGCGTTGCCCAGTTCCAGTACCGCTGGCGGGGCGAAGGCAAACACCATCGCATCGCGGAAGGTAAAGAAGTGCTGCTGGGCGCGGGCCGCCAGTTTGAACACGCTGTTGTCGGCGTTACGTTCGTCCCATGGTTTGAGCATGATGAACGCCATACCCGAACTCTGACCACGGCCGGCGAAGTTGAAGCCGGTCACGGTAAACACCGAGGCCACCGCATCGCCTTCGCCACCCTCGTTGCTTGGACGCAGCAGGAACTCGCGCATTTCGTCCACGACCACTTGCGTGCGCTGGGAGCTGGAACCGGCCGGGGTCTGCACCTGGGCAAACAATACACCCTGGTCTTCTTCCGGCAGGAACGCCGTTGGAATACGGGTGAACAGCCAGATCATGCCGACGACGATAATGATGTAGGCCAGCAAGTACGGCGCCTTGTTCGCGAGCATATTGCCCACGCCACGCTCGTAGCTTTTGACCCCACGGTCGAAGCTGCGGTTGAACCAGCCGAAGAAGCCGCGTTTCGGCGTGCCGTGCTCACCTTTTGGAATCGCCTTGAGCATGGTGGCGCAGAGCGCCGGGGTGAAGATCAACGCTACCAGTACCGACAGGGCCATGGCCGAGACGATGGTGATCGAAAACTGCTTGTAGATCACACCGGTGGAGCCACTGAAGAACGCCATCGGCAGCAGTACCGCCGATAGAACCAGGGCAATACCGACCAGCGCACCCTGGATCTGACCCATGGATTTCTTGGTGGCCTCCTTGGGTGACAAGCCTTCTTCGCTCATGACCCGTTCGACGTTCTCCACCACGACGATAGCATCGTCCACCAGCAAGCCGATGGCCAACACCATACCGAACATGGTCAGGGTGTTGATGCTGAAACCGAACGCCGCGAGGATCCCGAACGTACCCAGCAATACCACCGGCACGGTCATCGTGGTGATGACGGTGGCACGGAAGTTTTGCAGGAACAGGAACATCACCAAAAACACCAGTACGATCGCTTCGACCAGGGTTTCAACCACACCCTTGATCGACTCGGTCACCACCGGGGTGGTGTCGTACGGGAACACCACTTCCATCCCTTCCGGGAAGAAGGGCTTGAGGGTGTCAATGGTCTTGCGCAGGGCTTTTGCGGTGTCGAGGGCGTTGGCGCCGTTGGCCAGTTTCACCGCCAGACCGGAGGCCGGGGCGCCGTTGAACTGGGCGCTGATCGAGTAGTTTTCACCGCCCAGACCGACTTCCGCAACGTCGCCGACACGCACTTGCGAGCCGTCCTTGTTGACCTTCAACAGAATCGCCTTGAACTGCTCGGCAGTCTGCAGACGGGTCTTGCCGATGATCGTAGCGTTCAGTTGCTGGCCGGGCAGGGCAGGCAAGCCGCCGAGTTGACCGGACGATACCTGGACGTTCTGCGCCGCGATGGCGGTTTTTACATCTACCGGGGTCAGGTTGTAGTTGTTCAACTTGGCCGGGTCGAGCCAGATCCGCATTGCGTACTGGGCACCGAAGACCTGGAAGTCACCGACACCGGCTGTGCGCGAGATCGGGTCCTGCATGTTCGACACGATGTAGTTGGACAGGTCGTCCTTGGTCATGCTGCCGTCGCGCGATACCACGCCGATGACCATCAGGAAGTTCTTCACCGACTTGGTCACGCGGATACCCTGTTGCTGCACTTCTTGCGGCAGCAGCGGGGTGGCCAGGTTCAGCTTGTTCTGGACCTGAACCTGCGCGGTATCGGAGCTGGTGCCCTGCTCGAAGGTCGCGGTAATGGTCATGTTGCCGTCGGAGTTACTTTCCGACGAGACATAACGCAGGTTATCGATACCGTTGAGCTGTTGCTCGATCACTTGCACCACGGTGTCTTGCACGGTTTGTGCAGACGCGCCCGGGTAGGTCACAGAGATCGCAATGGCTGGAGGCGCAATGCTCGGGTATTGGTTGATCGGCAGTTTGAGGATCGATAGAGCCCCGACCAGCATAATCACCAGGGCAATCACCCAGGCGAAAATCGGACGGTCGATAAAAAATTTCGACATGGTTTACTCCCCTTTGCCGCCGACAGCTGTGTTAGCTGCCTGTGCGGGGGCCGGGCTCTTTATGCCAACGTTAGTGGCTTCAGTGGCCTTGACTTCAACGCCAGGTCTGACGAATTGCAGCCCTTCGGTGATCACGCGATCACCTGCCTTCAGACCGTCTTCAATCAGCCATTGGTTACCGACAGTGCGGCTGGCCTTGAGCTGACGCAGTTCGACCTTGTTGTCCGGACCGACAACCAGCGCGGTCGGAGAGCCCTTGAGGTCGCGGGTCACGCCTTGTTGCGGGGCCAGAATCGCCGCGCTGTTCACACCGGCCTGCAACTGGGCGTGAACGAACATGCCCGGCAGCAAAATGTGATCAGGGTTCGGGAACACGGCACGCAGGGTCACGGAGCCAGTGGTCTGGTCAACCGAAACTTCGGAGAACTCGAGCTTGCCGTCCACCTTGTACTGGCTGCCGTCTTCGAGAGTCAGCTTGACCGCGGCGGCATTATCGCCAGCCTTTTGCAGACGACCGCTTTCCAGTTCGCGGCGCAGCTCAAGCAGCTCCACCGAAGACTGGGTTACGTCGACGTAGATCGGGTCCAGTTGCTGGATGACTGCCATGGCGTCGGTCTGGCCGCTGCTGACCAGCGCGCCTTCGGTCACCGACGAGCGGCCGATGCGACCGGAGATCGGTGCGTAAACCTTGGTGTAGCGTACGTTGATCTGGGCACTTTGCAGGGACGCTTCCGATTGCAGGCGGTTGGCCAGCGCGGTGTCGTATTCCTGACGGCTGACAGCCTGTTCGTCGACCAATTGCTTGTAGCGGTCGGAGATCGACTTGGTCGAACGCAGGTTGGCTTCGGCGCTTTTCAGGGTGGCGTCATAGACCGATGGGTCGATCTGATAGAGCTGCTGACCGGCCTTGACGTCGCCGCCTTCCTTGAATAGTCGCTTGAGAATGATGCCGTTGACCTGTGGGCGAACTTCGGCGATGCGGAACGCACTGGTGCGCCCCGGAAGTTCGGATGTCAGGGTGAAGGCTTGTGGTTGCAGGGTTACGACGCCGACCTGAGGGGTGGGTGCGGCAGGTGCCGCCTCTTCCTTTTTACATCCGCTGAGCAGCGATGCCAGGGCGACGGCAGTAACCAGAGCGGTAACAGCTGGCTTGAATTGCATGAAGATCCTCGGGTCAGGCGCGCAAATTGCGCACAAGAAATGTGGAAGGTTAAAAAATTTTTGCCGGGTGGATAAGTAGCTTGCTAATGAATATACTTACGTTCATGGTTGTTTGTAAAGGCCTTGGCGGTGTACCCACACGGTTACAGAAGCCGTTCAAAGGTTTGAATTCCAGGCCTGATGAGACGCCCAAGAGCGCTCGCCCCACTTTTATTCAGCTGATATTCAGACATCGCTGAAGCACCCCTGATTGAGGTTTTACTGCCATGGTCCGTCGTACCAAAGAGGAAGCTCAAGAAACCCGAAGCCAGATACTCGAAGCGGCAGAAAAAGCCTTTTTCGAGCGGGGCGTGGCCCGCACGACGCTGGCGGACATCGCTACCCTGGCCGGCGTGACTCGCGGGGCCATCTACTGGCATTTCAGTAACAAGGCGGATCTGGTGCAGGCGATGCTCGATACCTTGCATGAGCCGCTGGATGAAATGGCCAAGGCCAGTGAAAGCGAAGATGAACTCGATCCGCTGGGCTGCATGCGCAAGCTGCTGATTCATTTGTTTCATCAAGTTGCCTTGGACCCGAAAACCCGACGCATCAACGAGATTCTGTTTCATAAGTGCGAATTCACCGATGAAATGTGCGATCTGCGCCAGCAGCGCCGAACGGCCAGTCTCGATTGCAATGTGCGAATTGCTCTGGCCCTGAGTAATGCAATGAATCGCGGGCAATTGCCGGAAGACCTCGACACTGCCCGCGCGGCCATCAGCCTGCATGCGTACGTCGACGGCATCCTGTATCAGTGGCTGTTGGCCCCCGACAGTTTTCAACTGCACACCGAAGCCGAGCGTTTGGTCGATACAGGGTTGGATATGCTGCGCTTGAGTCCGAGCCTGCGCAATTGAAACAAAATGCGTAATTGGATCCGTTTGTGTCAAGACTTGAAGCGGGGGAAATGTCCCTGCTTCGCTCGCCTTTCTGTAATGGGGTGCTTTTATATACGTACGTTTGCCAGGTTGATAGGTAGCGAGCTACGTATTTTGTAGGAATTTTGTGTCGAGTCTGTGAATGAATGTTAACAACCCGGGCTACAAGGGCGCCGAGCAGCCGATAAAGGGTATTGCGCTGATCTGCCTGGCGGTTTTGTTGTTCGCCAGTCACGACACGTTGTCCAAGTACCTGTCCGGGTTCTACCCGATCGTGATGGTGGTTTGGGCACGCTACGTGGTGCACACCTTGTTGATGCTGGTGATTTTCGTGCCACGCAGTGGTTTCTCGGTGGTAGTGCGCACCAAGCGTCCGGGTTTGCAGTTATTACGCGCCCTGTGCCTGATCGGCACCAGCTTGTTTTTCACTACCGGCCTGCGTTACATCCCCTTGGCCGAAGCCACCGCCGTCACCTTTCTTGCTCCTTTATTAGTGACCGCGTTGTCCGTACCGTTGCTGCATGAGCGGGTAACCCGCAATCAGTGGCTGGCGGTGCTGGGTGGATTCGTCGGGGTGTTGATCGTCGTGCGGCCCGGCGGTGCGCTGTTCACCCCGGCGATTTTGCTGCCGCTGTGTTCGGCGCTGTGTTTTGGCTTCTATCAATTGCTCACCCGCTTGCTCAGCGGTATCGACAGTCCGACCACCAGCAACTTTCTCACCGGCATTCTCAACAGCCTGATCATGACTGCACTGTTGCCGTTCTTCTGGAGCACGCCAACGCTGCTGCACGGCCTGTTCATGATTGGCCTGGGCACTTGCGGCATGCTCGGTCACATGCTGCTGACCCAGGCCTTCCGCCATGCGGCGCCGGCGATGCTGGCCCCCTTCAGTTACGGGCAGATTCTGTTTGCCGGGATGTACGGGTATTTGATCTTCGACCATACCCCGGACAGCTTTGGCGTGATCGGTATCGCGGTGATTTGCCTCAGCGGTCTTGCGGTCGCCTGGGGGCAGCGCAAGCGCTGACAGGATCGCCTCCAAACGACCCTTTGATCTTCCATACGCAAAAGCCCCGGCTCTTTCGAGTCGGGGCTTTTGCGTTTCAACGGCAGACGTTTACAGCGCCGGGTAGTCGATGTAGCCGACCGGACCCTTCGCATAGAACAGTTCCGGACGCGCCTCGTTCAACGGCGCATCGGCCTTTAAGCGTGCCGGCAGGTCCGGGTTGGCAATGAACGGCACGCCAAAGGCGACCGCATCGGCCTTGCCGCTGGCCAGCCACTCGTTAGCGCTGTCCTTGGTGAAGCGTTCGTTGGCGATGTATGGGCCGCCGAAGGCTTCTTTCAGTTGTGGGCCGAGGCTGTCGCCGGCTTCTTTCTCGCGCGAGCAAATGAAGGCGATACCACGCTTGCCCAGTTCGCGAGCGACGTAGGTGAAGGTCTCGGACAGGTTGTCGTCGCCCATGTCATGGAGATCGGCACGTGGTGACAGGTGCACACCTACGCGGCCCGCGCCCCAGATTTCGATGGCGGCATCAGTCACTTCCAGCAACAGGCGCGCACGGTTTTCCAGGGAGCCGCCGTAGTTATCGGTGCGCTGGTTGGTGCTGCTTTGCAGGAACTGGTCGAGCAGGTAACCGTTCGCGCCGTGGATTTCCACACCGTCGAAACCGGCCGCCTTGGCGTTCTCGGCACCCACGCGATATGCGTCGATGATGTCGGCGATTTCAGCGGTTTCCAGCGCGCGCGGGGTGGGGAAGTCGGCCAATGGACGCACCAGGCTGACATGACCCTTAGGCTGGATGGCACTCGGCGCGACCGGTGCTTCGCCGTTCAGGTACAAGGGGTGGGAAATCCGACCCACGTGCCACAGCTGCAGGAAGATTTTGCCGCCAGCGCCGTGGATTGCTTTGGTCACGTTGCTCCAGCCGCGCACCTGGTCGTTGGACCAGATGCCGGGAGTGTCCGGGTAGCCCACGCCTATCGGCGTCACCGACGTGGCTTCGCTGAGGATCAGACCGGCAGAGGCGCGTTGCACGTAGTACTCGGCCATCAGCGCGTTCGGCACACGGCCTTCGTCGGCGCGGCAGCGGGTCAGCGGCGCCATGATGATGCGGTTGGCCAACTCGAGGTCGCCCAGTTTGATCGGATCGAAAATAGTCGTCATTTAATACAACCCTCGTTAGGTATCAGTTGGTAGCAGGGGCCAGTTCGGGATCGCCGCTCTGACGGAAAGTAATCAGGGTCACCAGCAGGGCGAGTACCGCCAGTGCGGCTGCCGCGAGCGGCACGCTGGTCAGACCGAAACCGTGGGCGATGACGCTGCCGCCGACCCAGGCACCGAGCGCGTTGCCGACGTTGAACGCGCCGATGTTCAGGGTCGAGACCAGGTTGGGTGCCGCCTTGCCGAAGGTCACCACGTTCACTTGCAGGGCTGGCACGGCGGCGAAGCACGCGGTGGCCCAGAGGAACAGGGTGATTTCGGTTGGAATCACGGCAATGCTGGTCCAGGTCAGCACGGTGGACACGACCGCCATGGTGATGAACACACCGATCAGCGTCGCAGCCATGCTTTTATCCGCCAGCTTGCCGCCGATGATGTTGCCGACCGTCAAGCCCAGGCCGATGAGCATCAAGGTCCAGGTCACGCCGCGTGGCGAGACTCCGGTGACCTCGCCCAACAGAGGGGCGACATAGGTGAACAAGGTGAAGACCGAGGCAGCGAACAACGCAGTCATGCTCAACGACAGCCAGATGCCGGCGCCTTTGAGGGCGCGCAGTTCGGCGCGCATGTCGAGTTTCTCTTCGTCGCGCTTGGCCGGCAGGAAGCGGATCAGGCCGATCAGCGCAATCACACCGATCACCGTCACCGCCCAGAAGGTCGAGCGCCAGCCGGCTTCTTGACCGAGCGCAGTACCCAGCGGCACGCCGAGGACGTTGGCCAGGGTCAGGCCGGTGAACATCAGGGCCACGGCCGATGCACGTTTGTTGGCCGGTACCAGGCCTGCAGCTACCACCGAACCGATACCGAAGAAGGCGCCGTGACACAAAGCGGTGACCACACGGGCAAACATCAAAACGTTGTAGTCACTGGCCAGGGCGCAGAGCAGGTTGCCAATGATGAAGATGCCCATCAATGCTACCAAAGCGGCCTTGCGCGGCAGTCTGGCGGTGGCCAGTGCCATGAACGGTGCACCGATGGCCACGCCCAGGGCGTAACCGGTCACCAGCCAGCCGGCGCCGGGGATCGACACACCAAGGTCGGCCGCCACCTCGGGCAACAGGCCCATGATGACGAACTCGGTGGTGCCGATGGCGAAGGCGCTCAAGGCCAGAATGAGTAGCGAGAGGGGCATTGTCAGTTCCTTGTCGGAGCGCGGAGCTCCTTGTCGATGGCGTCGAGGAACGCCTGAATCACGTCCTCGTTGCGTTTGAAGAAGTGCCATTGACCGGCTTTCTGGCTGCTGATCAGTCCCGCCCGTTGCAAGGTCGCCAAATGGGCGGACACGGTCGACTGCGACAGGCCGCAGCGTTGATCGATCTGTCCGGCGCAAATGCCGTACTCGTGGTTGTGGAGCTGTTCCGGGAACTGGACCTTGGGGTCTTTCAGCCAGATGAGAATGTCTCGGCGTACTGGGTGTGCCAGCGCTTTTATTATTTCGTCGAGGTCGATGGTCATGGTTTGGGCTCGTGATGAGTAAAACGCTATATCGCGATGAGGCGAACTTTAAATCGGTACTTCGCGATATACCAATATGAATTTGATCTGATGACCGCGTAAATCGGTATATCGGGTTATAACGATATGGATGGCGCAGTGCTAAGCTGCGCGCATGAACTATCTCGCACATCTGCACCTCGGTGGCCAGCGCCCCGGTCAAATGCTCGGCAGTCTGTATGGCGATTTCGTCAAAGGACGGCTGCAAGGGCAGTTCGATCCGGAGATCGAAGCGGCCATTCAGCTGCACCGCAGCATCGACGTGTTTACCGACCGCCACCCGTTGGTGGACATCGCTTTGTCGCGGTTCTCCATCACGCGCCGGCGTTACGCCGGGATCGTGCTCGATGTGTTTTTCGACCACTGCCTGGCGCGGGACTGGACGCTTTACTCGGATCAGCCACTGGAGCAGTTCACTTCGGACGTGTACAGGGTGCTGTCCACTGAGTCGCAGTTGCCGGAGCGCCTGGCGATGATTGCGCCGCACATGGTGGCCAATGACTGGTTGGGTTCTTACCGGGAATTCGCGGTGCTGGAGCAGGTGTTGCGGGGGATTTCACGCAGGTTGACCCGGCCCGAGGAGTTGGCCGAGGCGATGCAGGAATTGCGACGATTGTATGAACCGTTGAGCGAGGATTTTCGGTTGTTCTATCCCGAGTTGCAGGACTTTGCCCAAAACTATCCAACTACATAAATAACTGTGGGAGCGGGCTTGCCCGCGATTGCGGTATGTCATTCAACATTACCGTTGAATGTTAAGCCGCCATCGCGGGCAAGTCGGATCGCCGCACCGCCGCTCCCACAGGGATTTGTGATTAAGCAGCAATAGCCGGGCGCATTGGTGCTTGCTGCATTTCCGGAATCGCCCCGAACAACGCCTTCTGCACCGCCTGCTGCGCTTCGAACGCCAGCGCAGCACGTTCCCGGTCCTGGCATTCGATCGGCTTGAGCAGATGAATTTCCACCTCACCCCGATCATTGGCGAACAAGCGCATCAGGTGCGACAGCAAATCATCATCGCCAATGAACGGTGCCAGAGTATCGAGCTTGCCATCGCGCAGATAACGAATCGCCACCGGTTGCAGCGCCACTTCGGAATCGATCGCCGCGGACAGTAAGCGACCATGAAACGTACGCAGCGAGCGGCCATCGGTGGTGGTGCCTTCCGGGAACATCAGCAGCGGGTGCTCTTGCTCCAGATGGCGGGTCATCTGTTTGCGGATCAGCTGGCTGTCGCCTGAACCACGGCGAATGAACAGGCTGCCGGCCTTGGCCGCCAACCAGCCCGCCACCGGCCAGGTGCGCACTTCGGCCTTGGACAGGAACGACAGCGGCGTGAGCATGCCCAGCAATGGGATGTCGGTCCAGGACACGTGATTGCTGACCCAGAGCATCGGTTGCTTGGGCAGCTCACCCTGCACGGTCACGCGAAAGGGCAGGGCATTGCTCAGCCGCGCCATGAAAAACCGCGACCAGCGCTGGCGACGGACCATCGAATGGGCAACCCCCAGTCGCTCGAACAACCCGAACACGCTGGCCATGCTCAAGCCCAGCGTCACCACCAAAAGCACTCGCGCAATTCGCGCGTACACCCGCAAGCGGCTCATTACACAGCCGCCTTGAAGTGCTTGGCGTAACGCGGGCAGAGCTCGTCGCGCTTGAGCAGGATGAACACGTCGGCCACCTGGAAGTCTTCGTCCCAGCACGGCTCGCCGCAGATTTTTGCGCCCAGACGCATATAGGCCTTGAGCAGCGGCGGCATTTCGGCGATGACGTTGGACGGAATATCCAGCGTCGGCAATGGCTTCTTCGGCTCGGCCCGCAGGTGTTCGGTGCACAGGTAGCGTTCGCGCAGGCGCTGCATGATTGCGTGGGCCTGTATGCCGCCGTCCTGCATCGGAATGCTCGCGCACCCCATCAAATAGCTGTAGCCGCCCTGGTTCAGCACTTCGGCCAGTTCACCCCAGAGCACGGCGATAGTGCCGCCGTTGCGGTAGGCCGGGTCGACGCAGGTGCGACCGATTTCCAGGATCGGGCCTTTCAAATGGACCAGGCCATGCAGGCTGAATTCTTCTTCGCTGTAGAACTTGCCCAGGCTGCTGGCCGCTGTGTGGTCGAGCAATCGGGTGGTCGCCACCAGGCGCCCGGTGTTCAAGTCACGCACGCCGATGTGGGCGCAGTGAACATCGTAGTCGTCCATGTCCAGACCCAGCTCCGCGCCTTTCAGCCTGGCGTTGAATTCGCCGCTGAACACGTTGAAGCGCAAGGCCTGGGCTTCCTGCAACGCCTCGGCGCCCACCAGGCGTTCGGCTTGCAGGCGGCGTTCATTGCCGGTGTCGCTGATGCGGGCGATCTGAGTCATTGTGAGTCTCCGTACGGGCTGGCCACCCGTCTTGGGTTGCAGCCGATCGACTTTCTTTATGCAGCCGTGTTGTGCAAAGTCAGGCTATGTAGCCCCGGTGTCATCGCCATGAAGCTTTGGTGATGCTTATATGACAGCCCACAAGGAGCCTCTTATGCCCTGGCAAACCCTGTTGAAACGCCGCGATCGTCTGCCCGCCAATCCTGATCTGGGCGAAGGCTTTGCAGCCTTGTTGCAACAGTTGGGCGCGGTGTCGCCGTTCGAGTTGGCGGTGGTCGGTGGACGGCTGATGGCGACACCGGGGCTGGCGTTTCTGGTGGGTTATCAAGCGGCGTTGCGCATGCTCTGGCCGAGCGCGCCGCTGAGCCTCGGCGCGTTGTGCGCGACCGAACAGCGCAGTTTGCGGGTGGCGGACATGCAGACCCGTCTGCGTGATCTGCGCCTGAGCGGGCGTAAGGATTTCGTCACCGCTGGCGATGCCGCCGACTGGCTATTGGTCGCCGCCCGCAGTGAAGAACCCGGCGAAGTGCCGCGCTTGAACCTTGCGGTGGTTTACCCCGGCGAACCGGGCGTGCGTCTGGAAAAGCTCGCGCCGATGCCACTGATGCCAGACATAGGCCACGGCCGGTTGTTTCTCGACAACGCGCTGTGTGAATTGCTGGCGGGGGATGGCTGGGACGCATACGTCAAACCGTTCCGTACCCTCGAAGACACCTATGTGCTGAGCGCCATGACTGCGTGGCTGTTTGGCGTTGGCCAAGACAGCGACTGGTCGCAAACCTTGCAACTGCGTTTGCTGGCGCTGCTGGCCGGGTGCGCGGAAGTCAGCCGCCAGGCGCCGAACAATCCGGCCGGGCATGTGTTGCTGGGCGGGTTGTTTGCGCAGTTCGATGGGCTCAAGGCTGAAGTGAATCAGGCCCTGGCCGATGGCCCGCCACAATGGGCGGCGATGTGGCAGCGCGATCAGACCGTGATGGATTTGGCGGCAGGGGCGCGGGGCAAGCGGTTGGCCAAGGCGTTGGCGGGATTGTCGTAAGGTTGGAGGGACCCTTCGCGGGCAAGCCCGCTCCCACATGATCTGCGTCGTACACAATATTTTGCACACCAGAGATCCTTGTGGGAGCGGGCTTGCCCGCGAAGGCGGCCTCATTGGCGACGTAAATACTGTCATCAAGCTCGACTAGGCTCAGCAGGTTCATCCCTCCGAGCGCCCCTCATGTTCAAAGGCTTGTCCCTGATTTTCATACTGCTGCTCAGCCTCACGGCCCACGCCGAAAACTGGCCGGCCGAGCAATGGTCACCCGGCCCGAAAGTCACCGGCCCGGCACTTCAGGCCCTGGAGAGTTACGCCTTCCCACCCCGTGACGATGCCACTCACCAAGGCATTCGCACCGATGCCTTGCTGGTGATCCGTGACGGCCAACTCGTCTACGAACGCTACGCCGGCCCGACCACTGCGCAAACGCCGCACCTGACCTGGTCCATCAGCAAAAGTCTGATGGCCGCGGTGCTCGGTGTGGCCTATGGCGAAGGGCTGTTCAAACTGCAGGACCCGGCGGTGCAGTTCTATCCAGCGCTGGAAAAACACCCCGCCATGACCATGGCCGACCTGCTGCACTGGGCCTCGGGCCTGGACTGGCAGGAAGACTACGAATACGCACCATTGAAGTCCTCGGTGGTGGCCATGCTTTACACCCGTGGTCACCGCGACATGGCGGCGTTCACTGCCGACCACGACGAGTACGCTAAACCCGGTCAGGCATTCCGCTACTCCAGCGGCGACAGCAACCTGCTGTCCGCCGCGCTTAAAACCATCGTCGGCCCGGCCCGTTATCCGGATTATCCATGGACCGCGCTGTTCGAACCCTTGGGGATTCGCAGTGCGGTGTGGGAAGCGGATGCCACGGGGACGTTTGTCGCATCGTCCTACGCCTATCTCACTGCCCGGGATCTGGCGCGGGTCGGCCTGTTGATGGCGCGCGACGGTCGTTGGCGTGAGCGGCAATTGCTGCCCAAGGATTGGGTCGACTTCAGCCGCGAGCCTTTCGCTGGCTATCAAGCCAACCAGGATGAAGCAGTGCCCGGCGGGCATTGGTGGCTCAATCGCGCGGTGGATGGCGCGACACAACCTTGGCCCGATGCCCCCGCCGATACCTTCGCCGCGCTGGGCCATTGGGGCCAGGCGATGTACGTGATTCCCAGCGAAAACCTGGTGATCGTGCGCTACGGCGATGATCGCGATGGCAGTTATCGGCACAACGAATTGCTCAAACTCGCGCTCAAGGCCTTTGCCATGAAGGTGCAGCCATGAGCCATCACCGTTTTATTCGTCGTCGGCCGTTCAGCACGCTGTTGCTGGTGCTGCTGATCGCCTTGCTTGGCTGGGTCTGGCAGGAGCGGGTGGCGCTATGGGCTTTCCCGGACATCATCAGCGCCTACACCAGCAAGGAATACTGCTCGTGCCGTTATGTGATGAACAATCCGGCCGAGTATTGCCGGAGCTATGTGAAGCAGTATTTGCCCTCCAGCGGGTTCGTCGATGACGCCGCGAACAAGCGCGTGACGGTTGGTGGTATGGGGCGCAGCAATAGCGCTGTGTGGGTTGGTGAACGCCAAGGCTGTCGCCTGCAGCCGTGAAGCCGATGTGTTTGTGGTGAAAGTGTTTTGTGGTCAGAGGGCTTTTGTGGCGAGGGGCTTGCCCCCGTTGGAGGGCGAAGCACTCCCAGGATGATCAGGCAATGAATGTCTTCAGGTAGAACACATGCACAGGTTTGGCGGCTGCTGCGCAACCGAACGGGGGCAAGCCCCCTCGCCACAGGTAAGTGTTTTCGCCTCAAGATCTGTGGCATTAGAGTTTGCAACCTGCCTCAGGCCAGTTAAGGTTCGCTCAGGTTTATCTGCCCATGAGTCCCTATGTTCAACCGCTTTGTCTGCAAAACCCTCGCTTTCCTGCTGCTGGCCGGTGTCACCGTGTCGGCCCAGGCCAATTGGTATCTGGACGGCGAGTCCTCGCGGCTGTCGTTCATCAGCACTAAAAACGCCAACATCTCCGAAGTGCAGCGCTTTCTGGTGCTGCACGGCAAGGTCGATCCCAAAGGCCTGGCGCAGGTGGAGGTTGAAATGGAGTCGGTCAACAGCGGCATTCCGTTGCGCGACGAACGCATGCGCAAGGAGCTGTTCGAGATCCAGACGTTTCCCGAAGCGCTGATCACCACGCAGATCGATCTGCAGCCGATCAACGACCTGGCGCCCGGTGCACAACTGGAGTTGCGCCTGCCGTTGACCGTCAACCTGCATGGCAAACAACACCAATACAACGCCGAACTGCTGGCGACCCGTCTCGATGATCGACGCTTCCAAGTGGTGACCCTTGAGCCTTTGGTGATCAGCGCTGAAGATTTCGACCTGGCCCCGGGCCTGGAAAGCTTGCGCAAGGTGGCCGGTTTGTCGGCCATCAGTCTGTCGGTGCCGGTGGGTGCGGTGCTGATTTTCACGGCGCGCTGAGATGCGCGGCGCAATTTTCCCGTGGCGCGAAGGCAACCGCTTTGAACTGCTGATCGACGGCCCGCAGTTTTTTCCGCGAATGCTGGTGGCGATTGCCCGCGCCGAAGAACAAGTCGAACTGGAACTGTACCTGGTGGAGGCGGGAGCCTGCGCCGAGGCCATGGTGCAGGCGCTGGTCCAGGCTGCCGAACGCGGTGTGCGAGTGCGCTGCCTGTTCGATGACTACGGCAGCCTGGCCTTTACCCTGACCTTGCGTCAGCGCTTGATGGCCGCCGGTGTCGAGTTGCGTTTCTACAATCGCCTGAGCTGGCGCCGCTGGGTGGGCAACTTTTATCGCGATCACCGCAAGTTGCTGCTGGTGGATCAATGCCTGGCGGTAGTCGGCGGCACCGGGGTCACCGATGAGTTCTGGACGCCAGGCGAAGACACCAGCGAATGGCACGAAGT
Organism: Pseudomonas sp. PME37.24/025; assembly: GCF_055556615.1. Lineage (NCBI taxonomy): Bacteria > Pseudomonadati > Pseudomonadota > Gammaproteobacteria > Pseudomonadales > Pseudomonadaceae > Pseudomonas > Pseudomonas sp. PME37.24/025. The sequence goes on from NZ_JBVHNK010000006.1 coordinate 290,833, forward strand.
GATGGTGGAAATCGTCGGCCCGTTGGTGCTCGACTGGCAGTTATTGTTCGACCGCCAATGGATTGCCAACCGCCATCGGCGCGCCTGGAAACCCACTGCGCACTTCGGTTTGCCGCGCTTGCCGCGAGTGCCGGCCATGGGCGAGGGCATGGGGCGGGTCGCCTATGCCGACGCCCGCCAACACCGCGATATTTTGCAATCGCTGGTTCGCGCGCTGAACAGTGGCCAACGCCGAATCTGGCTGGCCACGCCGTATTTCCTGCCAACGTGGAAAGTCCGCCGCTCACTGCGCCGGGCGGCGGCTCGTGGCGTCGATGTACGTCTGCTGCTGACCGGGCCGCGCACCGATCACCCGTCGGTGCGCTACGCCGGGCATCGCTACTACCCGCGTCTGCTCAGGGCCGGGGTGAAAATCTTCGAGTACCAGCCGTGTTTCTTGCACCTGAAGATGGTATTGATCGATGACTGGGTGAGCATCGGCTCCTGCAACTTCGATCACTGGAATCTGCGCTTCAATCTGGAAGCCAACCTCGAAGCCCTGGACCCCGGACTGACCCGGGCGGTGGCGGCGAGTTTCGAGAATGACTTTGCCCTGAGCCAGGAAGTCAGCCTCGAGGCATGGAAGCGCCGGCCGTTGTGGCGGCGGGTCAAGCAGCGGGTATGGGGATGGGTGGATCGGCTGGTGGTGAATCTGCTGGATCGGCGAGGATAGTCGTCACACTACAAAACACTGTGGGAGCGGGCTTGCCCGCGATGGCGGCCTCACATTCGACATAGATGTTGAATGTTATGGCCTCATCGCGGGCAAGCCCGCTCCCACAGGTACTTGCAGTGGTTGAGGAATTACAGCAACTCAAAGCTCTGCTGCGTCACGTCCTGGGAGTCCAGGCCGATCTGCACGTTGAACTTGCCCGGTTCCGCGGCGTACTTGAGCTGGGCGTTGTAGAACTTCAGGTCATCCTCGGTGATGGTGAAGTGCACGACTTTCTGTTCGCCGGCCTTGACCAGTACTTTCTGGAAGTTCTTCAGTTCCTTGACCGGGCGGATCATCGAACCGGTCACGTCCTGGATGTACAACTGCACCACGGTTTCGCCGTCACGCTTGCCGGTGTTCTTCACCACGACGCTGGCGTCGAGCTTGCCGGTCTTGTTCAGTGTGGTCGACGACAGCGCCATGTCGGTCAGGCTGAACTGGGTGTAGCTCAGACCGAAGCCGAACGGGAACAGTGGCCCGGTGGTGTCTTCGAAATACTGCGAGGTGTAGTTGCCCGGTTTGCCCGGCGTGAACGGCCGGCCAATGCTCAGGTGGTTGTAGTAGGTCGGAATCTGACCCACCGAGCGCGGGACGCTGATCGGCAGTTTGCCCGACGGGTTGTAGTCGCCGAACAGCACGTCAGCGATGGCGTTGCCGCCTTCGGTGCCGGTGAACCAGGTTTCCAGAATCGCGTCAGCCTGCTCTTTCTCTTCGAGAATCGACAGCGGGCGGCCGTTCATCAACACCAGCACCAGCGGTTTGCCGGTGGCTTTCAAAGCCCTGATCAGCTCGCGCTGGTTGGCCGGGATGTTCAGGTCGGTGCGGCTCGACGATTCGTGGGACATGCCACGGGATTCGCCCACCGCTGCCACCACCACATCCGCTTGCTTGGCAGCCTTGACCGCTTCATCGATCAACACATTGGCCGGGCGCGGATCATCCACCACTTCCGGTGCATCGAAGTTGAGGAAGTTCAGGTAATCGAGGATTTTCTTGTCGCTGGTGATGTTCGCGCCACGGGCGTAGATCAGCGTCGACTGCGCGCCGAGTGCGTGGGTCATGCCGTCGAACAGCGTTACCGATTGCGCGGGCCGGCCAGCGGCAGCCCAGCTGCCCATCATGTCGATTGGGGCCTTGGCCAGTGGACCGACCAGAGCGATTTTCGCGGTTTTCTTCAGCGGCAGGGTGTCGCCCTGGTTCTTCAGCAATACCTGGCTGCGGCGCGCCACATCACGGGCCTCGGCGCGGTGCAAGCGGCTTTCGGCGTAGGTGTCAGCCGGGTCATCCTCGGCCTTGCCGATGCGCAGGTACGGGTCCTTGAACAGGCCCATGTCGTACTTGGCGGCGAGTACTTCACGCACGGCGTTGTCGATGTCTTTCTGTTCGATCTCACCGGCCTTCAGCAACCCTGGCAATTCCTTGCCATAGAGGGTGTCGTTCATGCTCATGTCGATGCCGGCCTTGATCGCCAGCTTCGCGGCTTCGCGACCGTCAGCGGCGACGCCGTGCTTGATCAACTCGAAAATCGCCCCGTGATCGCTGACCGCCAGGCCCTTGAAGCCCCATTCCTTGCGCAGCAGGTCGTTCATCAGCCAAGTGTTGGCGGTGGCCGGCACGCCGTTGATGGAGTTCAACGCAACCATCACCCCGCCAGCACCGGCGTCAATCGCGGCGCGGTACGGTGGCAAGTAATCCTGGTACATCTTGACCGGGCTCATGTCGACGACGTTGTAGTCGCGACCACCCTCGACCGCGCCGTACAAGGCAAAATGCTTGACGCTGGCCATGATGCTGTCGGCCGCGTTCGCGCCTGAGCCCTGGAACGCCTTGACCATTACGCCGGCGATCCGCGAAACCAGGTAGGTGTCTTCGCCGAAGCCTTCGGACGTGCGGCCCCAGCGTGGGTCGCGGGAGATATCGACCATCGGCGCGAAGGTGATGTCGAGGCTGTCAGCCGCCGCTTCCTTGGCGGCGATGCGCCCGGACAGGCCGATGGCGTCCATGTCCCAGCTCGAGGCCAGGGCCAGCGGAATCGGGAAAATGGTCCGGTGGCCGTGGATCACGTCATAGGCGAAGAACATCGGGATCTTCAACCGGCTGCGCATGGCCGCGTCCTGCATCGGACGGTTTTCGGCGCGAGTGATCGAGTTGAAGGTGCCACCGATATTGCCGGCCGCGATCTCCTTGCGGATCATCTCCCGCGGCATTTCCGGGCCGATGCTGATCAGGCGTAACTGGCCGATCTTTTCATCGAGGGTCATTTGCTTCATCAGGTGGCTGATGAAGGCGTCCTTGTTCTCTATAGGTGCGGGCGTCGTGGCGGCCAATGCGGTATGACTGGCCAGGCTGACGAACAGGCCCAGCAAACACAGCTTCTTCATGAATGGTTTTCTCAAAAGCCTAAACGGCAGTGAATACGCGCCGGTCAGCCAAAATTTAGGGAGCGACTATTGTTGTTCAGGTAAATGCAGCACACTTCTGCAGTGTGTCAGTGCTGGGCATCTTTTAGCCCATTGGCTCGATGCAATCCAGTAGCGGCGCAGATTATGCCCCAAGAGCGGGGTTCAAGGTTCACCGGTTGTTTTTCAACGGAATGTGCAAGGAGCGTCAACCAGATGAATGTACGACACCACTATCGGTCGAGCCTGCAGGTTACAGCCTTGATGTTGCTGACCACACTACTGGCCGGTTGCGGCATCAACACTATCCCGACCCTCGACGAGCAGGCCAAGGCTGCCTGGGGCCAGGTGCAGAACCAGTACCAGCGCCGCGCCGACCTGATTCCCAATCTGGTGGAAGTCGTCAAGGGCTACGCCAAGCATGAAGAAGCCACCCTGACGGCGGTGATCGAAGCCCGGGCCAAGGCGACGTCGATCCAGGTCGATGCGAAGTCCCTCGATAATCCGGAAAAACTCAAACAGTATCAGCAGGCCCAGGATCAGTTGAGCGGTGCCCTGAGTCGCTTGATGGTGGTGTCCGAGCGCTACCCGGACCTCAAGGCCAACCAGAACTTCCTGGCGCTGCAATCGCAACTCGAAGGCACCGAGAACCGCATCGCCGTGGCGCGTCGCGATTTCATCCTCGCGGTGCAAAAGTACAATACCGAGCTTCGCACCTTTCCCGGTCGCCTGTGGCACAGCGTGATGTACAGCGATTTGCCGATTCGCGAAACCTTCGAGGCCACCACTCCTGGGGCCGAACAAGCGCCGCAAGTGAAATTCTGATCAACGCCCTGTCGGCGATACAGTTATCAGGGATGAGGTTCCAATGCGTGTTTTTAGAATAGGCCTGGCGCTATTGTTGTGCGCCATGGCGCTCACGGCCCAGGCCGAATTGACGTTTCCGGCACTGACCGCGAGGGTGGTGGACAACGCCCGATTGATCGAGCCCGGGGTGCGCGAGCAATTGACGCAACAGCTCCAGGCTCACGAAAAGGCCACCGGTGAACAAGTGGTGGTCGTCACAGTGGAAAACCTGCAGGGCGCCAGCATCGAAGACTTCGGTTATCAGCTGGGACGCCACTGGGGCATCGGCCAGAAGGACAAGAACACCGGTGCCTTGCTGATCGTTGCCCGTGACGACCGCAAGTTGCGCATCGAAGTCGGCTATGGACTGGAAGATCGCCTGACCGATGCCCAGAGCTCGGTGATCATCAATCAGGTGATCACTCCCTCGTTCAAGACCGGCAATTTCAGCAAGGGCATCAGTGACGGCGTGGCCGCCATGCTGGTGGTGCTGGGCGGCAACCCGCTGAATGTGGGGCAGCCGGAAGACGAAGAGTCGTTCGGCCAGATATTTGCCAATGGCGTGGGTATGCTTTTTATCATGGCATTGCCTTTTTTGATTACGTACTGGTTCCTGAACATGCTCGGCGTGGTGGGCCCAAGGGGACGAAGCTCGTCTGACGACATATTCTATGGCAGCGGCTCTGGTGGGGGCAGCGGCAGTGGAAATGACGGCGGGGGCTTCAGCGGCGGCGGGGGCGGTTTCGGGGGCGGCGGTTCGTCGGACGGTTGGTGATAACACTGAGAGTCATAACATTGCTGGTAAAAATAATAGCGAGCAGGCATTCATAACCATGGCATTACTGACTGAACACGAACAACGCAAAGTCGCCGAGGCAATTGCCCGGGTCGAGCGCGATACCGACGCCGAACTGGTGACGGTGCTGGCGGCCCGCGCCGACGATTACGCGTATATCCCGCTGCTCTGGGCCAGTCTGCTGGCGTTGGTGGTGCCGGGTATCGTGCATTACCTGACGGGCTGGCTGACCCTGCACAGCCTGTTGCTGGTGCAGTGGCTCAGTTTCATCGTGTTGTGCCTGGCGTTCCGGATTCCGAAAGTCACCACGCGCCTGATTCCGCGCACGGTGCGTCACTGGCGCGCGTCGAACCTGGCGCGTCGGCAGTTTCTGGAGCAAAACCTGCACCACACAGTGGGCAGCACCGGCATGCTGATTTTCGTCTCCGAGGCCGAGCGCTATGTGGAGATTCTGGTGGATGAAGGAATTTCCAAACGGCTGGACAACAAGAACTGGGACGCGATAGTGGCGGCGTTTACGCAGCAGGTGAAACAGGGGCAGACATTGCAGGGGTTTGTGACATGCATCGAGGCGTGCGGCGAGTTGCTCAAGGTGCATGTGCCGGTGACCCATATGCGCAATGAATTGCCGAATCGGTTGGTGGTGTTGGGCTGACGCCATTTCCACCCTGAGGCACTTTGTTTGAGGTGCTTTTGTGGCGAGGGAGCTTGCTCCCGCTGGGCTGCTAAGCGGCCCCAAAATCGGTAAACGCACTCCATCAGATACATCTCGTTGTCTGCTTTACGACTGCTGCGCCCGGGCGCGGATCGGCCGGCGGGAGCAAGCTCCCTCGCCACAGAATCTTTGCCGTTTGGCAAATAACAGTGTTCCTGAACTCCATCCCCCCTAAAATACCCACCATTCCCCGATTCGCACCGCCCGAGGCCGTTTTTTCCCATGTCTGTCACCGCCACTCCCGCCAGCCTCGCGCCGGATCATCACGCCCAGTTCATCGACCTGCTGCAAACCAGCCTCGACCAGAACGCCTTCATCAAACTGGTGCTGGCCAAGTACGTCGGTGACGAAGCGGACTTGCAGCGGCTGATCATCAAGCAGCTGACGGTCAAGGATCAGCCGTGCCTGTCCTTCGTCTACCGCTACAAGACTCGCGACATCACCAAGAACCTGCCGCTTGCCGAAGGCGTGGCGACCATCGCCGCACTGTTGCCGGCCTCGTTCAAAAACGCGCATTTACTGTCATTGACCGACGAAGCTCAGCTCGAATACAGCAAAAAGGGCAAATCTTCGCTGTTCAAGAGCAAACCTCAGCAATTGCGCGAAGTACCGTCCGCCGAGCACAACCGCGAGAAGAACCGTTTCCTCGACCTGAGCCGGCCGTTCCTCAAAGACCTCGGCGTGACCAACACGCAGCATGAGCTGATCCCGGCGATGTCGCGCAAGTGGAAGCAGATCAACAAGTTCATCGAAGTCTTCAGCCATGCGCTGACCTCATCGCCGCTGGCGCTGGACAAACCCGTGCGGGTGGCGGATTTCGGCTCGGGCAAGGGCTACCTGACGTTCGCGATCCACGACTACCTGCGCAACACCCTGAAGGCCGAGGGCGAGGTGACCGGCGTCGAGCTGCGTGAAGACATGGTCAGCCTGTGCAACACCGCCGCTGCGAAGCTGGAACATCCGGGGCTGGTGTTCAAATGCGGTGACGTGCGCAGCGTCGCGCCGAGCGAGCTGGACGTGATGATCGCGTTGCATGCCTGCGACATCGCCACCGACTATGCAATTCACACCGGTATTCGTTCCGGCGCTTCGATCATCATGTGCTCGCCGTGCTGCCACAAACAGATCCGCCTGCAGATCCAGAGCCCGGCGCTGCTCAAGCCGATGTTGCAATACGGCCTGCACCTGGGCCAGCAGGCGGAAATGGTCACCGACAGTTTGCGTGCACTGTTTCTGGAGGCCTGTGGTTACGAGACCAAGGTCTTTGAGTTCATCTCACTGGACCACACCAACAAGAACAAGATGATCCTGGCGGTCAAGCGCGCCGAGCCGGTGGACCCGGCTCAGCTGTTGGTGAAGATTCAGGAACTGAAGGACTTCTACCACATCAGCGAACATTGCCTGGAAACCCTGTTGCGGGCTGACGGCTACCTCTGATCTTGTGGGAGCAAGTCGGATTGCCGCACCGCCGCTCCCACATTTGATTTGACTGCCGTCTTGCGCCCCAACATCACCGTCACGATCACCCCGGCCGCAAACAGCCAGGTCATCGGCTCGACGTGTTCACCAAAGAACAACGCCGAAAACGCGATCGTGAAGAAGATCTGCAGTAACTGGATCTGGCTGACCCGGGCAATGCCGCCCATGGCTAGCCCGGCGTACCAGGCAAAGAACCCGATGAACTGCGAAAACAGCGAGACGTAACCAAACGCCCACCAGGTTTTGGCCGAAATCTCGCCCTGATGTTGCAGCGCCAGATACACCACCGGCCCGATCAGCAGCGGCGTCGACAACACCAGCGCCCAGCAAATCACCTGCCAGCCGCCCATCTCCCTGGCCAGTCGGCCGCCTTCGGCATAACCCAACCCACCCACGGCAATCGCGCCGAGCATCAGCAAATCACCGGCCTGAATACTGCCGGCGCCGCTGATCAGCGCATAACCGAGCACCAACGCGCTGCCCAACGCCGCACAGGCCCAGAAGGCTTTTGACGGGCGCTCATGGGACAGCCACGCCGCATACAGTGCTACGCACAGTGGTTGTAAGCCGTTGACCAGTGCGCCGTGGGAGGCAGGCAACGTCTGCATGGCCCAGGCCGACAGCACCGGGAAGCCGAGGATGACCCCGGCGATCACCAGCGTCAGGCCCTTGACCTGCTTCCAGGTGGGCCACTTTTCACGGTGCCACAGCAATAAAAGCGCTGCCGGAATCGCCGCGAACAGCGCCCGGCCGAGGCCGTTTAGCAGCGGATGGAGTTCCTGCACGACGATCCGTGTGAAGGGCAGGGTCAGGCTGAAGATAACGACGCCGAGCAGGCCGAGGGCCATGCCGGTGTTTTCGCGCGAGGACATGATGGCAACCAGAATCGAAGGTGGCGGGAAGAGTCTTCATCTAGCCACAAACGCTGGGTATGCCGCTGTTACAGCTAGGCGCAAAGATAGGCGTACAGTTTGAGGACGCTTTCGCGGGCAAGCCCGCTCCCACAGGTCTTGTGCCGTTCTTACGGCCGATGCAAAACCTGTGGGAGCGTGGCTTGCCCGCGATGAACGATAACGCGGTCCATCAGGTAGTAACTGGTTATTACCCGACCCGCCGGATAAGGACTACCTTGAGTACTCCTGCATGCCCACGCATTTTCCAGAGGAGTCCTCCCCATGGCGGCTAAAAAAATTCTGATGCTGGTCGGCGATTACGTCGAAGACTACGAAGTAATGGTGCCGTTCCAGGCGCTGCTGATGGTCGGCCATACGGTACACGCCGTTTGCCCGGACAAAACCGCCGGCCAGACCGTGCGCACAGCGATCCATGACTTCGAAGGCGACCAGACCTACAGCGAAAAACCCGGTCACCTGTTCGCCCTGAACTACGATTTCGCCAAGGTAGACGCCGCGGACTACGACGCGCTGTTGGTGCCGGGCGGTCGTGCGCCGGAGTACCTGCGCCTGAACGAAAAAGTCCTGGAGCTGGTGCGAGCGTTCGACAAGGCCGGCAAACCGATCGCCGCCGTGTGTCACGGTGCACAACTGTTGGCCGCGGCAGGCATTCTTGAAGGTCGCGAGTGCAGCGCCTATCCAGCATGTGCTCCGGAAGTGCGCCTGGCGGGCGGCACGTTCATCGATATCCCGGTGACGGAAGGTCACGTTCAAGGCAATCTGGCCACTGCACCGGCCTGGCCGGCACACCCGAGCTGGCTGGCCGGTTTCCTCGGGTTGCTGGGCACCAAAATCACGCTGTAACGAGGGACGTTTCCATGTGCGAGCTCTACGTCAAGGCCGATCCGATTCTCTACGAGTCGCGCTCCCGCTCGCTGCGCATCTGCGGGGTGGTGACCACTCTGCGGCTGGAGAATCAGTTCTGGGACATCCTCAGCGAAATCGCCGAGGTCGACGGCATGACCACCAATCAGCTAATCGCCAAGCTGTATGAAGAGGTGATGGACTACCGTGGCGAAGTGGTGAATTTCGCCTCGTTCTTGCGGGTCAGTTGCATGCGCTATTTGAGCCAGCGTCGGGTGCAGGCACCTGAGTTGTCGGTGGTGCGGGCGGTGGTGAAATAGAGCGGTTTGTATCAATTTTGAGGACGCCTTCGCGGGCAGCCTCGCTCCCACAGGGTTTCGGTTGACCGCGAATTTTTGCGTCCGACCCAAAACCTGTAGGAGCGAGGCTTGCCCGCGAAGGGGCCGGTACAGGCGACAGAAATCCTGACTTGGTCTTTACTCTGAAGCGCGAAACCTCTCAATCGCCAAGGAGAAAAAGCATGTCTGGATGGTACGAAGTGAGCAAAACCAGCAACGGTCAGTTCAAGTTTGTATTGAAAGCGGCCAACGCCGAAACCATTCTGACCAGTGAGCTGTACACCACGCGCGGCGCGGCCGATAGCGGTATCGCCTCGGTTCAGGCCAACAGTCCGCTGGACGAACGCTATGAGAAAAAAACCACCAAGGACGGTCATCCTTACTTCAACCTCAAGGCTGCCAACCATCAGATCATCGGCAGCAGCGAATCCTACTCATCGGATGCCGCGAGGGATAAAGGCATCGCCAGCGTCAAGACCAACGGTCCGACCACGGTAATCAAGGACAAAACCTTGCCGGTGCTCTAAACACACCGGATACCTGGTGTGGGAGCGAGCCTGCTCGCGATGAGGCCATAACAGTCAACGTAAATGTTGAATGTCAGACCGCTATCGCGAGCAGGCTCGCTCCCACATTGGTTCGGTGGCGTTCACAAATCCCTGTGGGAGCGGCGGTGCGACGATTCGACTTGCCCGCGAAGGGGCCGGCCTCGGCGCGACTAAACTTCGACCGGTACGGTCAGTTTGGGGCTACCGAGCGCATGCGTCTTCGAATCAAAAAACCGCAGCTCCACTCCCGTCCCCTCGAACACCTTCGTGTAATGCCGTTTCTGATGCTGGATGAACGCTTTGCTGCGCGGGTAAATCGAGATCGCCGCTGTCTTCGGCTTCGCCTGGCGCAATGCATGAATGATATGACTGTCCTGCTCGCCAAGGGCATGCCCGAAGATGCACAGCCCATCGCCATGGCCCAGTAACTGGTCGTAGCAGAACGACAGGTAATCCGAGCTGCGAATGGTTTTTAGCTTGTCCTGGGTCGGACCTTCATTGACGAACAGCGGCACGTCGTCGAGGGTCTTGATCGTATTGTTGATGGCGAAGCTGCCCAGCAACGTGCCTTCGGTCGACATCAATTTACGCGCCGTACCGTCCTGATTACGCACCAGATGCAGGCCGCCGTGCAGATACAGCAGACGGGTTTTATCTGTTGCGGTGAGGCTCAGATCAAAACGCGGCTCGGTGCCCTGAAACAGATCGGTAATAACGTCAGGCCGGTGCTGGATCGCCCAGTGGTTGAGCAAGTCGTAATTGGTGGTGAACACCGTTCGATAGCTGCCCAGCTCCTGATTGATCGTCGCCAGCGTCGAGGGCACCACCAACCGCCAAGGGATATGCACCGCATGCACGGTGTTGATCAGCGCTTCCTTGATCGCGTAATAGCGATTGCGCGGCGCGGCAGAGCTGACGGCCAACGCCTTGTTGACCCGGCTGGTGGTTTTCAGCGCCCCAAGCACCTGTTCGAAACTGCGCGTCTGCATCGCGTCGAACACGCTCAGTTCGGATTGGCTCAGAGGCTTCTCTTCAACGGTGCGGGCGTTTTCGAACAGCGAGTCATAGCCGAAGTCGTCCCATACCGCACGACTGGCACCGTTACCCACCAGCAGGCCGCCGAAAGAGGCGGTGGTGCGCAAGGCGTTCCAGTCTTCAAGTTGGGCATCGACATCCTGGAAGTCGGTCATTGCGTTCGTTGTCTCAAAGCAAAAGGTCTGATGGACGGCGACTTTATCACGCCCCGGCCTTGAGCCAGATCAAGTTACCGCACGACTAATGGGTCGATCCTGTGCGCACCCGCCGGATCGGTGCTGTTGATTCGGCTTCAGCCAGGAGACTCGCGCATGAGCAGTACGTTTTTCATACCCGCTGTGAACATCATGGGCACTGGTTGCCTCGACGAAGCCATGGACGCTATTCGCAAGTACGGGTTTCGCAAGGCGCTGATCGTCACCGACGCCGGACTGGCCAAGGCTGGCGTGGCGAAGATGATTGCCGAGAAACTGGCGATCCAGGACATCGACTCGGTGATCTTCGACGGCGCGAAGCCGAATCCGAGCATCGCCAATGTCGAACTTGGCCTGGGCCTGCTCAAGGAAAGTTGCTGTGATTTCGTGGTGTCTCTGGGCGGCGGTTCGCCTCACGACTGCGCCAAGGGCATCGCCTTGTGCGCCACAAACGGTGGGACGATTCGTGACTACGAAGGTGTCGATCAGTCGACCAAGCCGCAACTGCCGCTGATCGCGATAAACACCACCGCCGGCACTGCCAGCGAGATGACCCGTTTTTGCATCATCACCGACGAATCCCGTCACGTGAAAATGGCCATCGTCGATCGCAACGTCACGCCGCTGCTGTCAGTCAACGATCCGGCGCTGATGGTCGCCATGCCCAAGAGCCTGACTGCCGCCACCGGCATGGACGCACTGACCCACGCCATCGAAGCCTACGTTTCCACGGCAGCCAACCCGATTACCGATGCCTGTGCGCTGAAAGCCATCACCTTGATCAGCAATAACCTGCGCCTGGCCGTACGCGACGGCAGTGACATGATCGCGCGGGAAAACATGGCTTACGCGCAATTCATGGCGGGTATGGCGTTCAACAACGCGTCCCTTGGCTACGTTCACGCGATGGCCCATCAATTAGGTGGGTTCTACGACTTGCCCCATGGTGTGTGCAATGCGGTGCTGCTGCCTCATGTGCAAAGTTTCAACGCGCTGGTCTGCGCCGACCGCCTGACCGATGTTGCCCGCGCGATGGGCGCAGACGTTCGCGGGTTCAGCCCGGAAGAGGGCGCTCAAGCAGCGATCGGGGCCATTCGCAACCTGGCCAAGGACGTGGAAATCCCCGCCGGTTTACGCGAGCTCGGTGCCCGGCTCAACGACATCCCGGTGCTTGCCGGCAATGCCATGAAAGACGCCTGTGGATTGACCAATCCACGGAAGGCGGATCAGCGGCAGATCGAGGAGATTTTCCGCAGCGCGTTCTAAGTGATTCGACGGCCGGGCGCGAACATTACGCAAAGCAACGCGCCCACGGCCAGCAAGGTGCATAACAGCGACAATGGCCATGCCTGCTGGCTCGCTATCAGGCTGGCGATACCGCCGATAATGGCGGCCATCAGTTGGTGAATGAAACCGCTCAACGCCATCGCATAAGCACCGCCGACCGGCGAACCTTCGTTGGCCAGGGACAGGCTGATCGGGTAATTCAGCGACTGGCCAAACACCGCAAAACAATAGGGCAACCAGAACAGCAGCGCTATCGACGTACCGGCGATGCTACCCAGCAACATGACTGCGCTGCCGGCCAGTACCAGCCCAACGCCTACCGTCATCAGTTGGCGCTGACCGGTACGCAGCACAAAGCGATTGACCGCCACAGCCCCGAGAAAATAGGCCGCGCTGATTGGCCAACCCAACAATCCGTATTCCACTGCCGACCAGTTGAAGGGACCTTGCAGAATCAACGGCGCCGCGGTGTTGAATGCGACGATCACCCCGTATCCCAGGCCGCCGACAAGGGCCGGCAACAGGAAGGCCCGATGACCCAGAATGTGCCAATAGCTCGTCCAGGCCGATGACAGTGTGTTCTCTGCTGCGAGCACCGGGAACGTGACCCGCGCCACCACCACCGCCATCAACAGGCTCACGCCACCCAACAAGTAGAAGATCATCGGCCAACCCAGCGCCACCTGGATAATCGACCCCAGGTATTGGCCGATACCCAGCGCTACCACAAAGGAAATCGATATCCAGGACAACGCCTTGGCCAGCAGGTCGCCGCGAAAACTGTCACGGATCAGCACCCGGGCCATGACCGAAATTCCGCTGGCGCCTACACCCTGAATCAGTCGAAAAAACAGGAACGACTCCAGCGTCTGGCCCAGCGGCAGGGCCAGGTTGCCCACCCCGTAGATACCGAGTGCCGCGAGCAGCACCGGTTTGCGGCCAATGCGCTGACCGAGGCTGCCCCAGAACAGCATCGGCAGCGCCATGCCGATCAGATACACCGCCAGCCCCCATGAAACCTGCGAGGCATCGGCGGTTAAATCCCGGGCAATTTCCGGCAGCGCCGACAAGTAAATGCTCATGCCCAATTGAGCGAGAAAAACCGTGCAGCAGGTGATGAGGAGGGTGGTGCTGCTCTTCATTTGATCTTCCCTGAGTTTCAGCTGCTGATGTCCCGGCCGTGAGTGCGTAAAAGCTCGCTGATGAGTTCGCAGAAATGGCGTATCAGCGTCGTCTTCATGTCGACGCGTGAGGTTGCCAAAGAGGCGGATATTAACGTAAAGCTTTTCCTTCAACGCGACGAATTCCAGAGTGCGGTGAACTGCCCTGAAGTGCTGTCGGGCAATTGGATGGCGGGGACGAAACGAAACCGGGCTATCCTGCCGACTCAGTTGAACCGAAATCATCGAGCCCTCCCATGCTGCAAAAAAGCCTGATCCGCCGCCTCGACCTGATCACTCTCCAACTGTTCGTGGCCGTCCACGAAGAGGGCACCTTGACTCGTGCCGCCGCTCGCGAAGCGATCGCGGTGTCGGCGGCCAGCAAGCGCTTGATGGAGTTGGAGGAGGCGCTGGGCATCAGCCTGTTCGTGCGCCAAGCCAAGGGCATGACCCTGACGCCGGCCGGTGAAACCCTGCTGCACCACGCCCGGCAGATGCTGTTCAACGTCGAGAAGATGGGCCTCGAACTGGGCGAGCATAGCCACGGTGTACGCGGTTATGTGCGGATGCTCGCCAATCTGTCGGCGATCATTCAGTTCCTGCCTGAAGACTTGAGAGACTTTTCCGAGCGCCATCCGCAGGTCAAGACCGACCTCGAAGAACGCCCCAGCAGTGGGGTGATTCAGGGCGTGCTCGATGGCGTGGCGGACCTCGGGATTTGCTCCAGCGACAGTGACGTCAAAGGTCTGCACAGTGTTCTTTACCGCCGGGACAAACTGATGGTGTTGATGCCGGCCGATCATCCGCTGGCGAGTCGTTCGACCCTGGCTTTTGCCGACACACTGGACAGCGATTACGTCGGTTTGCACGCCGCCAGTTCCATCAACATGCGCACCCACGCGGCCGCGCGCAAGGCTGGCAAGGTGCTGAGATTGCGGATTCATGTGCCAGGGTTCGACGCCATGTGCCGGATGGTCCAGGCCAACATGGGCATCGGCATCCTGCCGCAAAAGGCTTACGAACTGTTTGGCCGGGCGTTGGGTTTGCACGCGGTGCCGCTGACGGATGACTGGTCGGATCGTGCGTTGATTCTGGTGGTGCGCGATGAAGCGAGGCTGTCGCCGGTGAGCCGGATGTTGTTTGAGCAGTTGCGCGGTCAGGCCTGAATGTTCTCGATTGGATGGGCGGGCCTCATCGCGGGCAAGCCCGCTCCCACAGTTGATTTGAGGTGAACCCAATATTTCATCCGGCACACATCCCTGTGGGAGCGGGCTTGCCCGCGAAGGCTGACTTGAGGTCGCGGCAATCCCTAGCCAGCCATGCATTCGCGTTTCGCGAACGGTCGTTGCCAACTGAAGGTTGGATTTCTTGCCCCTCGGTCCTCTAGCCTTGGCTCATATTCCAAGAACAAGAGGTACCCCGCGATGACTGCCCCCTTGAGTGCAATCAAAGTGATCGAGATCGGCACACTGATCGCCGCGCCATTCGCGGCGCGCATGCTCGCCGAGTTCGGCGCCGAAGTGATCAAGATCGAAGCCATGGGCCAGGGCGATCCCTTGCGCAAATGGCGCAAGCTGCACGAAGGCACTTCGCTGTGGTGGTACCTGCAATCGCGAAACAAGAAGTCCCTGGCGCTGAATCTGAAATCCCCCGAAGGCATCGAGCTGGTCAAGCAACTGGCGACCGACGCCGATGTGTTGATCGAAAACCTGCGCCCTGGTGCCCTGGAAAAACTCGGCCTGGGCTGGGACGTGTTGCATGCCCTCAATCCCAACCTGACGCTGGTGCGTATTTCCGGTTATGGCCAGACCGGCCCGTACCGTGATCGTCCGGGTTTCGGTGCGATCGGCGAGGCCATGGGCGGGATTCGCTACACCACCGGCACCCCCGGTTCACCGCCCGCCCGAGTGGGTGTGAGTCTCGGCGATTCGCTGGCTTCGCTGCATGCGGTGATCGGCGCCTTGATGTCGCTTCTGCGAGTCAAGACCGGGCAGGGCGGCGGGCAAGTGGTGGATGTGTCTTTGGCCGAAAGCGTGTTCAACGTGATGGAAAGTCTGGTGCCGGAATACGACATGCTGGGCCATGTTCGTGAGCGCAGCGGCGGGGCGTTGCCGGGCATCGCGCCGTCCAATACCTACCTGACGGCCGACGGCGCCTACGTAGTGATCGCCGGCAACAGTGACCCGATCTATAAGCGCCTGATGGCGGTGATCGGTCGGGTCGATCTGGCCGAAGCACCGGAGTTTGCGCATAACGATGGCCGCGCCGCCAAAAGTAATGTGCTCGACGCCGCCATCACTCATTGGACCAGCAGCCTGCCCATCGATGATGTGTTGACTGCACTGGAAGCTGCCGAAGTCCCGGCCGGTCGCATCTACTCGGTAGCCGACATTGTTGCCGATCCGCATTACCAGGCACGGGGCATGCTGCTCAGCGCCGAACTGCCCGGCGGCGCCACGGTGAAGATGCCGGGCATCGTGCCGAAAATGTCCGAGACCCCCGGCGGCGTCAACTGGTCGGGACCGAGTCTGGGTCAGCACACCGACGGCATCCTTGCGGGGTTGGGCCTGACTGAGCAGGACATCGAACGGCTGAAAGCTGAAGGGGTGGTGCAATGATCACTGATTATTCAGAGACCCTGATCGTTCAGGAAGTCTCCCCTCGTGATGGCTTGCAGATCGAGCCGACCTGGGTCGAAACCATCGACAAGATTGCGCTGATCGACCAGTTGTCGCTGGCGGGGTTCAGTCGCATCGAAGCAGGCTCGTTCGTTTCGCCCAAGGCCATTCCCGCGCTACGTGATGGCGAGCAAGTGTTCAAGGGCATCGCCCGACGGCCAGGTGTGATCTATGTCGCATTGATCCCCAACCTCAAAGGCGCACAACGAGCGCTGGATTCGGGGGCTGATGAGCTGAACCTGGTGATGTCTGCCAGCCAGACCCACAACCTGGCGAACATGCGGATGCGCTGCGAGGCGTCATTGGCGGCGTTTGGCGAGATCGTCGAATTCGTTCGCGGCACGCAGGTGCGGCTCAACGGCAGCATTGCCACGACATTCGGTTGCCCGTTCGAAGGCAGGATTGATGAGGACCGAGTGCTGCAAATCGTCGACGCCTATCTGGAACTCGGGATCCAGGGCATTACCTTGGCCGACACCACCGGCATGGCTAATCCGCGTCAGGTCGATCAGCTGGTGCGCAGAGTCTTGCAGCGGGTTTCGCCGGCGGATCTGACCCTGCATTTTCACAACACTCGCGGCCTCGGTTTGTGCAATGTCCTGGCCGCTTACGAGGCCGGAGCCCGCCGTTTCGATGCGGCCCTCGGCGGCCTTGGCGGCTGCCCGTTTGCGCCGGGTGCTTCGGGCAATATCTGCACTGAAGATCTGGTCAACCTGTGCGATGAAATCGGTATTCACACCGGCATCGATCTGCCGTTGTTGCTGAAGTTGTCCCGAGGGTTACCCGCGTTGTTGGGCCACGAAGTGCCCGGGCAACTCGCCAAGGCCGGACGCAATGGCGACCTGCACCCGACACCTTCCTGATCCCTGAAATCCCTGTGGGAGCGAGCCTGCTCGCGATGACTGAGTCCCATCCAGAATAGATGTCGACTGAGGCACCGCTATCGCGAGCAGGCTCGCTCCCACAGAAAAGCGTCCACAAGACCATCTCAACCAGACAACAAAAACAATCGGGACTCCCTCGTGAAGTCCATCTGGAGAAACACTATGAGCCTCAATGTACTGGAGGCGGGCGCGAGCCCGTCCGTTAGCCACGACGCCGAAAAAGCCCTGGTCCGCAAAGTCGCCTGGCGACTGATGCCGTTGATCATGGTTTGCTATCTGTTCGCGTTTTTCGACCGCATCAACATCAGCTTCGCCAAGTTCCAGTTGCAGACCGACCTGAGCCTGAGCGACACCGCTTACGGCCTCGGTGCCGGGCTGTTTGTGGTCGGTTACGTGATCTTCGAAGTGCCGAGCAACATGATGCTCTACAAGGTCGGTGCGCGGCGCTGGATCGCCCGGATCATGATGTCCTGGGGTGTCGCCACGGCGGCCATGGTCTTCGTCAACAGCGAATGGCAGTTCTATGCCCTGCGCTTCGTGATCGGTGCGATGGAAGCGGGTTTCGCCCCCGGCGTGCTGTATTACCTGACGCTGTGGTTCCCGCAGCACTATCGCGGGCGCATCACCTCAATGCTGTTCCTTGCGTCGGCGTTTGCCGGGCTGGTTGGCGCACCGTTCTCCGGGCTGGTGCTGCAACACCTTGATGGCTTCCTTGATATGCGCGGCTGGCATTGGCTGTTTCTGCTCGGTGGCGTTCCTTGCATCGGCCTCGGTTTTTTGGTGCTGACCTTGCTCAAGGACCGCATCGAAGACGCCCATTGGCTGACGTCGTCGGAAAAGACACTGCTCGCCAGCCGTATTGCTCACCACGAACCCCACAAGAGCGGCGGGTCCTTGCTGGCTGCACTGCGAATTCCAGGTTTCCTGATGCTGGGGCTGATCTACTTTCTGATTCAGGTGGCGTCCTACGGCTTGAACTTCTGGGCACCGCAACTGATCCGCAGTGCCGGTACCGAGAGTCCGGTGATGATCGGCTTGTTGACCGCCATTCCCTACATCTGCGGCGCCATCAGCATGGTGGTGATCGGGCGGTTGTCCGATGCCACCGGCGAGCGGCGCAAGTTTGTCGCAGGTCTGGTGGCGGTCGGCGCGGTGGGGTTCTTCAGCGCAGGGATCTTCGCTAACCATACGACTTTCCTGATTGTCGCCCTGGGCTTGCTCGGTGCCGGGATCATCGCCTCCATCCCCAGCTTCTGGACCCTGCCGCCAAAACTGCTGGCCGGTGCCGGCGCAGGTGCCGCCGGCGGGATCGCGGTGATCAACACCCTTGGCCAGTTCGGTGGGATCGTCAGCCCGGTCATGGTCGGGCGGATCAAGGACCTGACCGGCAGTACTACCCCGGCCCTGTACGTCATCGGCGTCGCCGCGCTGATCGCCGCTGCGTTGTTGCTGTGGGGGTTGCCGCAGAAGTTGCGTACGCTCGACAAGTTCTGAAATCTGCGGTGCTGGAGCGGACGCTATCGCGAGCAGGCTCGCTCCCACATTGAATACGTCGGGCACAGGATTTGTGTCCGACGCCAACCCCTTGTGGGAGCGAGCCTGCTCGCGATGACTGACTCACAGCCAACAAACCCCAGCGGCTATACGCTCAAGGACGTTTAAGTTGTACGCTCCGGTCGGAACCAGCCTCAAGGTTACTTAACCCATGCTAACCGGCCTCAACCACCTGACCCTCGCCGTCACCGACCTGAACCGCAGCGTGGCGTTCTATCAAGATCTGCTGCAACTTCAGCTTGAAGCCACGTGGGACACCGGTGCCTATCTCTCATTACCCGGTCTGTGGCTGTGCCTTTCTCTCGATCCGCTACGCGAATCTACGGCCACCGCTGACTACACCCATTACGCCTTCAGTATCGATTCAGCGGACTTCCCGTTGTTCGTCGAACGCCTGCGATCCGCCAACGTGCGGGAGTGGCGGGATAACCGCAGCGAAGGCGCGTCGTTCTATTTTCTCGACCCGGACGGGCACAAGCTTGAGGCGCATGTCGGGGATCTGGCGTCGCGGCTGGCGGCGTGTCGGCAACGGCCGTATGCGGGGATGAAGTTCTTCGACGATCGTTAAGTCGATGCTCGGGGTCCTGAGATAGACTTGCGTCCATTCATCCGGCGTTTCAACAGGAATTCCCATGACTCCATCGCTGCTAATGGCCGTTCTCGCCTCGGGCTTCATTTATGGCATCACGCCGGGACCGGGTGTGCTGGCGGTGTTCGGCATCGGCGCGGCGCGTGGGCGGCGGGCCGGAGCGGGGTTTTTGTGCGGGCATTTGCTGGGCGACGTGGTCTGGTGCAGCACGGCGCTGATCGCGATTGTCGGTGCGCGGGAAATCGGTAGCACCGCGTTCGATGTGCTGGGCGTATTCAGTGGGCTGTACCTGTTCTGGCTGGGCCTGCGGGCGGTTCGGGCTCGCCGCGGCAGTGCTGAAGCTCCTCAAGGCACGGCACGGCAGCCGTTCTGGCACGGCATCCTGTTCGGTTTGACCAACCCCAAGGCATACCCGGTGGCGGTGGCGACCTTTACTGCGCTGCTGTCCAGCCGGGCAGAGTTGCTGCATTGGTCAATGTTGCCATGGTTGATCATCTTGAGCTTCGTTGGTGGCCTTTTGGCCTACGCTATTCTCATTGGCATCGTCGGAGCGCGTCAGGTGCGCACGTTGTATCAGCGTCATGAACTGGCGATCACCCGGTTGTGCGGGGTAATGTTCATCGGTTTTGCCATCAATGCCCTGGTGCATGCGCTGCCGGGGCTGGTGACGAACAAGGCTTGAGGCTGATCGCAGGGAAGCGTCAGCGGCACAGTCATCGCTCGGGCGTATGACCGGTCAGGGAGGGTTGTTCAATGTTGTATTGTCCGGACACGCTCTCGGCATCATGGAAACCAGAAATTCCGCCCCACTGGCGAGTTACATCGACCTCTTGCTGGACGCCGTCTGTGCGGTGGACAAACAAGGTCGCTTCGTATTTGTCAGCGCGGCCTGCGAGCGCATTTTCGGTTACACCCCCGACGAGCTGATCGGCCAGCCGATGATCGACCTGGTGCATCCCGCCGACCGACAGCGCACCCTCGACGCCGCTCGGGAGATCATGGGGGGCGAGCCCAAGCTCAACTTTGAAAATCGTTACCTGCGCAAGGACGGCCGGGTGGTGCATATTCTCTGGTCGGCGCGCTGGTCGGAGGTCGATCAGCTGCGCATTGCCGTGGCGCGCGACATCACCGAGCGCAAACAGGCCGAGTCCCGGCAAGCGGCGCTGTACGCAATCTCCGAAGCAGCCCACGCGGCGGAAGATCTGCTGGCGCTGTTCAAGCGCATCCATTCGATCATCGGCGAATGGCTCCCGGCGTTGAATTTCTCTGTGGCGCTGTATGACGAGCACTGCGCGCAGCTGAATTTTCCCTATCACGTTGACGACTGTGAACCGCAACCCGAGGAGCCCGGGACGGTGACCGGGCGTCTTTGCAGTGAAGTGATTCGCAGTGGCTTGCCGATTCTGCTGACCCCGGATCAGGACAATCCGCCGGCGGGATTTGCGGCGCTGGTCGCGGGCCAGGATTCGCCCTGCTGGCTGGGCGTGCCATTGAGTTCGCAGAACGGCACCATTGGCGCGCTGATCGTTAAAAGCGTACCGGGCGGCGAGCGTTACACCGAGCAAGACAAGGAACTGCTGCAGTATGTTTGCGCCCAGGTCGCGACCGCTATCGAGCGCAAGCAATTGCACGCCCGGCTCCAGCGCATGGCCCAGTACGACCAACTGACTCAGTTGCCCAATCGCGAATTACTGCGCGAACGCCTCAAGGCCTCGCTGGCGCTGGCCCGAGTAGATTCCGGTCGAATGGCGTTGCTCTACGTCGACCTCGACCGCTTCAAGCAAGTCAACGACACCCTGGGGCATGCGGTCGGCGACATGCTATTGCAAGCGGTCGCCAATCGGCTCAAGGGCTGCGTGCGCGAAACCGACACCGTAGCGCGTATCGGCGGTGATGAATTTGTCGTGTTGTTGCACAGCCTCCACGCCGCGGAAGACGCCGAGAAAGTGGCGGGAAAAATCCGCCAGGTACTGGTTCAGCCCCTGCGCCTGGACGGGCATAACCTGAATATTCAACCGAGCATCGGCGTTGCGCGCTACCCCGAACATGGGACTGAAGAAAACCAGTTGTTCAGGCATGCCGATGAGGCGATGTACAGCGCCAAGCGCGAACAGCACCTGCGCTTCGAGGCCTGAAAGTCCGTTCGTCGCAGCGTTGCCAGTTTTTCTAAACCTTTTTGACGATGGAAATTCTTATTCTATGCGGGCGGCTGCTCGCTGCTCTCATCATCAAGAGGATGAAAACCATGCCTACTTCAAAAAATCCGAGTCCGGGTAGTGCCCATGATCGAACCAAGGCGTCTGAAGCCGGTCGCAAAGGTGGGAAAACCACCACGACGACCGTCGATAAAGACTCCGCGAAAGGCGGCATGGGCCGCAAAGGTGGTCAGAAATCCCGGTAATCGTGAAGGTGGTTTTATTAAAAGACGGGGGCGAAAGCCCCCGTTGGAATTTTCAAAGAAGGAGGGCGCGACCATGAGCCGGATGGCCACCCGTTTACGCAATGCCAGTTTTGTCACGTTACTGGGTCTGTTTGCCAACAGTGCCTTTGCCCAGTCAGCCGCTGAATTCATCAACGAGGCGTCGGCCAAAGGCATGGCCGACATCGAAGCCAGTCGCCTGGCGCACCAGAAAACCGAGTCCAAAGAGGTCAAGGATTACACCATCGTGGTGATCAACGACCTCACCACCGCCAACCAGCATCTGGCGAAAATTGCCAAGCAACTCGATTTACCGGTCGCGCCACGCGAAGAGGTAATGGACAAGGCCAAAGCCTTGATTCCGGAGGTGAAGGACGATGCGTCCTTCGATCAGGCGTATGCCGCCAGTCAGGTGAAAACCACCCAAGAGACCATCGAGCAGCTTCAACAACAAGCGCAGACCACGGACGTGCCGCAAATCAAAGCGTTCGCCGAAGAAACCCTGCCCAAACTGCAAAACCATCTGCAAATGGCCAGAGCGCTGCAAGCCAGTCGCTAGCACTCATGGCGCGGGTGACGTCGCCGGTCACCCGCGGGGCATGGATCAACATTCATCAATCCTGTTTCTTTGTTTCCGGGACAACAGTGCCGTCCAGGGGAATCGTCTCGCCCTCGCCGAGGTGGCGATATTTCTTTCTCAATTCTTCCAACTGTTTGAGATCCAGCGATTCGAGCCCCAGCATCGCGTTCTGCGCTTCTTTCGTGACTCGCAATAACTCATCGATCTTCAAGTGCAAAATGTCCGTGTCGCGGTTCTGGGTGTTCTGGATCAGGAACACCATCAGGAAGGTAATGATGGTGGTCGAGGTGTTGATGATCAGCTGCCAGGTATCGTTGAAATGGAAAATCGGCCCGCTCAAACCCCACAGGATAATCAGAATGATCGCCCCCAGAAATGTCCGGGGCAGGCCGGCCCACAGGGAGAGTTTCTGTGCAATTTTTGCGAATTTCATTGCCGTGGTCCTTATAGGGATGCGCCTGATTTTCAGACAGCACGGGCATGACGAAAATTCTGCTGAATATTGCCTGCGGGATGGAAATCCGGTGTGCTGAACCCTCTGTCAGTGCTCGTCGTTCGGGGCCGAGAAAGTCGCAACCATTTCCACCGACATGGGTTCACTCCTTCAAGCCCCTGAAACTGGAGAACAGCATGAACCTCGCTCGCATGTTTTACCTTTGTTGCTGCCTGATGGCGTTGCAGGGCTGTTTCGATAATTCGGATAACGAGACCAAAGACAACACTGATGGCACCAAATCTTCGGTGCAGATGCAGGAGAAGGGGGCGGATGATAAATAGCGGTGAGTCGTTGCTACCGTTGTGTACACCAAGAAACCAATACCAATCAGTCAAGCGCAAATCCTGTGGGAGCGGGCTTGCTCGCGAATGCGGTATGTCAGAGGACATCAATATTGACTATGCCGCCGTCTTCGCGAGCAAGCCCGCTCCCACAGGTT
Organism: Pseudomonas sp. PME37.24/025; assembly: GCF_055556615.1. Lineage (NCBI taxonomy): Bacteria > Pseudomonadati > Pseudomonadota > Gammaproteobacteria > Pseudomonadales > Pseudomonadaceae > Pseudomonas > Pseudomonas sp. PME37.24/025. The sequence continues at coordinate 313,780 of NZ_JBVHNK010000006.1, forward strand.
CCGCGCCTGAACTGGTATTGGTTTTTTTTTGCATTCACGCCGATAGCATCACCTCAGTCTTCCAGCTGAAGTACCCCACCGCTTCACAGCGCTGGTTGATCAGCATGAAGTTCAGTTCGCAGGCGGTCACGCCCGTGCTCAGTTGCGAACACTCCCAATAATGATCATCGGCGCTGTGGCTGCCAGGCTGGGTCGGGTTGGCGGGGTCGGGTGCGGGGACGGTCTGGTCGCTGTGAACGATCAGTTTGGGCGGTGAAAGGATCCCGGTATCGTGAACCGTCATGTTGTGGAATACCACGGTGTGTTCGGCCAGCAAACTGACGGTCCTGCCGCGAATATGAAAGACTTTTCCGTTATTGGTGGTCAGGATGATTTTGCTGTCATTTATAATATTTTGTGCTGCCGTCGTAGCACTGATGGCGAAGATGAAACCATCTTCAATCACCGTCGGTTTTTGCGGGTCAAGGCTGGGTTGCGGATAGCGGGAAAGCAGCGATTCGGCATCGACGATCAACAGCACGCTATTGGCGGTCACGGCGCCCGCCGAAGGGGAGGTAATCGGTTCGGAAGTCATCATGGATTCCTTTCATGATGTTGACGCAAAACGGTAGCCGCTTCGGTTTCAAGCAAGACATCCTGTTCCACCCGAGGCGGCAACGAACTGGGGTGACCCCTCGTTGCCAAGGGGCCGATTCCATCATCAGTTATGGATGGAGATGAATGGGTCCCACGAGCAGCAGCCGATAATCTGGCAGTTGCGGTCGACGATCAGGAAGTTGAAGTGATAGGTCACACGACCACACGCCAGGGTTTCCGAGGACCAGTAATGGTTGTCGACTTTCTGGCAGCTAGGCACTGACGGATTGCTGGTATTGGGTACCGCAACACACGCGGTAGCGCGGCGCGGCGAAGGTGGGGAAATCAGCTCGTTGCCTGCGTTGCCGATGAATTTGTAGAAAATCACCGCGGTTTCGAAGCTCTGGGACAGGCTGGTTTCACGCCAGCGAATCAGATCGCCAACCTGAGCCTTGAGGTCCAGCTCGCCACCGGCCTGGCCGCCGACCACGTTATCCTGATTGGTGACCATGTAGACGTGCTTCCAGTCGATCAGCGTCGGCGTAGCAGGGTTTTTGCTGATGTTCGGGTAGTTTTTCAGAATGGTTTCGGTGTCGATCGAAACAAGTACATCCGTGACTCGAGACATAGTAAAGCTCCTTTGAACATAGTGATTACCTGGCTACCTGCCAGGCACGACAACGCTTGTTTGCCTTGCGGCCGTTGCGAACACACTACTGGGGAACCCACTCGATCACGGGGTACGAGCTGGCCTTGCTCCTTGCCTTGAAATGACGGGTTGGGTTCCTTCCAACAGGCCGCGAGTAGGACTATAGATGCCATTTTCATACTGTCAAAATCGCTTCGTCTGTCGGTCGACGAACGGTCATTTTCGGTTATGACTTTCATTGATTTGGCGATAAGAAAAACTCATTCAGATCCCAATGCCTCCAAAAGTCGGGGTAGGGAAGAGCACACCGGTCGAGGTATCGTAGCGAACCGGTTGTCTGCCTCTGGCTACAACCCTGCACCGACAGGAGAGCGATATGAGTTGGTCCGCCAAACAATACGTAACGTTTGAAGATGAGCGCACGCGCCCGGCGCGTGACTTGCTGGCCGCCATCCCCACAGCGGACGCCCAATCGGCAATCGACATCGGCTGCGGCCCCGGTAATTCCACCGAGTTGCTGGTGCAGCGCTTTCCCAATGCCGCGGTGCGAGGGGTGGACAGTTCACCCGATATGATCGAGGCCGCTCGCAAGCGCTTGCCTCAGGTGCAATTCGACACCGCGGACATTGATGTCTGGAACGAGACCGGCCCGTTCGATGTGATTTTCGCCAACGCGGTATTGCAGTGGCTGCCCGATCACGCCCGGTTGCTGCCGTCATTGGTGGCCAGGCTTGCCCCCGGTGGTAGCTTGGCGATTCAGATGCCCGACAACCTCAACGAACCGTCACACAGGTTGATGCGCGAGGTCGCAGCGAACGGCCCTTGGGCTGACAAACTGGCGGGGGTCGCTGGGCTGCGAACGGAAATGGAGGATGCGGGGGGTTACTACTCGATGCTGCGTGCCCATTGCACCCGGGTCGATGTATGGCGCACCACTTACTACCATCCACTCGCGGACGGCGCATCGGGCGTGGTCGAGTGGTTCAAGGGTAGCGGTTTGCGGCCTTTTCTTGAGCCGCTGAATGAAGCGGAGCGGGTGCAGTATCTCAAGCAGTATCAGGTGGCGATCGAGCAGGCCTATCCGGCACTGAGCGATGGTTCGGTGCTGTTGCCGTTTCCGCGGTTGTTCATGGTGGCGACGCGCTGACGTACAAAGGGACACGCTTGTCCCTTTGATTTACCCGAACTTCAGGCAATCAGCCCTGCTGCAAAACCTTGAGCGCCGCCGAGGCGAGAAACCCGGAGCGACTTTTCTCTTCCGGATGATGCAATACGTATTCATCGATGCGGTTGAGCAGGTAGCCGGGCAGGGTGATGTTGAGTTTCTGGGCCTTGCCCAGGTATTTGGTGACATCGATGTCCACCACGGCCCACGTACACCCTGCGTACTGTGGATTGGCCGCATGCAAGGTCACTTTGTTGGCGGGCGGAATCGGTGATCCGTCTTCGGCCAAAATTTCGAAATGGCCTTCGATGGCTTCGCGCGCCATGGCCATGGCGTCATCCAGATCCTCTCCAGCGGAGAAACAACCCGGAATATCCGGTACTTCAACACCCCAGGCGTGTTCGTCGTCGCCCATGGAAATTGCAATTGGGTAAAGCATGTTCGTCATCCTCCGAAGGCGCTGTCCATTGGCTCGTCAGAGCAGCGCCTGTTGCAAAATACTGATGGCCGTTTTTTTGAGCAGATCCTTTTTCGGATGAGGAACCGTTACCAGTCCCGGCTTGGTCGGATGCTTGAAATGGTGATGGCTCCCCTTGATTCGTACCAGATACCAGCCATCTGCAACGATTTGGCTTATCAAAAACCGGCTATTCACATCACCTCCCTGTGGTGTGTTTGTGGTTACTATACCTACTGAAATTCACTAATCAACACTATAACCACCAATGTGTCCTGAGCACTGATGTGCTAGCGGCATGAAAGGAGTCCAGGAGGACATGTTGCAAAGGTTTGGGGAGGGGCTGTTTTCTGTATTGCAGGTTTTTGCCGCGACGCTGAAGAGCGAGGGGACTCAGATTTCAGGCATAAAAAAACCGGTCACATCGAACCGGTTTTTTGTGTTTCGTAGCCTCTAAAGCAGCTGGTCAATCAAAACCGCGTTGGTATAGACCAAGCTTCCATCGCTCGCTCGATGCCCGACCAAATGGAACTGACCGCGATCGTGCTGCAAGTAGACGCGCATTTGGCAGTCGGACAAGGGGTCGTATCCCTCAGGCAAGATCAATTCCATTGAGCTCATGTCGACATCGACCATGGCTTCACGATCATGGGTCTTCTGCAGGCGTTCTTCAGCTTGCTCCAGACGCAGATGGAGGGGGCCGTCGACGTAAAAATGGATCTCACCGATCGGGATGGATTTCTGGTCGGGACTGGGCTTGCACCAGCCTTCGATCGTCAAGGTACTCATGACGAAACCTCCGTCGTTGACTGCTGGACTCGGTGGCTCTTGTCTCTTCTCAATGCCATCACTTATCTGACTACTACGCATAGGCAGGGTTCGTCTTTTGGGCCGCTTCTGGCCGATCTCTGCCGTCCGTAATCTGAAATTGAGTATAGCTGGCAACCGGGCCTCGCTTGCCAACCTCACGGTACAGCCCGATGGTTCTATACTTCTCACTGACTTTGCCGCCGGGATGGGTGGTACTTGTCTGCCCTGCTTGGACGTCAGTGGCGATGCTTTGGCATAACCAATGAGCAACAGGAATAGGATGAAGAGAACATGGCAATAGCAATTATCTTGATACTAATCGTTATTGCATCAGTACTCTTCCATATACTAGCGCCCTGGCATGCGACACCGGCAGCTTCCAACTGGGGGTCAATAGACACCACCCTGTTCATCACCTTGATCATTAGCGGAATATTTTTCATCGCCATCACGGTATTTATGGCGGTAGCGGTGATGCGTTATCGTCACAAGGAGGGTTCCAGGGCGCACTATCAGCCAGAAAGTAAAAAACTGGAAACATGGTTGATTATCGTGACCTCGATAGGGATTGCCGCGATGTTGGCGCCAGGTCTGGTGGTTTACAGTGATTTCATCCGGGTGCCGAAAAATGCTTATGAACTTGAAGTGGTCGCCCAGCAGTGGCAGTGGGCCTTTCGTTTTCCCGGCCAGGACGGGAAGCTGGGTAAATCGGATATCAAGTTTGTTGATGCCACCAATCCCCTCGGCCTTGATCCCAGGGATCCTGTGGGCCAGGACGATGTACTTATAAAAAACAATGAAGTTCGCCTTCCGCTCGATCAACCGGTGAAAGTTTTACTGCGCTCTAAAGATGTACTGCACAATTTCTATATCCCGCAAATTCGCAGCAAGATGGACATGGTGCCGGGGATGGTGTCGTACTTTTGGTTTACACCGACTAAAACCGGGAAGTATGAAATCCTTTGCGCTGAATATTGTGGCGTAGGTCATTACAACATGCGCGGCCAGATGATCGTGGAAGAGCGGGGCGCCTTCGATCAATGGCTGAACAGCCAACCGACTTTTGCGCAGACATTAACGACAGCAGCCAAACCCAGTCAGGACAGCGTGGTGGAAAAAGGTCGCTTGCTGGTCGAGAAATACGGCTGCGGTGCCTGCCATAGCCAGGATGGCAGTACCAGTCTCGGCCCGGGATGGAAGGGGCTGTACGGCCGCACTGAACAGTTTGCCGATGGCACCAGTGCGCTGGTCGATGAGGCTTACCTGAAAGAGTCGATCCTCGATCCTAAGGCCCGACTGGTACAGGGCTACCCGCCGGTCATGGTGGCCTATACTCTCACTGACGATGAACTGGGTGCTGTCGTCGCCCTGATCAAATCACTGGGTGCCGCGCAGCAAGAACCTTCTGCCAGCGAAAAGTTGGACAGAGGTGACGACCTGGCGACGCAGGGGCAGCGATTGGCCGAGTCGCTCGGCTGTCTGGCCTGCCACAGTGTCGATGGTAGCAAGAGTGTCGGCCCCAGCTGGCAGGGGCTGTATGGCAAGACAGAAACCCTTGCCGACGGTACGAGTATCAAGGTCGACGAGGGCTATATAAAGGATTCGGTTCTTAATCCCGGCGCCAAAATCGTCAAAGGCTATGCACCCGTCATGCCGGCCTTGGCTCCGACTGATCAGGAGTTGAACGCACTGATCGCTTTTATCAAATCCAAAGCGAATGCCGACGCTGATGCAAGCAAGGCGGAGCCAGGGAAGTAGCCGTAAAGCAGCCAGGAATGCACCGAAACTTCTAACAGGAGGATGACGTGATGGCCTATGCGGAGCAAGCCGAAACAGAAGCACTACACGAACCCAAAAGCTTCCTGACCAAATATATCTGGAGTCAGGACCACAAGGTCATAGCCATTCAATATTCCTTGACGGCTATATTCGTGGGCGTTATTGCCGTGGTGTTGTCCGGCTTGATGCGCATACAGATTGGCTTCCCCGGCGCTTTGGAGTTCATGGACGCCAGCGCTTACTATCAGGCGATGACCATGCACGGCATGATCATGGTCATTTACTTGCTGACGGCCTTGTTTCTGGGTGGCTTCGGTAACTATCTGATCCCGCTGATGGTGGGCGCCCGCGACATGGTCTTCCCCTATGTCAACATGCTGAGTTACTGGTTCTACCTGGTAGCGGTAGTGGTGTTGCTCTCCAGCTTCTTTGTCCCTGGCGGCCCCACCGGTGCGGGCTGGACGCTCTATCCGCCACAGTCCATTTCTCAGGGGACACCGGGGGTCGAGTGGGGCATCGTCCTGATGCTCGTCTCCCTGGCGATTTTTATTGTCGCCGCCACTATGGGCGGCTTGAACTACGTCACCACGGTGTTGCAGGCGCGCACGCACGGCATGACATTGTTTCGCATGCCGCTCTCGGTCTGGGGAATCTTCATGGCCTCGATCATGGCCTTGCTGGCCTTCCCGGCGCTGTTCGTCAGTGCGGTCATGATGCTGTTTGACAAGCTGTTGGGCACCAGCTTCTTTATGCCGGCGATGGTCTCGCTGGGGCAGCAGCTCGATCACCAGGGTGGCAGCCCAATATTATTCCAGCACCTGTTCTGGTTCTTCGGCCACCCGGAGGTCTACATCGTTGCTCTCCCTGCGTTTGGTCTGGTCTCCGACTTGATCAGCACGCATGCGCGTAAAAATATCTTCGGTTACCGAATGATGGTGTGGGCCATTATTGCGATTGGCGTACTCAGCTTTGTGGTCTGGGCGCACCATATGTATGTCAGCGGAATGAACCCGTACTTTGGCTTTTTCTTCGCCGTCACCACGTTGATCATCGCAGTGCCGACCGCACTGAAAGTCTACAACTGGGTGCTGACCCTGTGGCGGGGCGACATTCATCTGACCGTGCCGATGCTGTTTGCCCTGGCCTTTATCGTCACCTTCCTGGTCGGCGGTCTGACCGGGTTGTTTCTCGGCAATGTGATCGTGGATATTCCGCTCTCGGACACCTATTTCGTCGTAGCCCATTTTCATATGGTCATGGGGGTCGCACCGGTACTGGTGGTGTTCGGCGGCATTTATCATTGGTTCCCGAAAGTCACCGGGCGCATGTTGAACGACACCCTGGGCAAGCTGCATTTCTGGATTACCTTTCTGGGTACCTACGCCATCTTCTTCCCCATGCACTATCTGGGTTTCCAGGGCATGCCACGCCGTTACTACGCCTATGAAAACTACGCGTTCATCCCGCAATCGGCGCAAGAGTTGAATGCCTTCATTACGGTGATCGCATTGACTGTTGGTGTTTCCCAGCTGCTGTTCCTGTTCAACCTGGCCTGGAGTGCATTCAAGGGCAAGCCCGCAGGCAGTAATCCCTGGGGGGCGGCCAGTCTGGAATGGCAAACGCCGAACACCCCGCCGGTACACGGTAACTGGGGAGCGAAGCTGCCGGTCGTGCATCGCTGGGCCTATGACTACAGTGTGCCGGGGATAGAACAGGATTTCGTTCCGCAAACCGTCTCCGCCGAGGAGCTGGAGCAGATGCGGCAACTGAGTGCCGGAACCCAGATAGCGGACGTTAAAACATGAAAAGGCTGCTATTGAGAAACGCCGACGGCGCTGACCCCGGCGGCAGTTGGAGTCGCGATCCTGGGGGTATTCAGGCCACCGAGGCTGATAGAAGCCAAATCGCAAGAGTGGGCCTGCGCTTGTTTCTGGTCGTGGTGAGTTCGTTATTCTTTCTCTTCCTGATCGCCTTTATTGCCCGTTCACAAATGGCCGACTGGCTCCCCCTGACAGACCCCTTGGCGCCGTTAGCCAATCTCTGGCAGCTATGGCTGAATTCTGCTTTTCTGGTATTGAGTTGCATCGCACTGCAGTGGTCGCGTATGGCCGCCCGGCAAGCTCGACTGGACGCTACGGTCATTGGGTTTGCATTGGGGGGCGTATTTGCCATTGCCTTTCTGGTGGGGCAATTCTGGGTCTGGCAGCAGTTTGTCGCCTGGGGCTACTTTGTCGCCAGCAATCCGGCCAACAGTTTCTTCTACCTGTTGACCGGCCTGCATGGGCTCCACCTGCTGGGCGGGCTGATAGCCTGGAGCATAATCGTCGCTAAATTCCTGCGTCGCGTGCCGTTGGCGCAACTCAGCGTCAGCGTAGAGCTCTGTACCACTTATTGGCACTACTTACTGGGTCTTTGGTTCGTGCTATTCGCTTTGCTGGCCAGCACGCCGCAAACCTATGAAGCCATCGCCAGATTCTGCGGCCTGAGGTGAAAAGCCATGGCATCGCACCCACTTGCCCCAGGCGAATCCAGTTCATCCAATCCACCAGACTCATCGCCTGCACCGGGATGGCAGGGCATCGCCAGCGACTGGTCCTCGGATAGAGAGGCCTTCAAGCAGGTCCCTTGGGGCAAGGCGATGATGTGGATATTCCTGCTCAGCGATACATTTATATTCACCTGTTTTTTAACCGGCTACATGTCGGTACGCATGACCATCACCACCGCCTGGCCGAACCCCAGTGAAGTGTTCGCATTGACGATCGGCGGTAGAGAAATTCCGCTTATTTTGATCGCCATCATGACCTTTGTGCTGATCAGTAGCAGCGGCACCATGGCCATGGCCGTTAATTTCGCCTATCGCCGTGATCGCGCGAAAACCACTGCCTTGATGCTGGCGACCGCTGCCTTGGGCGTGACCTTCGTCGGCATGCAGGCATTTGAATGGAGCAAGCTCATCGCAGAAGGGGTGCGTCCCTGGGGGAACCCCATGGGGGCGGCGCAATTTGGTGCGAGCTTTTTCATGATTACCGGTTTCCACGGACTGCATGTGTCAATCGGAGCCATCTACCTCAGCATTGTGGCGATGAAAGTATTGCGGGGAGATTATGAGCGCTCCGGAAACTATCAGAACGTCGAGATAGCCGGGCTTTACTGGCACTTCGTGGATTTGGTGTGGGTGTTTATTTTTGCTTTCTTCTATTTATGGTAGAGGAGTCTGGTGATGGCACATGCTCAGGGTCAGCAACATCCAATCAGTTTGTACCTTAAAATCTGGGGGCTGTTATTCGTCCTCAGCACGCTGTCGTACCTTGTCGACTATTTCCACTTCCACGGTTACCTTCGGTGGTCCCTGATTATCACTTTCATGTTGTTGAAGGCAGGCTTGATTGTCTCCATCTTCATGCATATGGCCTGGGAGAGGTTGGCCATGGTCTACGCCATATTGGTGCCACCTTTATGTTTACTGGTGCTCGTCGGACTGATGGCCACCGAGGCAGACTATGTTTTCCTCAGCCGGGTCATTTCCTTCGGCCAATAAGCAGCTTCCGAATGGCCATGAGTCTTCAGGGCTAACCCGATATTACTCGCTTGAACTGATGCCATTTGTGCTGCCAGGCCACTGTCCAGTGGGGGGCCGCCGTTCCCGTGCCCGCGATTGTCAGCGCTGGATGATGTTCGATTACCCGATCCAATACCGGTTCCTGATTCGGTTCAACATCCACGAAGAAGATATGTTTTCCCTCTTCTACCATCTGTTTAAAATTGCGGAAGTGAGCGTTCGGCACCTGGATACCAAAAAAGCCGCCTTCCCAGATGCAGAAGCCAAATATAACGATGGCCAGGAAGACAAAAGGCATCCAGCCTGCGGCGGATTCGGTCCAGCCCAGCCAATAGGCGCCGCCAAGAACCAGCGCCGCGAGTGGCACACCGACCAACGCACCAATCTCGCCAGAGTGAACAACATCCTGTTTCATCAACGAGTTAACCTCGTGGAGGTGATGTTCTTCAACATCAGCCACTTGTTCACTGAGCACATGAATTTGTTCGGTATTGATGCCGTTGGCTTCCAGTTCATTTTCAACGGCTTCGAGATCGTCGAGATTGTCACTGATGTAATAGTGCCGATTCATGCCACACCTCCCATCTCGTATTGGCTGTAGACCTCCTCTGTCGTGCAGCCGTTAACTGAGATTTTCAGTCGGTATCTGTGTTCGTGGGGAACGTTGCACACTTCATGCAATTCGTAGGAAGTATAGCATTCGCTAGCATGCGGGGCGGGCAACGTCAAGATCTGAGAGGTGGCAGGGCTTGGCGCAAGCCCCTAAACCCCAGACACAAAAAAACCGGCCATTGAGGCCGGTTTTTTCTGTTCCTGCATCCCCCGTCAAAAACTGACGTGAGACAAAAATTCGATTGGAGCGGGTGAAGGGAATCGAACCCTCGTTATCAGCTTGGGAAGCTGGAGTAATGCCATTATACGACACCCGCTCAGAGCGGCTGACTTTGTACCAGATGTGCGTGTGAAAATGAAGTTTTTCTTTGCACGCGATGGCTTTAGCACGGGTGAAACGAAAGCAGAGACCGCATTGCGGTCATTCGCGGGCAAGCCTCGCTTCTACAGGAACGTTTAAGGCTGCAGGGCGGGGATTGCTCGCGATGACTCTGTTTCAAATTGCCAATGCATGGTGGTCCTGAACGTAGTGGTAACGCGGTCGGCTTTCGTGTTGCGTCGGTTTCAGGAAGCCCAGCAGTGCGTTGCGGCTGTCTCGGCAGGCGGCTTTGTGCTCCATGTCGAGAAAGTGGCCGGTGGCCTGAAGGGTGCTGAAGGTGCTGTGCTGCACGTGGCCGGCGAACAGCTTGGCATCGTCGGCGGCGGTGTACTCGTCCCATTCCCCGTTCATGAACAGCACCGGCACGTTGATTTTCTTCGCCGTGTTCAGGTAGCACTGACGATCGCTGTTGAGCACGTCGCTGATGTGAAAATGCATCTGCCCGTATTCATGTTCGGCCAACGAACTGACGTGACGGTAGTTGAAGCGCTTGAACAGCGAGGGCAGGTGTTTGCCGATGGTGCTGTTCACCAAGTCACCGACCCGGCTCCCGTCACGGCTGCCGAGATAATCGACACCGCGCTCAAGGTAGTCGAGCATGTGCTCGTTGACCACCGGCGAGAACGAGCTGATCACAGCCTTTTCGATGCGCCGTGGCTGTTGGGCGAGGGCGACCAGAGTGGCGGCGCCACCAAAGGAAAACGACAGCACGTGCTCGGCGGCGAAGTGGTCGATCAGCTCAAGGAGGATCTGCCCTTCGATTTCCTTGGTGAGCATTTTCTCATGCAGGTTGTGGGCTTTTGACTTGCCCGCGTAGGGCTGGTCGTAGCACACCACATTGAACTGCGGATAAAGGTTTTTCACGGTCTGTGCAAACGACGCAGTCGTGGACATCGAGCCGTTGACCAGAATGATGGTCTTCTCTGCGGCGTCTGCGCGATAGAACTCCGTGTAGACCCGATACTGACCCTGTATATCCAGCACAGCGATTTCTGGCCTCATGACATAAGACTCCTGGCAAGCGGGTATGCGCGCAAATCAGATTGCACGAGCTTTGTGACAGGTAGGCATACGCCTGGAATTTTGAAGGCCCATGTCGATCCATTGAAATCCGGTCGACGGGTATTGTTATAAGCGGGCAGTTTGCCGGGGGAAGGCGGAACCTGAGGGTTCTCTGCCGGCAAAAAGTTTCTTAGAGTAGTTTTGGTGACTCGTCGGTCACATTTCGCGCCGACGTCCTGATTCAAGCAGGGGTCACGTCATCGCGCAAGTATCTTTCGTAAAATTTTTCGCGACTTCTGCTGAGCGGTCGCCTGCTTAGATCAATCGGATCTCATCGCTGCTCAACGGCCGGTACTCGCCGGGCTTCAACGTGTCGTCGAGCACCAGCGGTCCCATGCGTTCGCGGTGCAGGCGCAACACCTTGTTGTCGAAGTGGCCGAACATCCGTTTAACCTGATGATAGCGGCCCTCGACGATGCTCAGGCGCGCAGATTTTGGCCCGAGTACGACCAGTTCGGCAGGTTGGGTAGTGAGGTCTTCGAAGGCGAAATACAGCCCTTTGACGAAGGTGATCGCGTATTCGGCAGTGATGTCCTGCTCCGTCTCGACGTGGTAGATCTTGGGCAGTTTGGTCTGCGGTTGCGTCAGGCGTCGCGACCAGCTGCCATCGTTGGTGATCAGCATCAGGCCGGTGGTGTTGAAATCCAGACGGCCGGCGATGTGCAGGTCTTCCTTGTCCGGTTCATCGATCAGGTCGAGCACCGTCGGGTGTTGCGGGTCACGGGTGGCACTGACGCAGCCGGGTGGTTTGTACAGCATGAAGTAGCGGGCCGGCTTGCCAACTTGCAGCACCTCGTCGTCGACTTCCACGCGGCTGAACTCGAGCACCTCGGCGTGAGGGTCGCTGACGACTTCTCCGTCGACCCTCACGCGCTTTTCCACCAGCAACAGGCGTACCTGCTTACGGTTGAAACGGGGCAGGTTGCTGAGAAAGCGGTCAACGCGCATGGCTAGGGTTCGGTGGGAGGATTCGATGGGAGAGCGCCGCGCATCTTACGTGATCGGCCAAGCGGCTGCTTGCAACTGCATCTCGACCTGGGCGCAGGCCGGGCACAGGCAGGACTTGTTGCGCAGTTCGACTGGCAGTGCCTGGAGCACCGCCGGATCGATGCTGACGCCGTAGCACCAGCAGGCACGATCGACGGTTCGCGGGTCAGCCAGGCTGCAGTCGTTGGAGGCGCCGCAAGCCGGGCAGAGATCAGGTTTATTCATGAAGGGGCAATTCGGTTACGGCCGGTTTGTTTGGCCCGAGACCGCGCATGATCGGTCGGCGAGCAGCCATGCGCAAGCCAGCTTGAGCTGGCCGCTGATCTGAAGGCCAGGCGCTGTCTGGCACTCGGTGCCGGTTTGAAAGTCAAAACAGGTGTCAGCCGGCCTGTGCCGACTGCTGTTTGCGGGTCTTCCAGGAGGCCGCCATGCTTTGTCAGAAGAAGCTCCGCCGAATACTGCTCTGTGTGTTTTTTGGTTTGGGCTTGTCCGGCTGCTATTACTACGCTGGTGGTGCCGATGTTTATCCGGCACCTTATTACTATCCCGGCTATAACTACTCTCCTTACTACTACGGCGGCCCGCGTTTTTACGGGGGCTATCGCTACTATTATTTCAGTGGGCCCCGTCATTACCACGGTGGACACTATCGCGGGCACCGTTAACCAATTCACGAAGACAGCGGCGCGCCCGGCCTCACGAGCGCGCCGTTTTCTTCTGGATAGATGAAAAACCTTTCATCGGCTACTTGTTTCAGAGTGTTGCAGGAGCGCACCAGATTCCGATTTCACTGTCTGATCTTTCGACAGTTGTGAACAATTGACTGTCGCCTGCCAGCGTCGCTGGTGTGGCTCACTCGCGGTCCAGGAGGCCGCCATGCTCTGTCAAAAAAAGCTCCACCAAATTCTGCTGATTGCTCTATTGGGATTGTTTCTTGGTGCGTGCGTACCCTATTCCGATGGAGGAGACAGCTACTACCGTTCCGAGGTCTACACGTCCCCAGCGCCGTATTACTCCGGCGGCGGGTCTTACTACTCCGATGGTGGTTACTACTCGGCCCCGCGCAGGTATTACTCACCGCCTGCACGCTATTACCAGCCAACGCCGCGTTATTACTCACAGCCGCGGGTTTATCAACCGGCACCGCGCTATTACGACTACCGCGGCTACCAGAATCGTGGATGGGACCGTCATGACCGCGGCGGGTGGGACGGCCGTCAACGAGGCGGTCGGAACGATGACTATCGAGGCCACAATAGGTCGGATCATCGTAGCGGCAGGGGCGATCACCATGATGGCGATCGCGATGGCCGAGGCCACCGCCGATAAGCCACTCAATAAAAAAGCGGCGCTTGAAGCGCCGCTTTTTTGTGCCTGAGTTTCAGTATTCCGACAGATCGGCCAGAGGGTGCCGACCTTCCCAGACCTTATGGAAATGCGCCTCCACCGCCGCCTCCGGCACATTATTGATGTCCGGCCAGTGCCAGCGAGGTTTCTGGTCCTTGTCGATCAACCGCGCTCGCACGCCTTCGCTGAACTCCGGATGACGGCAGCAGTTGAGGCTGATGGTGTATTCCATCTGAAAGACTTGAGCCAACGATAGATGCCGGGCGCGGTCGATCTGTTCCCACACCAGATGAGCGGTCAGGGGCGAGCCTTCAGTCATGGTTTTGGCGGCACGAGCGAGCAGCGGGTCGGAATGATCGCGCAGCGTGCTGATGGCCTTCCAGGCGCATCGAACGTCGCTGACATCCAACAGTTCGTCGATCTGCTCGCGTCGAGGTAGCCACTGCGCTTCGGGCAGCTGCGCGATCGCTTCCTGCTGCAAGGCCTTGAGCAGGCTGTTGAGCTGCATGGCTGTCTGTTCCTGCCAGTTCAATTGCAGCAAACCCTCGAGCAGCTCATGCTGTTGATCATCGCGCAGGAAGCGGTCGGCGAGGTCCAGATCGATTGCATCACGACCGTTCATCTGGGCGCCGGTCAGGCCGAGAAACACTCCGAGCTTGCCGGGCAACCGCGATAGAAACCAACTGGCGCCGACGTCCGGGTACAAGCCGATGCCGATCTCCGGCATCGCCAACCGGCTGCTCGGCGTAACGATCCGAATGCTCGCCCCTTGCAGCAGCCCCATGCCGCCGCCCAGCACGTAACCATGCCCCCAGCAGATCAGCGGTTTGGGGTAGGTGTGCAGGTTGAAGTCGAGGCGATATTCTGCCGCAAAGAAGTTTGCAGCCAAGGGCGGCACTTCGCCGGGGTGGGCGCGACACGCCTCCACCAGGCTGCGCACTTCTCCGCCGGCGCAAAAAGCCTTGGTGCCATTGCCGCGCAGCAGCACGCAAACGATCTGTGGCTCCTTGGCCCAGGCGTCCAGTTGATCGCGCAGGGCGTTGATCATCGGCAAGGAGAGGGCGTTGAGGGACTTTTCGGCATCCAGGCTGGCGATGCCGATGCGTGCGCCGTCGGTGCCGGTGAGTTCTTCGAAGTGCAGATTCATCGTGACCTCGATCGGGAAATTGAGCGTTCAGTATGATCGCTCTATAGGAAAGTGCCGGATCTGCGTCAGATCAATTGACAAGGGAGATAGGGTTTCCTAGGGTTCGCCCCATTGTTTTTGCCGGATGTAACCATGACTGCTGACGACCGTATCAAACTCGAACCGAGCTGGAAGGAGGCACTGCGTGCCGAATTCGACCAGCCTTACATGGCAGAGTTGCGCACATTCCTGCAACAGGAACGCGCGGCGGGCAAAGAGATCTATCCACCCGGACCGATGATTTTCAACGCGCTCAATTCCACGCCGCTGGACAAGGTCAAAGTGGTCATCCTTGGTCAAGACCCTTACCACGGCCCGGGCCAGGCCCATGGGTTGTGCTTCTCGGTGCAACCAGGCGTTCCGGCACCGCCGTCGCTGGTGAACATCTATAAAGAGTTGAAGCGCGACCTGAACATCGACATTCCCAACCATGGCTATCTGCAGAGTTGGGCAGAGCAGGGCGTGTTGATGCTCAACACCACCATGACCGTGGAACGCGCGAATGCCAACGCTCATGCGGGCAAGGGCTGGCAATATTTTACCGACCGGATTATCGAAGTGGTCAGCGAGCACCAGCCACATTTGGTGTTCCTGCTATGGGGGGCGCATGCCCAGAGCAAACAGAAACTCATCGACGCCACCAAACACCTGGTGCTGACCTCGGTCCACCCGTCGCCGCTGTCCGCCTATCGCGGCTTCCTCGGCTGCGGGCACTTCAGCCGGGCGAACAAGTTTCTGGAGCAGAATGGCGAGACGCCGATCGAGTGGCGATTGCCGTCGGTCTGATGTGTTGACCGGGAGGGCCCCTTCGCGAGCAAGCCCGCTCCCACAAGGACTACGCGACCCTGTGGGAGCGGGCTTGCCCGCGATAAAAGCGACTCGGTCTATCAGGGAGAATCCGGCTCCCGGTCCCAATACCGAAACAACGGTTCCGCCAGAAACAATACAAACAACAACCGCATTACCTGCATCGCCGTCACCAACGGCACCGACAATTGCAGGGTCTCCGCCGTCAGGCTCATTTCGGCGATTCCGCCGGGCATCATGCCCAGCGTTAGCGAACGCAGATCCAGATGGGTCAGCGCACTCAACCCCAATGCCGCCAAAGTTGCGATCAACATGGTCAACACCGTGCCAAGCAGGGTTCGGCCCATGAACGACGGTGCCCGCCGGAAGAACTGCCGATTGAAGTGACACCCCAACCCGCTGCCAATCAGCCACTGACCAATCTGACTGCCGCCGTTGGGCAGACCGATGTGCAGGTCCCAGGCAATGCTCACCGTCGCAGTCACCAGCAACGGTCCGAACAGCCAAGGATTGGGTTGTCGCAGCCGCTCCCAGATCCAGGCGGCAAGGGCGCCCGCCGGGAACAGAATGGCCAGCCACCACCAGTCGACGGTTGTTGGATGCAAGACCGGCGCACCATCACCCAACAGATACTTGAACGCCGCCGGCACACACAGCACCACCACCAACACCCGCAAACTCTGCCCCGCCGCGACACGGCTGAGCACCGCGCCGTTGCGGGCGCCGAGGTTGACCATCTCCCCGGAGCCGCCCGGCATGCTGGAAAAGAATGCAGTGGCGCGATCTTCCCCGGTGCGCCGCATCAACCAGACCCCCACCACTGCGGACAGGCTGGTAACCAGCGCACCGAAGAAGATCAGACCGAAGTGGCTCAGCACCTGCTCCATCACCACCGGGGTGAAGTGCAGGCCGATGCCGATGCCGACGATCCACTGGCCGCACTTGCGGCCGCCAGGGATTTCCGCCAATTGCCAGGGCGTCAGACAGCGCACCAGGATGATCGCCAGCAACGAGCCGACCATCCACGGCAGTGGCCAGCCGATCTGGCTGGCGAGGTAACCGCCCAGCAGACCGACCAGCGGTGTTCCCCACCAGCTTTTGAAGGGGGGCCGATCAGACATCGGCGAGAGCGCGACGGGCGACCGAACGTTTGCGCCAGATGCGCAGCAGCGGCATCAGCAGCATGATTGCCGTCAGTACCCAGCAACCGAACGTGATCGGGCTCGACCAGAGGATTTCCAGCGCACCGTTGGAAATCGACAGCGCGCGACGCAGGTTTTGCTCCATCAGACCGCCAAGGATGAAACCCAGCAGTACCGGCGACAACGGGAAATCCAACTTGCGCAGGATGTAGCCGAAGATACCGATGCCGATCATCAGGAACAGGTCGAACGTGGTGGCATGCACCGCGTAGACACCGATCCCGGTGATGATCGCGATCACCGGCACCAGTGCCCAGTTCGGCACGGCGAGGATGCGGGTAAAGATGCGGATCATCGGAATGTTGAGGATCACCAGCATCACGTTGGCGACGAACAACGACGCGATCAGGCCCCAGACGATGTCCGGTTGCTGCTGGAACAACAGCGGGCCCGGGGTGATGTTGTACAGCGACAGTGCGCCGATCATCACCGCCGTGGTACCCGAACCCGGAACGCCGAGGGTCAGCATCGGCACCAGTGCACCGCAGGCGGCGCCACCGATGGCGGTTTCCGGCGCCGCTAGGCCACGCATGTCGCCTTGTCCGAACGTGCCCTTGGCACCGGCAATACGTTTCTCGGTCATGTAGGCCACAGCGCTGGCCAGCGTCGCGCCGGCCCCCGGCAACACGCCCATGATGAAACCCAGCAAACCGCAACGGATGTTCACCACGAACACCGCCGAAGCTTCCTTGAAGTTGAACATCATGCGCCCGGTGGCTTTCACCGCTTCCTGGCCGCGATGGGTTTTTTCCAGCAGCAGGAGGATTTCGCTGATGGAGAACAGGCCCAATACCAGCACGACAAATTGAATGCCGTCCGTCAGGTGAATGTTATCCCCGGTGAAACGGTACACGCCGCTGTTGGCGTCGATGCCGACGCTCGACAGAAACAGACCGATCAGCGCCGCAATGAAGGTCTTGAGCGGTCGGTCGCCGGCCATGCCGCCGAGACAGACAATCGCAAACACCATCAGCACGAAATACTCCGCCGGTCCGAAGGCAATCGCCCATTTCGCCAGCAGCGGAGCGAACAGCACCATGCCGCACGTCGCGATGAATGCACCGATGAACGAACTCCACGCCGACAGCGACAGCGCTACACCGGCCAGGCCTTTGCGGGCCATCGGATAACCGTCGAGGGTGGTCATTACGGTGGAGGCTTCACCCGGAATGTTCAGCAGGATCGAGCTGATCCGGCCGCCGTATTCGCAACCCAGATATACCGCCGCCAGCAGGATCAACGCCGACTCCGGTGGCAGGCCGAGTGCGAACGCGATCGGAATCAGCAACGCCACGCCGTTGATCGGCCCCAGCCCCGGCAACAGCCCGACGACGGTGCCGATCAGGGTGCCGCACAGCGCGGTCACGAGGTTGTACGGGGTCAGCGCGACGCCGAAGCCCTGACCCAAATAGCCAAGAGTATCCATATCAGTTCTCCAGAACGTCGAGCACGCCCAGCGGCAGTGGCACGTCCATCAACTTGTCGAACAGCAGATAAAGACCGATGGCCATCAGGCTGATGATCACCGCGCTGGGCAGCCAGCGGCCGCCATACAGGCGTGCCATCGGGACACCGATCAGAATGCTGGCGACGATGAAACCAAGGGGCTCGAAGGTCCCGGCGAACACCAGCAACAGCAGCACGCAGATGCCGATTTTGGTCAGGGTTTCGCGGTCCAGTTTCGGGTCATCGTCGCTGTGCACAATCGGCGCCGGTCGAAACGCCATGTACAGCAACGCCAGGCCCATCAGGCCGAGCATCAGCAGGGGGAAGGCCCGAGGCCCAACCGGTTCGTAGGAAAAAGCCGCTTGATACGGCCACGCCATCAGTGCCAGACCGACACAGACCAGCAACAGCGCCGAAGCAAAAATGCGTTGTATGAGCATGAGGAACTCCTGGACCACGACCCCGAGAACCGGGGTCGTGGCCGCTAGACAGAGGCGATCACTGGATCAGGCCGAACTCTTTGGCCAGCACTTTGTAGTCCGCGACCTGCTTCTTCACGTAGGTGTCCAGCTCCGGGCCGGTCATGGCGAACGGGAACAGTTCACGCTGATCGCGCAGCTTGGCGAAATCCTCGGAGGCCAGCAGTTTGTCGAAGGCGTTTTTCCACCAAGCGTAGTCTTCGTCGCTGACTTTTGGCCCGAGGTAGAAACCGCGAACCACTGGCCAGACGATGTCGTAGCCTTGCTCTTTAGCGGTCGGAATGTCTTTCATTTCCGGCTCGTCCAGACGCTTCTCGGAGAACACAGCCAGCAGACGCATGTCGCCACTCTGAATGTGTGGCATGGAGTCGGAGATGTCGGTGCTGCCGACCTGGATATGGCCACCGAGCAGGGCGGTGGCGATTTCACCGCCGCCTTCGAGGGCAACATAACGCAGGTCGCGCGGGTTGATCCCGGCTGCCTTGGCGATCAGTGCGGTTTGCATCCAGTCCTGGCTGCCGACGGTGCCGCCGGAACCGATCACCACTTTGCTCGGATCTTTCTTCAGCGCCTGAACCAGGTCGTCCAGGGTCTTGTAAGGCGAATCGCTTTTCACCGCGATGGCGCCATAGCTTGTGCCGACAGCTGCCAGCCAACGAACGTTGGTTTCATCGAAACGACCGAACTTGCCTTGCGCCAGGTTCAGCAGCGAACCGCTGGACCATGCCACCAGTGTGCCGGCATCGGCTGGGCGCTGAGCGACCACCGCGTTGTACGCTACCGCGCCGACACCGCCGGGCATGTAGGTCACGCGCATCGGTTTGGTCAGCAGTTTTTCGTTGACCAGCGCGCTTTGCGCCAGTTTGCAGGTGAGGTCGAAACCGCCGCCTGGCGACGCCGGAGCGATACATTCCGGGCGTTTCGGTTCGGCCATCAATTGGCCGGCAAACAGTACACAGCTGGCGGCCAGAGCAACTTTACGCAGTGATAGGTTCATTCAAGTCTCCTTAAGAGTTTTTGTTATGGACGTACTGAATTACCAAAGGGCAACGCTATAGCTCACCAGCAGACGCACTTCATCGGCATCGCGAGCGGAGTAGTTGGAACGGTAGGTGGCATTGCGCAGGCGTACGGCGACGTCTTTCAGGGTGCCGCTTTGTACGACGTATTTGATCTCGGTGTTGCGTTCCCACTCTTTGCCTTCGTCACCGTTCTTGAGCTTGATGTTGTCACCGCTCACGTAACGGCTCATGAAGCTCAGGCCGGGAATGCCGAGTTTGGAGAAATCGTAATCGTAACGTGCCTGCCAGGAGTGTTCTTCGGCACCGGCAAAGTCATTGATCTGCACGAAGTTGACCAGGTAAGGATCGCTACCATCGACATAAGGGAAAGCGCTGTCACCGGACATGTGTTGATAGCCGGCGCTGAGTTTATGCCCGTTCAAGGCGTAGCTCACCAGGCCGTTCAGGGATTTGTTGTCGATTGGGCCGCCACGGGCTGCGCCCTCGTCATCACTGATGGCCAGGCGCAAGTCAGTGCCGAAGGTGCCGGGGCCGAACGGTTGCGACGCGACCACGCCGAGGAAGTGCTGGTTGTAGACTTCATCGAGTTGGGCGAAGTGGTAGCTGCCGGTGATCTTGTCGGTGAACTTGTAGTCCACGCCGCCAAAGTCAAAGTGCTTGCCGGCCACGGTGCCGGCGAAACGGCTGTTCTTGTTGTTGAGGGCGATGTCCTCGAAGTCGGTGCTGTCGCGGTCCTTGGCTTTCTCCAGACGCCCGCCGGTGAAGGTCAGGTTCTTGATCTCTTTGGAGGTCAGCAGACCGCCTTCAAAGGTCTGCGGCAGAATGCGCCCGTCGTTGGGCTTGAGGATCGGCAATTCCGGAATCAGACTGCCGATTTTCAGCTCCGTGGCGGAGATTTTCACTTTGCCGGTCAGGCCGAGCTTGGAATACTCGTCAGCCGCGCGACCATCGTCATGGGTCGGCAACAAGCCGGTGCCGGTGCGGTCCGGACTTGAATCGAGTTTTACCCCCAGCATGCCCAGCGCATCGACACCGAACCCCACGGTGCCGTCGGTGTAACCCGATTGCAGATTGAGCATGAACCCCTGGGCCCATTCGTCCCGCTTGGATTGCTGGGCGCTGGTGCCGTCGCGAAAGTCGCGGTTGAAATACATGTTGCGGGTTTCGAAGGTTGCCGTACTGTCTTCGAAGAAGGCAGCCTGGCTCAACGGCGAAAAGCCGGCGAGAGCGGCGGCACTGGCAAGGGCGGTGTGGCTGAGGCGGGAAAAACGAGCAGGCGGGCGAGCCTGAAGCTGCATGGACAGCATGGTGACGTACTCCGTTTATTGTTCTTATTGGCGAAAACGCTTCGAGGCGTTTTTCGTACGCTATGTGCGGTAGCGACGGCAGTCGAAACTGTCCGTGGCTGGACTCTAACCGGCCAACCTTTCGCTAACCTTTCAGCTGACTTTCACGGTTTTCGGGCTTCACAGCGACGGATGCGGCTGTAAACTCCGCGCCAAAGAATGGCGTCGACCATCCCTGAATGAGGTAAAGATCCATGCGTGTTCTGCTCGTCGAAGACCACCTGCAGCTTGCCGAAAGTGTCGCCCAGGCGCTCAAGAGCACCGGCCTGACCGTGGATGTGCTGCACGATGGTGTGGCAGCCGACCTGGCCTTGAGCAGCGAGGAATACGCCGTGGCGATCCTCGATGTCGGCCTGCCGCGCATGGATGGCTTCGAAGTGCTGGCGCGCCTGCGGGCCCGGGGCAAGAACCTGCCGGTGCTGATGCTGACCGCCCGCAGCGACGTCAAGGATCGGGTCCATGGCCTGAACCTGGGGGCTGACGATTACCTGGCTAAACCCTTCGAGCTGACCGAACTCGAAGCCCGGGTGAAAGCCTTGCTGCGTCGCAGTGTGCTCGGCGGTGAACGCCAGCAGCGTTGTGGCGTGCTGGCCTATGACCTGGACACCCGCCGCTTCACCCTCGGCGAAGAATTGCTGACCCTGACCTCTCGCGAGCAGGCGGTGCTCGAAGCCCTGATCGCCCGTCCCGGTCGAGTGATGAGTAAGGAGCAATTGGCCGCCCAGGTTTTCGGTCTGGATGAGGAAGCCAGTCCCGATGCCATCGAAATTTACGTTCACCGCTTGCGCAAGAAACTCGATGGTCAACCGGTAGCCATCGTGACCTTCCGCGGCCTTGGCTACCTGCTGGAAAGCCGCGATGCATAAGCTCAGCAGCCTGCGTTGGCGGTTGCTGTGGAACCTCGCGCTGTTGCTGGTAGTGTTGATGCTGGCCAGTGGTTTGAGCGCGTACTGGAACGGCCGCGAAGCCGCTGATACTGCGTATGACCGGACCTTGCTGGCCTCGGCGCGGACCATCGCCGCCGGCTTGTCCCAGCGCGATGGCAGCCTCAGCGCCAACGTGCCTTACGTGGCCCTCGATACGTTCGCCTACGACAGTGCCGGACGGATTTTTTACCTGGTCAATGACATCAATCAGAAGCTGATCTCGGGTTACGAAAACCTGCCACCGCCGCCGCCGGGAACGCCACGTACCGATGATTATCCGGCGCTGGCGCGTTTCTATAACGCCACTTATCAAGGGCAGAACGTGCGAGTGGTCAGCCTGCTCAAAGCGGTCAGCGAGCCGAACATGAACGGCATGGCGGAAATTCGCGTGGCGGAAACCGATGAGGCGCGGGTCCGCATGGCTCGCAGCCTGATGGCTGACACTTTGTTGCGTCTGGGCATGCTGGCGATCGGTGCGTTGCTGATGGTGTGGTTTGCGGTCAGTGCGGCGCTGCGTCCGCTGGAACGCTTGCGCACGGCGGTGGAAGAGCGTCAGCCCGATGACTTGCGGCCCTTGCCGTTGGTAGAAGTGCAGCATGAGTTGGGGCCGCTGGTGCGCGCGCTCAATCACTTCACCGAGCGTTTACGCGGGCAGTTCGAGCGTCAGGCGCAGTTCATCGCCGATGCCGCCCATGAGTTGCGTACCCCGTTGGCGGCGCTCAAGGCACGACTCGAACTGGGCATGCGGTCGAACGAACCCGAAACCTGGCGCAACACCCTTGAAACCGCCGCCCAGAACACAGATCGCCTGACTCACCTGGCCAATCAATTGCTCTCGCTGGCACGGGTCGAGAATGGCGCCCGGGCAATCGCTGAGGGCGGTGCGCAGTTGCTCGACCTCAGTCAGTTGGCCCGGGAACTGGGCATGGCCATGGCGCCGCTGGCCCATGCACGTGGCGTGGCACTGGCGCTGGAAGCCGACGAACCGGTGTGGCTGCGCGGCGAGCCGACGCTGTTGAACGAGCTATTGAGCAATCTGGTGGACAACGCGCTGGCCCACACGCCACCGGGCGGCAATGTGATCCTGCGGGTCATGACGCCGGCGGTGCTGGAGGTCGAGGACGATGGCCCGGGGATTCCTCTTAAAGAACGGGAACGGGTGTTCGAGCGTTTTTATCGGCGTAACCAACAGGTGGCTGGATCGGGACTGGGATTGGCCATCGTCGGCGAGATCTGCCGCGCCCACCTGGCGCAGATCAGCTTGCACGATGGCGAGCAGGCGGGGCTGAAGGTGCGGGTGAGTTTTATTGCTGGAGAGTGAACACCACACCTGTGGCACAGAGGCTTTTGTGGCGAGGGAGCTTGCTCCCGCTGGGCGGCGAAGCAGCCCCAAAACCATACACCGCAGTATTTCAGTTAAACCCTATTTATCGGGTTTTCGACTGCTGCGCAGCCGAGCGGGAGCAAGCTCCCTCGCCACAGTTGCTTGTGTTCACAATCAGTAAAACATCGAGCGCGACTCTTCCAGATCTTTGCACATCGCCTCGTTTTCCGGATCGATCCCCAGCTTCTTGAAGGCCGGCACGCTGAATGGATCAATACGGGCCAGTGGATGATCAGTGTCCTTGTGGCAATACAGGCTGGCCACTTGCACCAGATCGACATAATCGACCCGTTCCGATTGCCGCTTGAAATCCAGATACAGCCCCGGCAATTGCACCAGCATTTCCGGAAACTCCCAGACCCTGAGCAATTTATCGCCGAGTAGAGGATGAATCCGGTCGATCACATGGTTGAGGCTGATCGGGTCAGACAGCAATTCATAGTGATCTTCGGCATAGGTCAGGATCGGCAGTACACCTATCTGATGCACGAGCCCGCCGAGCGCCGCCTGATCAGGCTTGAGTTGCGTATAACTGCGGCACAACGCGTAAC
This sequence comes from Pseudomonas sp. PME37.24/025, assembly GCF_055556615.1. Classification (NCBI taxonomy): domain Bacteria; kingdom Pseudomonadati; phylum Pseudomonadota; class Gammaproteobacteria; order Pseudomonadales; family Pseudomonadaceae; genus Pseudomonas; species Pseudomonas sp. PME37.24/025. The sequence continues at coordinate 337,514 of NZ_JBVHNK010000006.1, forward strand.
TGACGCCGGCGATTTCCAGGCTTTTGCGCCAGACCTCGCGCATTTTCTGTTCCACCACTTCGGAACGGGCATTGAAGATCTGTTCCATCACCAGGCCAATGGCCAGGTTGCTGCTGTAATTGACGCCCAGTCGGGTGATGGCCGTGTGCAGGTCAGTCACTTCCTGGGTCGCGCGCAGCAACGGGCTATTGACCACTTTGATCAGGCGCGCCGACAGCGCGGTATCGCGGCCAATCACTTTGCTCAGTGTGGTGACACTGATTTCCGGGTCTTCAGCGGCCTTGCGAATCTGCAGGGCCACTTCCGGTAACGTTGGCAGAACCAGGTCATCGTTATCGATGGCCTCAACCAAATCCTGTTGGACCTTATCCGCCAGCTCGATCATTTCTTTTCTCTAGGGTATTGCGACAAGTGCTGCTGTTAACGCTGGATTTCGCGATCACGGTCCAGTTGGTAAGGCAGGTCGAGCAGATGCAGGCCCGGACCTTCGAGTGCGCCAAGGTGCAGGTTGCCATCTTCTGCCGCTTCGGCTTGCAGCACCGCAAGGAGTTCAATGTTTTGCTCGGCGCGGGCGGCCAGCACCACTTCACCGATCGAACTGCCGTGGGTCGGGGAGAACAATTGGGTGCCGGGCTCCGGCAATTCGCTGGCCTCCAGTTGCAGGCGATACAACCGGCGCTTGAGCTTGCCCAGATACTGCATGCGCGCGACGATTTCCTGGCCGGTGTAGCAACCTTTCTTGAAACTCACACCACCGACGGCTTGCAGATTGAGCATCTGCGGGATGAACAGCTCGCGGGTGCTCGGCATGACCTGACCGATCCCGGCGCGGATCTGGCCCAGCAGCCATTGGTTCAATTCACCTTCGGCCAACAGAGCAGACAGCTTGCCCTTGATGGTGTCGGCTTGATCGGCGCGAACCCAGAGTTCAGCACGGTCAGGCGAGGCGCGAAGGGCGATCAGGCCGTCATTGCGCACCACGCTGTCGGTTTCTGCCGGTAGTTCCAGGCCCAGGCTGGTCAGTGCCGCATCACCATGCTCAAGGCCAAAGCGAACCCAGCTGGCACTTTCATCGGTCAGTTTCGATTTGGAGAACACCGCGTACTTTTTCAGGTCCGCCAGTTGCGGCTCCAGCAGTTCGCTGGCCATCGCCATGAGCACGCCGTCGCCTTCCAGCAGAATGCGGAAGCTCGACTGCATCCGGCCTTTCTGCGTGCAGCGCGCGCCAAGGCTGGCCTGGGTATCGCTCAGGTAATCAAGGTTGCAAGTCAATTGGCCTTGCAGGAATTTGCCGGCATCCGCGCCGCGTACCGCGAGAACGCCTTCGTGAGACAGGGTGCAGAAAAAAGCAGAATCGGCCATGGGTCATCGCAGGGTAAAGAGTCCGAGGGACATCATAAGGGGGCGCCCATGAAATGGGTAGTTCACAAAGGTTCGTCGGGGGCGACCAAAGCCGACTGTTCGAGCAGGCCCGGGGCTGTATACTTGCCGCCTATTTGAGGAGCGCTCCATGGTCGAACAAGTTGAACTGAATCGCCTCTACTGGCACAGTCGCCGCGGCATGCTTGAGCTTGACGTGTTGCTGGTGCCGTTTGTGAAAGAGGTTTATCCGCACCTCAACCAGGTGGATCGTGATCTGTACGTCCGTCTGCTGACGTGTGAGGATCAGGACATGTTCGGCTGGTTCATGGAGCGCAACGAGTCCGAAGATCCGGAGCTTCAGCGCATGGTTCGCATGATTCTGGATCGTGTCCAGCCCAAGTAACGCGTTCGAATGCCGCTGGCATGCCTCACGGCAGTTGCTGGCGGTGTATCTTCTGGCCCAGCTATTCGCGCTGGGTTCGTTGTTTCTTCTTTCCCTACCAGTCTGGGCCACTTTGCTCGGCGCTTTTTGCTGTCTGGCTCATGGCGTCTGGGCATTGCCGCGACAGATTCTGCTGACACACCCGCAAGCGTTTCGCGGCTTGCGTCGTGATGCCGATGGTTGGCAGTTGTGGAATCAGGCGGTGGGTTGGCAGCCCGTGCAGCTGCGACCGGACAGTCTGGCGTTGCCATTGATTGTGGTTCTGCGTTTTCGTCTGCGCGATGAGCGACGGGTCAGGGCGATCTGTGTGCCGCGCGATTCGCAGGCGGCGGATGTGCACCGACGCCTGCGGGTTCGGCTCAAGTTCAGTCGGCGTAGGTGGGCGGCACCAGAATAGTGTCCAGGGCGACCGGCAGCATGTTCGGGTAGTCGAGGGTGTAATGCAGGCCGCGACTTTCCTTGCGCTCCATGGCTGACTGAATCATCAGCTCGGCTACTTGCGCCAGGTTACGCAGCTCGATCAAATCCCGGCTGACCTTGTAATTACTGTAGAACTCGTCGATTTCATCCAGCAACAGACGCACCCGGTGCTGAGCCCGTTGCAGGCGCTTGTTGGTGCGCACAATGCCGACGTAGTCCCACATGAATCGCCGCAGTTCGTCCCAGTTGTGCGCAATGATCACGTCTTCGTCGGAATCGGTGACCTGGCTCGCATCCCAAACGGGCAGGGCGGTCGGAATCGACACGTCTGGCAACTGCTCAAGAATGTCCGCTGCAGCCGAACGGGCGTAAACGAAACATTCCAGCAGCGAGTTGCTGGCCATGCGGTTGGCGCCATGCAGGCCGGTGAAGCTGGTTTCACCAATCGCATACAGGCCCGGCACGTCGGTGCGGCCCCGCTGATCGACCATCACGCCGCCGCAGGTGTAGTGCGCCGCCGGCACCACCGGGATCGGTTGTTTAGTGATGTCGATGGAGAATTCCAGGCAGCGTTCATAGACCGTCGGGAAGTGCGTTTTGATGAAGTCTTCGGGCTTGTGGCTGATGTCCAGGTAAACGCAGTCGATACCCAGGCGCTTCATCTCATGGTCGATGGCGCGGGCGACGATGTCCCGTGGTGCCAGCTCGGCCCGTGGGTCGAAACGCTGCATGAAGCGTTCGCCATTGGGCAGCTTCAGATGTCCGCCTTCGCCGCGCAGGGCTTCGGTGATCAGGAAACTCTTGGCTTGCGGGTGATAAAGGCAGGTGGGATGGAACTGGTTGAACTCCAGGTTCGCCACCCGGCAGCCCGAACGCCAAGCCATGGCAATGCCATCACCGCAGGCGCCGTCGGGGTTGCTGGTATAGAGGTAGACTTTTGCCGCACCGCCCGATGCAAGGATCACGAAGCGCGCGCCGTAGGTGTCGACTTCACCGGTGCTGCGGTTGAGCACGTAGGCGCCGAGGCAACGATCGCCTTCAAGGCCGAGGCGCTTTTCGGTGATCAGGTCGACCGCGACTCGCTGCTCCAGCAGTTCGATGTTGGGACGCTGTTTGGCCTGATCGAGCAGGGTTCTGAAGATCGCCGCGCCCGTCGCGTCGGCGGCGTGGATGATACGCCGATGGCTATGACCGCCTTCGCGGGTCAGGTGAAACTCGAAACCACCGTCTTCGGTGCCGGACTGTTCATCGCGGGTAAAGGGCACGCCTTGGTCGATCAGCCATTGAATCGCCTCTCTGCTGTGCTCGACCGTAAAGCGCACGGCGTCCTCATGGCACAGGCCACCACCGGCATTGAGGGTGTCATCGACGTGGGATTCGACAGTGTCGGTGTCATCCAGAACGGCAGCGACACCGCCCTGGGCCCAGAAGGTTGAGCCATTGGCAAGGTCGCCTTTGCTCAATACGGCGATGCGCAAATGACCGGGCAAGGTCAGCGCAAGGCTCAAGCCGGCAGCACCGCTGCCAATTACCAGAACATCGTGTTGAAACTGTTGGCTCATTTCAGGATTCCGCTCAAAGCGACCCGGGACGGGGTTGGCGCAAGACAGCTGGATCGGCGAGTCAAGACAGCCACACAGCCCACTAGTATATAGAGGGGGGGAGCGGCACAATAGCCGGGCCAGCATGGCATTGTGAAACTACTGTGACGGAAAAGGCTGGACGCTTCGTCGGAAGTTTTTTTGAGGGCTTCGGCGACAAGGCGACTGTATCGTGGATTTAACAGTCTTTTTCTTTTCACAGCTGCACAATGTCGGTTTCGGGCAGCTATAAATATGGAACTTTTGCCAAAGGCCCAAGATCAATAGAGGGTTGTCTGAAACAAGGGACAGTGTCGGCTTCGGTGCGGGACTTGCGGTTGGGTCCTTGCTGACGAATCCGATGACAAGATTATTCGCGCAGCCGGGTTATCCCGCGCTGCGCTTTTCGTGCGTGCCAAATCAGAGCGCGCAGGAAACTTGCTTGAAGGGGGAGAACTTTTGCGAAAAGCCCGAGTCTATGTTTGCAAGTCTGGTCGTTCAGTAATGCAAGCCTCCTTCGAGCTTATCGAGGAGTGTTCATGCTAACCCAGGAAGAGGATCAGCAGCTGGTCGAGCGCGTTCAACGCGGCGACAAGCGAGCTTTCGATCTGCTAGTGCTGAAATACCAGCACAAAATTCTCGGGTTGATCGTGCGGTTCGTGCACGACACCCATGAAGCCCAGGATGTCGCACAGGAAGCCTTTATCAAGGCATACCGTGCACTTGGTAATTTTCGCGGAGACAGCGCGTTTTATACGTGGCTTTACCGCATCGCCATCAACACGGCGAAAAACTATCTGGTTTCACGCGGCCGTCGGCCGCCGGATAGCGATGTCAGTTCCGAGGATGCAGAGTTCTACGATGGCGATCATGGCCTCAAGGATCTCGAGTCGCCAGAACGTGCATTGCTGCGGGATGAGATCGAAGGCACCGTCCATCGAACCATTCAGCAACTGCCAGAAGATTTGCGTACGGCTTTAACTTTACGTGAATTCGATGGTCTGAGTTACGAGGACATTGCCAGCGTCATGCAGTGTCCGGTGGGTACCGTGCGCTCCCGGATTTTCCGCGCTCGGGAAGCCATCGATAAAGCCCTGCAGCCGTTGTTGCAGGAAAACTGAGACAGCGGCGACAGCCAAGAGAGGAACGCCATGAGTCGTGAAGCCCTGCAGGAATCGCTGTCCGCAGTGATGGATAACGAAGCGGACGAATTGGAATTGCGTCGGGTGTTGAATGCCTTCGACGATGTTGAAACCCGCGATACTTGGGCTCGTTACCAGATCGCTCGGGCAGTTATGCACAAGGATTTGTTGTTTCCTCGTCTGGACATCGCTGCAGCAGTCTCTGCTGCGCTGGCTGACGAAGCCGTACCGGCAAAAGCCTCTCGCGGTCCATGGCGCAGCCTCGGTCGTCTGGCAGTCGCTGCTTCGGTGACCATTGCCGTGCTGGCGGGTGTTCGTCTGTACAATCAGGACGAGATCGCCGGTGTCGAGTTGGCCCAGCAATCCAGTCAACCGGGTCTGACCGCTCCTCAGGTCAAGGGCCCCGCTGTATTGGCAGGCTACAATGAGAGTTCGGAAGCCACTGGCCCTATGGCCAACGGCGTATTGCAAGGTCAACCAGGCTGGCATGATCAGCGTTTGCCAGGTTACTTGCGCCAACATGCTCAACAGGCTGCACTGAAAGGTACTGAGAGCGCTCTGCCTTACGCTCGTGCAGCAAGCCTGGAAAACCGCTAAGGAGGATCATGCGCGCCATACCTCTACTTACGCTTCTGCTCAGTGGCTGGTTCGTTGTTCCAGCCCACGCCGATGAAGCCCAGGACTGGCTGAAGCGTCTGGGGCAGGCCGAGCAAACGCAGAGCTTCCACGGTACTTTCGTCTACGAGCGTAACGGTAGTTTCTCTACCCATAACATCTGGCATCGCGTCCAGGATGGCAAGGTCCGCGAGCGTTTACTCCAGCTCGACGGCTCGGCACAGGAAGTCGTGCGCATTGATGGGCATACTCAATGCGTGAGCGGCACCCTGATAGCAGGGCTGGGGGACTCACCCAACTCCACCACTCGTGCACTCGATCCACAAAAGCTAAAGAATTGGTACGACCTTGCCGTCATTGGCAAGTCGCGTGTGGCCGGGCGTTCGGCGGTGATTGTGTCGTTGATGCCTCGCGATCAGCATCGCTACGGTTTTGAATTGCATCTGGATAAGGAAACCGGTTTGCCGTTGAAGTCATTGTTGCTCAATGACAAAGGGCAACTGCTGGAGCGGTTCCAGTTCACCCGGCTGGATACTGCCGAGATGCCTTCCGACAGCGATTTGCAGGCAGGTTCTGATTGCAAACCCATTACCCTCGACAGTGACAAGGCTTCCGCCGTCAAAACTGCGCAGGTCTGGCATTCGGACTGGTTACCGCCAGGTTTCGAGCTGACCAGCAGTACCTCTCACAAGGACCCGGAGACCAAAGCCCAGGTCAACAGTCTGATGTTCGACGACGGTCTGGCCCGATTCTCGGTGTTCCTTGAGCCGTTGAATGGCGCAACAGTCACTGACACGCGCACCCAGCTGGGGCCAACCGTTGCTGTTTCCCGGCGATTGACTACTCCGCAAGGCGAGATGATGGTGACCGTGGTCGGTGAAATACCGATTGGCACTGCCGAACGGATTGCGCTGTCCATGCGCAACGATGCCGCGGCTACCAGCAAGCAGTGAGCTGATCAGCCATGCTCCTCAATCGGGCTTTTGATTGTGCGGGAGGTCAGCAATGCCTATCCCGCCGTTGATGCCTCGAAATGTTTTGCCGAGCATTTTCATTTGCAAATATCCCCAAAATTTTTTATAGGTCAGAACCCCTCGGCTCTGGCCTTGTTTGTTGTTCCCGGAACAAAAATACCGGCGTATCGTTTCCGGTGTTCCTTGCTCCATATCGCTTAACCATGCTCGTCGTAACGGGAGCCGTATGTCGATACCACGCTTGAAGTCTTATCTCTCCATTTTTGCCACCGTGCTGGTGCTCGGTCAGGCGGTCGCTGCGCAAGCGGTCGAGTTGCCTGACTTCACGCAGTTGGTCGAGCAGGCCTCGCCCGCGGTGGTTAACATCAGTACTACCCAGAAGCTGCCGGACCGTAAGGTGTCCAGCGAGCAAATGCCTGATCTTGAAGGTTTGCCGCCGATGCTGCGCGAATTCTTTGAGCGCGGCATGCCGCAGCAGCCACGTTCCCCTCGTGGCGATCGTCAGCGTGAAGCGCAATCCCTGGGCTCGGGCTTTATCATTTCGTCCGACGGCTACATTCTGACCAACAACCATGTGATTGCCGATGCCGACGAGATTCTCGTGCGCCTCGCCGATCGCAGTGAGTTGAAGGCCAAGCTGATCGGTACCGATCCGCGCTCTGACGTCGCTTTGCTGAAAATCGAAGGCAAGGACCTGCCGGTTCTGAAGCTTGGCAAGTCGCAAGACCTGAAAGCCGGTCAGTGGGTCGTGGCGATCGGTTCGCCGTTCGGCTTCGATCACACGGTGACCCAAGGTATTGTCAGCGCCATCGGCCGTAGCCTGCCGAACGAAAACTATGTGCCGTTCATCCAGACCGACGTGCCGATCAACCCGGGCAACTCCGGTGGTCCGCTGTTCAACCTGGCCGGTGAAGTGGTCGGCATCAACTCGCAGATCTACACCCGCTCCGGCGGCTTCATGGGCGTGTCGTTCGCAATCCCTATCGATGTGGCGATGGACGTTTCCAATCAGCTGAAAAGCGGCGGTAAAGTCAGCCGTGGCTGGTTGGGCGTAGTGATCCAGGAAGTGAACAAGGATCTGGCCGAGTCGTTCGGTCTCGAGAAGCCGGCCGGTGCGCTGGTGGCTCAGATCCAGGATGACGGTCCGGCTGCCAAGGGTGGCCTGCAAGTGGGCGACGTGATCCTCAGCATGAACGGTCAACCGATCGTCATGTCCGCCGATCTGCCGCATCTGGTGGGCGCGCTGAAGGCTGGCTCGAAAGCCGATCTTGAAGTGATCCGCGAAGGAAAGCGCAAGAACGTTGAGCTGACCGTCGGCGCTATCCCCGAAGAAGGCAAAGAGTTGGAAGCCCTGCCTAAATCCAGCGTCGAGCGCAGCAGCAATCGCCTGGGTGTTTCCGTGGCCGAGTTGACCGATGAGCAGAAGAAAACCCTCGACCTCAAGGGTGGTGTGGTTATCAAGGAAGTTCAGGAGGGTCCTGCTGCCCTGATCGGCTTGCAGCCGGGCGATGTGATCACTCATCTGAACAACCAGGCGATCGGCTCCTCCAAGGAGTTCACGGACATTGCCAAGGCGCTGCCGAAGAACCGCTCGGTGTCGATGCGGGTTCTGCGTCAAGGTCGCGCCAGCTTCATCACCTTCAAACTGGCTGAATAAACCGGTTGTCGGCTGAATAAAAAACCGCCTCGAAAGAGGCGGTTTTTTTGTACCTGGATTTTTTGTTTCTGAGCTTTTTTCTAAAGCCGTCAGCCCATCATGTCCTTGACCATGCGTTCCTGCTCCATCAACTCACGTTGCCGTGCGTCGATGCGCGATGACAGCGGGAAGTTGCTGCCAGCCTTGCGCTTGGCGAAGTCCAGTTGCTGGATTGCCTGGCGATAGTCGCCGACCAGCGCAAAGTACTCCGCGCGAGCCTGATGCAGACCGATGATATTGCCCGACAGGCCGCGAGTCTCGGCCACCATGTACCAGACGTCCGGATCATCGGGGCGGCTCTTGAGCAGATTCTCCAGCGCTTTTTCCGCGTCGGCCGCTCGATTCTGCTTGAGCAGCAGATCGACACGCACCTGATTCAGCGGGTAGTTGCCGGGGTATTGAGTGAGCATCCGGTCGACCCGTGATTGAGCATCGGGCAGACGATTATTGGTGATGTCGAGATCGACCTGGGCCAGGTTGTAGATGATCTCGTTCGGTGATTTGGCCAACAGCAGCTTGAGGTTTTCCCGAGCCTCATTCAGCTGGCCGCCCTTGATCTGGGCGATCGCCAAGCCATAGCGCGCGACGTCGTTTTTCGGGTTCTCATCGAGTTGGGCCCGGAAGCGCTTGGCGCCCAGGCCAGGGGTTTCTTCATAGATCAGCTGCACGCGCGCCCGAATCAGTTGGTAACGCATGCTGTCTTCGATACCGCCCGGCTTGGCCTGTTCGGCGCGGTTGCGGGTGTCGGCGATCCGCGACTCGGTTACTGGGTGAGTCAGCAGGAACTCTGGTGGCTTGGCGTCGAAGCGGTACTGGCGCATCAGTCGTTCGAACATGGTCGGCATCGAGCGCGGATCGTAACCGGCCTTTTCCAGATTCATGATGCCGATACGGTCGGCTTCCTGTTCGTTCTGACGCGAAAAACGTCGTTGTTCCTGAATCGCCGCCGCCTGAGTACCGGCAATGGCCGCGATCCCGGCATCGCCTGCACCGGCCGCGGCAATCACGATGCCAGCCAGCAGAGCAGCCATCATGGGCACTTGCATGCGTTGCGACGCTTCGACACCGCGGGCGAAGTGACGCTGCGACAAGTGAGCCAGTTCGTGGGCCAGTACCGAGGCATATTCGCCCTCGGTCTGGGCATTGAGGAACAAGCCACCATTGACGCCGACGATCCCGCCTGGCGCAGCAAAAGCGTTCAGCTGCGGGCTGTTGATCAGGATGAATTCCAGGCGCCGGTCATTGACCTGGCTGGTCTCCACCAGCCGGTAGACGCTGGATTCGACGTAATCCTTGAGTTGCGGATCGTTGAGCTGCGACACCTGGCTGCGCAACAGCGCCAGCCACGCACGACCCAGTTGGTGTTCCTGTTGCGGCGAGACGATGGCAGAACTGGCATCACCGAGTGACGGCAAGTCGTCGGCGAAGCCCGGTGAGGCGAGCAGGCAAGCGAGCGTCAGCAGGGTAGGGCGCAAAAAAGTCATGCACAAAGCCTTAGTCGACAAAGACCTTACTGTAGCCGGACACTACGCTTGGGACCAGATATTCTAAGCAGCTTAACCCCCTGCCCCGGAGTGATTCGATGACTGATGCTGTAACTCACGACGCCGAACTGGACGCCAGCGGTCTGAATTGTCCGTTGCCGTTGCTGAAGGCCAAACTGGAACTCAACCGACTGGCCAGCGGTGCGGTACTCAAGGTAATCGCTACCGATGCAGGTTCCCAGCGCGACTTTCGCACCTTTGCCCGATTGGCCGGTCATACGCTGCTTCGTGAAGAAGATGAGGCGGGCGTTTACCGCTATTGGTTGAAAAAAGCCTGAAACCTGCTGCGTTCGTTTCTAAGGATTATTGATGTTCAAGGTGTTACGCGACTGGATTCAGCGCTACTTCTCGGATGAAGAGGCCGTGGTGCTGGCGGTGCTGCTGTTTCTGGCATTTACCGCGGTGCTCACCCTGGGTGGAATGCTCGCGCCGGTACTGGCCGGTATGGTGCTGGCATATCTGATGCAGGGGCTGGTAGTGGCCCTCGAGCGCCTTCGTGTGCCCGGTGGTGTGGCGGTGGGGCTGGTCTTCGCGTTGTTCATGGGACTGTTGCTGGTATTTATCATCATCGTGGTACCACTGCTCTGGCACCAATTGATCACGTTGTTCAACGAATTGCCCGGCATGCTCGCCAAGTGGCAGTCACTGCTGTTGTTGCTGCCCGAGCGCTATCCGCACCTGGTATCGGACGAGCAAGTGCTGCAGGCGATCGAAGTGGCGCGGGGCGAGATCGGCAAGTTCGGTCAGTGGGCGCTGACATTCTCGCTGTCGAGTCTGCCGCTGCTGGTGAACATCATGATCTACCTGGTGCTGGTGCCGATCCTGGTGTTCTTCTTTCTCAAGGACCGGGAGATGATCGGCCAGTGGGTGCGCGGTTATCTGCCGCGCGAGCGGGCGCTGATCACCCGGGTCGCCCAGGAAATGAATCGGCAGATAGCCAATTACATTCGCGGCAAGGTCATCGAAATCTTCATTTGCGGTGGCGTGACTTACATTGCGTTCGTGGCGCTGGGGCTCAACTATTCGGCGCTGCTGGCGTTGCTGGTGGGTGTTTCGGTGGTGGTGCCTTACGTCGGGGCGGTGGTGGTGACCGTGCCAGTGCTGCTGATTGCGCTGTTCCAGTGGGGCTGGAGCGATCAGTTCATCTATTTGATGGCGGTCTACGGGATTATCCAGACACTGGACGGCAATGTGCTGGTGCCGCTGCTGTTCTCGGAAGCGGTCAACCTGCATCCGGTGGCGATCATTTGCGCGGTGCTGTTGTTTGGCGGGTTGTGGGGTTTTTGGGGCGTGTTCTTTGCCATTCCCTTGGCGACGCTGTTCAAGGCCGTACTGGATGCCTGGCCGCGCAAAGAGCCGATGGTAGCGCCGCTGCTTTAATGGTCAGTGCTGGTTATGTGGTGAGGCTGATGGCCTCATCCCGAGCAGGCTCGGTCCCACAAGGTTTGCGCAAATCCTGTGGGGGCGAGCCTGCTCGCGATGGCGTCCGAACGGGCACTAGATGAATCAGGCTTTATTGAGGGCCTGAGCAGCAGCCAAAACCGCATCCACATGCCCCGGCACCTTCACGCCGCGCCATTCCTGACGCAGCACACCCTCCTTGTCGATCAGGAATGTGCTGCGATCAACGCCCATATATTCCTTGCCATACAGCTTCTTCAGCTTGATCACGTCGAACAGCTGGCAAAGCGCTTCTTCCTTGTCACTGATCAGCTCGAAGGTAAACGCCTGCTTGGCCTTGAAGTTTTCATGGGATTTGAGGCTGTCGCGAGACACGCCGAAGACTTCGGTGTTGGCGGTTTTAAAGGCTTCAAGCTGATCACGAAAACCCTGACCCTGGGTGGTGCAGCCCGGCGTGCTGTCCTTCGGATAGAAGTAAATCACCACTTGCTTGCCTTTGAGGCCCGCGAGGCTGACGGATTGCCCGCTGGTGGCGGGTGCTTCGAAGTCGGCAACCGGTTGGTCGATGGCTACGGCCATGAAAGCTTCCTTACATTGGGTTTTGTGGGCGCCACGGTTCAATCAGTGCGTCCAGGTTCATGGCGTCGGCAAAATCCAGGAACTGGTCACGCAACCAACTGATCTGGGTGCCCGCGGGCAAGGTCACGGTGAACGTGGCATTGAGCATGGTGCCGCCGGTCTGCGGGGCCTGATAGGTGTCGCAGGTCAGATTTTCCAGCTCGACGTTGTGATCCATGAAGAACTGGCACAGCTCGTTGATGATGTCCGGGCGGTAGGCCGAGCTGACGTAGGCAACATACGGCAGGGCTTGGGGGCGGTTCTCCAGGGCAGCGCTGCGGACCACGTTAACGGTGAAGGTGTGCCGTTTGGCCAGCACTGGCAGGCTGCCTTCGAGGCGCGCCAGGGCGTCCCAACTGCCCGAAATTTCAAGGATCAACGCACTGCATTCGCCGTGGCGCGTCAGGCGAGAGGTGACCACGGCGCAGCGGTTTTCATGGCTGGCGCGGCACAGGACGTTAGTCAGCTCCATGGGGTTGGCGCCGAGGGCACTGATGACAAGGAATTGTTCGCGAACTGTGGGGGTGGACATGCAGCATTCCTAAAGCGATGAGCGGTCGATACCTTTATGGGCTTTTTTTACCGGGACGAGCCTGCGGATGCGAATTCAGAAAACCCGGCCGAAGGTTGCAACATGCTCCAGTATGGCAGGAGCGAGGGGTGGCAACGCTGGATCGGGGCTTGTGATGCCGAAAATGGAGGCTGGAACACGGCGTACGAGCTTATCAGTACCGATCAAAGTCTGAAGGGTAGCGAAAAGCAGCGCCAAGGGGAATGGCGGCAGCGCAGTACTTCGCTTGTACAAGCATCTTGGCGCCAGTACCATTACCGCTCTCTTTTTCCGGCAGGAGCGGTTGCATGATTGCGGGCAGTATGGTGGCACTGGTCACACCCATGGATGCACAGGGTCGTCTCGACTGGGACAGCCTGAGCAAACTGGTGGACTTCCACCTGCAAGAGGGCACCAACGCCATCGTGGCGGTCGGCACTACAGGTGAGTCGGCCACGCTTGACGTGAACGAGCACATTGAAGTGATTCGTCGCGTGGTTGCCCAGGTTGCAGGGCGTATTCCGGTGATCGCCGGTACGGGCGCCAATTCGACGCGCGAAGCGATCGAACTGACAACCAACGCGAAGAACGCCGGCGCCGACGCGTGCCTGCTGGTAACCCCTTATTACAACAAGCCGACGCAAGAAGGCCTGTACTTGCACTTCAAGGCCATCGCCGAAGCCGTCGACATCCCGCAGATTCTCTATAATGTGCCGGGCCGTACCGCGTGCGACATGCAGGCCGAGACGGTGATCCGCCTGTCGACCGTGAAGAACATCATCGGCATCAAGGAAGCCACGGGTGACCTGCAGCGCGCCAAAGACATCCTGGCCGGCGTGAGCAGCGACTTCCTGGTTTATTCGGGCGACGACGCGACCGCAGTCGAGCTGATGCTGCTCGGCGGCAAGGGCAATATTTCGGTGACCGCGAACGTTGCTCCGCGCGCCATGAGCGACCTGTGCGCCGCGGCCATGGCCGGCGATGTTGTCAAAGCCCGGGCGATCCACGAAAAGCTGATGCCGCTCAATAAAACCCTGTTTATCGAATCCAACCCTATCCCCGTGAAATGGGCTCTGCATGAAATGGGCTTGATGCCGGACGGTATCCGTCTGCCGCTCACCTGGCTCAGTGCTGCCTGTCACGAACCGCTGCGGCAGGCCATGCGCCAGTCCGGCGTCCTGGTTTAATTGAGGAAGTACTACGCATGAAGCGAATGGCCGGACTTTCCGCACTTGCCTTGATTATCTCCAGCACCAGTGGCTGCGGATGGATCTGGGGCCCGGAAGGTTACTTCCGTGACCGTGGTAGCGATTACCTGGAAGCGCAACAGACTGCACCGATGCAACTGCCACCGGACGTGAGCACCGCCAAGCGTCTGGATCCGCTGTTGCCGATCCCGCGCAACGTGGCCGATGACACCGCCAAGGGCGAATACATCGTGCCTCGTCCGCAGCCGCTGTCGGCAGTGGCTGATGCCAGCGACTACACCCTGCAGAAGAGCGGCGATTCGCGTTGGGTCATGGCCCAGCACCCACCGGCCGAAGTCTGGCCCGTGGCCGTGCAGTTCTTCCAGGACAACGGTTTCCGTCTGGACGAGCAACGCCCGCAAACCGGTGAATTCACCACCACTTGGCAGCATTCCGACGAACTGTCCGCAGCAATGGCCAAGCGTCTGAGCGCGGCCGGTGTCGGCGCCGACAGTGAAAGCCGTGTGCGGGTGCGTATCGAGCCGGGTGTGCAGCGCAACACCAGTGAAGTCTACGTGGTCAGCGCCGAGCGTCCTGCCGGCAGCACCGCCAATGTGGATTTCACCAATCGTTCGGTCAACACCGGCCTGGACGCAGCACTGGTCGACGACATGCTCGCAAGCATGAGCCGCACCTCGGAGAAGGGCGGTTCGGTCTCCATGCTGGCCTCTCGTGATTTCGATACGCCAAGTCGTGTCAGCCTGACCGAAGATGGCAGCGGCAACCCGGTGCTCAACGTCGGTTCCGATCTGGATCGTGCCTGGTCAAGCGTCGGTCGTGCGCTGGAGCAAGGCGAATGGCGTGTTGAAGACATTAACCGCAGCCTGGGCCTGTACTACATCAACCTCGCCGAAAAAGCCGAGAAGAAAGACGAGAAGCCTGGTTTCTTCAGCAGCCTGTTCGGCAGCGCGCCGAGCAAGGAAGAAGTTGAAGCCCGCGCCGAGCGTTATCAGGTTCGCCTGAGCAAGGTTGGCGAGAACGTACAAGTCACCGTTGAGAAAAACATCAACACCGTGGCGCCAGCAGAAGTGGCGCGTAAGGTGTTGAGCGTGATTCAGGACAACCTGGGCTGATCACATGCGTTTTGCCGTTCTCGGCAGCGGTAGCCAAGGGAACGGCACGCTGATAGCCAGCGATGACACGTATGTACTGGTGGATTGTGGTTTCTCCCTGCGGGAAACCGAAAAACGCCTGCTGCGACTGGGTGTGAACCCTTCGCAGTTGAGCGCGATACTCGTGACCCACGAACATGCCGACCACGTGCATGGCGTGGGTTTGCTGTCTCGGCGTTACAATCTGCCTGTCTACCTCAGTCGCGGGACCCTGCGCGGGATGCGCAAACCGATTGAACCCGCAGGCTTTCTGGCTGGCGGCGAGCAACTGCAAATCGGCAACCTGAGCATCGGCGTCATTGCCGTGGCGCATGATGCGCAGGAGCCGACGCAGTATGTCTTCAGCGACGGTCAGCGGCGTTTCGGCCTGTTGACCGACCTGGGCTCGTATTGCAACACGGTGCTGGACGGCTACCGGGACCTCGATGCATTGATGATCGAGTCCAACCATTGCCGTGACATGCTGGCTCGCGGTCATTACCCGTACTTTCTCAAGCAGCGGGTGGGCGGTGAATTGGGACATTTGAACAACCATCAGGCGGCATTCCTGGTGGCCGAGTTGGGCTGGCAGGGCCTGCAACACCTGGTCCTGGCCCATCTGAGCAGCAAGAACAACCTGCCGCAGCTGGCCCGGCAATGTTTTGTCGACACCCTCGGGTGCGACCCGGACTGGCTGCAACTGGCCGATCAAGATTCAGGGCTCGACTGGCGACACATCGCCTAGCCCACCTACTTAGCAAGCGGAGCCCATCATGGAAAAACGTGAAGAACTCTACCGCGGCAAAGCCAAATCGGTTTTCAAGACCGACGACGCTGACCGCTTGATCCTGCTGTTTCGCAACGACACTTCGGCGTTCGACGGCAAGCGCATCGAGCAGCTCGACCGCAAAGGCATGGTGAACAACAAGTTCAACGCCTTCATCATGCAGAAACTCGAAGCAGCCGGCGTGCCGACTCAATTCGACAAACTGCTGGGCGACAACGAATGCCTGGTGAAGAAACTCGACATGATCCCGGTCGAGTGCGTCGTGCGTAACTATGCCGCCGGCAGCCTGGTCAAGCGCCTGGGCGTCGAAGAAGGCATGAAGCTCAACCCTTACACCTTCGAACTGTTCCTGAAGGACGACGCCAAGGGCGACCCGTTCATCAACGAATCCCACGTCGTGGCATTCGGTTGGGGCACCGCCGAGCAACTGGTTCGCATGAAAGAACTGTCGCTCAAGGTCAACGAAGTCCTGAGCAAACTGTTCGACGACGCTGGCCTGCTGCTGGTCGACTTCAAACTGGAATTCGGCGTTTTCTCCGACGGCTCCATCGTCCTGGGCGACGAGTTCAGCCCGGACGGCTGCCGTCTGTGGGACAAGGCCACCGGCAAGAAAATGGACAAGGACCGCTTCCGTCAGGGCCTCGGTGACGTCATCGAAGCCTACGAAGAAGTCGCCAACCGTCTGGGCGTACCGCTGTAATCGACGCAAGCATCTGATAGCACGGAAAAATTTCGCTTAGGGGGTTCGCTTCCGGCAAAAGTGTTGTTATGATGCGCGCCGTTGGAGAGATGCCAGAGTGGCCGAATGGGACGGATTCGAAATCCGTTGTACCTTCACCGGTACCTAGGGTTCGAATCCCTATCTCTCCGCCATACATAGAAAAGCCCCGTAACTCAATGAGTTACGGGGCTTTTTGTTTTCCGGTTGTACTACTCGATTGTACTACTCAAGCCATGCTGTTTTGAGGCGATACGGCACTGTTGGCATGAGCAAATCAGGTACAGAAAGGCCCGCTTGATGGCGGGCTCTTGGGTATTCGTGTACGACCGTGATCGCAGCAGAACCTTCTTGCGTTTTGAAATCATCCCTTCTACATCCCTGCCACCAATTCAAATGTCACGCCTGGAGCGGTAGCTCAGCCGCCGTGAAAAGATCTGCCTTGTTCAGTCTAAAAAGTCGTTTCTGTCGTAATTTCAGACGCGTCCTGTGAGATACGTCTCTTTTTTTAGTAAGAAAGTTTCCGCTCTCTTGAACCGAAAACGATATGCGGGGTCTGGTGTGCGCGTAGTTTTTGCGCATCAGCAACGTGAGTGTTTTGTGGGAGTAAGCCGGTATATGGCTATTCGTCCGCTCGCGAGCTTGCTGTCATTTCCGTATCGAGGGATCGAACATGTTCTCACCCGCCCATTGGGCGAGGTTGTGCCTGGCTTTGCTGTGCCTCTCTCCGCTAACGCTCGCTTATGCTGCGCCAACCCCCGGTGACACGGACCTGATCCGTGAGCGTCAGGACCGCCTGCTCGAAGAACAGCGCCGACGTCTTGAGGAGCTCAAGGACCTGCCCGGCAAGGAGGCGAAGCCTACCCAGCCGACGGCCCCTACCGACAGCCGTTGCTTCCCGATCAAGACCATCGAGCTCAAGGGCGCCGATGCCCTGTCCGAGGGCGAGCGTCAACGCCTGCTCAAGCCCTTTCTCAACCAGTGCCTGGGCGTGCCGCAGCTTAACCAGTTGCTCAAGGTCATCACCAACCACTATCTCGAAAAAGGCCTGGTCACCAGCCGCGCTTATCTACCGCAGCAGGATTTGTCCGGCGGGCATTTGAGTGTGCTGGTAGTGGAAGGGCGACTCGAAGGCTTGAAAGGCGCCGAAAACAGCAAACTGTCGGACCGCGAGTTGGCGATGGCGTTTCCCGGTAAGGCCGGCGACTTGGTCAACCTGCGGGAGATCGAACAGATGGTCGATCAACTGAACCGTTTGCCATCCAACGATGCGCAAATGGAACTGACACCAGGGCAGAACATCGGTGGCAGCGAAGTGCTGGTCAAAAACACCCCGCAGAAACCCTGGCGCGTCGGCCTGTCGCGGCATAACGATGGGCAGAAAAGCACCGGCGAGCAGCAATGGGGAACCGCCTTGGACTGGGACAGCCCTTTGGGCCTGGCTGACCAACTGGCCTTGCGCGGCGGCCACGATGCCATCAGCGACCATCAGAAAACCTCGCGCAATGGCATGCTCTATTACAACCTACCGTTTGGCTGGTGGAACCTGAGCTACACCTACAGCCAGAGCGAGTACCGGGCGCTGGGCCAGGCCAACGGCTTCAATTT